>NZ_JAJJOC010000013.1:0-556529 GCF_020907365.1 Arthrobacter sp. zg-Y750 | reverse complement strand
CGGCGCGGGCGGGGGTTGTGTTTCTTTTAATCCTCCTGGGGGGGGGGGGGGGGGGGGGCCCCCCCCCCCCCCCCCCCCGCTGCATTTGTTTCCGGCGCCTGAGCGCGCCGCTCGTTTCCCGCCCCCAGCTCCGCCCAGCAGTACAGAAAGCACCATGACCAACTCTTCACCGGACACCCCGCAGGACACCGGAGCCAGGCGTCCTGCCAAGGCCAAAGCGGCCTTCGCCATGCTCGCCCTGGCGGCCGCCGCCCTCGTTGCGGACCAGCTCACCAAACTGTGGGTAGTGCGCACCATGACCGAGGGACAGGTCACCGATGTCCTGCCGCCGCTGCTGCGGTGGCATTTCATCCGCAATCCCGGAGCTGCGTTTTCGATCGGGACCGAGTTCACCTGGGTGTTCACCATCATCATGGTGCTGGTTTCAGGTTTCCTCGTGTACCTGATGATCCGGGTCCGTTCGCTTGCTTGGGCCACGGCCCTTGGCCTGGTGCTCGGCGGTGCCCTTGGCAACCTGACGGACCGGCTCTTCCGTGCGCCCTCCTTCGGGCAGGGCCACGTGGTGGACTTTATCGCCTTCCCCAATTTCGCCATCTTCAACATCGCCGATTCCTGCGTGGTGTGCGGCGTGATCCTGGTCTGCCTGCTGACCCTCCGCGGCATCAGCCTCGACGGGACACGCACGCTTCCCGCCGCCAAGGAACCCGCTGCGGCCAACGACGGCGAGGAGCAGCGATGAACGAGTTGCACGCCGTGTTCGCGGTCCCGCCCGAAGCTGACGGCAAACGCGCGGACGCCGTCCTGGCCGGCCTGCTGGATGTATCCCGCTCCACTGCCGCAACATGGTGCACCGACGGGTACTTCAGTTCCGCCGGCAAGGTGCTGGGCAAGTCAGACAAACTGCACGCCGGCCAGGAGATCACCGCCGACGTCCCCGAACAGCGGGACCCGCTGGCCGTCGTCGTCGAGCCGGTGGAGGACCTCAAGATCCTGGGCGATGACGAGCACTTCGTGGTCATCGACAAACCCGTGGGTGTGGCAGCGCATCCCTCTCCCGGCTGGGTCGGTCCCACCGTGGTGGGTGCCCTGGCCGCTGCCGGCTACCGGATCTCCACGTCCGGCGCTCCGGAACGGCAGGGCATTGTGCACCGGCTCGACGTCGGCACCTCCGGGGTGATGGTGGTGGCTAAAACGGAGCACGCCTACACGCTGCTGAAGCAGGCTTTTAAGGAACGGACCGTGGACAAGATGTACCACGCCGTCGTCCAGGGCCTGCCCGATCCGCTGAAGGGCACCATTGACGCCCCGATCGGGCGGCACCCGGGCTATGACTGGCGCTTCGCCGTGGTCGAGGGCGGCAGGCCGTCGGTGACGCATTATGAGGTGCTGGAGGCCTTCGGGAAGGCCTCCCTGGTGGAGGTGCACCTGGAAACCGGGCGCACGCACCAGATCCGCGTCCATTTTTCTGCCCTGCGCCATCCCTGCGCCGGTGACCTCACCTACGGCGCTGACGCCAAGCTTGCCGCCGAGCTGGGGCTTACGCGCCAGTGGCTGCATGCCCGACAGCTGGGCTTCACGCATCCCGGCACCGGTGAGCATGTGGAGTTCGTCAGCGAGTACCCGCAGGACCTTCAGTACGCCGTCGACGCCCTGCGCAGCGGCGAGGTCTAGGCACGCACCCCGGCCCGGCCCGGCAGTGACGCAGGCCCCGGCGCGGCGGCGGCAAAGCGCTCCCGCGCCGGGGCCTAGAATGTACAGGTGGCTTCAGTAACTAGTACGTCCAAATCGTTTGCCCATCTTCACAACCACACTGAATATTCCATGCTGGACGGCGCAGCACGGCTGACCGACCTGTTCAGCCACGCCGAGGAACTGGGCATGAATGCCCTGGCAACCACCGACCACGGCTTTGTGTTCGGCGCCTTCGACTTCTGGAACAAGGCCCGCAGCGCCGGCATCAAGCCGATCGTGGGCGTGGAAGCCTACCTGACACCGGGCACCGCGCGTGCGGACAAAACCCGTGTGAAGTGGGGCGACGGCGGACGCAACGACGTCTCCGGTGCCGGTGCCTACACCCACATGACCATGTGGGCCGAGAACACCGAGGGCATGCACAACCTCTTCCGCATGTCTTCGCTGGCTTCCCTCGAGGGTTACCTCTACAAGCCGCGCATGGACCGGGACCTGCTGCAGACCTACGGCAAGGGCCTGATTGCCACCACAGGCTGCCCCTCCGGTGAAGTACAGACCAAGCTGCGGCTGGGCCTCTACAAGGAAGCCGTGCAGGCGGCGTCGGATTTCCGCGACATCTTCGGCAAGGAGAACTTCTTCTGCGAGCTGATGGACCACGGGCTGGACATTGAGCGCAACGTCCAGGCGGACCTGGTCAAGCTGGCCCGCGAGCTGCAGCTGCCGCTGGTAGCCACTAATGACTTGCACTACACCCACGCCGAAGACGCGTCCGCGCACGCGGCCCTGCTGTGCGTGCAGTCGGGGTCCTCGCTGGCAGATCCCAAGCGGTT
Source organism: Arthrobacter sp. zg-Y750 (assembly GCF_020907365.1). NCBI lineage: Bacteria > Bacillati > Actinomycetota > Actinomycetes > Micrococcales > Micrococcaceae > Arthrobacter > Arthrobacter sp. zg-Y750. Next base: position 554,007 of record NZ_JAJJOC010000013.1, on the reverse strand, counting down.
CAAGTTCGACGCCGACGAGTTCTACCTGAAGTCCCCGGAGGAAATGCGGGCCATTTTCCGCGACTACCCCGACGCGTGCGACAACACCCTGCTCATTGCCGAGCGGTGCGACGTCGAATTCAACACCAAAGCGTCCTACATGCCCCGCTTCCCCTGCCCGCCCGGGGAAAACGAGGAATCCTGGTTCATCAAGGAAGTGGAGACCGGCCTGCACTACCGGTTCCCGAAGGGCATTCCCGACGACGTCCGCAAGCAGGCCGAGTACGAGATCGGCATCATCACCCAGATGGGCTTCCCGGGCTACTTCCTGGTGGTGGCCGACTTCATCAACTGGGCCAAGAACAACGGCATCCGGGTGGGACCGGGCCGCGGTTCCGGTGCCGGATCCATGGTCGCCTACGCCATGCGCATCACCGACCTGAACCCGCTGAACCACGGGCTGATCTTCGAGCGCTTCCTGAACCCGGACCGTGTCTCCATGCCTGACTTCGACGTCGACTTCGATGATCGGCGCCGCTCCGAGGTGATCCACTATGTCACCGAGAAGTACGGCGCGGACCGCGTGTCCATGATCGTCACCTACGGAACCATCAAGGCCAAGCAGGCACTGAAGGACTCCTCCCGCGTGATGGGATATCCGTTCTCCGTGGGCGAGCGGCTCACCAAGGCCATGCCGCCGGACGTGATGGGCAAGGGCCTGTCCCTGCAGGACGTGCATAACAAAGACGCCAAGCGCTACGGCGAAGCCGACGAACTGCGTGAACTGCTCAAGTCCGATCCGGACTCGCAGCGCGTCTTCGACACCGCTTTGGGCCTCGAAGGGCTGAAGCGCCAGTGGGGCGTGCACGCCGCCGGCGTCATCATGTCCTCGGACCCGCTGATCGACATCATCCCGATCATGAAGCGCGAGCAGGACGGGCAGGTGATCACGCAGTTCGACTACCCGACCTGCGAAGGCCTGGGCCTGATCAAGATGGACTTCCTCGGCCTGCGGAACCTGACGATCATTTCCGACGCGATCGAGAACATCAAGAACAACCAGGGCGTGGACCTGGACCTGGAAAAGCTGGAGCTGGACGACAAGGGTTCCTACGACCTGCTGGCCAGCGGCGACACCCTGGGTGTGTTCCAGCTCGACGGCGGGCCCATGCGGTCCCTGCTCAAGCTGATGCGTCCGGATAACTTCGAAGACATTTCCGCCGTCATCGCCCTGTACCGTCCCGGTCCCATGGGCGCGAACTCGCACACCAACTACGCCTTGCGTAAAACCGGCGTGCAGGAAGTCACCCCCATCCACCCGGAGCTGGAAGAGCCGCTGCGGGAAATCCTGGATACCACCTACGGCCTGATCGTGTATCAGGAGCAGGTGATGTCCATTGCCCAGAAGGTGGCCGGCTTCTCGCTCGGCCAGGCAGATATTCTCCGCCGCGCCATGGGTAAGAAGAAGAAATCCGAGCTGGACAAGCAGTACGCCGGCTTCCACCAGGGCATGGTGGACCGGGGCTACTCGGAGGCAGCCATCAAGGCGCTATGGGACATCCTGCTCCCGTTCTCCGACTACGCCTTCAACAAAGCCCACTCGGCCGCCTACGGCTTGGTGTCCTACTGGACCGCGTACCTCAAGGCGCACTACCCGTCCGAATACATGGCCGCCCTGCTCACCTCCGTGGGAGATGACAAGGACAAGCTGGCCCTGTACCTGAACGAGTGCCGCAAGATGGGCATTACGGTGCTGCCGCCGGACGTGAACGAATCCTCGGTGAACTTCACCCCTGTGGGCACGGACATCCGCTTCGGCATGGGCGCCATCCGCAACGTCGGCGCTAACGTTGTCCAGGCCATGGTGGCCGCCCGCGAGGAAAAGGGCGCGTATACCAACTTCAAGGACTTCCTGATGAAGGTCCCCGCGGTGGTGTGCAACAAGCGAACCATCGAGTCCCTGATCAAGGCCGGCGCGTTCGACTCGATGGGCCATGCCCGGCGTCCGCTGGCCATGATCCACGAAGAGGCCATTGACTCTGTGGTGGTGCTCAAGCGCAACGAGGCCGTGGGCCAGTTCGACCTGTTCGCGGCCATTACGGACCAGGAACCGGAAGACTCGATCAGCATCGATATCCCGGACCTGCCGGAGTGGGAAAAGAAGGACAAGCTGTCCTTTGAACGCGACATGCTGGGGCTTTACGTCTCCGACCATCCGCTGCAGGGCCTGGAGGGCATCCTCAGCCAGCACGCCGACTCCTCAATCACGAACATCGTGGGGGAGGACGGGCCGCCCGACGGCGCCATTGTCACCATTGCGGGCATGATCACCTCGCTGCAGCGACGGATCGCCAAGAACAGCGGCAACGCCTATGCACGCTGTGAGATCGAGGACCTCGCCGGGTCCATGGAAGTGATGTTCTTCGGCCAGGTCTACGGTCCCATCGCGGCCGTGCTGGCCGAGGACCTGATTGTGGTGGTCCGGGGCCGGCTGCAGCGCCGCGACGACGGCGCGGTGACCCTGAACGCGCAGGAGCTCACCGTTCCCGACCTCAGCGAGGGCCACTCCGGGCCGGTGGTCATTTCGATGGCCACCTACAAGGCCACGGAAACGGTGGTCTCCCAGCTGGGTGACGTGCTGCGCACCCACCCGGGCACGTCCGAGGTGCAGATCCGGCTGAACGGCTCCCGCACCGTGGAAGTCATGAAGCTTGGCGTGGACATGCGGGTGAACCCCACGCCGTCGTTGTTCGGCGACCTGAAGGTGCTGCTGGGTCCGGCCTGCCTGGACGCCTAGGCGTTTAGGCAGGCCGGCCGGGCCGACGCCCTAGCTGGCGCTGGACACGGGCATCAGGACGTCCTCCGTGGTCCAGCGGGACACCACGTTATCCATTCCGGCGGCCCTGAACGCCAGGACTGCTGCTCCAATCCGGCTGCCGGAGGTCCCGAGCGTGGAGAGACGGAGATCGGGGGCATCCCGCCATGCGAGTGAGCCGGACAACTCCCGGAGCAGCGGGTCCAGTAAGGCTGACCCGGCGCGGGACACGCCGCCGGTCAGGACGATGACGGCAGGATCGGTCAGCAGGGTCAGCGTCTTGAGTCCCAGCGCAAGGGCCGTGATGCCCTCGCTCCACACGCGGTCGGCCAGCGGATCGATACCCAGCCGGGCAACAATGCCCGACACGTCCAACCCTGCCTCGCCCCCGGAGGCGGCGAAACGCCGGGCCACCCCTGCGCCGGAGAAGTAGGCCTCCAAGCAGCCGAACTGGCCGCAGGTACAGCGTTCCCCGTCCGGTATGACCGGGATATGGCCCAACTCACCGGCTGTGGCAGACGCGCCGGAAATACGATGGCCCCCGCTTTGGATTGACGCGGCAACACCTGTTCCCACGGCAACCAGCACGGAGTCGCCGGAACCGTGTGAAGCTCCGAAAAGGTCTTCGGCCAGGCCACTGGTTCGGACGTCATGGTCTATGTGGACGGGGACACCGAGCCTCTCCGTGAGGAGGCGCTTCAGCGGAACGTTGGACCAGCCGAGGGAAGAGGCATACCGGATGATTCCCTTTTGGGAGTCCACCATTCCCGGCGTGACGACGCCTGCCCCTGCGACAACGCAGCCGTCATCCTCCGCATAGTCGCGGAGGTCCTCCGCGAGGGCCAGTATCCGCTCGATGGATTCGTCGCCCGTAACACCTGCCGGGACGGTACGGGAGAGCAGGGTCCGGCCTGATGCCGCCACCAGCGCTCCCTTGATGTTGGTGCCGCCTACATCCACGGCGAGAACCACTGCGTCGTGACGGGGAGCAGAGGGTGGGTCGTCTGCTGCTGCGGACTCCAGTGCCGCGAAGAGGCTGCGGACCATGTCCGGGTCTGTCTGCAGCGTTCCGTCCATGCGCGGCGACGGAGTCTGGGCCCGCAGGTGGATTTCGCCTGCACCGGTCGCTGCGACAATTTCCCTCACGTTGGCAGGGCGGACCGATCCACCCACCAGGACCGACGGCGCGGACGGAGCGGCCTTGGAGAGGCGGACCAGCTCAGCCAGCATTCCGATGCCCTCGGCTGCCGGGTGCGGGCCGCCCGAGGTGAGGACACGCTGGACACCCAGCTGCGTGAGCTCCTGGTACGCCTTAAGTGGATCCCGTGCCAGATCGAAGGCTTTGTGGAAAGTCACGGGGAGGGTGCCTGCGGCCGCCATTAGCCGGCGCATTGCGGTTACATCCACCTCGCCGTCGCTGGTGAGCACGCCCGTCACGACTCCTACCGGGGTGCCGGCCCCGGACGCCGCGGCTTCGATTGCTTCCAGGTCCCGGCACATTGTCTCGAGTTCAGCGTCGCTGTAGACAAAATCGCCGCCGCGCGGCCGTACTATGACTTGGACGCCTACCCGGTTCACCGCCCGCAGCACGGCCAGAACCGCACCCATACTCGGCGTGGTGCCGCCTTCGCCCAGGTTTGCGCACAACTCGATCCGGTCCGCACCTGAACGGTCCGCCACCAGGGCCCCGTCGACGTCATCGACGCAGAGTTCCACGGCTATGCGCCGCACTGCAGGCGTACACCCGTTTGCTGACCTCACCACCGGGGCACCGGGTTTTCGGCCCAGGCAGCAACGTCCGAACCAATCGATATCCGGCCAACCCGTTCCGAGCCGCCGTTGATCGGCAGGTCCATCAGTGCTCCGGCACCGGAAGTGTCGACTCCGAGGGCCTCCAGGACCTTAAGGGCTATCAGCGTGGTTGCCCGCGGGTTGCCGTCGACAATCTTCATGGCTACTGCCTGGCCGGTCGACGCGGACATGCCGATAACCCCTTCCGCCCCGCCCTTGGCAAGGACGCCGGGTACAAGGGTCATGGCGCTGCTGTTTGCATGCCCTGTTCCGCCGACGTGGAAAGGGTTGGCACGCATGGCATCGGCTACCAGGCGCTCCGGAGTCCCGGGGGACGCGGTGACGAGGGTGCGGAACGCCTGCGCAAGCCCAAGGACCGTGGTGCTAAACAACGGCGCTCCGCATCCATCGACGGCCGCGTGCTCAACCGGAACGCCGGTAGCGCGTTCCACGGTGTCCCGGACCATGAGCTGCAAAGGATGGGCCGGGTCCAGGTAGCCCGCGGTGTCCCAGCCGTTTGCGGTGCAGGCCAGCAGCATGGCGGCGTGCTTACCCGAGCAGTTCATGTGGACCCGGGAGCGCGACTTGCCGGCTCTTATCAGGCGCTCACGGCTTGCTTCGTCCTCGGGCCAATCGGCCGGACAGGCAAGGGCGGAATCATCCAATCCCGCCCGCTCCAGGATGCTGCGCACCGCCTCTACGTGGGCGTCCTCCCCGGTATGGCTTCCGGCGGCGATCGCCAGTTCCGGGCCGGACAGGTCGGCGCCGGCGCGCAGGCAGGCAAGAGCCTGCAGCGGCTTGGTGGTCGAACGCGGCAGCACCTGCCCTGAGCCGGCACCGAGGCTGGCGGCGACGTTTCCATCTGCGTCAAGTGCCGCCAACCAGCCGAAATGGCGGCTTTCAGTGACACCGGACCTTATGACGACGGCGAGTTCCGCGAGCTGTTCGGCTGCGTTGGATATGCGGGCGCTGGCCGTGCCAGGCGCGGCGGGGGATACCACGGGGGTGCTCCTTTACTGGGGGCGGGGGAGGTCGGAAAAGGGTGCGCCGGCCACAGGTACCGGTCCTGCAGCGGCCCTGCGCGGGCTTCGTTTGGGAGAGCGTGTCCGCAGGCGGGCGGCGAGGGCGGAAAGGATGCCGTTGAAGACGAGATAAACGAGGGTCACCACGAGGAATGTCTGGATGAGCAGCCCGTTGAAGGCGGAGAGCACCTGACCGCGGTACAACAGCTCCGTGAAGGCGACTATGTATCCGAGCGAGGTGTCCTTGATGAGGCTTACCAACTGCGTCACGAGGGACGGCGTGGCAAAACGCAGTGCCTGCGGCAGGACAACAAGACGGCTTGCCTGCCCCTCCGACATGCCGAGGCTGAGTGCAGCCTCCCGCTGGCCGCGGGGGAGGCCGAGGATCCCGGCACGGATAATCTCCGCAAAGGCAGCCGAGTTGGCGACGGTGAGCGGGATGACCAGCTTCCAGATCAGGGGGAAGTTGAGGCCCAGCTGCGGAAGGCCGAACAGCATCAGGTAGATGAGCAACAGCACGGGTATTGTCCGGGCGGTTTCGATGTAGCCTGCGCAGATCCATCGCACGGGTGAGAAGCGGCTCAGGCGGCCGAGGGCAAGGAGGAGTCCCAGCGTCCCGCCCAGGACGGCAACGAGGGCTCCGGCCTGCAGAGTTCCCCACAGTCCAACGAACAGGTACTGCCAGATGGGCCAGGAGAGGAACGGCGTCCACTTGTCCGGGTGGAGCTGGCCTTTGGAACCGAACTGGATCAGCCCGCTGATAATCACGCCCAGAAGCGCGAAGATTGTGATCACGGACCATATACGTATGTTCCGCCTGGCCTTCGGGCCCGGCTCGTCATAGAGGGACAGGGTCGCCTGCGCCTGCACGCGGGTACGGGCAGCGGACTTGGCAGGTACGGCGGTAGTCATCGGAGAACAGCCACCTTTCGCTCGATACGGCCGGCGCTGAGTCCGATGCAGAGGGCAAGAAGCATGTAGGTCAACCCCGCGGCGGAAAAGATCAGGATGGGCTGTGCTTCAACTAGGTTCAGCTTGTTGGCTGCGGACGTCAGTTCCACCACACCTACGGCAGCGGCCAGCGCTGTGTTCATGGTCAAAGCGATCATCACGTTGCCGATGGGTTGCACGGCCGCCCGCAGTGCCTGCGGCAGGACGACGAGGCCAAGTGTTTGCCGGAGGGTGAAACCCAGGGCGCGGCTGGCCTCTATCTGTCCGTGGCCCACGGTGTTGACTCCGCTTCTGATGGCTTCGGAAACGTATGCAGCTTCATAGGCCGTGAGGACAAGGACGGCCGTTGGGGTGAGCGGCAGGATGAAACCGGCATCCGGCAGCGCGAAGACGGCAAGGATCAGGAGGGCAAGCAGGGGAACATTGACGAAGAACTGCACGTAGGCAAAGGCAGCAGCCCGCAGGGGCGGAATGGGGCTGATCCGGGCGGCGGCCACGAGTGTGCCGAGGATCAGTGCTCCCGCCCCGGCGATGATTGCCATAACAACCGTTGTTCCAAGGGCATGGAGGAAGGCGTCGGCACTGTCGGCAAAGATGTCCATCTATTTCCTTTGAGTATGCGGCGGGCGAATGCCCGGTACGGCGCCCGGCGGCGCTGCCGCGGCGCCCGGCGTGCAGTGACACCGGGCGCCGGGCAGGCGGACTAACTGCCGGGAACGGAACCGATTTCGGGGGCGCTGGGTGCCTCTGCCTCCACGGCTTCGCCGAGCGTGGCATCCCACACCTTGCCCCAGGTCCCGTCGGCCTGGATCTTCTGGAGCCATTCGTTGATGAATGCCTTGAATTCCTCATCGTCGTGCTTCAGGCCGATGCCGTAGGACTCCGTAGTGAAGGGCTGGCCCACCACCTTAATGGAGGTGTCATCTGCACTGTGTGAGGCCAGGAGCGTGAAGTCCTGCACATAGGCGTCCCCGCGGCCCTGCTTGAGTGCCTGCAGTGCCTGCGGATCGGTGCCGAAGGACACCAGGGTGGCCGTCGGCTGCTTTTCGGGTACGGCAGTCACTGCAGGTGTGTTTGCGCCGACAATAACGGTTTTTCCGCCGAGGTCATCGATGCCGTTGATGTCCTTGTTGTCGCCTTTCACGGCAACGGCCAACCCTGATTCCAGATACGGTCCTGCGAAGGAGATCTGCTCGGCACGCTCCTCGGTGATCGTGTAGGTATTGAACACTACGTCGACCGTTCCGTTTTGGAGCAGGGCTTCACGCGTCTCGGACGCCGGCGGGACGATCTTGATATTCGGTTCGCCCAGGATGTAGATAGCCAGCAGTTTCGCGAGATCGGCATCAAATCCTTCGATGCTTTCGGGGTTTGCGGGGTCCTGCTGAGACAGCAGCGGTGCGTCGAGCGCGGCCCCGACGATCAGCGTTCCGCGTTCCTTGATCCGGGCCATGGTGGACTCGGGCAGTATGGCTGCGGCGTCGGCCACGACCGCGTTTGCGTAAACCTCCTCAAGGTTGGAGGGCTGGGTCGAACTGCCGGCTTCGGCTCCGGGGACGGCGGTATCGCCGCCGCCGCAAGCCGAAACGCTCAGCAGTGCAGTCAGTGCAAGTACGGCAGGTAGGAGCCGCCGGAAGGGGGATGTGCTGCGCAAGGTGTGGCCTTTCTTCTGATGTGGACGGCAGGCGCCGCTGATAGTTGGTCAGTGAGTAAGGATTCTGGAGAGGAATGCCCGGGCCCGTTCAGAATCCGGACGGGCGAAAAACCGTTCCGGTGAGCCGTGCTCGACGATGCGGCCCTCGTCCATAAAAACAACACGGTCGGCGGCCCGCCGGGCGAAACCCATTTCGTGGGTGACTACCACCATGGTCATTCCTTCTTGGGCGAGGGAGACCATAACGTCCAGCACCTCAGTCACCATTTCGGGGTCCAGGGCCGAGGTTGGTTCGTCGAAAAGCAGAACCTTGGGGCGCATTGCCAGCGCGCGGGCAATAGCTGCGCGCTGTTGCTGTCCGCCCGAAAGCAGGGCCGGATAACTGTCGGCCTTGTCGGCGATGCCAACACGTTCAAGCAGTTCCATTCCGTCTGCCCGGGCCGTCTTCTGGGCAACGCGCCGCACTTTGACAGGTGCGAGCGTGACGTTCTCGAGGATGGTGCGGTGCGCGAACAGATTGAAGGACTGGAAAACCATGCCAACGTCACAGCGGAGCGTCGCAAGCGCCCTGCCCTCTGCCGGCAGGTCCCTGCCGTCCACGAGGATCTGCCCGCTGGTTACCGTCTCCAGCCGGTTGATGCACCGGCAGAGGGTGGACTTGCCGGATCCTGACGGGCCAACCACCACTACCACCTCACCGGTGGCCACGCTCAGGTTTATGTCCTTCAAGACGTGGTGCTCACCGAAGTGTTTCTGCACATCCCTCAGTACCACCATGGCACCCGGCTTATCCGGAGCAACGGGTCCGGGGAGGCCGGAGGAATCATTAACCAGTGCCATCGAGCTGCCTTTTCCTGAACCCGGGCCTGCAGCTTTAGCCGGCCGCGGCGCCGTGTTCTGTCGTTGGTGTGACTCACCACACACTATCCGAGGTTTTCCAAAAATAAACCTAAGCAGTAAAAGTTTCACAGATATTTCGATTAACTTTCTATAAAGTTGGACTAAGTTGAGAGGGAGCTATCGAAGAGATTGGGAAAACATGGCTGAACGATTGAGCGGAAATGCTGCTGGCCCCTCCCGCACTGTGGACCTGATCGGACTTATCCGAACGGGCCGCGCGGGATCCCGCGCGGAACTGGCAAAAGCCACGGGACTCTCTCCCTCCACGGTGGCAACGCGGATCGACGCTTTGATCGCGCGGGGGCACGTTGCAGAGGTTGGCGAGGGGGAATCACGCGGCGGACGCCGCCCGCGGCGCCTGGAAATCAGGGCGGATGCCGGGCTGGTGGGTTGTATTGACCTTGGCGTTGACCGCACCTCGTTCGGGGTGGCCGATTTCGCTGGTAATCTCCTCGCTGAACACCATGCGGCCCTCGATCTTGCAGCTGGTCCGGAGATTATCCTGACTTCCGCAACGGCCCGGCTCAAAGACATGGTCGAGCAGGCCGAGGCAACGGGATCCGGCCGGCTAAGGGGTGTTTCGGTGGGAGTGCCCGGACCGGTGTCGAGCGCTGATTCCCGCATTGTTGCCCCGTCCCGCATGCCCGGCTGGAACGGAACGAACGCAGCGGAGATTATTCAGCGGGAGCTGGGGGTGCCCGTCATCGTTAATAACGACGCCAATCTCATGGCTGCCGGGGAACTGCTCAACGGCACTGACCCGGTCACCTATCCGCACCAGATTTTCGTCAAAGCCGGCACCGGTATCGGCTGCGGGATCATTGCCGGCGGTGAACTGTACAAGGGCAGTAACGGGTGGGCAGGGGACATCAGCCATGCGGCGGTGCAGGGTGCTCCTGCGGTGCCTTGCTCCTGCGGCCGGACGGGATGCCTGGACGTGCTCGCTTCCGGCACCGCGCTTGTCCGCGAGATGCAGCTGCAGGGCCATGATGTACAGACGGTGGAGGCGATGATCGACCTCGCCCGCGACGCCCATCCCGCTGCAACCGGACTGCTGCGCGGCGCCGGAGTGATGACCGGCGGTGTCCTCGCAACCAGCATTAATTTCTTTAATCCGAACCGGCTGGTCCTTGGCGGCGTCTTGGCGGGTTCAGCGGTTTTCGTTGCCGCGGTGCGCTCGACCCTCTACTCGGATTGTCCGCCCATGGCCACTGCGGAACTTGTTGTGGAGGTCGCCCGGCATCCCCAAACCGGTGGCCTGCGCGGCGCCGCCCGCTTGATGCTTGATGACATCTTCTCCGGGGAGGAGTTCCGGGCCTGACGCCCGGCGACGCACAGCGGAACTGGTAGGGGCCCCGGAGGCTTGGCTGGGTAGAATGAAATGCGTGAATCCAACCAGTCCCGAAGCAGCCTTTGACTCCTTCCGCACCATCGACCTGCGCGGCCGGCACCTGCGCCCCGCGGAGCTCAAGGGTGCCATGCCGCGTGCCGAAACGACGTTCGACGCCGCGTCCGACGCCGTCTCAGCCATCATCACCGACGTCCGTACCCGCGGATTCGCCGCGCTGACGGAACTGGCAGAGCGTTTCGACGGCGTTCAGCAGCACACGGTGCGGGTGCCCGAAACCGCGCTGGACTCAGCGCTGGAGCAGCTGGACCCGGCGGTCCGTACGGCACTGGAAACGGCCATTGAGCGGACCCGGATTTTCGCTGCCGCCCAGCGTCCTGCCGACGCCGAAGTGGAAATCCGCCCCGGTGCCCTCCTGGCCCACAAATGGGTGCCGGTCTCCCGGGTGGGACTGTATGTTCCGGGCGGGCTTGCGGTGTATCCCTCCTCGGTAATCATGAACGTTGTGCCGGCGCAGGCCGCAGGAGTTTCCTCCCTGGCACTGGCCTCGCCGCCGCAGAAGGAATTCGGCGGGCTGCCGCACCCCACCATCCTCGCTGCGGCCAAGCTGCTGGGCATCACCGAGGTCTATGCCGTGGGCGGCGCCCAGGCCATTGCCGCCTTCGCCTACGGGGTGCGGGAGGATGAAAATAATGCCGCCATCCTGCCGGTGGATGTGGTTACCGGCCCGGGCAACGTCTTTGTGGCCACCGCCAAGCGGCTGGTCAAGGGCGTAGTGGGAATCGACTCCGAAGCGGGACCCACGGAAATCATGGTTCTCGCCGACGAAACCGCTGACCCGCGGCTCGTGGCCGCCGACCTGATCAGCCAGGCCGAACACGATCCCAATGCCGGGTCGGTCCTCGTCACGGCGTCCGAATCCCTCGCTGAAAAGGTCCGGGCTGAACTGGACGCCCAGGTCCGGGCCACCAAGCACAGCGACCGTGTGCGCACGGCCCTGTCCGGCCCCCAGTCCGGCGTTATCCTCGTGGACGGGCTGGAGCAGGGCATTGCGGTATGTGACGCCTACGCTGCCGAACACCTGGAAATCCAGACGGCCGATGCCGAAGCCGTGGCTGGCCGAATCCGCAGTGCCGGTGCCATCTTCGTGGGCAACTACAGTCCCGTGAGCCTGGGTGACTACTGCGCCGGGTCCAATCACGTGCTGCCCACCGGCGGCACCGCAGCCTTTTCCTCGGGGCTGAACGTCACCACCTTTATGCGCGCCATCCAGATGATCAACTACGACCGTGAGGCGCTGCAGGAAGTCAGCGGTGACATTGTTGCCCTTTCCATCGCCGAGGATCTGCCGGCGCACGGGGACGCGGTTACGGTCCGTTTCGAATAACCGCTAACCCTTCGGGATACCCGCAACATGTAGTAGGAGCACCTACTACATGTTGTGGTCCTCCACTTGGTGCTCAGGCAAAGTGCGCCCTATAGTGGGAGCACCATAAGGCGCCTTCCCGAAAGGACGGGACATGTACTGTCCGTTTTGCCGCAACGCCGACTCCCGCGTCGTGGACAGCCGCCTGGCCGACGACGGGTCGGCCATCCGCCGCCGGCGGCAGTGCCCGCAGTGCGGCCGCCGTTTCTCCACGGTGGAAACCACCAGCCTCAGCGTGATCAAGCGTTCCGGCGTAGCCGAACCCTTCAGCCGCAGCAAGGTCATCAACGGCGTGCGCAAAGCCTGCCAGGGCCGTCCGGTCAGCGAGGATGACCTGGCCATGCTGGCCCAGGAAGTGGAGGAATCCATCCGGGCCAGCGGTGTGGCTGAAATCGACGCGAACGGCGTGGGGCTGGCCATCCTCACCCCGCTGCAGAAACTGGACCAGGTGGCGTACCTGCGCTTTGCCAGCGTCTACCAGTCCTTCGACTCGCTGGAAGACTTCGAGACGGCCATTGAAAAACTACGGGCCGAAGCGCAGCAAAACCGCGGGCGGGTCCCGTCCGGCGCGCAGCGCCCGCTGGGCGCCCAGTAGGTCCCGGGCCGGATCCGGCCAGGGGACCCAATAGCTTTAGATGCGCAAAAGCGGCGGAAGGGAGAATCCCTTCCGCCGCTTTTGCGCGCCGTTTTTGTGCGGTGCTGCCGTCCGGCTACTTAATGTACTTGAAGTGCAGGGCCGCCTGCAGGGCGCCGCCCACAATGCCGGCGTTGTTCTTCAGGTTGGCGGTGACCAGCGGGGTGCGCAGGTCCAGCATCGGCAGGAAGTCCTCGCTGCGCTTGGAGATGCCGCCGCCGATCACGAACAGGTCGGGGGAGAAGAGGAACTCCACGTGGGAGAAGTAGCGCTGCAGCCGCTTGGAGTATTCTTCCCAGCTGATGCCGTCCCGTTCGCGGGCGGACGCGGAAGCCTTCGTCTCGGCGTCGTGGCCGTCAATCTCCAGGTGGCCCAGTTCCGCATTGGGGACCAGCACGCCCTTGTAGATCAGCGCCGAGCCGATACCGGTGCCCAGGGTGATCACCAGTACGGTGCCGTCCACTTCGCGGCCGGCACCGTAACGTGCCTCGGCGAGGCCGGCGGCGTCGGCGTCGTTCATGACCTGGACATCGCGCCCGAGCGCCTTGGTCAGCAGCGCGTCGACGTCGGTGTCCACCCAGCTCTTGTCGACGTTGGCCGCGGAGCGGGCGATGCCGTGGGAGATGATGGCCGGGAACGTAACGCCCACCGGAACATCGGGGCCCGGTCCCTCCGGGCGGGAGGAGAGCTCGGCGACGATCTGCCCCACAACCCCGGCTACGGCTTCGGGGGTGGCCGGCTGCGGGGTGGGAATGCGGTAGCGTTCGCCAATCAGCTTGCCCTTGGACAGGTCGACAATGCCGCCCTTGATGCCGGTACCGCCGATATCAATTCCGATGACGGCGTCGACGTGCTTGTCGGACTTATGCTTCTTGGCCATGGTTCTCCAGTAGTAGTTCTGAGCTCGGTCTGCGGATTAGGGAAGGGTCAGAACTTCGGCGCCGTCCTCAGTCACGAGCAGGGTGTGCTCGAACTGCGCCGTACGCTTGCGATCCTTGGTCGTAACTGTCCAGTTGTCATCCCACATGTCCCACTCAATGGTTCCGAGCGTGAGCATTGGTTCAATGGTAAACACCATTCCCGGCTCAATCAGCCTGCTGTACGCCGGTGCGGCGTCGTAGTGCGGGATGATCAGGCCGGTGTGGAAGGCTTCGCCGACGCCGTGGCCGGTGAAATCACGGACCACGCCGTAGCCGAAACGCTTGGCATAGGACTCGATGGTACGGCCGATGACATTGATTTCCCGTCCCGGCGCAACGGCCTTGATGGCCCGGCGCAGCGATTCCTGCGTGCGCTCCACCAGCAGGCGGGATTCCTCGTCCACGTCGCCCACCAGGAAGGTCCAGTTCGTGTCGCCGTGCACGCCGTCCATGTACGCGGTGATGTCGATGTTGATGATGTCGCCGTCGGACAGTTCCGTGGTGTCCGGGATGCCGTGGCAGATGACCTCGTTGATGGAGGAGCACAGCGACTTCGGGAACCCGCGGTAACCCAGCGTGGAGGGGTAGGCATGGTGGTCCAGGAGGAATTCGTGCCCCACCCGGTCCAGCTCGTCAGTGGTGACGCCGGGGGCAATGTGCTTGCCGACCTCCACAATGGCCTGCGCCGCCACCTTGGAGGCAATCCGGATCTTCTCGATGGTCTCGGCTGACTTGACCTCGGAACCGGTGAAGGGGGCGGGTGCTTCCTTGTCCACGTATTCGGGACGCGGGATTGACGCGGGAACGCGCAGCCGGGGGCTCACGCTCCCGGGCGACAGGTGTCCAACGGGTGCTGCGGCAAGTTTTTGGGGCATACCATCGATCTTATCGCCAGCGGCTGCGGCCGGGGGACGAGCACACACCAAGCAACAGGAGGACAGCTGATGGCCGATTACTGGTTCAACGTCGTAACGCACGAGGTGGAGGAAGGCCCGCAGTCGGACTGGACGAAGCTGCTGGGGCCCTACCCTACCCGCGAAGAGGCCGAACTGGCGCTCCAGAAGGTCCAGGCCCGGAACAAGGCCTGGGACGCGGACGAGGACAACTAGCTAGAAGCTGTGCTCCGGGCCGGGGAAGGAACCGCTGCGTACTTCGTCGGCGTATTCCTTCGCCGCCCGGGACAGCTCGCTGCGCAGGTCGGCAAAGGCCTTGACGAACCGCGGCTGCTTTCCGCCGCGCAGCCCGGCCATGTCCTGCCAGACCAGCACCTGCCCGGTGGTGGCATTGCCCGCCCCGATGCCGATGGTCGGCACGCGCACCGCGGCGTCGACCTCGGCGCCCACATCGGCGGGCACCATCTCCATCAGCACGCAGAACGCGCCGGCCTCTGCCAGGGCCACGGCGTCCTGCACGACGGCGGCACGGGCTTCTCCGCGTCCCTGCACCTTGTAGCCGCCCAGGGCATGCTCGGCCTGCGGCGTGAAGCCGACATGGGCCATCACGGGGATGCCGGCGGCGGTCATGGCGCGCACATGGTCAACGTAGTGCCGGCCGCCTTCCATCTTGACGGCGTGCACCAGCCCCTCCTTCATCAGCCGCACGGAGGACTCGATGGCCTGTGCGGGGGAGACTTCGTAGGAGCCGAAAGGCAGGTCGCAGACCACCAGGGAGTGCTTGGCGCCGGCGGTGACGGAGCGGGCGAAAACAATCATCTCGTCCATGGTGATGGGCAGGGTGGTGGCGTGTCCCATCACGTTGTTCGCAGCGGAGTCGCCCACCAGCAGGACTTCGATGCCGGCTTCATCGAAGATGCCTGCGGCGTACTGGTCATAGGCGGTCAGCATGGCGAACCGGCCGCCGTTGTCCTTGAGCTGCTGCAGGTGGGAGATGCGGATCTTCTTCAGCGGCGGTGCCGCGGGAGCTGAAGGGTCCGCGGGTGCGGCGGCGTACGGGGAAGTCTGTTCGGCACTGGTCATTACTTGAGCCTACTAAAGAACGGCCGCCGCGAACCGGCCCGCGGTATCCGCCCGGCGTAACGCAACGGCCGCATACGCACCGCTGCGGCCCAAACCGCGCGCACGTAGGTAGAGTGAAGAAAGTTTCACATGCCCCTGAGCAGGTACAGAAAGAAGGTAAGGATGAACCGCCAGCAGGAATTCGTTCTGCGCACCATTGAAGAGCGCGATGTCCGGTTTGTGCGGTTGTGGTTTACCGACGTCGTGGGCTCGCTGAAGTCCGTGGCGCTGGCACCTGCGGAAGTGGAAGGCGCCTTCGAGGAAGGCCTGGGCTTCGACGGCTCCTCGATCGAGGGCCTGGCACGCATCTTCGAGTCCGACATGCTGGCCCAGCCGGACCCTTCCACCTTCCAGATCCTGCCCTGGCGCGGCGACGAGGAGCAGACGTCGCGGATGTTCTGCGACATCCTGACGCCGGACGGCCAGCCCTCCGCCGCGGATCCGCGCAACGTCCTGAAGCGCCAGCTCGCCAAGGCCGCCGACATGGGCTTCACCTGCTACACCCATCCGGAAATCGAGTTCTACCTGCTCAAGTCGGACCAGCTGGATGAAAACGGCGAGCCGGTTCCCGTGGACCGGGCCGGCTACTTCGACCACGTGCCCGGCGGCGTTGCCCAGGACTTCCGCCGCACCGCTGTGTCCATGCTCGAAGCCGTGGGCATCTCGGTGGAATTCAGCCACCACGAAGCCGGCCCCGGCCAGAATGAGATCGACCTGCGCTACGCCGATGCCCTGCAGACCGCGGACAACATCATGACCTTCCGCACGGTCGTCAAGGAAGTGGCGCTGATGACCGACTGCTACGCCAGCTTCATGCCCAAGCCCTTCTCGCACCACCCGGGCTCCGGCATGCACACGCACTTCTCGCTCTTCGAAGGCGATTCCAACGCCTTCTTCGAAGCCGGCGCCGAGTTCCAGCTGTCCAAGACTGCCCGCCAGTTCATGGCCGGTATCCTGCGCCATGCTCCGGAATTCACTGCGGTCACCAACCAGTTCGTAAATTCCTACAAGCGGCTCTGGGGCGGCGGGGAAGCACCCAGCTACCTTTCCTGGGGCCACAACAACCGCTCGGCGCTGCTGCGCGTGCCCCTCTACAAGCCGAACAAGGGGCAGTCCGCCCGCATCGAATACCGCGGCATCGACTCCGCCGCCAACCCGTACCTGTCCTACGCCGTGCTGCTTGGTGCCGGCCTGAAGGGCATCGAAGAGGGCTACGAGCTGCCGCCGGGCGCCGAAGACGACATTGAGAGCCTGAGCGCCACGGAACGGCGCGCCATGGGCCACGACCCGCTGCCGGCGTCGCTGCATGATGCCGTGCGCGTTATGGAGGAATCCGAACTGGTGGCGGACATTCTCGGCGAGCAGGTCTTCGAGAATTTCCTGCGCAACAAGCGGGCGGACTGGAACGAGTACCGCCAGCACGTGACCCGGTTCGAGTTGCAGAAAAACCTGGGCATCCTTTAGGCGAAGGCACGGTACTACCCATGAGTCTGTCCCGGCGGATGATCGCCACGGGGTTCCACGACCTGGAGAAGAGCACCCGTTTCCTGGCCGCGCCCGAACTTGCCCCGGTGGATGAGGACGCACTGTTTGCCGGGTTCAACTTCTCGGCGGATCCGGACCTGGCACTGCAGTCGCTGGTGCGGCTGATCGGCCGTGCACCGGAACTGGTGGACCTGGTCAACGCCGGTGCCGAAGAGAGCGAAGCGCTGTTCCGCCTGCTCGGCGCGTCCGAGGCCCTGGCGGAGTTCCTGATGCGCCATCCCGGTGACGTCGGGGTGCTGCAGCGCCAGCTGCGTGCCGAGCCCGGCAGTACCGACGGGGCGGCGCTGCGCGCCTCGCTGCTGGACGCCGTACACGCCGGCAGCAGAGCAGCCCCCGTGGCCGGGGTTACGGGCGCCGATGCCTACGTGGAGCTGCGCGCCCGGTACCGCCGGCACGTGCTGGACCTGGCCGTCCGCGACCTCGGGGCGGCGTCGCCCACGGACTACCTCCCGGCGGCCGGCCGCGAACTGGCCGACCTCGCCGGTGCGGCACTGGAAGCTGCCTTAGCTGTCTCCCGCGCGGAACTTGCGGCCAGCTACCCGGCCGAGGATATTGCTGCCGTAAAGCTGGCGGTGATCGGCATGGGCAAAGCGGGAGCACGGGAGCTGAACTACATCTCCGACGTGGACGTGATCTACGTGATCGACGGCGACGGGTTGGACGAGCAGCGCGCCTCGGCCATCGGCACGGCACTGGCCGCCGGCATCTCCCGGGCCATCAATGCCTCCGCACCTGAGCCGCCGCTCTGGGAAGTGGACACGAACCTGCGGCCCGAGGGCAAGGACGGGCCCCTGGTCCGAACCCTGGATTCGCACTTGAACTACTACCAGCGGTGGGCGCACAGCTGGGAGTTCCAGGCCCTGCTGAAGGCGCGTGCCATGGCCGGGGATGCGGAGTTGGGACGCCGCTATGAGGAAGCGGTTGCACCCCTGATCTGGAGCAGCTCCGAACGGGACGGGTTTGTGGAATCGGTCCAGGCCATGCGCCGCCGGGTCACCCAGAACATTCCAGCCCACGAGGAGTCCCGGCAGCTGAAGCTGGGCAGCGGCGGGCTGCGCGACGTCGAATTCACCGTCCAGCTGCTGCAGTTGGTGCACGGACGCGTCGACGAGTCGCTGCGGGTGCGCGGTACTACGGCGGCGATTGCCGCCCTGAGCGACGCCGGGTACATCGGCCGCACCGACGCCCGGGCACTGGACGAGTCCTACCGCTACCTGCGGGTACTCGAACACCGGATCCAGATGGTGCATATGCGCCGCACGCACCTGATGCCCGAAAGCGACACCGCCCTGCGCGCCCTGGCGAAGGCCAGCGCCGGATCGCTGACTGCAGAGCGCCCCAGCGCAGACCGCCTGCGTGAGCAGTGGATGCGCACCAAACGGCTGGTCCGGCAGCTGCATGAGAGCATCTTCTACCGTCCGCTGCTGAGCACCGCAGCGAACCTCAGCGCCGATGAGGTCCGGCTAAGCCCCGAAGCCGCGCAGGCCCGCCTGGCCGCGCTCGGATATGCCGATCCCCGCGGAGCCATGCGCCACATTGAAGCCCTGACCGTGGGGGTAAGCCGCCGCGCAGCCCTCCAGCGGCAGCTGCTGCCGGTGCTGCTGGCCTGGCTGGCCGACGGCGTGGATCCCGACGCCGGGCTGCTGGGGTTCCGGCGGCTCAGCGAGAACCTGGGGGACACCCACTGGTACCTGGGCATGCTGCGGGACTCCTCGGCGGCGGGGGAGCGGTTGTGCTCCATCCTGTCCTCCAGCCGGTTCATCACGGACCTGCTGGAAGTTTCCCCCGAGGCCACCGCCTGGCTCGGCTCCGACAAGGACCTGGTCCCCGTCCCCTTCGCCACGCAGTGGCAGGAAATCCAGTCCAAAATGTCCCGCCATCCCCGGCCGGCGGAGGCCATGCGGCTGATCCGGCTGATCCGCCGCCGGGAAATGCTGCGCATTGCGGTGGCCGACAGCGCCGGACTGCTCAGCCAGCAGGAGGTGGGACAGGCGCTGGCCGACGCCGACCGGGCTGCTGTCCTCGGCGCCCTAAACGTTGCGGAGGGGGAAGTCTTCGGCAGCAGCGGCAAACTTACGGACATGCTGGTGGTGGCAATGGGCCGGCAGGGCGGCCGCGAAATCGGCTACGGCTCGGATGCGGACGTCATGTACGTGCACCGGCCCCTGGCCGGGGCTGATCCGGCGGCGGCGCAGGCCCAGGCCGAAAAAATCGTGTCCTCCATTTCGACCTTCCTGCAGCAGCCCTGCACCCCGGCCATCCTGGCCGAACGCACCCTGGTGCTGGATGCCGGGCTGCGGCCCGAAGGGCGGCAGGGTCCGCTGGTGCGCAGCCTGGAATCCTACCGCGGCTACTACGAGCGGTGGTCCCTGGCCTGGGAAGCGCAGGCCCTGCTGCGGGCCCGTCCGATGGCCGGCAGCGACGCCCTCGCCGAAGATTTCATGGCGCTGATTGACCCGGTGCGCTACCCCGGCGAGGTTACCGACAAGGATGTGCGCGAGATCCGGCGCATCAAGGCCCGGGTGGAGGCGGAACGGCTGCCCCGCGGCGCCGACCCCTCCCGGCAGCTCAAGCTGGGCCGGGGCGGGCTGAGCGACGTGGAGTGGCTGGTACAGCTGCTGCAGCTCCAGCACGCCCACCGGATCCCGGAACTGCGCGTCACGGCGACCATACCGGCACTGGACGCGATCGAGGCCGCCAAGCTGCTTCCTGCTGCCGACGTCGAGACGCTGCGGCACGCCTGGCTGCTCGCCAGCCGGATCCGAAGCGCAAACGTTATCCGGGGCGGCCGCAACGCCGATGTCCTGCCCTCGTCCCGCCGGGAACTGGATGCCGTGGCCCGCTGGTGCGGCTACGGCGCAGGTCAGGGCGGGGTCCTGGAGGAGGATTACCTGCGCGACACCCGGCATGCGCGGGCCGTTTTCGAACGGTATTTCTACGGCTACGGGACGTAGCTCACGTTTCTACGGGCCGTTCCGGTTCGTTGCATTGCCACTGCTCTAGGTAGTCTCTATGGGGGCATTTGCGGCGCCAGCCGCAGTGAAAGAGCTAGGAGACGTTAACTTTGCTTAGTGGCAAACGGGCCTTTAAGGGCCCGGCTAAACTGGCCGTACCGCTGACCGCATTCCTCGCAACCCTGGCTTTGCTGCTGGGTGTACCTGCGGCCGGGGCTTTCGCAGCGGACGGCGTGGAGGATAAATCCTTCATCGTCGGCACCGACACCACCTTCGCGCCGTTCGAGTTCCGCCAGGACGGCGAACTCGTGGGCATCGACATGGACCTTATGAACGCCATCGCCGAGGAAGAGGGTTTCGGCGTCGAAATCCAGTCCCTGGGCTTTGACGCTGCACTGCAGTCGCTGCAGTCCAACCAGGTGGACGGCGTCATTGCGGGCATGTCCATCACCGACGAACGCCGCAAGGTCTTCGACTTCTCGGACCCGTATTTTGAGTCCGGCATCCAGATGGCCGTTGCCGAGAACAATGATGACGTCAAGGGCTATGAGGATCTGCGCGGCAAGCGTGTTGCCGTCAAGACCGGCACCGAGGGCCAGACGTTCGCAGAGTCCATTAAGGGCGAATACGGCTTCGAAGTGGTTGCCTTTGCGCAGTCCGCGCAGATGTACGACGACGTCAAAGCCGGCGGTTCCGTTGCCGTGTTCGATGACTACCCGGTGCTTGCCTACGGCGTGAAGTCCGGCAACGGGCTGAAAACCGTCACGGAGAAGGAAGCCGGCAGCTCCTACGGCTTTGCCGTTAACAAGGGCACCAACGCCGAACTCCTTGCGGCCTTCAACGAGGGCCTCGCCGAGCTGAAGGCGAGCGGGGAGTACCAGGAAATCCTGGACACCTATCTTGAGGCAGGCGCCGCGGATTCCAGCTTCTGGGCCCTGGTCACGGACAACGCTCCGGCCTTCGCCAAGGGGCTGGGCCTGACCCTGCTGGCCACCGCACTGTCCCTGTTCTTCGCGCTGATCCTGGGTGTCTTTTTCGGCTTCCTGAAGGTCGGCAACTACAAGGTCCTGCGCGGCATCGCCACCATCTACGTGAGCATCTTCCGAGGCACTCCCGTTCTGGTCCAGGCGTTCTTCTTCTACTTCGGCCTGCCGCAGATCATCGACCGTCCCGTGGATGTCCTGACTGCCGGCGTGTTGACACTGAGCCTGAACGCCGGTGCCTACATGACGGAGATTGTGCGTGGCGGCATCCAGTCCGTGGACCCGGGCCAGATGGAAGCGGCCCGCAGCCTGGGGCTGGGCTACGTGAAGACCATGCAGAAGGTCATCATTCCGCAGGCCATCAAGATCATGACGCCGTCCTTCATCAACCAGTTCGTCATCACGCTGAAGGACACGTCGCTGCTGGCCGTCATCGGCTTCGCGGAGTTGACCTACCAGGGCCAGCAGGTTTACGCCGTGAACTTCCGCACCGCGGAGGTCCTCCTCATTGTGGCTGCGCTGTACTTCATCGTCATTACGGCGCTGACCAAGCTGGCTGACGTCGTGGATAAGAGGTTTAACAAGTGAGCAAGATCGAAACCATCGGGCTGCGGAAGTCCTACGGCTCCAACGAGGTGCTCAAGGGCCTGGACGTGGCTGTGGCCGAGGGCGAAGTAGTATGCGTCATCGGTCCCTCCGGCTCCGGCAAGTCCACGTTCCTGCGCTGCCTGAACAAGCTGGAAGACATCACCGGCGGCACGGTCTCGGTCAACGGCGTCAACCTGACCGATCCGAAGGTGGACCTGAACTCGGTCCGCCAGCACATCGGCATGGTTTTCCAGCACTTCAACCTGTTCCCGCACATGACCGTGCTGGAAAACATCATGCTGGCCCCGGTGCAGCTGAAGAAGGCATCCAAGGCCGAGGTCCGCAAGACCGCCCTTGCCCTGCTGGACCGGGTGGGCCTGGCAGACAAGGCCAACGCCCGCCCCGCACAGCTTTCCGGCGGCCAGAAGCAGCGCGTGGCCATTGCCCGTGCGCTGGCCATGAAGCCGGACATCATGCTCTTCGACGAGGCCACCTCGGCCCTTGACCCGGAGATGGTGGGCGAGGTGCTGCAGGTTATCCGTGACCTGGCCAAGCAGGGCATGACCATGGTGGTGGTCACCCACGAAATGGGCTTTGCCCGCGAAGTGGCGGACCGCGTGATCTTTATGGCCGACGGGCACATCGTGGAGGAAAACGTCCCCGACCAGCTCTTCGGCAGCCCGCAGGCACCCCGCCTGCAGGACTTCCTGGCAAAGGTGCTCTAGCCCGAGCCCAGCTGTGCCCGCAGTGGCCGCCTGCCGTTGTTCGTTATGCTTCTGGGCATGACTGAACTGACCGGTACGGCGGCCACTGTCGTTTTGCTGCGGGACTCCGGCGCCGGGCCCGAGGTGCTCCTGCTGGAGCGCCCGACGGCGGGTTCCTTCGGCGGCGCCTGGGTCTTTCCCGGCGGCCGGGTGGACCCCGGGGACCGTCGCAGCGGTGAACCCGAAGCCGCGGCCGCCCGTCGGGCCGGGACCCGCGAGACCGGTGAAGAGACCGGCCTGCTGCTGCATCCGGAAGACCTGGTGCCGTTGTCATGCTGGTATCCGCCGGAGAACATCCCTCGCCGGTACCAGACCTGGTTTTTCGCGGTAAAGGCACCAGCAGGCGATATCCGGCTCAACCCGGGAGAGCTGCTGAACCATTTGTGGCTCGCCCCCGCTGAAGCCTTGGACCGGCACCGCAACGGCCTGATGCAGCTGGTACCGCCCACATGGGTCACCCTGTACGGCCTGCAGCAGGACAGCGGCGCCGATGCCGCCCTGGCCCGCATCTCCGCCGCGGAACCGGAAACCTTCCGGACCCGCCCGCTTGCCGGGTACGGCACAGTCAAGGTGGTCGGCTGGGAAGGGGACGCAGAGTACGACGGCGCGGCGTCCCCGGTGGATGGAACGTCGGCAGTGCCGGGATCACCGGCGCCCCGGCACCGCCTGGTGATGGACGGGACGAACTGGCGGTACGAACGCAGTTAGCTGCACCGGGGAGGGCCGGCGGCGGGTGTTGTTCCGTGGGCATGCGTTCCGGCGGGTACACTCCCTGCATGGGGTTTACCGGGGTTTTGATGATTGGATGCGGTGCTGTGCTTTCGTGGGCGGCTGAGGCCACCGCCAGGGGCCGGATGGGGATCAACTCCCTGGTTGGCATCCGGGTGGGTTACGTGACCGCTTCCGATGCGGCGTGGCTCGCCGGCCACCGTGCAGCCCGGGTCCCGACCCATGCGGCGGCCGCTGTTTTCGCCCTACTTGGCGTGTTCGCGCTTGTCTTCCGCGGCTCGGAAGACGTGGCCGGTTTTGCGGTGATCGCCGGATCAGCGGCGGTACTGGGGCTGGTCCTGTGGGCCGCGGTTCGAGCCAACCGGGCCGCTTACCGGGTTGTGGCTCAGGAACGGGCGGTCCCGGGCGTTCCGGTCCCGCACGGTAGCAAGCCAGGGCAGTCTGCCCCTGAGTAGGGCCGGATCGTGACGCCGGAACCGTTGCGTGCATCCGTCCCTGAAGGCGGCTACGAGCTCGCGCTGGCCCGGCCGGTGGACCGGCTCCCCGGTCCCGGTGCGCTGCCGGGCGGATGCCTGTATGAACCCAAATGGGACGGTTTCCGGGTTGCCGTCATAGTCACCGGCGCCGGTGCGCGGGTTCAGTCGCGCAACGGGAAGGACCTCACCGCAGTGTTTGCGGAGCTGGCCGCCGCCGCGGCGGACCAGGTGCCGCCCGGGTACGTGCTGGACGGCGAAGCCGTGGTCTTTTCCGGCGACCGGCTGGACTTTGATGCCCTGCAGAAACGCCTGGTGGCAGGACGGGAAATCGCCGCCCTGGTACGTGCAAAACCGGCGTCGTTGGCAGTGTTTGACCTGCTGGCCGTAGACGGACAGGACATCCGGAGCATACCCCTGCGGGACCGCCGCGCGCTGCTGACGGAACTGGCCCGGAGTTGGCAGGCCCCGCTGAACCTTTCGCCGGTAACATCCGATCCGGACACGGCTGAGCAGTGGCTGCGGGACCTGCCTGCCACGGGCGTCGAGGGCCTGGTGATCAAGGGGGCCGGGCAGGCCTACGCGGGCGGGCAGCGTCAGTGGCTGAAGCTGCGGCACCGGGACACCGTGGAGGTCCTCTGCGGGGCGGTCACCGGTTCGCTGGCACGTCCGCAGGAGGTGGTGGCCGGGCTGGTCATTGACGGCGAACTGCGGATAGTCGGGCGCAGCGCCCCGTTGAAGCCTGCTGCTGCCCGGATGCTGGCCGCACACCTGAACGCTTCCGGCGACGGCCACCCCTGGCCGGAATTGATCAAGTCCGCTGCCATGGACCGGTTCAACGCTGGAGCGGAGCCCACCCGGATCATCCGCGTGGAGCCTGTGGTGGTTGAGGTGTCGGCGGACACCGCGTTTACGGGGACCTCGTTCCGGCATGCATTGCGCTTCCTGCGTCCGCGTCCGGACATGGATCCCGGGGACATTGAGCTGCCTGCCGCGCTGCGCTGAGGGGGGGCCGGCACCGGTGCCGGATCAGGCTTCTTCCAGAAACCCCAGAACCTGTTTCCGCGCCTTCCTGCCCTCGGGGACGGGCAGAAGCGGATAGACGTGGACGCCGCCGTCGGCCACCCGCAGGGACACTTGGCCGCCTGCAGCCCGCATGCGGGTTTCCAGCTTGCGGATGTCGGGGTACGGCAGGTCCCGGGTCCCGGCAAACAGCAGGGTGGGCGGCAGCCCGGCAAGGCCGCCGTAGAGCGGGCTGACGCGCGGATCCGTCAGCGGGGTTCCTGATGCCCAGGCGCGGGCGGACACACGGAGCCCGGTGCGGCTGAGCCACGGATCATGCTTTTCCACCTCGTCCAGTTCCGGGTTCTCCATCGCCAGATCCACCCAGGGGGACAGCAGGACCATGCGGCCCGGGGCCGGCAGTGACAGGGCCGGCAGCTGCTGGGCGAAGGCCAAAGCCAGTCCGCCGCCGGCCGAATCGCCCGCCAAAGCCACCCGCTCCGGCGGGATGTCGGCCAGGATCGATTGGTAGAGCGATGCCAGCAGCGCAGTCGTGTCCCGGTGGCTGTACCGGGGCGCCAGGCCATACAAGGGGACTTCAACGCGGTGGCCGGCGGCGGCCAGCCCGGCGATAAAGCGCCAGTGCCAGCCGGTGATGGGGCTGGTGTAGGCGCCCCCGTGCAGATACATCACCGCGGAGGCGGAGGCGGAGGCAGGGCGCGGGTCGCGGGGCTGCACGCTGTAACAGGTGAAGCCGTTGACGGTGCGTTCGTCCACCCGGAAACCGCGCCGGAGCCGGCGGGGCGGAGGCGACGGGCGCTTGGGCGCTGTGAGCCGTTTCTCCGCCCGCCCCGCGGTTGCCGTCAGGGGTTTCCGGGTCAGCCGCAGGTATGGCGTCAACAGCCTCAGCGGCATACTAGCCATCGAACACCCCTTCACCCCGCTTGGAACAAGACACAAACCTGCCGGAAGACTACACGGTTGACACGCACCACCTGAGCCCGGAACGTTGCTGCCATGCGCAAAGTGACCTCGTCCCTGTTCAGCTCCGTTGACGGCGTGGTGGAATCACCCAATCTCTGGCAGTTCGACCACTTCGATGAGGACATGGGCCCGGCCATGGAAGCCGCTTTGGCCGATATGGACACGGTGCTGATGGGCCGCAAAACCTACGAGCAGTGGGCCAGCTACTGGCCGGACCCCGCCCATGATGACGAGTTCGGAGACTTCATCAACCCGGTCCGGAAATACGTGGCGTCCCGGACCCTGGACGGACCGCTGGAATGGGAAAACTCCTCGCTCATCGAGGGCGGGCTGGAAGACTTCGTCACAGCCCTGCGCGGGAGCGAAGGCGGCACCATCGGCATCCAGGGCAGCATCTCCGTGGTCCGGCAACTGCTCTTCGCGGGGCTGTTGGACGAACTGACCCTAATGGTCCACCCCGTCGTCGCCGGCGGAGGTGAGCGGCTCTTCCGGCCGGAAGACCCCACTACCCGGCTTGAACTGAAAAGCTCCCGGATCACGTCCTCCGGCAATGCCCTGCTCACGTACGCACGGCGTGCGGACTGACCAGCGTGCGGACTGATCAGCCTGCGGGCTGATCAGCTGCCGGCAAGTGCGCCCGGACGAAGTCTGCCACCGGCCCTGCCAATCCGGCTCCGATGACGTCCGCCGGCCGTTTCTGCCCGCGGACTTCGAACGAATGGTTCCCGCCCTCAACACGCTGGATCACGGCATTGGGACCGATCCGTTCGGCGACAGGTTCGAGTTCGCCCGGCAGGGCAAACGGATCCCTTGTGCCCTGCAGGAACAGCATCGGCAGGGGAAGTCCGTACAGGTGGGCATCGCGCAGCTTCTCGGGCTTCCCCGGCGGATGCAGCGGATAACCCAGGTACACCAGCCCGGCGGCAGGCATTCCCTCTGCTACCGCCATGGACGCCATCCGCCCGCCGAAGGACTTCCCGCACGCCCACACCGGCAGATCGCCGCCGCGCGAAAGCGCTGCGTCCATGGCCGCCTTCCACGTCTCGACGGCTACCGGCGCCTTGTCCGGAAACTTCCTGCCCGCCTCCCGGTAGGGGAAATTGAAGCGGAGCGTGGCCAGACCGGCGTCGTTCAGCGCATCGGTGAATCCCGTCAGGAAGGGGTGCTCCATTCCGGCTCCGGCACCGTGCGCCACAACGACGACGGCGGCGGGCTGTGCAGGCCGGGCGAAAACCGCTGAAGGAACTGCTTCGCCAACGGAGAGAGACAACGGCTCGGGCTGCATGTGTCCTAATCTACTGCAGTCCCGGGCGTCTCCTCCTTGAGAGCGGGCGTCAATGCCTCTAGACTGGATAACGGACAGGATTTGAAGGCCAAGGCGCGCTTACCGGCGCCAGCGCACGTATAGATCGCATATGTAGATCGTATGTACACAGCGCAGCCTCTCCTGAAACCCCGCGGTCCGCCTTGGGCGACGAACCGCAGTCACCACTCCGGCGCTGAAGCCACACCAGAAGGAACCCGCCGGTGTTCGGCGTGCCCGGAGTTCCACCACATGCCTCTGAAGGGAGCATCAACTATATGTTGAAGCACGTCGCCGTGACGCGCACCAGGACCACCACTTCACGATTCACCGCACAGATCGCCGCTATCTCGGCCGCCTGCGCGCTGGTTGCCGGGGGAGTATCCGCAGCCGAAATCGGTATGCTGACCGCGGAACCGGCCCCGAGCCCGGTCATCGCCGAGGCATCCGCCTAGGACACAAGCAGCACACTGTGCAGCGCCTGCAGTACACGGGGCGCAACGAAGTCTCCGCCGTCGTTCCCGTACCGGGAATGGCGGCGTTTTATTTTGGGCTTTTCCGGTCCGTCGGCGGGCGCTCCTAGAATGGAGGGCACACAACCACTACATTCGCGCAGGAGCACCGTGCCCAGAGGCAAACACCATCCACCGCGTCCCAAGCCGGCCAACAGCGAGGGACTGCTCATCGCCAACGACCTGAAAAAGGAGCGCGGCTGGACGGACGGACAGATTAAGACTTTCCTGCCGGAACCGGATCAGACGGCGCGCAACCCGTTCTCCCGCAAGGCCGCGCCGATGAAGCTATACGCGCTCGAGCGCGTAGAAGCCCTCGAGGCTACCCCGGAGTACCGGAAGGCCCGCGAAGCCTCCCGCAACCGCCAGCTGGCCGCCCGGGAACGTGCCCTGGTGAAGAAGAAGGCCGCCGTCGGCGTCGCGCAGTCACTGGACCTGCGCATCGTCCCGGAGCCGTGGGAGAGCGTGCAGCGCAAGGCGATTGAACACTTCAACGGCCGGCTGCGCGGCAAGCAGTCTCCGGCGAGCATGTCCACTGCTCCGTCCCGGCTGAACCGGCTGACCGTGAACTACCTGCGCCACCAGCAGACCTCCTACGAGGCGGAGCTCAAGGAGTTCAAAGGAGTGGTGGGCGTTGGTGAAGCGTACCTGGTGGTCCGCAACCGGATCCTGGACCTGATCGCCGCTACCTATCCGCAGCTGGCCGCGGAGTGCGAACGGCAGAAGTTTGACGCCCCGGATCTGCCCGACGGCGTGACACTGTAGGACGGCGCCGGCGATCATCCTCTATCTGGAGCAGCACGACGGTCGATGGGAAGTCGTGTGACATCAATTTCAAGCCGTGGGATAACTGTTCGCTGTAGCCACCCTGATCTCCGGCCTACGATTTTGATTAGGCGGGCGGTCTGCCAATTGGTCGGCTCGGCCGTATCTCAGTGCCTATTATTAAACCGATCAGCGACCTGACAGTGGATTTGCACATCAGCTATAAGCGCAAAAATGCAACTCCACGTATCGTTCCTAGCCGTGCTCAGAAAAATAGAAATGCAGTCCGCGCCGCTACTATGAAGAGTATCGCGATAGTAGAATTCCGTGGGTGCAAGTCCGCGTTGGTGGATTATGGGTAATCGCGTGTACGAACGCCGTGACACCGCAAAGGCAACCGACGATCATCAATATTACCAACAGCGACCACATGGTCCCCCTTATGCTCAAGGGTTCATTTTAGAACACCAGTTATGGAAAATATTATGAGACACACTCCAAATGCGATACAGCCAAAGATAGGGAACATGAGAAGCGTGCCGGTTCCGTTTGGGTCCTCCACCGGTTTGCCAGGCACAAAAACCCGGAACCTGGAGTCAGCAAATCTACTTAGTCTTTCACGCTTGACAGTGCACTTCCGAATGGAAACAACAAAGACAGGGCGGGGCCGGAATCCCACGGAAGGTTCCGGCCCCGCTGTTTGTAAGAAATAGCGAATCTAGGATCAAGGTCAAAAATTATCGACGTCTAGATTGGTAGACGGTTCCCGCGATTGCGGCTACGCCGAGTAAGGCCATGGCTGCGTATAGCCAAGCCAAAGAACTAGTTCTTATCAAGGCGCTTGTTAAGAGCATCACAGAAAATATTGTGTATAAAGACATAGAGATAAGCCAAAGCCGACGGCCCAAAGTGTCTCCTTTCGACGGCCATACCTACCGCAGACGTAATCTTAATCAATTATCAGTGGAACGGGCGGTAGAGCTTGACGCGGATAAAAAGGATCGTCGCAAGCAACGACGGTGGACGTTCCCGCCGCTGCTCCGCCTATCAAGGCCAGGGACAGATTAATAGCCGCTCCTGCGCCGATTGGACCCGTCACGGGAATAGATGCGGCCGAAAACACGATAGCCGCAGCTGACACCAGCAGCGCTCCTTGAGAGAAAGCGCACTCGCCTGCCAGGAGACCGAGTGGGTCCGAGTTGTTGATTGGATCATTGGCGGAGTAAGCATAACGGTTGGCATTAGCTGGGTCCAGGGGCGCGTCCAAGGTGTCCATTTGGGTCCAGCGGCCGATGCCCGGGTTGTACCAGCGTTGTCCGTATTTTACCCAGCCGGTGGCCCGGTCTTGGAGCCCGATCTTGAAGGTGTACGGGTTCTGCGGCACACCCAGGCCCCCGGAGTCTTCGGTGAGGGTGGGCTTGCCGTAGGGGTCGTAGGCGTAGGCGAAGGCCACATACTTGCCGCTGGTGATCAGGGCGGCGGGGTTGCCGGTTCCGTCGTAAACGTAGAGGGACTGCATGCCGGAGCTGGTGCGCAGCATCAGCGGTTCACCGGTGACGGGGTCGTGTTCCACATAGGCGGTGAGGTTGTCCTTCTTCAACTGTTCGATCACCGGTTGGCCCTGGGCGTCCGTTCGGCCGTAGGTGAGCTGATAGGTGCCCTGAGGCGTGGTCTGGGACAGCAGCTCGTTCTGGGCTGGGCCTGCGTATTTGTAGGTGTAGGCCTTCCCGCCAACGGTGGCTGTCGTCATCTGTTCGGCCCCGTTGTATTTGTATGATCCGGCGGGATCGGCGGTGAGGTTCCCGGCGCCGTCGAAGGCGTACCCGGCGGTGGTGATTTGATTGGCGGCGTTCGCGGCCAGGGTTTGTGTGCCGGAGGGGCCGCCGGCGGTGAGCCGGTTGCCGCGGGCGTCGTAGGTGTAGGTGTAGGTTGCCGGGGATGGCCCGCCGTTGACAACTGCTTTGGTGAGCCGTCCTGCCCCGTCGTATGTGTAGGCGGAGACAGCCCCGGACAGGTTGTCCTTAATCCACTGGACCTTGGTGCGGTCCGAGGCGGGGTTGGGTGTGCAGTTAGGTGCCGTGGTGCCTGTGGTGTAGCAGTAGGACAAGTCCATCACCGGGGTGTTGTCAGTATTGCCCGGCCCGGTCTGGGCGGTGACGCGGGTGACCTTCCCAGCAGAGTCGTAGTCGGTGTGGGTGTGGGCGGCCCACCCGGTGCGGTCCTTGTTGGCCTGCAGCCAGGAGTCGGTACGCCTGCCTTTGTCATCGACAGCGAACGCGAGGGTCTTTTCCGTACCGTCCAGCAGATACTTCAAGGTGGCCGGCACCCCGGCGTCGTCGAACTCGTATTTGGTGGTGCCGCGGCTGTCGGTCGTAGCGACCAGGTTGGAGGCTTTGTCATATCCGTAGTCGATCGTTCCGCCGCCTGCGGAGTTGGCGCGCGAGGTGAGGCGTCCGAGCCGGTCGTAGGCGTAGGTGGTGGTGCCGGAGCCGTCGACGCGTTTGGTGGTCCGGCCGTCGGCGTTGTAGGTGTAGGTGATTTTCCCGGTGCCGTCGGAGAAGGATTGGGTGAGGATCCGGCCGAGGGTGTCGTAGGTGTAGGTGGTGGTGTTTCCGCGCCCGTCGGTGGCCGTTTTGGTTCGTCCCCATTCGTCGTAGGTGAAGTCCTTGGCGGCCAGGGAAGAGCCGGTCACCGGGGTGACCCGGGTGAGCTGGTGTTCGGCGTTATAGGTGTATTTGGTGGTGTTGGTGCCGTTGCCCGGTGCCTGGGCGGTGGCCACGGTGCCGTCGGCGTTGTATGTCAACGCGGCAGTGGCGGCGAGGGCATCGGAGGAGGAGAGCATGTTCCCGGACCCGTTGAAGGTGTAGGTGCTTTTGTTCCCGGCATCGTCGGTGCTGGAGGTGGCCAGGTACTTGGTGTTCGCTGCGGTGTTGCCGTATTCGGCCGCCCCCTTTGCGCCCGTTGCCGAGGATGAGCCGGTGAGGGACTGCCCGGTGTTGGCCCCGTAGGTGTTGGTGGTGGTTCCGGCACTGGTGCCGGTGCCCTGGGTTGCGGTGAGGGTGTCGAAGTCTGCGGTGTAGGTCCTGGAACGGGTACGTCCGGCCGCGTCCACAACGTTGGTGACCCGTCCGGTGCCGTCCAGGGTGTAGGTGGTGCGCGGGACGGCATTCACGGCGGCGGCCTGATCGGTATTCGGTCCGGCGAGCAGCACCTGGGTGGCCGAGACGTAGGAGAGCCTGGTGGTGGAATCGCCGGGAGAGCCGGCGCTGTCGTTCAGCTGCTCGATCTTCGTGACGCGGCCCTGGTTATCGTACGTGAAAGTCACTGCCGATCCCGTGGGTGAGGTGATCCGGGTCAACAGCGACCCGCTGTAACCGAACTTTGTGGATTTGCCGTTCACGTCCTGGTAGATGACCATGTTCTGGCTGTAGTCGTCCTTGCCGAAGGTCGCGGACCGGGTGTTGCTGCCAGCGGTCTGGCTGATTTTTTCGACCAGTCCGCTCTGGGATCCGTAGCTGACGGTGGCGGTGCGGGCCGCCTCGCTGGCCCGTGTGCCGACAATCTTCGTGGGACGGGCACCGTTGTAGGTCAGAGTCGTCTTGTTGCCGTTGCGGTCGGCCAGGGATACGGCTTTGCCGTCCGCGTTAAACGTCTGAACTTCGGCGGTGGTACGGGAGGTCAACGTGTAACCGGTGGCGGTCTTAACCAGGTCCGCTTTCACACCCGCCGGGGGAGTGAAAGCTGTGGTGGAACCGGAAACCGGGGTGAAGAGGGCGGAGTAGCCGTCCCCGGAAGTGAATAGAACACCTTTGGAAGTGGTGGAGAGGGTGCCGGCGGAAGCCAGGGCTAGATTCCAGCGCGGACTGGTGAACGACGATGCGTCGTCCGTGGAACGGGAGTTGTAAACCATGCCCAGGCTCGCGTCGCCGTTAATGCCGGGAAGGCTGAGGGCACCGATGGACACGGAGAGGTTGCCAGTTCCGACGTCGACTGAGGCGCTGACTGTATCGCTGACCGGGACTGGTAACGGGGTTGCCCCGGGACGGGACCCCAGGAGTCCTATAGTGTTCTGCGCCCCGGTTGATGCACCGGGAACGGCTAAGGGTGCGTAGGCCTGGACCGGGCCGGCGAAGCCCAGGACCAGGGCTGCGGCCGTTGCGGCGGCAGCGAGTGAGCCGGCTTTTTGGGCACGGCGGGATAGCGCTATTGACATGATGACCCCCGAGAAATCCGAGACTGACGCGGAGGCTGATTGCTCCGGTGAGTGCACGCAAAGCCTGGGGCATGTCCTTTGTCTGTAGCAGTGGAATACCCGTTTTCTCGCCGAAATACAGGTAGTTGCAGATTGTTGGAACTTCGAGGCAACGCCGGGAACGAAGGGGATGCGTCTCAATGACTTCGAGGAAATTTCTCACCGCACCTTCAGCACCAACCCCTATCTGCCTACTGGTGCGCCTCATTGTTGATTGCTTAAGGCCTCGATGTGAAAGTAGTTCCGCGGTGCCTGCGTCACGTCTCAGTGAAGGTGACACTGGATACTAACGGGCAAATGTTCCCGGATAAAGAAGAGTCCGCACGTGCAGCCCTCACCGAAGTGCTGGCCGCTCGTGCGGACTCCTTGCGGACTAAACCCCGTTTAGCCGCGGATTCCAGCTAGACGCCGTAGTAGAGCTCGAACTCGAACGGGTTCGGACGCATGGCCAGGGGCAGGATCTCGTATTCACGCTTGTACTCGATCCAGCTGTCGATCATGTCCTGGGTGAACACGCCGCCGGCCTGCAGGAACTCGTTGTCGTTCTCCAGGGCCACCAGTGCCTCTTCGAGCGAACCCGGAGCCTTCTGGATGTGCTTGGCCTCTTCGGGCGGCAGCTCGTAGAGGTCCTTGTCAATCGGGTCCGCCGGCTCAATGCGGTTCTTGATGCCGTCCAGGCCTGCCATCAGCTGGGCCGAGAAAGCCAGGTACGGGTTGGAGGAGGGATCCGGTGCGCGGAACTCGAGGCGCTTGGCCTTCGGGTTGGAACCGGTGATCGGGATGCGGATGGCAGCGGAGCGGTTGCCCTGCGAGTAGACCATGTTCACCGGGGCTTCGAAGCCCTTGACCAGGCGGCGGTAGGAGTTGACCGTCGGGTTGGTGAAGGCCAGCACAGCCGAAGCGTGCTTGAGCAGGCCGCCGATGTACCAGCGGGCCAGGTCCGAAAGGCCGGCGTAGCCCTTCTCGTCGTAGAACAGCGGCTCGCCGCCGTTCCACAGCGACTGGTGGCAGTGCATGCCCGAACCGTTGTCACCGAAAATCGGCTTCGGCATAAAGGTGGCGGACTTGCCCCAGGCGTCGGCGACGTTCTTGACGATGTACTTGAACTTCTGCAGGTCGTCAGCGGCGTGCGTCAGCGTGGTGAACTTGTAGTTGATTTCGGCCTGGCCGGCGCCGCCGACCTCGTGGTGGGCGCGTTCGACGGCGAGGCCCACGTTGTCCAGCTCGACGCTGATGGCGTCGCGCAGGTCGGCCTGCTTATCAACCGGGGCCACCGGGAAGTAGCCGCCCTTGTACGGGGTCTTGTTGCCCAGGTTGCCGCCGTCTTCCTCGCGGCCGCTGTTCCACGGTGCCTCGATGGAATCCACCTTGTAGAAGCTGCCCTTGGGGGCGGATTCGTACTGCACGTTGTCGAAGATGTAGAACTCGGCCTCGGAGCCGAAGAACGCAGTGTCGGCGATGCCGGTGGACGCGAGGTAGGCCTCGGCACGCTCAGCCACGCCGCGCGGATCGCGGTGGTACGGCTCGCCGGTGCGCGGGTTCACGATGGAGAAGTTCAGGGCCAGCGTCTTCTCGATGCGGAACGGATCCAGGAACGCCGTGGTGACGTCGGGGATGAGCTGCATGTCGGATTCGGCGATGCCCTGGAAGCCACGGATGGATGAGCCGTCGAACAGCTGACCGTTGACGAAGAAATCGGCATCTACGGTTTTGGCCGGCACGTTGAAGTGCTGCTGCACTCCGGGAACGTCGGTGAATCGGATGTCGACGAACTTCACTTGCTCGTCAGCGATGAACTTGAGGACTTCGTCCGCGTTCTTGAACATCGTTTCTGTGCTCCTATACAACTGTTTGGATGGAGGACCTCGGGCTGCAAGACCAAAGCTGGCGCCCGGTCCTTTGACCGTCCGGCGCAACACCTTGACCTTAGAAGGACCCGGTTTCCCGGCGGTGACACGTGTGTTTCCGGCACGTTACGCAGTCGGTGGTCTCCCTTCCACCCTATCCGCAACTGTCCGGGGCAGTGATAATAGGAGGTTTATTTACGGCCCGGCCACCCGGGTAGTCTTTAACCGTGGTCGATAGAAGCGATATAGGTTCCTGGCTGCAAGGCCCTCCCTCCGACGAGAGCACCTGGCCGGGCAAGGGCCTTGGCCGGCCCCGGACGGGTCCGGGTTCAATAGCCCGCGTAGGGCCACGCCTGGGCGCGCTGGTCATTGACTGGGCCATCGCTTCCCTGATCGCCTACTGGCTTTTCGGCGGTGACGACTTCGCGATCCTCGGCATCTTCGCCGTCGAACAGATAGTCCTGGTCAGCCTGCTCGGCTACAGCATCGGCCACCGTGTGTTCAGCCTGCAGGTGCAGAAAATGGACGGCCGGGCCGCGGGTATTCCGGCCGGCATTGTCCGCACCCTGCTGCTGTGCCTGGTGCTCCCGGCTGTTGTATTCGACGCCGACCAGCGCGGACTGCACGACCGTGCCATGGGAACCGTCCTGGTGAAGGTTAAACACTAAGCTTTCCTTTTCCGCATGCCTGCGGCAGGCTCGGGGCATGAAGCTCCTTATTCTCGGCGGCACCGCCTGGCTTGGACACCGCACCGCACTGGCCGCCGCGGCGGAAGGACATGAGGTCACCTGCGCAGCTCGCGGCATCTCCGGCGCCCCGCCGTCCGGGGCCGCGTTCCTGTCGATTGACCGCGACGCCGACGGCGGCCTGGCGGAAGCGGCAGGGCAGCGGTGGGACGCGGTCATCGACGTGTCCCGGCAGCCCGGGCAGGTCCGGCGGGCCGTGCGGGACCTGGCCGACGCGGCGGACTTCTACGTATTTGTCTCCACTGGGAACGTCTATGCCAGCCAGAAGGAGTACGGGCAGGACGAAGACGCACCGCTGCTGCCACCGCTGGCGTCCGACGTCATGGAGTCCATGGAGAGCTATGGCCCGGCCAAGGTGGCCTGCGAGCAGGCCGTAACGTCCGGGTTCGGCCCGTCGCGGCGGGCGATCGTGCGGGCGGGGCTGATCGGCGGTCCCGGCGACCACTCCGGGCGCAGCGGATACTGGCCGCTGCGCTTCGCGCATCCCGCCGACGCCGGCGGCAGGGTCCTGGTGCCCGACGCCGGCGCGCAGCCCACACAGCTCATTGATGTACGCGACCTCGCCCAGTGGCTGGTGGACGTGGCCCGGGAACGCACCGCGGGGATTTTCAATGCCGTGGGGGATACCGTTCCCCTGGCGCAGCACTTGGCGGCCGCCGCCTCCGCCGCAGGCCCCGGAATACCGCTGCCGGAGCACGAACCGGCAAGCACCGGTGCGGCCGGGGAGAAACAGGGCAGCGCCGTCGCCGTCGCCCAGCAGTGGCTGCGTGAGCAGGGTGTGGGGGAATGGTCCGGTCCCCGCTCGCTCCCGCTGTGGCTGGAAGATCAGGACTGGCAAGGCATGAATGCCCGCTCGAATGCGCGGGCGCGCCGGGCAGGGCTGACGCTCCGGCCCCTGGAGCAGACCCTTGCGGACACACTGGCCTGGGAAGAGAACGAAGGCATCGACCGGCCCCGCGGCGCCGGTCTGTCCGGCAACGAAGAGCGGGAACTGCTGGCGCGCCTTGATGCTGGCCCAGGCGCGGTCACGGCTGGACGGGGAAAGGCCGAGTCCTAGGCCGGATACAACAAAAGGGCCCCTCGAGAGGGGCCCTTTTGGTAGGAACGGCTAGCGTCCGCGGGTAGCCTTGCGGTCCGGGCGGGCACGGTAGGGGTCAATGCCCTTGGGGATCGGCAGCCGGGTTCCCAGTGCGGAGAGACGCTGGTTGACGGCGGCGACTTCCTGCTTGGTCAACTGCTTGGGCAGCTTCTTGGCCGTGGGGGCCACCTTGGCCAGGGGGACCTGCCCTTCACCGTTTCCGGTCTGGATGACGGTGACCGGAACCTTGGGGGCGATGCGGTTCATGCGCCGGCGTTCGCCGTCGGCCAGTGCACGGGCGCGGGTCGGGGAGCCTTCGGTGACCAGGACAATGCCGGGACGGCCAATGGCGCGGAACACCGCTTCCTGGGTGCGCGGGTTGACCGCAACGGGCTGCTCTTCGAGGATCCAGCCGCGGCGGAGCACACTCAGGGCTGCACCGGAGGCACCGGGCTGTCCTTCGATCTGCGAGAACGCCGCCCGCTCTGCGCGCCGGGACAGGATGAACACCGCGGCGAGCAGGCCAAGCGGGATGGCGATGATCAGCAGTGTGATCCAGTTGTCGATGAGCAGGCCGATCAGCAGGCCCACGGCGATGATGCCGAAGAAGGCACCAAGCATCAGCCATACAACGTTCGGGTCATTCCGGCGGGTCATCTTGAAGATGTCCACCATCTGCTTCATGCGCCCCTGCTTCTTGGGCTTCTTTTCCCCCTTCGGCTTGCGGGAAAAGGCGCCCTTGCGGGGGGTCTGGGATGCGTCGGAATCAGTGCTTTTGGCCATAATAAGTCAATTCTACGTGATGCGGGCGTGCTGTATTGAAGGGCGTGCGGATGTGACACGCGCCGTGGTGCAACGGTATGCGGGGCGGGTGCCTCAGCTGCGGGCGAGGATGGAGGAGGCTTCCTGCAGGGTGGTGCCGGAATCCTCGATGTGTGCCAGCTGCGGGGGCAGTTCCCGGCCCTTGCGGCGCATTGCTCCGGCCCACAGCCGGCCGGCGCGGTAGGAGGAACGGACCAGCGGACCGCTCATCACGCCCAGGAAGCCCAGTTCCTCTGCTTCGGTACTGATGTCCACGAATTCCTGCGGCTTGACCCAGCGGTCCACCGGGAGGTGGCGTTCGCTGGGGCGCAGGTACTGGGTGATGGTGAGCAGGTCGCAGCCGGCATCGCGCAGGTCCTTCAAGGCACCGGAGACCTCTTCGCGGGTCTCGCCCATGCCCAGGATGAGGTTGGACTTGGTCACCATGCCCATGTTCTGGCCCTGGGTGATCACATCCAGGGACCGCTCGTACCGGAATGCGGGCCGGATGCGCTTGAACAGGCGCGGCACCGTTTCGACGTTGTGGGCGAAGACTTCCGGCTTCGCCTCGCAGATATCGATGATGTGCTCCACCTTGCCGGAGAAGTCGGGAATGAGGATTTCGACGCCGGTGCCCGGGTTGAGTTCGTGGATCTTGCGGATCGTCTCGGCGTAGAGCCAGACACCTTCGTCTTCCAGGTCATCCCGGGCCACGCCCGTCACCGTGGCGTAGCGCAGGTTCATCTGCTGCACCGAGCGTGCCACCTTGAGCGGTTCCATCCGGTCCAGGGCGGAGGGCTTGCCGGTGTCGATCTGGCAGAAGTCGCAGCGCCTGGTGCATTCGGACCCGCCGATGAGGAAGGTGGCCTCGCGGTCCTCCCAGCACTCGAAGATGTTCGGGCACCCGGCCTCCTCGCAGACGGTGTGCAGGCCTTCCTTCTTCACCTGCTTCTTCAGTTCCACGAATTCCGGGCCCATGTTCACTTTGGCCTTGATCCATTCGGGCTTGCGTTCCACCGGGACGGCGGCGTTGCGCTGTTCGATGCGCAGCAGGCGGCGTCCTTCAGGGGCGAGGGTCACAGCAGGGCTCCTTTCGGCCGGCCGTCGGCAGGGATGGCGCCGCGGCCGGGGAGTTCTGTCGGGGTGGTGCCGGTCAGTTCCGCCGTACGGGCGGCAAGCTCGGACTCGATCCGGTCAACGACGTCGGCCGGAGACACGGTCCTGCCGGTTTCGGCGCTGATGGAGGTGGTGCCGGCGTCGGTAATGCCGCAGGCAATGATCTGGCTGTACGGAGAAAGGTCGTTACTGCAGTTCAGGGAGAAGCCGTGCATGGTTACGCCTTGGTGGACGCGGATGCCGACGGCGGCGATTTTGCGGTCCGGGGTGCCGAAGGGCTGCCCGTCTCCGCGCAGCCACACTCCCGAGCGGCCCTCGATCCGGGTGCCGGTAATCCCGTATTCCTGCAGGACGGCGATGACGGCGGCCTCCAGGGCCGCAACGTATGCCTTCACGTGGGCCGGATCGGCCAGGCGCAGGATCGGATAGCCCACCAGCTGGCCGGGGCCGTGCCAGGTGAGTTTTCCGCCGCGGTCCACGTTGATCACGGCAGTTCCGTCAAACGGGCGCTCATGCCGTTCGGTACGGCGCCCCGCCGTGTATACCGGGGTGTGCTCAAGGAGCAGGACCGTATCGGGGGAAGAACCCTCAAGGACCTGCCGGTGCAGCTGCTGCTGGAGATCCCAGCCTGCTGAATAATCCACGTAGTGCGGAGCCAGGCCTACGCGGGTGAACTCCAAAGCCATGGGGCCTAGCCTAAACCCCCGCAGACGTAATGTGGACCACATCCCCGACGGCGGCGCAGGCGGAGGTTCCGCGCGGCTGCGGCAGGCCCCGGCCCGGCCCCCGGGGGCGACTACCTTGTGGATAACCGGCGTGCCCGTCCGGGGCAGGTTAACACTTGGGTGCCATGGACACCACGCCCAATGACGGACGCCCAGGCGTACCGCCGCATGAGACCTTTTCCCCGGAAGCCGGCACCGATGCCCCGGGCCGCACCGCTCCTGCTGTACGGGGGTTCTCCGTGGACCGGCTGCTTGGAACGGGCGGCAGCGGTGCCGTCTGGCTGGTGCGCGACGCCGCCGGCTCGGCCTTTGCCCTTAAGGTCCCGGCCGGGGCGGGACACCACGGGTTTGAAGCCCGGCGGGAAGTGAACGTGCTGGCCCGGATGGAGCATCCGCATCTGGTCCAGCTGCACGGGGTGGCCGAGACCGACCAGGGTGAGGGGCTGCTGGTGGGGTATGCCGCCGGAGGCAGCGCCGCAGCCCTGGTCGCTGCCAGGGGACCGGTTCAACCCGGTGAAGCAGTCACTGTGCTGGTCGGGATTGCCGGGGCGCTGGGCTACCTCCATGCGCGCGGGGCAGCGCACGGAGATGTTTCTCCGGCCAACATCCTGTTCACGGCCGAGGGCAAGCCGCAGCTTGCCGACTTCGGCCAGGCGCGCCTGCTGGGAGAGCCGGGAACCTCGGCGCCGGCCACCCCGGGGTTCGAAGCGCCGGAGGTTGGCGGCAGCCGCCAGAGGCAGCGCTCCCGGCAAAGTACCCTCGGGGCAGCCGCCGATGTTTATGCGCTCGCCGCCGTGGGCTGGTTCCTGCTCACCGGCAAGCCTCCTCCGCCTGTTCGGGACCGCCCGCCGCTGTCGATTCTGGTTCCCGGGGTGGGGCGGGAGCTGCCCGCCCTGCTGGAGGCGGGACTCTCGGAGGACCCGGGCGTGCGTCCCGGGGCAGACGAGATGGCGGCATGGGCCTACCGCGGCGCCCGCCCGCTGCCGGTGGACCTGGTGGCTTCCGCCCACCCCGAGGTGCGCCCGGACCTGCTGACCCGGCGGACAGGTTCGGCTGCCCGTGCAGGCGGAACGAAGAAGGGCCGGGGAAGGCGCCCCCAGAAGGAGCCCAACAGGGAGGGGGAGCGGAACAGGGGAAGGGGCCGCATCAGCGGGAGGGGTACGCGGCAGTTCCGGCGGCCGCTTCCTCCGCACCGGCGCAGGTCGGCGGGCACCTTTGTCCGCGTTGCTGCCACTGTCCTGGTGGCTGCAGTGCTTCTGCTGGCCGGAGTGGCGCTCGCAGCGCCCGACCTTCTCCAGGTAGAAACCAACCGGTCCGCCGGGCCGGCCAAGGATGCTCCCGTGGAACCGCGGCCGGACCGCGGCAGCGGCGAGGGCGCGGAAACCCGTACAGAGGATGTTGGGCACGGCAATCCGGACGGAGCCTCCGGCGATGACACGGGTTACGGTGCGGCCGGGCAGGGGAGGGGAGAGGCGCAGGGGATGCAGGGGGAGCAAACGCCGGCAGTGGAGGTCCTGCTGGCCACGGCTGCTGCCGCCGATCCGGCTGAGGCGGTCCCGGCGCTCGCCGAGCTGCGCGCCCGGGCGTTCCGTACAGGCGACCCGCGCCTGCTGGCCCATGTGGACGCACCGGAATCGCCGGCTTTGTCCGCAGATGAGGAACAGGTGGGCAGGCTGGCCCGGGACGGACAGGCCCTGCGGGGTCTGGAGATGCAGGCAAGTGTGCTGGCTCCGGACACCCCCGCTGCCGGCGGATCCGCCGCGCCGGCTGAGGTCACGGTGCAGTTGCGGGTCAGGTTGGAGGTTTCTGCCTACCAGCGCGTGGGCAGGGACGGTTTGGTCCTGGAAGACGCATCCGCCCGGCAGCAGGAAGTGGTGCTGGTGCTCGTGCAAAGCGGCGGCACTTGGAAGATCAGCACCGTCCTCGGCACGGATTAGGCAGGTTGCTGCCGGATCTAGCGTGAGCTGAAAGATAGGATCGGTCTATGAGTCCAACTGCTTACCTTCGTTACCCAGACCTGCACAACGCCCTGGTCACCTTTGTGGCGGAAGACGATGTATGGATGGCTCCCGTCGCCGGCGGCCGGGCCTGGCGGGTGTCCGCCATGGGGCTGCCGGCCCGCAGCCCCAAGTTCTCCCCGGACGGCACCCGGCTGGCCTGGCAGGCAGTGCAGGGCGGCGCGCCGGAAATCGTTACGGCCAATACCGACGGCGGAGACTTCCGCCAGCTGACCTACTGGGGCAGCCAGAGCACGCGCCTGAAGGGGTTCAATTCCGCCGGACGGGTCATCGCGACCACGTCCGTGGAGCAGGAGGACAACCGGCTCCGCTGGGCCTTCGAAGTTCCATTGGACGGTGCGGCGCCCGTCAAACTGCCCTACGGTCCGGTGGAAACGCTGGCCCAGGGCCCCGCCGTCGGTGATGAACGCCCGCTGGTGATCGGCAGCATGCTCACCCGCGAGCAGGCCTGGTGGAAGCGCTACCGCGGCGGCACCGCAGGCAAGCTGTGGATTGATGCCGACGGCAACGGCGA
The DNA here is from genome assembly GCF_020907365.1 of Arthrobacter sp. zg-Y750. Classification (NCBI taxonomy): domain Bacteria; kingdom Bacillati; phylum Actinomycetota; class Actinomycetes; order Micrococcales; family Micrococcaceae; genus Arthrobacter; species Arthrobacter sp. zg-Y750. The sequence goes on along the minus strand of NZ_JAJJOC010000013.1, from coordinate 512,853 downwards.
GTTCGAGCGCCTGGTGCCCGAACTGGACGGCAACCTTTCGGACCCCATGTGGATCGACGGCCGCGTTGTCTTCCTCTCCGACCACGAGGGTTACGGCAACCTCTACTCCGTGACGCCGCAGGGAACGGACCTCCGCCGCCACACTGACTTTGAAGGTTTCTACGTCCGGCACGCGTCCTCGGACGGCAGCCGCATCGTGTTCGAATCCGCCGGCCGCATCTGGCTCCTGCCGTCGCTGGATGCCGAAGCGCAGCCGCTGGACATTGTCCTCGGTTCGGCAGGCACCGCACGGCGCCCCCGGCCGCTCGACGCTGCCAAGCACCTCGCCGAAGCCGTGCCGGATGCCGCAGGCAACGCGAGCGTGGTGGAAACCCACGGCACGCTGCACTGGCTTGCCCACCGGGACGGACCCTCCCGTGTTATCGAAGCGGACTCCTCGGTGCGTGCCCGGCTCGGCCGGCCGCTGGGAGATTCCCGTGCGGTGTACGTCAGCGACCGTGACGGCGAAGAGGCCGTCTACATTCGAAACGTTTTCGAGGACCTTCCGGCTGCCGGGACAGCGGGCCGCAAGGGAACCGAATCGGCGCCGGCGGCGGACACGGCCAGCGGGCTTGTCCTTCCGCGCCCGGTTTCCGCAGCGGGAACGGGCCGCACAGCAGCCGCCACGCCGGTCGCCTCACCGGTTGACGATCACCAGGGTGAGACGCCCGAGCCCGGCGATTCCGGCCATGCTGATTCGCCGGCCGGAACGGCACGCATCGAATTTGACCGCCCCACCCGCGTCAGCCAGCTGGCGGCCAGCCCGGACGGCAACAGCGTGGGCGTTGCCACCGAATACGGCGAAGTCTTCCTCCTGGACGTCCGGACCGGGGAACTGCACCCGGTAGCCTCCTCTGATTTCGGCGCAGTGGATCACCTGGCATTCTCCCCGGACTCGCAGTGGCTCGCGTGGGCGGAGCCGGCCAGTGCGGGCGGTGGGCGGTCCCGGATCCGGCTGCGGTCTGTCAGCAGCAGCAGCGAAGCGGGGATCATCGACGTCACGGACGGCCGCTTCAGCGATCATGACCCGGCCTTCACCCAAGACGGCAAGTACCTGGCCTTCCTGTCCGAACGCAGCTTTGACCCGGTATATGACACACACCGGTTCGATCTGAGCTTCCCGTCCTCCACCAAGCCCTTCATGGTCGCCCTTGCCGCCGGCACGCCGTCGCCGTTCGGTCCGGCGGTGTCCGGCGGAACACCCGCAGCAGAGGAAACCAGCGGCAGCGAAGAGGAGAACCAGCCGGTCCCTGAAGTCCGGGTTGACGCTGAACGCATCGCCGACCGCATCATTGCCGTACCGGTGCCGCAAGGCCGCTACGAAAAGCTCCGCACTGCCGGGAATGCCCTCCTGTGGCAGGCCACGGACATCTTCGGCGTCACAGGTGACGGCCGGGCTACGTCTGCAGACAGGGAACCGGCATCACGGCTGGAACGGTTCGACCTTGCCAAGAAGGACGTGTCTGTCCTGGTACCCGCACTGGATACCTACGAAGTCAGCGCTGACGGTTCGCGGCTCGTGCTGCAGCACGAGGGGAACCTCCGCGTGGTCCCGACCGCTTCCCGCGTGGAGGAAGACTCAGCAGACAACGTCCGGGTAGACCTGGGCCGGATCCGGGTACGCATTGACCCGGTCAAGATGTGGGGCCAGGCCTTTGACGAGGCATGGCGGCTGCAACGCGACTTCTTCTGGGCCCCGGACATGGCCGGGATTGACTGGGAAGGCGTCCGGGACCGCTACCGCCCGCTGGTGCAGAACCTCGGCAGCCACGATGACTTGGTTGACCTGCTCTGGGAAATGCACGGTGAACTTGGTACCTCCCACGCCTATGTCACCCCCGCTCCTGCAGCGGAGCCCGGCTCCGGCGCCCAGGGCTTCCTGGGTGCGGATCTGCGCCCGGCAGCCGGAGGCTGGGAAGTGGTACGGATCCTGGCCGCCGAGTCTTCCGACCCGCAGGCGGTCTCGCCGCTGAGCGCCCCGGGTGCCGATGTCCACCCCGGAGACATCATCGCCGCAGTGGACGGCGTTCCGGTTCCGGCGGACCAGGGACCGGCTGCCCTGCTGGCCGGTGCTGCCGGCCGCGCCGTGGAGCTGACAATCGTCTCTGCGTCCGCGGACGGCGAGGCACCCGGACAGCGGCGCATCGCCGTCGTTCCGCTGGCCTCGGAAGAGAGGCTGCGTTACCAAAACTGGGTCAGCGCCAACCGGCATACTGTCCGGGAGGCCTCCAACGGCGAGTTCGGCTACCTGCATATCCCGGACATGGTGGCCAACGGCTGGTCCCAGCTGCACCGTGACCTTGATGAGGAAGCCTCCCGCAAGGCGCTGGTGATCGACGTCCGCCGCAACCGCGGCGGCCACACCTCGCAGCTGGTTGCCGAGCAGATCGGACGGAAGGTCACGGCATGGGAAAACCCGCGCGGCGGCCAGCCTTCCACTTATCCGGCGCACGCACCGCGCGGACCTGTAGTGATCCTGACAGATGAGTTCGCGGGTTCCGATGGCGACATCATCACCCAGACCTCGAAACTTCGGGGGATCGGTCCGGTTGTCGGCACCCGCACCTGGGGCGGTGTGGTCGGCATCGACGGCCGGTTCAAACTGGTGGACGGAACCGCAGTGAACCAGCCGCGTTACGCCTACTGGTTTACCGGCGGGGTGGGCTGGGGAGTGGAGAACCGCGGCGTGGAACCGGACATCGAGGTGGCCTTCCCGCCGCACGCCTACGTTGCAGGCGACGATCCCCAGCTTGAGCACGGCGTGGGAATCCTGCGGGAAATGCTCACTGAACTGCCCACGGACCAGCCTCCGGCCCGGGAAGGCTATCCCGTCCTCCAGCCCGCACCCCTGCCGCCCCGGCCGCAGGGCCGGCAGGGGGAGCGGCCGCAGGACGACGGCGGCCTGTCCATTCCGGCACCGGTGTCCGCAGGCGCGGCAGGTAATGACGGTGCCAAGGACAACCGGCACTAACGGCGTCGAAGGGCCTGGACTTCAATACGCAGTCCGGGCCCTTCCGGCGTTGAAGGCGTGGGGGCGTAGGAGTAGCCTCGCAAAGATGGGCATTTCCCGCGATTTCCCCAAGCAACCAGCCGTCGCTGGCACCGCTCAAGATGGGAGCAAGGAATGAGTACCGGAATCCGCCCTTCGTATCTGCGCTGGGGGCCCATAGGGCTTGTTGCCCTCGGCGGCGCAGCGGGTGCCGCGAGCCGCGAGGGTCTGAGTCTGGTGATCCCGAATCTCGGCTCGGTGCCGGTGGCGATCCCGATCATCAACGTGGTGGGTGCGTTTCTGCTCGGCTACCTCTACGAGGCGGTCACCCGTCTCGACAAGGCGCGTCCGACCGGTGCGAACCTCAAGCTGCTGCTGGGCACCGGTTTCTGCGGTGGCTTCACCACCTACAGTTCGCTGGCCACTGACACCGCTGTGCTCTTTCGCGACGGGTTACCCTGGCCGGCGGTGATCTACGCCCTCGGCACGGTGCTGGTGGGCGCCTGCGCCACCTGGGCGGGCATCGCCATTGCGACTGCTGTCAATAACCGCTCCGGCCAACACCGCAAAGATGAGCAGGAGGACGCTACATGACTCCCGGAATTTTCCTGCTGCTGGCGCTTGCCGGCGGGGTTGGGGCCACGGTGCGGTTCGTCGTGGACGGACTTATCCGCGCCCACTCCAACACGCGGTTTGCGTGGGCGACGACGATCATCAACGTCTCAGGTTCCCTCGTGCTGGGCTTCCTCACCGGCCTGACCATCGCGCGCTTTGTGTCTACCGACTTCAGCATCGTGATCGGAACCGGGTTCCTCGGCGGCTACACCACCTTCAGCACGGCGAGCTACGAGACTGTGCAGCTGATCAAAAAGGGCCGGTACGGGGCGTCCTTCATCAGCGGCGTGGTGATGCTCGTACTCTCCGTTGCGGCCGCGGCGATTGGACTCTGGATCGGCGCTGCCCTGTAGCACCCGTCCTGGATCCGGCCCTATGGTGGGCCGTCATACCTAGGGGCGTTTGGCTGCGGGGATGTAGTGGGCAATCACCAGGAACACCCAGGTGGTGAGGATGTACGGCCAGGTGTAGGTGGGAGCATTCAGGTCATGCATGAGCACCGTGACCACCGCGGTCACCACGGTTCCGATGACGGCCAGGACCCATGAGACCGTGTTGCTCTTCAGGAAAACGACGGCGAGGGCAATGGCGGTCAATACACCGGAATAGCCGGCCAGGCCGTTTGCCGTCTCGGTGAGGGCCTCTCCCATGGCCAAGGCGCACAGGCTGCCCACCACGCTGCCCAACAACCCGGCGAGCCCCACTTTCCAGCCCGCTACGAAGAGGCCCAGCAGGATCAGGGCCCCTGACCACACGTTGTTGATCAGTACTACCTCAGACACATTCGTCAGCAACGAGCGCGCGAAGGCAAGCGGAGCCGAGTCGATGGTTTGTGACGGTCCCGAACTCACATGCAGCGCCTCGGTGCTGAGCAGTATTCCTGTCGCAACAATGCAGAACGGTGCCGTCGTCGACGGCAGCCCATAGACTCTCAGCGGCGTTTTCGTGAACAGTGCGACCACCAGCCACGTGACCGGGGCGCAGAGCGCACCGCCGATGAGCGCGATCGGATACGCCGCCCACTGGCCGCCAATGGCCGAATACGTTGCAGCACCGGCCAGGGCGCCGCAGAAGCCCTGCAAGCCTGCGGTAACGGACGAGGGATCGGCCCGAAGCAGGCGCCCTGCCACTGTGTTTCCCGCGCAGCCAATCAGCACGAGCAGGGCCATGCGCCAGTCGGCCACGACGAAGGCGGCCAGGATCAGCAGCGCCGTCCAGATGTTGCTCTGGAAGAAGATCTGGGACAGGCCCTGTCCCCACCCCTTCAGCCAGCCTGAACCCGAGATAGCCGAATCCGGGTCGGCCGCGCCTGCATTGCTCACGTCGTGTCCTTTCCCGGGGCGCCGTCAGGCGGCGCTTGGGCGGGTCGCGGTCCGGCCCACCGTTCCTCCACCCGGCCGAACCTCCAGTACGCCGTCGAGACGAGCCAGACGAGCACGAGGGTTCCTACGACGATGTAGCCCACGTTCTCCAGGTCAATGCCGGCCACCCACCCCGTGAGCGGGTCGCGCAGCCCGAGCTTCTCATTCAGCAGGCCAACCAGTTCGATGCCACCGATCATCACGGCGATCATCACGGAGAGGCCGGTGATGGTGAGGTTGTAATAGAGCTTGCGGATCGCGTTGACGCTCGCCCAGCCGTAGGCTTTGACCATTGCGGCCGAGTCGAGCGTGTCGAACAGGCTCATGCCGGCCGCGAAAATCAGCGGCAGGCAGAGGATGGCGTACCAGGGGAGCCCGGTTGCCGCACCCGTTCCGGCCAGCACGAGCAGCGCTATCTCGCTGGCGGTATCGAAGCCGAGCCCGAACAGGAAACCGACCGCGTACATTTTGCCCGGCCGGTCGATTGACCGCATCATGGGCCGGATCAGGCGGCTGATGAAACCGCGGCCCTGCAGATGCCGCTCCAGTTCCAACTCATCCAGATCTCCGTCGCGCGACGCCCGCCAGACCTTGAGAATCCCCATAAACGCGACGGCGTTGATGAGTCCGATCAGCAGCAGGAATACTCCGGAGATAACCGTGCCGAACACGCCGAGGCCGTTCCGGACGGCGTTCCCGTCATCGCTCAGCCCCACGGCCCAGCTGACCCCGAGCGCCAGCAAGGCCGCCATCAGGAACACGATGGTGGAGTGGCCGAGGGAGAAGAACAGGCCGACGCCGGCAGCCGGCTTGCGCAGGTCAACGAGCTTGCGGGTGGTGTTGTCTATGGCGGCGATGTGGTCGGCGTCGAAGGCGTGCCTGACGCCGAGGACATAGGCCACCACGGCAATGCCCACACCGAAGACGGATGAGCCGAGCTGGAGATGCAGCGGCTCGACCAGGACGAAGAACAGACCGAAGCCTGCAATGTGCAGGAGCAATACTGGAATGAAAGCACGTACCACCTGCGCCCGGTAGGAGCGCCCCTGCGTCGCGGCTTCCGTTTGCGTGTTGTCTCGCACCGTTCCACCCCTCTCTAGCTCTTGCGGATCACGGGAGCCCGTTTCCTGGTCAGCAACTCGTGCACGGCGGCCGCGGCGGCCGTGTTCGCTGCGGCCACGGCCACGGTGTCGTTGCCTACCAGCCGCATCCACACACCGGCTTCACCGGGTAACGTGCTCACCCCGAAGATCAGGTCGCCGCCGCTCTCCGCGACTGCCCGGTGCATGGTATCGGCGAGCTGAGCCGGCGGTACGAGGGGCGTGAAGACGTAAAGCATCGCAAGCACGTCATGGTTCGCGAGCACGCCGAGCCCGTTCACGCCGTCGGACCCTCCCGGCTCTCCTGCCCCGGGGCGCAGCCTCACCCGGTCCAGGGCAACGAGCCGGCCGTCCGGACGCCGCACCTCGAGGTCGGAGGCGTACACGTCATAGGCATGGCGTTCGCCGCGGGCGAGCCTGCCGGCGTACAGGGTCTCGCCGAGCAGCAGGGTGGCCGACGCGTCGACCACCGCCGATGTCTGCTGGTAGAAGCGCGAACCGGCGAAGGGGACCACGGCCTCGGGCAGGTACTCCGCGTAGGCGCCTTCTTCGACAGCGATGTTCATAATCGCGGAGGCGTAGTCATGCTCCATCCGGTAGACCCGTGTCTGGGTCTGGGTGGTCACATGCGCCGACGTGCCCGGCCCGAAACGCAGATCGGTGCGCAGCCTGTCTCCATGCAGGATGCCTCCGCCTGCCGACATCAGGTAGGTGTAGGCCATATCCGGGCGCAGCTCGTTGTAGTAGAGCGGATGCATTATCTGCAGCGGTGACTTCTGGTAGTGCTGCACCAGCTCGGTGCGGCCCCGGTTGCGGTCGAACCCCAGCTGCAGAATGCCCACCTTACCCGGGCTGCCAACGGGCAAACCCCGCCAGATTTGAGCTTGGTGCAGCACTTCTGCCGGCACCCGGGCCGGCTCATAGAACGCCGGTTCGAGCCGGTAGCCGCCCCTGCTCGGTTCCCGGCCGCCCGCCGGCGCGGGGCGGGGCAGTGCACTCACGCTGGCGAGCCGGGCTGCAGCGGCAGCGGTGTTTCCGGCCGGTTCCGCCATAGTTGCTGGGTCCGTCGCCTTCAGCCTCATCCGATCAGCTCGGTTCTGGCACCCCACTGGGACATGATCTCCCGCTGGAGTTCGTCAACCCCGAACCCGGTGAGTGAGTTCGTCAGAACTACGGGCCTGTCTTCACGCACCCGGTGCGCGTCCGACTCCATCACCCCGAGATCCGTGCGGACATACTGTGCAATGTCGATCTTGTTGATGACCAGGATGTCGCTGTCGGTGATGCCGGGACCCCGCTTGCGCGGCATCTTCTCGCCCTCTGCGGTGTCCAGCACGAACACAAACACGTCCGCCAGTGCAGGCGAGAACGTCAGCGTCAGATTGTCGCCGCCGGATTCGTAAATCAGTGTGTCGATCTCGGGAAACCGTTCCAGCATTTCGGCCCCTACGGCCAGGTTCATGGTCGGGTCGTCGCGGACGGCAGTATGCGGGCAAGACCCGGTCTCGACGCCCATCACGCGCTCGGGATCGAGGATACCGGCCAACTCACGGCGCACGTGGTGGGCATCCTCCTGGGTGTAGATGTCGTTTGTGATGACGCCGGGGGTGCGGCCGGCCTCGATCAGCAGCGGAACCAGCGCCTCCGTCAAAGCAGTCTTGCCGCTGCCAACGGGTCCGCCGATGCCGATCCTCAAAACGTTCTCGCTCATGGGTTCCTCTTTTTCGGTGTAGATGTCGTTCTTCCGTATGCGCCATTCAGCTGGAGAACAGCCGCGCCTCGGCCCTTTCGTGCCGGGCCGACATCACGTCCGCCATGGGCGCGCAGCCGCCGAGGTCAGCGAGATCGCGCTCAAGGGCGGCATCCGTCGCCTGCTCGATCACCCCGGACGTTTCCAGCAGGATGGCCTGCGCCTGCCGGTGGTCGGTCAGTCGAAGCCGGAGCGCGGCCCCGACGAAGCTCGCCGAAAAGGCGAACAGGTCCGCTGCAACAGCGTCCCTGGCGTCAACCCCGTTCGCCGCATACACCACAGCTGCGGCGACGGGCTGGCACCCGGGGGTGCTGCGCACCCGCACCCGCTCCCGGTATTCGGCTAGCAGCGCCTGAGAAGTCAGCTCGGCGCCCAGATCGATCAGCTGGTGCCCGCTGCGTACCGAAGCGGTGCGCATTTCGGCGTTCAGCTTTGAGGCGAAGAGCCGTTGGTCGATCTCCTGGACCAGTTCGACGTCGCCGTCCGCCGCCGCGCGGTGCGCGGCGGCGAGTGCGGTTGCGTCCGAAGGCCCGACGGCGTGCACCAACAGCTCGCCCAGCAGCTGCTGCACGCCGTCCCGGCCCACCAGGCGGGCCTGGCTGTACCCTTCGAGACTGTGTGACATCGTGTAAAAGCCGCTGGGGAAAGCCGAGTCCGCGAACTGCAGGGCTGTCAGCAACTGGCGTACATCCGTCATTCGGTGCCCCTAGGCGAGGAAGAACAACTGGGTCAACGGCAGCGACTGGGCCGGAGGGATCGTGGCCAGCGTGCCGTTGTATGTCACGTTGTAGGTCTCCGGGTCCACCTCGATGTTCGGTGTGGCGCTGTTGCGCACCATGTGCTGCTTGCCGATGCCGCGGCAGCGGTGCACCGGGAGCACCTGGCTCTGAAGCCCGAGCTTCTCCGGCACACCCTTGTCGATGGCCGCCTGGGACATAAACGTTGCCCGCGTGCTCTGCAGCGCCTTGCCCTGCGCACCGAACATGGGCCGGTAATACACCGGCTGAGGGGTCGGCAGTGAGGCGTTCGGATCGCCCATGAGTGCCCAGTTGATCAGTCCGCCTTTGACGATGAGCCGGGGTTTGGCGCCGAAGGATTGGATCGGCCAAAGTACGATATCGGCCATCTTGCCCTCTTCCAGTGAGCCGATGTAGTCGGACACTCCCTGGGTGATGGCCGGGTTGATCGTGATCTTGGCGAGGAAGCGCAGCACCCGGAAGTTGTCGTTGTCCGGGCTGTCCTCGGGCAGCTTGCCGCGCTGGTCCTTGCAGTGGTGGGCGATCTGGAAGGTGCGCATGAACGACTCGCCAATGCGCCCCATCGCCTGGGAGTCGGAGGAAACCATCGAAATGATGCCCTCGTCGTGGAAAACGGTTTCGGCGGAGATTGTCTCGGCCCGCACCCGGGAATCGGCGAAGGCGACGTCTTCCGGGATGTCGTGGGAAAGGTGGTGGCAGACCATCACCATGTCGAGCAGCTCATCGACCGAGTTGACGGTGTAGGGAAGGGTCGGGTTCGTCGACGACGGGAGGACGTTGGGGTGCCCGGCCACCTTGATGATGTCCGGTGCGTGTCCGCCGCCGGCGCCTTCGGTGTGGAAGGTGTGGATGGTGCGCCCGTCGATCGCGTCCAGGGTGTTCTCCACGTAACCGGACTCGTTGAGGCTGTCGGTGTGCACCGAGACCTGCACATCGTAGTGATCTGCCATGGAAAGTGCATTGCTGAGCGCTGCCGGGGTGGTGCCGTAGTCCTCATGTACTTTGAGTCCGGCCGCCCCGGCCTCGATCTGTTCCATCAGGGCCTCCGGCAGCGATCCGTTGCCCTTGGCGAGGAAACCCATGTTCACCGGCATTCCCTCGGCGGATTGGAGCATCCGGGCGAGGTTCCAAACACCGGGGGTGGTGGTGACGCCGTTGGTGCCGTCGGTTGGCCCGGTGCCGCCGCCGAAGATGGTCGTGATGCCGTTGGAGAGGGTCGCCAGCGCCTGTTCCGGCGAGATGTAGTGCACGTGCGAATCGATGCCGCCGGCGGTGGCAATAAAGTGTTCGCCGGCCAGTAATTCAGTGCCCGGTCCAACCACCAGCCGCGGATCCACCCCGTCCTGGGTGTGCGGGTTGCCGGACTTGCCGACGCCGGCGATCTTGCCGTCGCGTACACCGATATCGCCCTTGACCACGCCAAGCACTGGATCCAGGATGATGGCGTTCGTGATCACCAGGTCGAGCACGCCTTCCGCGGCGGTCGCCTGCGGGTCGGCAGCCATGCCGTCACGGGCGGTCTTACCGCCGCCGTAGACAACCTCGTCGCCGTAGTGGCCTTCGTTGTAGTCCTTCTCAATCTCGATCACCAGGTTGGTATCGGCCAGGCGGACCCGGTCCCCGGTGGTCGGTCCAAAGAGATCGGTGTACTGCTTGCGCGAGATCTTCGCCATCACTTCTTCCCTTCTCCTGCGTTACCCGTTTTCGCCGGGTTGCCCGTGTTGCCGGCACTGGGTTTGGCATTCGGTTTGCCGTTCTGGAACTTGAGTTCGTTCATCCGGTCCATCGCCCGAATTTTCGTTGCCGCAGAATCGAGCCCGCCGTCTACGAGGTTGTTGAAGCCGATGACCCGGCGGTTGCCGGCGTAAGCCGTCAGGGTTACCTCTTTGGTGTCGCCTGCCTCGATGCGGATACCGGTGCCTGCCGGCACGTCAAGGTGCATGCCGTAGGCGAGTTCGCGTTCAAACAGAAGCGCCTTGTTGGTTTCGAAGAAGTGAAAGTGGGAGCCGATCTGTATGGCCCGGTCACCTGTGTTGCTCACCAGCAGCTTGACGCTCGGCCTGCCGGCATTGATCTCGATCTCTTGTTCTCCGTGGTCATAAGTGGGGCTGCCCAGCATGGTGATTCCTTCCCTTGCGGCGCAGCGCGGCCGCACATGGTGTTTCAGTGGGGGATTCCGGTCAGCTCGAGCCGATCGGGGCGGGGTGGTGATGGGTGTGGCCGTCGCCCGCCCCGTTGCTGTGGATGTGGGAGTGGCCGTTAGCCTCCTCGAAGGCGTGCGAGTGGGCATAACCGTGACTGTGGTCAGCCTGAAGGCCTGCCTCAATGCCGGTACGGCCGTGCCCGAGGGCGTGCAGTGCGTCATGGACCCGTTCGCGGATGACGCGCAGAACCGCCTGTTCGCTCAGCAGGGCACCGTAGAAGCCGGTGTCGGCAAGTGCGCCTTCGCCGAAGGGGACAGCTTCGCCGTGCACGGCGGCCACCCGGCGGAACCCGGCCGGTACAACCACCGTTTCCGTACTCCCAAGCAGCCGCATCCGCCGGACAGCTTCCAGGAGTGCCTCCGTGTCCTCGACAGCAGCCGTTTCCACCGGGTTGCCGGCCCCGTGGGTCCGCACCAAATGCGCGATGCGGTGGAGTTCGGCGTCGTCGAAGGGGTTGGCTGCATCTGCAACTATCAACACGGCTGCGCGGGGTGTGCGCCGGCGCACCTCGACGGCGGCGGTCCGCAGCCACGCCGTGAGGTGGTCGGCCGTGCCGAAAGCGTCCGCCAAAGCCAGCGGCGCGGCGGCGCTGTCCCGGGCGCCTTGGGCACCGAGCCACTTGAGCGTTTTCGCCGTGTCGGCCACGAGAGTCGGATTGCGCCCGAAAGTCATTGGCAGCACGACGATTGGTGCCGCCTCCGCGCCGGAGATGTTCCGCGCGCACAGCCGGGTGAGGGCGTTGTGCAACGGCCGTCCGGCGGGGGTGACGAGAGCGTCGGGGATCATATCGGTGAGGAAGGAGAAGTCCGCACCGTTGCCGCTCTCGTGCCCTCCGACCAGGACCACCGTTGCACGCGGCTCGGCGGGCCCGGTCAAGTCACGCCCCAATGGGATCGTGACAGGAGACCAGCTTGCTGCCGTCAACGAAGGTCGCCTCGACCTGCAGGAGAGGCAGCCGCTCACGCACGCCGTCCATGCATTCGGACTCGGAGACGATGGTCTTGCCGAGCTCCATCACCTCAGCAACGGTCCGTCCGTCGCGGGCGCCCTCCAGGATTGCCTCGCAGATGAGGGCGGTTGCTTCGCTGACACTCAGCTTGGTTCCCCGGTCGCGCCGCTTCCGGGCCAGATCAGCAACCTGGTAGATGTAAAGCTTGTCGATTTCTTTGGGAGTGAGGTTCATTTCTTTACCTTCAGCCGCAGTTGCGATGCTATCGAAACCGCTCCCTTGGCGTACGGGCCAAGCTCGCTTGCAAACCACGCTACGCGGACCCCGGCGGGGCCAACACCCCGTCCACCCGGATGCCGGAGCAAAACCCTGCATTGGGTTTGACCGGGCTCGAAAGACGAAAAGCCCGGACCGCAGCAATCGCGGTCCGGGCCTTGATGCCTGGGATGTGGGAGGCCTAGGACTCCAGGGTGGCGTCCATGGTGATGTCGATTCCTGCCAGGGCCTGCGAGACGGGACAGCCGGTCTTTGCGGATTCGGCGAGGTCATCGAACTGCTCGGCGGTCAGACCGGGGACCACGGCGGTGACCGTCAGGTGGCTGCCGGTGATGCCGGTGCCCGGGACGAAGGTAACATCGGCGGAAGTCGAGATCCGCTCGGCGGTCTTGCCCGCCTCGGCCAGCGCATTGCTGAAGGCCATGGAGAAGCAGGCCGAATGGGCCGCGGCAATGAGTTCCTCCGGGCTGGTTTTTCCGTTGGCCTCCTCGGCACGGGCCTTCCACGTGACGTCGTAGGTACCCAAACCGGAGCTGTCGAGGGTTACATCGCCCTTGCCGTTGAAGAGGTCGCCGTTCCAAACGGTGTGGGCTGAGCGGACTGTAGCCATGGGGGGCTCCTTAAGCAGTGATGGGATGGGGCCGGTGGAAACCGGCGCCATCCCATCCTATTTCCGCTGGTGTGCGGACTACCACATGGTGGCGAGGGCGATGTTGACGATCGTGAGGATGCCGACGCTGTTGGCCAGGCCGGCGGAGACGGGCTCATCCTTCTTGTAGCGGCGCTGGCCGATGAACGCGAGCACGGCAATGACCAGGGCGATCAGGAGCTTGATGCCGATCTTCAGGTGGTTGACGTCGCCGTCGCCCGCCTCGGCGATGGCCACCAGGGCCAGTCCGGTGACCAGCTGGAGCAGTGCGCCGTGGAACTGGCCCGGCAGCACCGTCGGGTTCTTGATCCGCGCGAACCACAGGCCAACGATGATGGCCGCACCGAGGATGTGCAGGAAAACAAGGAAGCTTTGAAGGATATCCATGCTTCCAGTTTACTGACGCACTGTCAGCACAACGGCCCGATCACGCAGTGCCGCCGTAACTTTTCTACAACATGTAGAGAAATTGCGGCGGCCTTAACGACGCAGGGCGCCCTCCCGTACGGGAGAGCGCCCTGCGGCCGTTCGGGCTGGAACCTAGAGGCCCAGGTCGGCCTCGAAGTTGCCCTCTTCCAGGCGTGCCTTCAGCGTCTGCAGGAACCGGCCTGCGTCAGCGCCGTCCACCAGGCGGTGGTCGTAGGACAGGGACAGGTACATCATGGAGCGGATGGCAATGGTGTCGTTGCCCTCGGCGTCGGTCAGGACGACGGGACGCTTCACGATGGCGCCGGTGCCCAGGATGCCTACCTGCGGCTGGTTGATGATCGGGGTGTCGAACAGGGCACCCACGGAACCGATGTTGGTGATGGTGAAGGTTCCACCGGAGAGCTCATCCGGTCCGATCTTTCCGGCCTTGGTGCGCGATCCGACATCGCCGATGCGCTTGGCAAGGCCGGCAATGTTCAGGTCGCCGGCATCCGCGATGACGGGAACCAGCAGGCCCTTCTCGGTATCCACCGCAATCGCCAGGTGTTCGGCGTCGTGGTACGTGATCTGCTGGGCGTCGGAATCGTAGGACGCGTTCAGCTTCGGGTGCTGCTTCAGTGCCTCGGTAACAGCCTTGGCGATGAAGGGCAGGAAGGTGAGCTTGGCGCCGTTCTGCTCCAGGAAGGAGTTCTTGGCCGAGGCGCGCAGCTTAGCGATGCGCGTCATGTCCACTTCCTGGACCTGGGTCAGCTGGGCCGAGACCTGCAGGGATTCGACCATGCGGCGGGCGATGGTCTGACGGATCCGCGGTGCCTTGACCGTGGTGCCGCGCAGCTTCGCGCTTTCGTCGCTGATCTTCGCCGGGGCTGCCTTGTCAGAAGCGGCGGAGGACGACGCCGGCCCTGCAGCGGGCTGCGGGGCGGCGGACTTCTTTGCTTCGGCGGCTTCGAGGACATCCTGCTTGCGGATGCGGCCGGCGACGCCGGAACCCTTCAGCGTGGACAGGTCCACGCCGTGCTCGTTGGCGAGCTTGCGCACCAGCGGAGTCACGTAGGTGCCGCCGTCGTTGGAAGCCTCAGCCTTGGGAGATTCCTGCTTCGGTGCTTCAGCCTTGGGGGCTTCCTGCTTGGGAGATTCCTGCTTCGGCGCTTCCTGCTTGGGAGCTTCCTGCTTCTCCGGCTCAACAGCCGGCGCTTCGCGCTCGTCCTTGGAAGCGGCCGCTACCGGCTCGGCTTCCTTCGGCTCGGCCTTGGCGGGAGCGCCCGCACCGGAACCGATAACGGCGAGTACGGCGCCAACCTCAGCGGTGTCATCTTCATTGACCCGGATCTCCAGCAGCTTTCCGGCCACGGGGGAGGGAATCTCAGTGTCGACCTTGTCGGTGGACACCTCAAGCAGCGGCTCGTCCATCTCGACGTCGTCGCCCACGGCCTTCAGCCAGCGGGTGACGGTGCCTTCGGTGACGGACTCGCCCAGTGCGGGCAGGGTGACCTCGGTGCCGTCGCCGGAGCCGGCGGAGGAACCTTCGTCGGCAGCGGGAACCTCTTCGGCTGCGGGGGCAGGAGCCTCTTCAGCCGGGGCTTCCTGCGCGGGGGCTTCCTGGTTGGCGGCGCTGCCGCCGTCGTCCTGCTGGGAATCGGAGCCGGAACCGTCGCCGATGCGCACAAGCGCGGCGCCGACCTCTGCGGTCTCGTCTTCGGCAACGAGGATTTCCTCGATCACACCGGCCACGGGGGAGGGGATCTCCGTGTCGACCTTATCGGTGGACACCTCGAGCAGGGGCTCGTCGACCTCAACGCGGTCGCCGACGTTCTTCAGCCAGCGGGTGACGGTGCCTTCGGTGACGCTTTCACCAAGGGCGGGTAAGTTCACGGTTTCAGACATATTGTCCCCGTTTCTCCTTATTAGATCTTTTGTGACCAGCCGTACCGCTGGTGCTGGTGATGAATTCCCCGGCGCATCCGGTGCTCCGTCTGCGCCGGGGGAGTGAAGCTTAGGTATTAACCGTGAAGGGGCTTGCCGGCCAGGGCCATGGCTGCCTCGCCCAACGCTTCGTTCTGCGTCGGGTGGGCGTGGATCAGGCTGGCAATATCCTCAGGGTACGCCTCCCAGTTAACGATCAGCTGGGCCTCGCCGATCTGCTCTCCGATGCGGCCGCCGATCATGTGGACGCCGACAATGGGGCCGTCCTTCTCGCGGACCATCTTGATCAGGCCGGAGGAGCCGAGGATGGAGGTCTTGCCGTTGCCGGCCAGGTTGTATTCCTGGACCTCGACGTTTTCGGCGCCGAACTTGTCCTTGGCCTTGGCTTCGGTCAGGCCGACGGAGGCGATTTCCGGCTCGCAGTAGGTGACCTTGGGGATGTTGACGTCTTCGACGACAACGGGCTTCAGGCCGGCGATCTCTTCGGCCACGAAGATGCCCTGCTGGAAGCCGCGGTGGGCCAGCTGCAGGCCGGGGACAATATCGCCCACGGCGTAGACGTTGCCGACGCCGGTGTGCAGGCGCTCGTTGGTGATGACGAAGCCGCGGTCCATGGTCAGGCCCGCTTCCTCGTAGCCCAGGTTGGCGGTAACCGGGCCGCGGCCCACGGCCACGAGCAGCAGATCCGCTTCGTACTTGGTGCCGTCGGCCAGCGTGACGACGACGCCGTCGTCGTTCTGCTGGACGTTGTCGAAGAAGATGCCGGTGCTGAACTTGATGCCACGCTTCTTGTAGGCACGTTCGAGCTGCTTGATGATGGCTGCGTCTTCGTTGGGGACCAGGGAGGGCAGGCCCTCCACGATGGTGACGTCCACGCCGAAGGAGTTCCATACGGAGGCGAACTCGACGCCGATGACGCCGCCGCCAAGGATGACCGCGCTCTTGGGCACGGTGTCCATCTTCAGGGCCTGGTCGGAGGTGATGACCTTGCCGCCGATTTCCAGGCCCGGCAGTGAACGGGAGTAGGAACCGGTGGCCAGGATGATGTTCTTGCCCGTGTAGGTCTGGCCGTTGACCTCAATGGTCTTTTCGCTGGTGAGCTTGCCTTCACCCTCAATGACGGTGATGCCCTTGGACTTGATCAGGCCCTGCAGGCCGCGGAACTTGCCCGCGATGATGTTGTCCTTGTAGGAGTTCACCGCCGTCATGTCGATGGAGTCGAAGGTGGCGTTGATGCCGTACTTGGAGGCCGTCTTGGCGTTCTCGGCGATCTCCGCGGAGTGCAGGAGCGCCTTGGTGGGGATGCAGCCGTTGTGAAGGCAGGTCCCGCCCAGCTTCCCCTTTTCAATGAGACCTACGGAGAATCCCAGCTCCACGGAGCGCAGAGCTGCGGCGTAGCCGCCACTGCCTCCGCCGAGGATCAGGATGTCGAACTCTTGCGCAGCTGCCTTATCGGCCACTTGGACGCTCCCTCGCGTAATCGTTGACGCGCCCATGCGCGCCGATGAGTATTTGGGCGTTTGTGATCAGGTCTCACCCTATCGCCCCCTACCACCTGCATCCACTTGGGGACAGGCGGTAGGGGGCGAAGTGTAATGAGAAACACCAGCAACAAACGTCAGTTCCGTTTCACGGAACCGGATCGGATGCTATGAAGCGCGGGCGACCACGTCTTCCGCGTAGGCGACCAGGGTGCGGACGGCGACGCCGGTGCCCTCCTTCGGGACGTACCCGTACGGAGCGCCCTCGTTGAAGGCGGGGCCGGCAATGTCCAGGTGGGCCCAGGGGATCTTGGTGCCGTTGACTTCGCCCACGAATTCGCGCAGGAACGTGGCGGCGGTCATCATGCCGCCGAAACGCTCGCCGTGGTTGGCAATGTCAGCCACCTGGGAATCCAGGCTGGCACGCAGTTCCTCCGGAATGGGCATCGGCCAGAACAGCTCGCCGGAGCGGTCCGCTGCAGCCTTGACGGCGTCGCGGACACCTTCTTCACCCATCACTGCCGAGACCCGGTTGCCCAGCGCGATCATCTGCGCACCGGTGAGGGTGGCGACGTCGATGATGACGTCGGGGCCTTCTTCACTGGCGGCAACCAGGCCGTCGGCCATCACGAGCCGGCCTTCGGCGTCGGTGTTCAGGACCTCAACGGTGCGGCCGCCGTAGGTGGTCATCACATCGGAGGGCCGCTGGGCGGTGCCCGAGGGCATGTTCTCGGCAATGCACAGCCAGGACGTGACCTTGACCGGCAGGCCGAGTTCGGCGATGGCCAGGAGGGCGTTGAGCACTACGGCCGCGCCGCCCATGTCCGACTTCATCGCCTGCATGCCGGCGGCCGGCTTCAGGGACAGTCCGCCGGAGTCAAAGGTGATGCCCTTGCCCACCAGGGCGAGCTTGGCCTTCGGGCGCAGCGGCGAGTACTCGAGCTTGACCATGCGCGGCGGGCGGGCGGAGCCCTTGCCGACGCCCAGGATGCCGCCGAAGCCCTCGCGTTCAAGCTTCTTTTCATCGAACACGGTGACCTTCACCGGCAGGGACTTCGCCAGGTCCTTGGCTGCGGCGGCGAAGGTTTCCGGGTAGAGGTGGCTGGGCGGCTGGTTGACCAGGGTGCGGGTGGCGTTCACGGCCTTGCCGAGGATGCGGGCGCGCTCGAGGGCGGGTTTGAGTGCCTTGTCATCAGCGGCGGCCGTGATCACGGTGATCGCCGAAACCGGAGCGGGGACCTTCTCGGCGGTGGCGGCGCTGCGGTGCTCGGTGAAGCTGTAGGCGCCGAACAGGGCGCCTTCGGCGACGGCGGCGGCGTCCGCCACCGTGCCGGCCGGAAGGGCCAGGGCTACTGAGGCGGTGCCGGCAATCTGGCGGACAGCCGAACCGGCAGCCCGGCGCAGGGTCTCTTCCGAGATGGCGACACCGGGGGACACGGCACCCAGGCCGGTGAGGACGAGCATGTCCGCATCAACTTCGGGCAGTCCGGGCAGGCGGTGGACCTGGTCGGCGGCACCGGTGACGCCGAGCATGGGCAGCGAAGCAGCCAGGGCAGCGGTGGCCTTGGGGGAAAGCGGGCTCTCGATCAGGACGGGACCGTCGGGGGTCTGGCCAACGCCGACTACGAGGGCGTTGGCGGAGACTTTCCGCCCGTCCTTGGCTACTGCCGACAGGCTGGGCTCACTGGCTTTGTTCACGAAGCTGCTTCCTCACGTTTCTGTGTTGCTTTGCCGTTACCAGACCGATCGTAGTCTCTTGCCGTGTGCCGGCGCGCAACGTTGCGCGCCGGAGCATGGTGTCCGGGCGTGCGCGCAGGGGCGCGGCGCGGAATGAATCGGGTACCTGCGTGCGTTTACCCTTGAGTAAGGGGCGCAGCAGGGCTGATACCGCAGGATGCGGGCCGGCATGCGGCGCCAACCGCTTTGGAACGAGCCGCCGGGAGGGGTAAGACATGCTTGATCCGTTGACCCTGTTTAATTTGAATCCTGAGGTGGCGGACTCCGCGGACCTCCACGGACTGAAGCTTCTGGCCGGCTTTACCGGTTTCGCCGAGGCCGGTCATGTGGTCAGCCAGATCCGTGACGAACTCTTCGACGCACTGGATTATGACCTGGTGGCTACCTTCGACGCCGACCAGCTGATCGACTACCGGAATCGCCGGCCGCAGATCTCCTTCATCGAAGACCACCTAAGCGACTATGAACCCCCGCGGCTTGAGCTGTACCGGATGTACGACGGGCTGGGGGAGCCGTTCCTCTTCCTGACCGGGTTCGAGCCGGACCTGCAGTGGGAACGCTTCGCCGCCGCTGTGCTGCACCTGGTCGATCTCTTCGAGGTGGAACTGGTCTGCTGGGTCCACTCCATTCCGATGCCCGTCCCGCACACCCGCCCCATCGGGGTCACTACCCACGGGAACCGTCCCGACCTGGTGGAGGGCATCAGTTCCTGGACCCCGATTGCCCAGATACAGGCCGCCGTCGGGCACGTGCTCGAAATCCGGCTCACCGACGCCGGCGTCGACGTCGTCGGCCAGGTGGTCCACGTACCGCATTACCTCGCCGAGGCCGAGTTCCCGCCCGCCGCCGTCGCCGGCCTGGAGTACCTGGGCGCTGCCGCCTCGCTGGTGCTGCCCACTGACCGGCTACGCGAAGCCGGGCGCGACGTCGAGCGCCAGATCACCGAGCAGGTGGAGGCCTCCGCCGAGGTCAAGGGCGTGGTGGCTACCCTGGAGAAGCGCTACGACCAGTACACCGAAAGCATCGTCACGCGTTCCCTGCTGGTCAAGGACAACGATGAACTGGCCAACGCCGACGAAATCGGTGCCGCTGTGGAGGCCTACCTGGCCAGCCCGCAGGCCGAAGAGGAATCCGAAGCCCTGTGGCCGGAGACCCAGCACCCCGGCACGGACGGGGCGATGAACACCCAAGAAGACCGACGCGCAGATCAGGAGAATGCACCGCATGCCACGGAGGGCACGGATCAGGGCCGGAGCGATAACGACGCCGAAGGGCACCGGGACCAGGCCTAGCCTGCGGCAGGCCTGCCCGAAGCGGGCCGGCCGATGAACGGAAAACGGGCCTGGCTCGTCTGGGGAGTAGGCGTTTTCGCCTACATGGTGGCCGTCACCCAGCGCACCTCCTTCGGCGTCGCCGGGCTGGAAGCCACCGAGCGGTTCTCCGCCACAGCCTCCGTGCTGTCCGTTTTCACCGTGGTGCAGCTGCTGGTGTACGCCGGGCTGCAGATTCCGGTGGGCGTGCTGGTGGACCGCTTCGGTCCCCGGATGCTGATCGCGGCCGGTGCCGCCCTGATGATGGCCGGGCAATTCCAGCTTGCGGCCGCCGAGTCGGTAGGCGCGGGCATCCTCGGCCGCTCCCTGGTGGGAGCCGGGGACGCGCTGACCTTTATCTCGGTGCTGCGCCTGCTGCCGGCCTGGTTCTCCGGCCGGAAAATCCCGGTTCTCACCCAGTACACGGGCATCGTGGGGCAGCTGGGCCAAGTTGCCAGCGCCATTCCTTTTGCCTTTGTGCTGCACCGCTTCGGGTGGAGCACCGCCTTTGTATCCGCCGCTTCCCTGTCCCTGCTGGCGCTGGTGCTCACCTTGGCGTGTGTGCGGAACCGGCCCGACGGCGGTGAAGCGCCCGTGCCGCTGCCGCTCCGCCAGACCGGCACGTCCCTGTCCGAAGCCTTCGCCCAGCCCGGCACCCGGCTCGGCATGTGGACCCACTATACGGTGCAGTTCCCGGGCACCGTGTTCGTGATGATGTGGGGCTTCCCGTACCTGGTCAGCGCCGAAGGCGTGGCGCCTCCGGTCGCCTCGGGGCTGATGACCTTCTTTGTGGTGGTGGCCATTGTCTGCGGCCCGTGGATGGGTTCCTGGGTCGGACGGCATCCCCTGCGCCGGTCCACCATGGTCCTGCTGATCGCCGGCGCCATGGCCCTGGGCTGGCTCGCCGTGCTGCTGTATCCGGGTCCGGCGCCGCTGTGGCTGCTGGCGCTCCTGGTCGCCCTGCTCGCCGTCGGCGGCCCCGGATCAATGATCGGTTTCGATTTTGCGCGGACCTACAACCCCAGCCACCGGCTCGGGACCGCCACCGGAATTGTGAACATCGGCGGCTTTATTGCCTCCCTGGTCAGCATGTACCTGATTGGCGTGGTGCTGGACGTGCTGAACAGCAACGGGTTCTCCGGCGGAGACCTGTACGCCCTGGGCTCGTTCCGGATCGCGCTGGCCGTCCAGTTCGCCGTGATGGCCGTGGGCGTGCTCGGCATCCTGCGCACGCGCGCAAAGATCCGCTCCCGGCTGGCCGACGCCGGCTCGCCGCTGCCGCCGCTGCGCGCAGCCCTGGCCCGGGAGCGCCAGCGCCGCCGGGAAGAACGCCGGGGGACTGCCGGCGGTGACGGCCGGCGCTAACCGGCGCTTCGCCGTGCCGGCCTGCCCGCTGCACCCTTGACCCGGTGCTGGCCGGTGTCCACAATGAGCGGCATGACCGGTGCACAGGCCCTGGGCGGCACAGTGGCCGCTGCAGTAGTGGATGTCCGCGGACTGGCCAAGGGCTTCCGCGGAGTGACCGCTTTGGAGGACGTTACGTTCTCGGTAGCAGCCGGCGAAACGTTCGGAATCCTCGGACCCAACGGGGCCGGCAAGACAACCACAGTGGAGTGCGTTACGGGTGCGCTGCGGCCGGACGCCGGGCAGATCAGCGTCCTGGGAGTGGATCCCGCCGCAGACCGGGCGGCAGTGCGGGAACGGGTGGGCTACCAGCTCCAGTCCGCGGCCCTGCCCCCTGCCCTGCGGGTAGAGGAAGCGCTGCGCCTGTTCGCCGCCTTTTATCCTGCTCCGGCGGACGTGACGGACCTGCTGCGCACGGTGGGGCTCGACAAACACCGGAAGCGTCCCTTCGCCAAGTTGTCCGGCGGACAGAAGCAGCGCCTCTCGATTGCCCTTGCCCTGATCGGCAATCCGGATGTGGTGGTTTTCGACGAGCTGACCACGGGACTGGACCCGCAGGGCCGGCGCGATGTCCGGCAGCTGATTCAACGGGTGAAGGACGGCGGCATCACGGTCCTGCTGGTCACCCACTACCTCGACGATGTCGAGCGTCTCTGCGACCGCCTCGCCATCATCGATGCCGGCCGGACACGGTTCGTCGGGACGCCGCAGGAACTTCTTTCGGCGTCCGGCGGGAACGACGGCGGTGCCGGCTCCCTTGAGGACGCTTACCTGGCATTTATCGAACAGCCTGCAGGAGAGTGAAGGCACGGCCATGCGCACGCTCGGAGCCCTGACATCCGCTGAAGCGAAGCTTTACCTGCGCAATCCGGTGAGCATTTTCATGGCTTTGATCCTTCCCTCGGCCATCCTGCTGCTGCAGGGGTTCGTGATGCCCGGGACGACGGCGCCGATGGGTGGAAGCGATCCCCTCTATGCCAGCCTCCGCCCCATCGACCTGCTGGTTCCCCTGGCCCTTGCGGTGGCACTGTCCAGTGTGGCGGTGACCAACTATCCCTCCGCCATCAGCGGTTACCGTGAGACCGGAGTGCTGCGCCGGCTGGGGGTGACGCCCGTGGGTGCACACCGGATCCTGTTTTCCCAGTGGATCATCAGCGCCGCTTCGCTGGCGGTGGCAGTGACCCTGGCCATGCTGCTTGCCCGGGTGGCTTTTGACAGCCTGATGCCGAGCAGCATCCCGCTGGTTGTCCTGATCCTTGCCTTCGGAACCGCCGCCATGATGGCGGTGGGATCTCTCATCGCTGCCCTCGCCGGGACCTCGCAGACGGCCTACGGTATCGGGTTCCTGGTCTTCATGGCGTGTATGTTCACTGCCGGACTGTGGACGCCCGGACCGTTGATGCCGGAGGGTATCCGCCAGATAGCGGCCTTTACCCCGCTCGGTGCCATGACCCAGGCGCTTACCGCTGCCTGGTACGGCGGGTCGGTTACGGCCTTTCCCTTCCTGGTGATGCTCGGCTGGACCGTTCCATCTGCCGTGGTGGCCGCGAAGGTTTTCCGCTGGAACTGACCGGGCACATTCGGCTGCGGATCACTCTTCCTCCACCGGCGGGACTGAAGGCGGCCTGCCGGCCGTGTGTACACAGCCGCCGGGCAGGCGCTGTTACGGATGTGTGCACGCAGGAAGCCTTGCGGCATGAGCATAGAACCGGCCGCCGGCACCCCGCAGAACCCATACCGCGTCTGCGCCCCGGCAGACATCCTCAGCCTGATTCCGCACACCTTGGGCTTCGAACCACGGAACTCACTGGTGCTGCTCGCGCTATGCGGCAACCGGCTCGACGCAACCCTGCGCCTCGACCTGCCGCCTGCGCGGGGCCTCAAGCCCGGCACCAGCGCCGCATATGCGCTCAATGCCTGCCGGTTCATGGCTTCGGACCCGCGTGCCGACGGGGTCCTGCTGGCCATGTATACCGATGAGCCCTGGATCCAGCCCGCGCACGCACCATACCGGTCCCTGATCCGGCGCATGGCGAAGGAATTCGGTGCCGCCGGCATCCCGCTGCAGGACGGGTGGCTGGTGGGGCCGGACACCTGGCGCAACTATTTCTGTGTCCGGCCCCACTGCTGTCCCTGGCCCGGGACACCTCGGCAACAAATCGCCGACAGCATGCTCAACACCGAACTCGTGTACCGCGGGAGTGCGTACGCCTCCTCCTTGGAGAACGCGGTAGGGGAGTCCTTTCCGCCGCCGTGGGGCAACCACGAGCAGGTGGCCGAGGCCCAGGAGCGTTTCACGGCACTGGTCGGCGGGCAATGGAACGGAAAGGCGCAGTTCCGCGGAACACTGCTGCTCTGGGCAAAGGCCGCCGAAACCGACGGCGCCGGATCGGGCAGTGCAGACCCGGGCAGTGCTGACCCGGGTCTTGCGGGCTCCGGAGACCCGGCCCCTGCCGGAGGCTCCGCCCCTGCCGTCGCAACCCGGCTGCGGGAGGACCCGGAACTGGCTGGTTTCCTGCTGGCAAGCCTGCAGGACCGCTCCGTCCGGGACACGCTGCTGGTTTTGGGCGCGGCCGGCGCCCAGGCTGCCCTGGCCGGGGCGGAAGCCAACGGCCTCACCTCCCGGCAGGCGCAGCCGCCGGTATTCCCGGCGCCTGCACTGCCTTCGGAGCCGCTGCATTCGGAGCCTTTGCCTTCCGAGCCGCTGCGGGGAACACGGGCCCACGGGACGCTTGCACCCGTGCCCTTTGCCGGGCAGGACACGGGCCGGGCAGAGGGACGGCCAACGGCAGCAGCGGATTTTCGGAACATCCTGGTGGGCACGAGCCCGACGGTCCCGGATTGGAACATGCTGGACCGAACCTACGCGGTGTTCAGGGACCTTGTTCCGGTGGCCGCAGGAGACCCAAAAGCGGCGCTGCTCTGTCTCTTGGCGTGGATCGAATGGGCCCGCGGACGCGGATCCCGCTCTGATGTTTTCCTGCAGCACGCTTTGGACGAGTCGCCGGGCTACCGGCTGGCGCTGCTGCTGCGGGAACTACTGGGAACCGGTGTCCTGCCGGACTGGGCCCGCTCCCGGGCCGGCTCATGGCCGGGGGAACCGGGGTAGCAGGGGTAGCCGGGGGAGTGTTGAGAGCAGTGGAGCATGCAAATGTGACGGCTCCGGGAGCGGGGGACGGCGGCGAACGGGAGTCCGGGCTGCGGATGGAGAAGGGCCGCGCCGGAACGGGACTGCATGATGCGCAAGCCCCGTGCCGTAGCTGCGGATGCCCGCACCGGTGCTGTGGCAGGACGGAAAACGTGCGACAATGGGAACCGAGACCCGGTCGGGTTCGTGTATCAAGTGTCCTTTGAACTGCCAGCCCATGTGGCGGACGGAACAAAACACCGGCGCTGCGTGTTCTACCAAGAACATGCCGAGCTGACATCACTTGGATTGAAGCACGGACTTGACAGGGTCATAGTGGTGTTGCCCCCAATGGCGGTGCCACAACCCGCCGTATGAAAGGTTTTCTGTGTCGCCGAGAAAGACAACTGCAGTCGAAGAGACTGACACTGCACAAAAGCGCACTGCCGCAGCTGACGCCCCCTCCGTGACGGCCGTCAAGGAGCCCGCTTCCGGCGAAAAGACCGCTGCCAAGACGGCCCGCAAGCCTGCCGCCAAGAAGGCACCGGCCAAGGCCGGCACAGCGGCCGCAGGTCGAAAGACCTCCACCAAAACGGCAAAGCCGGCCAAGGGTGCCAAGTCGGAAGCCGAGGACGAGCTGCACGACGAGCCCGCCGACGTCGAACCCGACGCTGACGCCGTCGAAGCTGCCGATCCCGCAGCCGATGCCGCACCCACAGGGTCCGGTTTTGTGTACTCCGACGCCGACGACGACGATGCCCCTGCACAGCAGGTTGTGTCCGCCGGTGCCACTGCCGATCCGGTCAAGGACTACCTGAAGCAGATCGGCAAGGTTGCCCTGCTGAACGCCGAGCAGGAAGTTGACCTCGCACTGCGGATCGAAGCCGGCCTGTTTGCTGACGAAAAGCTTGCCGCCGATGAGCTTCTGCCGGCTGAGAAGCAGATGGACCCCAAGCTCAAGCGTGAGCTGCAGTGGGTGTCCCACGACGGAAAGCGTGCCAAGAACCACCTCCTCGAAGCCAACCTCCGCCTGGTGGTCTCCCTGGCCAAGCGGTACACCGGCCGCGGCATGCTCTTCCTTGACCTGATCCAGGAAGGCAACCTGGGCCTGATCCGTGCGGTCGAGAAGTTCGACTACACCAAGGGCTTCAAGTTCTCCACGTACGCCACCTGGTGGATCCGCCAGGCCATCACCCGTGCCATGGCCGACCAGGCCCGCACCATCCGTATTCCGGTGCACATGGTGGAGGTCATCAACAAGCTGGCCCGCGTGCAGCGCCAGATGCTCCAGGATCTGGGCCGCGAGCCCGCTCCGGAAGAACTGGCCCTGGAACTGGACATGACCCCTGAAAAGG
The DNA here is from genome assembly GCF_020907365.1 of Arthrobacter sp. zg-Y750. Taxonomy (NCBI): domain Bacteria; kingdom Bacillati; phylum Actinomycetota; class Actinomycetes; order Micrococcales; family Micrococcaceae; genus Arthrobacter; species Arthrobacter sp. zg-Y750. The sequence continues at coordinate 487,397 of NZ_JAJJOC010000013.1, read as the reverse complement.
TTGTGGAAGTGCAGAAGTACGGCCGCGAGCCGATCTCCCTGCACACCCCGCTGGGTGAAGACGGCGACTCCGAGTTCGGTGACCTCATTGAGGATTCCGAAGCTGTTGTCCCCGCCGACGCCGTGAGCTTCACGCTCCTGCAGGAGCAGCTGCACTCGGTTCTGGACACGCTCTCCGAGCGTGAAGCCGGCGTAGTTGCCATGCGTTTCGGCCTGACCGACGGCCAGCCCAAGACCCTGGACGAAATCGGCAAGGTGTACGGGGTTACCCGCGAACGCATCCGCCAGATCGAATCCAAGACCATGTCCAAGCTGCGCCACCCGTCGCGGTCCCAGGTCCTGCGGGATTACCTGGACTAAAAGACACTGCGGGCTCGTCCCGGCAGCCGGCACTCCGTTACGCTCCGGCGGACGGGGTGCCGCTGTGTTTAAGCCCGGGGCACATGTGCACATAGCAAAAGAAGTCCCCTTCCGGTTGGAAGGGGACTTCTTCAAGCTTGGTACGCGCTGCCCGCACCTGCGCGGACGCTGCAGCGGTGGTTCTGCCGGTAATTACCCCGCAGGAACCGGCGCCTTCTCGTTCAGGCGAGCGGTTTCATCCTGCCATTCCGAAGTGAGCGGGCGAAGGTTTGCCTCGACCGCCCGTGCGTGGTGTCCGCAGAAAAGCAGTTCCCCACCGGAGGATTCCAGTACGGCACGTACGTATGCCTGTGCGCCGCAACGATCGCAGCGGTCCAGGCTGTTCAGCTCACGGGTTGCTACTGCTGCTGTCATGAGTTGCCTCCTCAAGGGTGTTGATACTTCATATAACCATCTTTGCCGGCCCAGCCATGGCAGGTTCGGCCGCCTTTCGCTCTGCGCGTACCATTTGGCCGGGGCGGTGTGGGCAGTCTCACTGCTGCTGAGTCGCTGACAGGTTCTGTCACCGCCGGGGATTAACCTTGTAGGAGTCCGGGTTGTTCCCGGACATTCATCCGTTTGACACTGATCCGTCTACATTGATCCGTTTGTTGGCCAGCGGCCGATACCAAGGAGTTTCATCGCACGTGGCGCCCCCAAGTTCGAACTACACAGCCCGGCACCTCTCCGTCTTGGAAGGGCTCGAAGCTGTCCGCAAGCGTCCGGGTATGTACATCGGTTCCACGGATTCCCGCGGCCTTATGCACTGCCTCTGGGAAATCATCGACAACTCCGTGGATGAGGCACTGGCCGGGTTTGGCCAAAGCATCAAAGTGATCCTGCACCCGGACGGCTCCGTGGAGATCCATGACGACGGACGCGGCATCCCGGTGGACATTGAACCGAAAACCGGGCTCTCCGGCGTCGAAGTGGTATTCACCAAGCTCCATGCCGGCGGCAAGTTCGGCGGCGGCTCCTACGCTGCCTCCGGCGGCCTGCACGGCGTCGGCGCCAGCGTGGTCAACGCCCTGTCCTCGCGGTTGGACGTCCAGGTGGACCGTGCCGGCAAGACCTACCAGATGGCTTTCCGCCGCGGCGAGCCCGGGCACTTTGCCGACACCGGCAAGAACCCCGCACCGGAGGCGAAATTCACCCCGTCCCCGGAAAGTTCGCCCCTGGAAGTAGTGGGCAAGGCCAAGCGCGGCGTCACCGGCACGCGGATCCGGTACTGGGCGGACCGGCAGATCTTCACCCCGGACGCCAAGTTCTCCTACACCGAGCTGCAGTCCCGTGCCCGCCAGACCTCCTTCCTGGTGCCCGGTCTGCGCATCACCCTCCGCGACGAGCGCCGGCTGCCCGGTACCCCGGGCGAGAACGGTCCGGTGGAAGAAGTCTTCCACCACGACGGCGGCATTGCGGAATTTGTCGACTACCTGGCGGCCGACGCCGCCGTGACGGACATCTGGCGCCTCCACGGCACAGGCAAGTTCAAGGAATCGGTGCCTGTGCTGGACGACAGCGGGCACAGCAGGATCACCGAGATCGAGCGCGAGTGCGAAGTGGACATTGCCCTGCGGTGGGGCATCGGGTACGAAACCAACATCCGGTCCTTCGTCAACATCATTGCCACGCCCAAGGGCGGCACCCACCAGACCGGCTTTGAGCAGGGCCTGCTCAAGACCTTCCGCAAGGTCATCGAAGCCAATGCCCGCAAGCTGAAGGCGGGCAACGACAAGATCGAAAAGGACGATGTCTTCGCCGGACTGACCGCGGTGCTGACGGTCCGACTGGCCGAACCGCAGTTCGAGGGCCAGACAAAGGAAATCCTCGGCACCTCCGCGGTCCGCGCCATCGTCACCAAGGTGGTGGAGAAGGAAATCACCGCCCGGCTGAACTCCACGGCGCGTGCGGACAAGACCCAGTCCGCGCAGCTGCTGGAAAAGGTGGTGGCGGAGATGAAGTCGAGAATCTCTGCCCGCGTGCACAAGGAAACCCAGCGCCGCAAGAACGCGCTGGAGACCTCCACCATGCCCGCCAAACTGGCGGACTGCCGGATCGATGACCAGGAGCGCTCCGAACTCTTCATCGTCGAGGGCGACAGCGCCCTGGGCACCGCCAAGCTGGCGCGGTCCTCGGACTACCAGGCGCTGCTGCCCATCCGCGGCAAGATCCTGAACGTGCAGAAGGCGTCCGTGGCGGACATGCTCTCCAACGCCGAGTGCGCCGCCCTGATCCAGGTAGTGGGCGCCGGCTCCGGCCGCAGCTTCCAGTTGGACGCGGCACGGTACGGCAAAGTCATTTTCATGACGGACGCCGACGTCGACGGCGCGCACATCCGTACGCTGCTGCTGACCCTGTTCTTCCGCTACATGCGTCCGCTGGTCGAAGCCGGACGTGTGTACGCGGCGGTTCCGCCGCTGCACCGGGTGGAGGTCATCAACGCGGGTTCCAAGAGCAACGAGATGGTCTACACCTACAGCGAGAAGGAACTGCACCAGGTCCTGGCAAGCCTTGAAAAGGAGGGCAAGCGGTACAAGGAGCCCATCCAGCGGTACAAGGGACTGGGCGAAATGGATGCCGGCCAGCTGGCGGAAACCACCATGGACCCCCGGCACCGTACCCTGCGCCGGGTACGGATCTCGGAGGCTGCAGCAGCGGAGCACGCCTTCGAACTGCTGATGGGAAGCGACGTTGCCCCGCGCAAGGACTTCATCATTGCCGGCGCAGCCATGCTGGACCGGGACCGCATCGACGCCTAGCGGTGCGCCGGGTCGGGGCAGGGACTTAGTCCAGCAGGCCCGGAGCGATCAGCAGTGTGGTCGGGACGGCCAGCAGCAGGACCGAGAGGCACAGCACGCACACCTGCTGCCAGCGCGGGAGCGGCGGCTGAGGCGTCAGCAGCCGGCTGAGCCTGCCGGCTGTGCCCAGCGGTTCCTGGAAGTCCGGGCCGCCCAGGGCAGCCGGAGAGTTGGACGCCGGCGCTGCCGGCGTCTCCCGGCCAGGTGCGGGGCTGCCGGAACCCACTATGGCAACCGAACGCACCAGGGTTAGCCGGTCCACCTTCCGCAGCGCCTCATCATCTGCGAGCATTTCGATCAGTTCGTTGACCGACCGCTGCGCCATCAGTGAGGTCGGCAGCCACGGCAGCGCCGCGCGCCAGGCCGCGAACGCCCACAGCAGCAGGTGGTGGTGCTGAGCCAGATGCGCCCGCTCATGGGTCAGGACGGCGGAAAGCTCATCCTCGGAGAGCATGTTCAGCAGCCCGTCGGACAGGACGGTGACCGAGTGTGCGCCGCCGGGCAGGCAGTAGGCCACCGGCGTGGGGTGCTGGATCACCAAGGTGGCCGGTGCGTCCGAGGAGGGGGAGCTGAGCAGGTTCAGCATGTCCCGGTGCCGCCGCCGGCCGCGGAGAATGCGGTACCAGGTCAGCAGCAGGGTAAAGACCAAATGGGCGCTCAACAAAGATGCGGCGCTGAGGGCGAACACGTGGACCAAGCCGAGTTCGCTCGCCGGGGCGCCGGCCACCAGGATGGCCCAAAGGCCCTGCAGCCCGTCCAGCAAGTTGTTGCCCAGCGGTTCCAGACCCCAGGTCAGCATGGCGCCGATCATCGACAGTCCGCCGGCGAGGGCTATGGCCTGCCACAGGACCATGGCCGTGAAGGGGGAGCGCGCGGGCCACTTTGCCCGCGAGAGGAGAATGGGCACGGGCCACGCCAGGATAATCGCCAGCGCGGCCAGTGCGTAGGAAGCCCAGAACACTCTGTTGGTGCCGCTGCCTAGGCGCCGAGCAACCTGCGGAGCATCTCGGCTTCGGTGTCGGAGACCGAGCCGACAAACCGGGCCAGGACGGCTTCACGGTCGTTGGCGGTACCCAGGGCCTCGTGCATCAGTTCGGCGGTGTGTTCTGCACGCGTGGTCACTGCCCGGTAGCGGTGCGGCCGGATGTCCCGCTCGCGGCGTACCAGGGATTTTTTCTCCAAGCGCGAAAGGACGGTCAGCACAGTAGTCACTGCCAGGCCCCTGCCGTCGGCGGATTCCTCGCGCTGCGCCAGTTTTTCCCGCAGCTCGTTGGCCGTGGCTGCTTCGGGCGACTCCCACAGGAGGTCCATCATTGCGCGTTCCAGGTCACCCAGCGTAGCCATGTGCATCCTTCTCGTTATTCAGTCCCGGCCTCAGCCGATAGTTCAGTCCAGACCTACCAATGTACCGCGTTTCGGCCTGTGGTTCTACATCACGTAGAAATCTTTGCGTCGATGTTCTACGCTGTGTAGAAGTCAGTCTTCTACGTCCTGTAGAAGTCGTCGAACTATTGAAGGACAAATCGCGTGGAAGCACTGGATATCGCCCGGTGGCAGTTTGGCATCACCACCGTCTACCACTTCCTTATGGTGCCGCTGACCATTGGCCTGGGCATCGTGGTCGCAGCATTGCAGACGGCCTGGGTACGTACCGGCAAAGAGCAGTACCTCAGGATGACCAAGTTCTGGGGCAAGCTCTTCCTCATCAACTTCATCCTCGGCCTGGCCACCGGCCTGGTGCAGGAATTCCAGTTCGGCATGGCGTGGAGCGAGTACAGCCGTTTCGTCGGTGACGTCTTCGGCGCCCCGCTGGCCCTGGAATCGCTGCTCGCCTTCTTTACCGAGTCCGTGTTCCTGGGACTATGGGTCTTCGGCTGGAAGCGTCTGCCGAAGAAAATCCACCTGGCGAGCATCTGGATCACCACGCTTGCCTCGATGCTTTCGGCCTACTTCATCCTGGCCGCCAACTCCTGGATGCAGCACCCCGTGGGCGTGGAAATGGTCGACGGTCGCCCGGTCATGAATGACATCTGGGCCGTCCTGACCAACAACACCCTGTTGGTGGCCTTCCCGCACACCGTCTTCGGTGCCTTCGCCGTAGCCGGCGGCTTCCTGCTCGGCATCTCCTGGTACCACCTCTGGAAGCGGCGCCGCGACGGCATCGACACCGTGGACAGCAAGGGCAACGTAGTAGTTGGCGAACGGCCCGAAATCGGCCGCGACAAAACCGACCACGCCGTCTGGCTCCGCTCGCTGCGCGTGGGCGCCGCCGTCGCCGTCGTCGCCTTCGCCGGCGTGGCCGTCAGCGGCGACCTGCAGGGCAAGCTCATGTTCGCGCAGCAGCCCATGAAGATGGCTGCGGCTGAAGCTGCCTGCCACGACGGTACCGGCTTCTCCGTCCTCTCCGTCGGAGACCCCGGCGCTGCAAACTGCGAGGACGTGGACACGCTCCTCGAGATCCCCGGCATGCTCTCCTTCCTGGCCAACGGCGACTTCGACACCGAGATCCGGGGCGTGAACACCCTCCTGGACCAGTACCAGGACGACTACGGCACCCACCTGCCGGACAACGAAATCTACGGCTCCAACTCGGGCGCGGAAATCGACTACACACCGAACTTCGCCGTCACCTACTGGGGATTCCGCATCATGATCGGCTTCGGCGGCATCGCAGCAGTCGCTGCGGCCTTCGCCCTCTGGGTGGTCCGCAAGGGCACCGTGCCCGAGTCGAAGTGGCTGATGCGCCTGGCCGTGTTCGGCATCCTGGCGCCGTTCGGCGCCAACAGCGCCGGCTGGATCTTCACCGAGATGGGACGCCAGCCGTTTGTGGTGGCACCGAATCCCACCGGCACCGACGGCGTCTTTATGTTCACCGCGGCTGCCGTCTCACCGGGCGTAAGTATGGGCGAACTGCTCTTCTCCGTCATCGCGTTCACCGTGGTCTACCTGGCACTGCTGGTGGTTGAGGTCCGGCTGCTGTTCAAGTTCGTCCGCGGCGGCGTCCCGGCTGCCATGCCGGACCTGCTGGGCAACGACGACGGCGACACCGGCGGCCTCAACTCCCCGGGCATGGACCCGGACGGCACGCCCGGAAAGGCGAAGTCCGATGTCCTCGACTTTGCCTACTAAGACCTTCCGGACCGGCCGGATCCGGTCCCGCACCTGCGGGACCGGATCCACCCCGACCCTGTCCGGCTTCCTTTCAACCCTGCCGGCCGCCGGCATCCCTGGAGCTCTGTTGTAATGTCGCTACCGTTGTTCTGGTTTATCGTGATTGCCTTCCTGTGGGTCGGCTACCTCTTCCTCGAAGGCTTCGACCTGGGCGTGGGCATGCTCATGAAGCTGATGGCCCGCGACGAGAAGGAACGCCGCGTGCTGCTGAACACCATCGGCCCGGTGTGGGACGGCAACGAGGTGTGGCTGATCACCGTGGGCGCGATGACGTTCGCCGCGTTCCCCATGTGGTACGCCTCGCTGTTCTCCGCGCTGTACATCCCGCTGGTCTTTGTGCTGATGGGCCTGATTTTCCGGGCGGTCTCCATCGAGTACCGCGGCAAGCATGACAGTGACAGCTGGCGCAACCGGTGGGACTGGGGGATGGCCCTGGGTTCGCTCGTGGCCGCCTTCGGCGTGGGGGCCGCGCTTGGGCTGACCACCACCGGCCTGCCGCTGAACGAGAACGGCGACCGGGTGGGCGGGGCCTTCGCCTGGCTGACCCCGTACGCCGTGCTGGGCGGAGTGGCCGTTGTGGCGTTCTGCCTGATTCACGCCTGCGCGTTCCTGATGCTCAAGACCGACGGCGAGATCCGCGAACGTTCCCGCAAGGTGGTCCTGCACTGGCTGCCGCTGGGCATCCTCCCGCTGGCTGCCTGGGCGATCATTGTCCAGTTCATGAACGGCAAGGCCTCGACGCTTCCCCTGCTGGTAGTGGCCGTGGTGGGTGCACTGCTCGCCTGGATCTTTGCCCGGCGCGGCCGCGACGGGGCGACCTTCGTCAGCCTCGGCGTCTTCCTCGTGGCCGGTGCGGCCACCATCTTCGCCGCCATGTACCCGGTGGTACTGCCCTCCACGCTGGACGCCGCCTGGAACCTGACCGTGGAGAACGCCTCCGCATCCCCGTACGCCCTGAAGGTCATGAGCTGGGTGGCACTGTTCGGCCTGCCGGTCGTGGTGCTCTACCAGGGCTGGACCTACTGGGTCTTCCGCAAGCGGGTCAGCGCTGAAGCGATCCCGGCCGCCCACAGCTTCAAGTCGCAGTGAAGCCCGTCCTGCCGGTCAGCGCCACCAGTCGGCGGGCGCTGTATCTTCTTGGCCTGCTGGCCGCCGTCAAGGCGGCCGGCCTGGTCCTGCTGGCCGACGCCGTGGCCGGTGGAATTGCCGGCTTGGCCGGCGGCGGCCCGGACTGGAACCGGATGCTGCTCCTCGGTGCCGCCGGTGCCGTGCTCCGCTCCCTGGCGGTGTGGGGGCAGGACACCGTAGCCCAGCGGGCAGCGGCCGGAGTCAAGGACGAACTGCGCCGCCAGCTTTCCGCCCGCGTGCTGTCCGACGGCGGCACGGTGCCCGGCATGGGCAGCGGCGCCTTGAGCGTCCTGCTCACGCGCGGTCTCGACGGCCTGGACAACTACTACTCCAAGTACCTGCCCGCACTGGTGACCTGCGCCGTCGTTCCCCTGCTGGTAGGCATCCGCATCCTGTCAGCGGACTGGGTCAGCGCGCTCATCGTTGTGCTGACCGTGCCCCTGATTCCGGTGTTCATGATCCTGATCGGCATGCATACGCAGGACAAGACCGCCGCGGCCGTGGATGCCCTGAACCGGCTGTCGGACAACATGCTGGAGCTGGCCAAGGGCCTGCCGGTGCTGGTGGGGCTTGGCCGTGCCAAGGCCCAGACCAGGGCCCTGCGGGACGTGGCCGACCGTTACCGCACCACCACGCTGGCCACGCTGCGCGTTGCTTTTATGTCTTCCCTGGCCCTTGAGCTGATTGCCACCATCTCCGTGGCGCTGGTGGCCGTGTTTATCGGCGTGCGGCTGGTGCACGGCGGCATGCCGCTGGAAGTGGGGCTGCTGGCCCTGATTCTGGCCCCCGAATGCTATCAACCGCTGCGTGACCTGGGTACCGCGCACCACTCCAGTGAAGACGGATTGGAAGCGCTGAACCGCACCAACGCCGTGCTTCGCGCACCGGCTGCCCGTCCGCTGGTTTCCGCTGCCGGGAGCGGCGCCGGGGCCGGAACCCCGGGTAACGCCGTGCCCGGACACGCGCCCCTGCAGGTCCGGAACCTGACCATCAGTTACGAGGGACGCCCGCATCCGGCCGTGGAGAACCTGAGCTTCAACGTACCCGCAGGCTCCATCGCGGGCCTGACCGGCCCCAGCGGTGCCGGCAAGACGTCGGTGCTTGAGGCCCTGGCCGGGCTGCGCCGCGACGGCGGGGACACCCGGCTCAGCGGATCCGTTGACGGCGTTGACCGTTCCACCCTGGCCTGGATACCCCAGCATCCCGTCCTCGTGGAGGACACCGTTGCCCGGGAAATTGCCCTGTACGCGGGTCTGCCGGCCGGCGACGCCACCCGTCCCGACGCTCCCGCCCGTGCCGCAGCCCGCGACGCACTGGACGCAATCGACGCCGGACACCTCCTGGACGCCGCGACCGCCGATCTCAGCCCCGGCGAGCAGCGCCGGGTGGCCGTGGCCCGTGCCCTCGCCCGGATTGACGCCGTCCCCGGCGTCCGGGTGCTGCTGGCCGATGAACCCACTGCGCACCTGGATGTCCGCAGCGCTTCGGCTGTCCGTGCAGCGCTGGCCGGGCTGCGCGGCCGGGCTACCGTCCTCCTGGTGGCGCACGACGCCGCAACGGCCGCCGTGGCGGACACCCTGATCCCCGTGGATGCGCCCGCAGGCGTGGTGCAGCCCGCCGGCAGCGGTGCGGTGTTCGAGACGGTCTTCGAGACTGCGCCCGAGGCACTGCCCGAGGAACTGCCCAAGTCGCTGACCGGAACCGCCGACCTGCAGGCGGATCCGTCGCCGGAACCCACCGCCGTCGCGCCGATGACGGCAGCAGCGGAGAACGCAGCCGCCCCGGCCCACCAGCCGCTGTGGAAGAACATGCTGGTACTGCGGCCGTGGAGCAAGCAGTTTGTCCTGGCACTGGTCCTGGGCACAGCCGCCACCATGTTCGCCGTCACCCTGACGGCACTGTCTGCCTGGCTGATTGTCCGTGCCAGCGAGCAGCCGCCCATCCTGTACCTGATGATGGCGATTGTGGGGGTGCGGTTCTTCGGTATTGGCCGTGCCCTGCTGCGCTACCTGGAGCGGCTCTCCCTGCATGACGCGGTTTTCCGCGCCACGAACACCCTGCGCGTACGGCTGTGGAACGGCCTGCTGCAGCGGCCCGAAGGGTGGCGCCGCGTGGCCCGCGGCGGCGGTGCACTGGAACGGCTCGTGGGCGACGTGGACGAGTTGCGGGACATTGCGCCGCGGGTCGTCTTCGCGCCGCTGACCGGACTGCTCACTGCGGCTGGAGCCTGCGTGGCAACCTGGCTGCTGGTCCCTGAGGGCCTCGCGGTGCAGGTGGCGCTGTGCGTCGTCGGAATGCTGGTTGCTCCGCTGCTGGCACTGCTCGCCGACCGCGCAGCACGGGCAGCCACGGTCAACCTGCAGGCACGGTCCATGTCCGGCATGGCCCGCCTGCTTTCCGCAGCCCGGGACCTGGAAGCCAACTCCAGCTCGGCACCCGTGCTGGCCCGCCAGGAACAACTCGAAGCGGCGGCGGCCAAAGCCGTCCGGCGCAGTGCCTGGGCACAGGGGCTGGCCAACGCCCTGACCGCCCTCGCCTGCTCCCTGAGCGCGCTCTACATGGTCAGTGCCGCCCGCGAGGCTCCGGCCACAGTGGCCGCCGTGGTGGTCCTGGTCCAGCTGGCCCTGATCGAACCCTTTGTTGCGGTCAACGGGTCCATCCAGCAGTTCTTCGCCTGGCGGACGCTGGGGGACAAGGTGCTGCCGGACCTGGGCACCGATGACGTGGAGGAGGACACCACCGAAGCCGAAGCGGCCGCGCGCGCCCGGTTCGGCACGGTGCAGGACCTGGAACTGCACGGCATCCGTTACCGCTACCCGGGCGCTGCACGCGATGTCCTGGCCGGGGTGGACCTGGAGGTATCGGCAGGGGAGTGGGTGGCTGTCACCGGCCCGTCCGGCAGCGGCAAGTCCACGCTCCTGGGCGTCCTGCTGGGGTTCCTTACACCGCAAAGCGGGTCATACACCATCAACGGGCAGCAGGCGCAGTCGCTGCCGCCCGCTGCCCGGCGCATGGCGTGGTGCCCGCAGGAGGCCCACCTCTTCGACTCCACGCTGCGCGGAAACCTTCTGCTGGCCCGTGACCGCGCCCTGGCGCCAAGCGAAGCCGAAATGGTCGAGGCACTGCGCGCCGTCGGGCTTGGACCGCTGTTCCGGACGCTGCCCGAAGGACTGGACACGCCCATCGGTGCCGGCGGACATTTCCTCTCCGGCGGCCAGCGCCAGCGCCTCGCCGTGGCGCGGGCACTGCTTGCAGAGGCCGACGTCGTGCTCCTGGACGAGCCTACGGCCCACCTGGACGCGGCGGCCGGGGAACAGCTCATGGCGGACCTGAAGTCCGGCCTGCAGGGCAAGGCCGTAGTGGTGGTGACCCACAACCCTGCAGATGCCGCCTGGTGCGAACGGGAGGTCGGCCTGGGCGCAGGGGCTGTGCTTCTGTCCTAGCGCTTATGGGGTGTCCTAGGGTGGGTGGATGCAGACGCCCTCCCTTCCCACAGTCCCAGGGCCGGAAACCGGTCTCCGCTGGCGCTCCATCGCAGCCGACGACGTCGATGCCTGGTATGCGCTGATCCGCCGGATGGCGGAGGCGGACAGACCGGGCTGGGTGGAGGACCGCCGGGACCTGGAGCAGGCACTGGAAACCGCCTCCGGGGACCCGGCGCTGGACACGCTGATTGGCCTGGACAAAGACGGGGCAGCACGCGCCTACGGGCGGATTGCGCTGAACCCGGGCTCCGAAACCGGGTCCGGGTTCGGCGGCGTGGATCCGCAGTGGCGCCGCCGCGGGATCGGCGCGGCCCTGTTCGGCTGGCAGGAAGCGCGCCTGCGGCAGCGGCTGCTCAGCGAGCACCGCAAGCACGGTGTGCTGCGGACCTATGCCGAGGAAGCCAACGCGTCGCACATTGCCCTGCTGGAGTCCGCCGGCGCCCGTGTGGTGCGGTACTTCACCGAGATGAGCCGGCCGCTGCACACGGACCTGCCGCACGCCGAATTGCCGGCGGGCATGGAGTTCCAAACGTTCAGCGCCGCGAATTCCGACGCCATCCGCCGGGCGCATAATGAAGCGTTCAAGGACCACTGGGGCAGCGAGCCGCGCAACAAGGAACGCTGGGCGTTCACCGTTGGGCATCCCGAGTTCCGTCCGGACTGGAGCTTCGCGGTGATCGATTCCGGCACCGGGGAAGTCGCTGCATACCAGCTGGCCAGCTTCGACCCGGAGAGCCAGTCCATCCACGGCTACAAAGAGGGCTACACCATGCTCCTTGGGGTGCGACGGAACTGGCGCGGACGCAAGCTGGCACCGGCCATGCTGGGCGAAGCCATGCGCCGGTTCCGCGACGGCGGGATGGACAACGCCGGACTGGGGGTGGACACCGAGAACCCCTCCGGCGCCCATGACCTGTACGAAAGCCTTGGCTACCGTCCGACGCACCGCGAAGTGGTCTTCGACAAACCCGTGCTCTAAGACGTGGCCGTGCCCTCTAGGCCGGGGTGTGCTTCGGGGTTGTCTGGATCCATATCGCCTCGGCGGCGGGGAGGCCCAGTTCCATGGCACGCCCGCACGCTTCGATGGTGAGCGTTCCGGCGTAGGGCTGGCGCGCCAGGACGGTCAGCACCGTATCCAGGTGCAGTCCCAGTCCGGCGATATAGCGCAGCAGTTCCGGTTCGTTGTCTGACACGCGTGCCACCACGCCACGCGTCCCGGGCTCGCAGCGGCTGAGCCGCAGGGCATCCAATACCGGGAAACTGCCGTCGCGGGCGGGAATCGGGTCTCCATGGGGGTCGCGGACGGGGTGGCCGAGCCGGGCGGATAACGCGTCCACCATTTTGTCCGAAACCGCGTGCTCCAGGTGCTCGGCTTCGTCGTGGACTTCGTCCCACCGGTAGCCCAGGTACTCCACCAGGAACGTCTCGATCAGCCGGTGCCGCCGCACCATGCCCACGGCCGCCGTCTCGCCGGCAGCGGTCAGGGCAATGGAGCCGTAGCGCGCATGTGTGAGGAGCCCCTGGGCCGTAAGCTTTTTCACCGCTTCGGAGACGGACGACGGCGAAAACCCCATGTGGACTGACAACGCGGAGACCGTCAGGGGTTCGTCCGTCCATTCCTGTGCGGTCCAGATGACCTTCAGGTAATCCTGGGTAGCCGTGGAAAGTTCGCTGTGTGGTGCCACGGTCCCACCTTACTGGAAGGCCTGCCTGAAAAATGGCCCTCAAATACCCCCGGGGGGTACTTGACCTATACCCCTTGGGGGTATACCTTGGTGGGGAAAGCGAGGGGAGAGAACCATGACAGAAGCAACCGGACATGCCGTGCACACACCCGGGGCGGCAGCGGCAGGCGTTGCGGCGCCGGCCGCAGTGCACGGATACACCTCCGATAAAGCTGCGTACCTGCGCCGGCTGAAGCGGGTCGAGGGCCAGGTCCGCGGCATCGCCCGGATGGTGGAGGAAGACAAGTACTGCATAGACATCCTCACGCAGGTCGCCGCCATCAATAAGGCGCTGCATGCCGTCAGCCTGGGGCTGGTCCAGGATCACATGTCGCATTGCGTGGTGGATGCCGCGCAGGAAGCAGAGCGCACCGGCAACCCCGAACTCGTCCAGGCCAAGGTGCAGGAAGCAGCCGACGCGATCGGCCGGCTCCTGCGCTAGGGTCCGCCGAAGAATACCCAAGAAAGAAGACGGATATGGAAACCACCACACTGAACATCTCCGGTATGACCTGCGGCCACTGTGTAGCCTCCGTCACGGAAGAACTGAAAGCGCTCGACGGCGTCAGCGAGGTCTCCGTTGACCTGAACGCCGGCGGGGTCTCCACCGCCACCGTCACCTCCACCCGGAGGATGGCACCGGCGGAACTGGGCGAAGCGGTAGCCGAAGCGGGCTACATGGTCGTCGAAACCACGGCCTAGGAGCCGTTCCCGGGCCCGGCCCAACGCTGGATCCGGCCCCGGACAGCCGGCAGTAAGCAACAGAAGGGAAGAACCATGGACACCCAGGAACTGGTGAACAACAACGCCAGGGCCGTTGAGCTCGATATCCAGGGCATGACGTGCGCCTCCTGCGTGGCACGGGTGGAACGCAAGCTCGGCAAGATCGAAGGCGTGGAAGCATCGGTTAACCTGCCGCTGGAAAGCGCGCGCGTAACGGCACCGGCTTCAGTGACGGACCAGCAGATCCTCGACGCCGTGAACTCTGCCGGTTACCAGGCACGGTTGAAGACCCGGGCCGGCAATTCCGCCGCGCATGGTGCGCATGCGGAGGGCAGCCACGCAGGCGAGGACCATCTGGCCCACGGCGGCTCAGGCGAGGACCATATGTCCCACGGCGGGACCGCAGCACAGCTGCGTCCGCGGCTGATTGCCGCCGCCGTCCTCAGCGTGCCGATCCTGCTGATTTCCATGGTTCCGGCCCTGGCCTTCCCCAACTGGGGCTGGGTGGCCGCACTGCTGGCCCTGCCTGTGGTGACGTGGTCCGCGTGGCCCTTCCACCGGGCCGCGGCCATCAACGCCAGGCACCTGGCGTCCACCATGGATACCCTCGTGGCGATCGGCGTCGCGGCCTCGTATCTGTTCTCGGTGGGCGAGCTGCTGGCCGATCCGGGGCTGACCGCAGACCCGGGCATGGGCGCGGACCCGCACCTGTACTTCGAAGTGGCGTCGGTGGTGGTGACCTTCCTGCTGCTGGGCCGCTACCTAGAGGCCAACGCCAAGACCAAGGCATCGGACGCATTGAAATCGCTCCTGAGCCTAGGTGCCAAGGACGCGACCGTGCTGCGCGGCGGAGAGGAAATCCGGATCCCGGCGGACCAGCTTGCCGTGGGCGACATTGCCGTAGTCCGGCCCGGGGAGAAAATCCCGGCCGACGGTGTCGTGGTGGACGGCCGTTCCGCCGTTGATGCGTCCCTGATCACCGGCGAATCCCTGCCGGTGGAAGTGGACGTGGACAGCCCCGTTACCGGGGCGACCATTAATACTTCGGGCCGGCTGCTGGTCCGGGCCACCCGTGTGGGCAGCGAAACCACATTGGCGCAGATGGGCCGCCTGGTCAGCGATGCCCAGTCCGGCAAGGCGCCCATTGCGCGGCTCGCTGACCGGATCAGTGCAGTTTTTGTGCCGGTGGTGCTGGGCATTGCGATGCTGACCTTCCTGCTCTGGCTGTTCTTCGCCGGTGACCTGCAGGCAGCGTTCGTGGCGGCGGTTGCCGTGCTCGTTATTGCATGCCCCTGTGCCCTGGGGCTGGCCACACCCGTGGGCCTGCTGACCGGTACCGGGCGGGGTGCCCAGCTGGGCATCCTCATCAAGGGCCCGCAGGTGCTGGAAGACACCCGCACCGTGGACACCATCGTGCTGGACAAGACCGGAACCATCACCACCGGCAAGCTGTCCGTGGCACGGGTCCGGCTCCTGGACAGTGCCCCGGCGGACCTGACGCAGGACGGGCTGCTGCGCCTGGCCGGCTCGGTGGAAGATGCCGGGGAGCATCCCATTGCCCGGGCCATCGCGGCCTCCGCCCGCTCCGGCCCGGGCACCGTCTCCGTCGCCGGATTCGATTCGGCTCCCGGCGGAGGGGTGCGCGGCACCGCTGACGGCCGCAGCGTTGTTGCCGGACGTCCGGCCTGGCTGGATGAGAACGGCGTCGACCTGCCCGACGGCGCGTATGCGGCACTGCGCCAGGAGCAGGCTGCCGGTTCGACGGCGGTGCTGGTGGCGGTGGACGGGCACGCGGCCGGCATCATCTCGTTGCAGGACACCCTGAAGGACGGCTCGGCGGCTGCCATTGCCAGGTTCCGCAGCCTGGGCCTGCGTCCGGTGCTGCTGACCGGTGACAACGCCGTGGTGGCGGCCCACGTGGCGGAACAGGTCGGCATTCCGGCGGAAGACGTCCTCGCGGACGTCCGCCCGGAAGGCAAGGTGGAGGCAGTCCGGCGGTTCCAGGACCAGGGACGTACCGTGGCCATGGCCGGCGACGGCGTGAACGACGCCGCGGCGCTGGCGCAGGCCGACCTCGGCATTGCCATGGGCACGGGCACCGACGTTGCCATGGAAGCGGCGGACCTGACCGTGATGGGCAGCGATCTGGGCCAGGTGGCCACCGCCATCGAGCTGTCCCGGCGTACGCTGGCGACCATCAAGACCAACCTGTTCTGGGCCTTCTTCTATAACGCTGTGGGCATCCCGGTAGCGGCTTTCGGGCTGTTGAACCCGATGATTGCCGGAGCAGCGATGGCCGCCAGTTCGGTGCTGGTGGTGGGTAACTCGCTGCGGCTGCGCAGCTTCGGCAAACAGCACGCCCAGTAGGCTGCACGGCACAGAAAAAAGCGGCAGGCATGGTCCAACGGACCATGCCTGCCGCTTGGTTTGCGCGGTGCTTGTGTGGCTGTGCTTGGTGTGGCGGTGCCTTGTGTGCCGGGGCTAGCCTTGGCTGGGGCCGACGGCGTCCACTGCATTGGCCAGCGGCACCCCGGACCCGTCCCGGCGCCCGTGCTCGGTGGGCAGCGCCCGGGCTACGCCGTTGGCAGCAGCTGCCTTGGCTGGTCCGTGCCCGGCCCAGGCCACCACCAGAGCGTCTTCGCCCTTCAGGAAACGGTGCGCCCGGACACCGGCAGTAGCGCGGCCCTTGGCGGGGAATTCCTCGAACGGCGTCACCTTGACGGAGCCGCCGGGTGTGCCCGGCAGGGTTTCGGCGGCGGTGGACACCGTCACCACTACCGCATCGGGATCATCCGCGGCCACCACTCCGAAGTACACCACGGCGTCGTCGGCTGCCAGCTTGATGCCGGCCACGCCGCCGGCCGTGCGGCCCTGGGCACGGACGGCGGACGCCGGGAAGTGCAGCAGCTGCGCCGAACGGGTGATGAAGACCAGTTCATCGGTCTCGTTCGCGGCCACCGCAGCACCTACCACCTCGTCCTTCGGCTTGAGCGTGACGGCTTCCCAATCGTCCCGGTTCAACGGGTAATCCGGGTTCACGCGCTTCACCACGCCGTTGCGGGTGCCCAGTGCCACTACTTCATTCAGCGGCACCAGGCCAACCAGTTTCTCGCCCTTGGCCAGGGTCATGAACTCCTTCGCGGGAACCCCGCCGGCCAGGTTCGGCAGCCCGGCGGTGGAGGGCAGGGCCGGCAAATCCAGCACCTGCACGCGGATCATCCGGCCGCTGGAGGTCAGCGCGCCTATCTCGCCGCGCGCCGTGGTCTTCACCACGGAGCGGAAGACGTCGTGGCGCACCCGCTGGCCGCTTTCAGCCAGCGGGTCCTGGTCCGAGGTGCGGGCCACCTGGCCCGAGGTGGAGAGGATGGCCCAGCAGGGGTCGTCCGGGATTTCCAGCGGCAGGACGGCTTTGGCCCCCTTGCCGGTGGCGCCTGCAGCAGCGGCGGCGACGGCGGCGCCCTTCAGCGGGGAGGCAGCCTCGGATTCCAGCAGCACGGTGCGCCGCGGCGTGGCGTACTTGGCCGCTACCTCGCCCAGCTCGTCCGAGACCAGGGAACGCAGGAGCTCTTCAGAGCCCAGGATGGCTTCCAGCTCCTCGATGGCCTTGCGCAGCTCGTCCTGTTCCTTCTCCAACTCAATGCGGGAGTACTTGGTCAGCTGGCGCAGCCGCAGTTCCAGGATGTGGTTGGCCTGGATCTCCGTCAGGTCGTACACGGCCATCAGCCGCTGGCGGGCCTGAGCGGTCTCATCCGAGGACCGGATGATCTGGATGACTTCGTCAATGTCCACAATGGCGATCAGCAGGCCCTCGACCAGGTGCAGCCGGTCCTTCTTCCGGCCCAGCCGGTAAGCGGTCCGGCGGCGGACCACGCCGATGCGGTGGGCCACGTACACCTGCAGCAGCTCCACCAGGCCCAGGGTGCGCGGCTGGCCGTCCACCAGGGTCACGTTGTTGATGCCGAAGGAATCCTCCATGGGCGTGAACTTGTACAGCTGCGCCAGCACGGCATTGGGATTGAACCCGTTTTTCAGCTCGATCACCAGCCGCAGCCCGTGGCTGCGGTCCGTCAGGTCCACAATGTCGGAAATGCCCTGCAGCTTCTTGGACGTGACGGCGTCCTTGATTTTTTCGATGACCTTTTCCGGGCCCACCATGTACGGCAGTTCCGTCACCACCAGGCCGGTGCGGCGGGCGGTCAGCTGTTCCACTTCGACCTTGGCGCGGGTCTTGAAGGATCCGCGGCCCGTGGCGTAGGCATCCCGGATGCCCTCCAAGCCCACGATCCGTCCGCCGGAGGGCAGGTCGGGGCCGGGAATGAACCGCATCAGTTCATCCAGCCCGGCATCGGGATTGGCGATCAGGTGACGGGTGGCGGCAATGACTTCGCCCAGGTTGTGCGGGGCCATATTGGTGGCCATGCCCACGGCAATGCCCGTGGCGCCGTTAACCAGCAGGTTCGGGAAGGCGGCGGGCAGCACTTCGGGCTGTTCCAGCTGGTTGTCGTAGTTGGGCACAAAGTCCACTACGTCTTCATCGAGGTGGTCCGTCATGGTCAGCGCGGGGGCCGCCAGCCGGGCCTCGGTGTACCGGGCGGCGGCAGGGCCGTCGTCGAGCGAACCGAAGTTGCCGTGCCCGTCGATCAGCGGCAGGCGCAGCGCCCAGTCCTGCGCCATGCGCACCATGGCGTCGTAAATGGCCGTGTCACCGTGCGGGTGCAGCTTGCCCATTACCTCGCCCACCACGCGGGCGGACTTCACATGCCCGCGGTCCGGGCGCAGCCCCATGTCGGACATCATGTACAGGATGCGGCGCTGGACGGGCTTCAGCCCGTCCCGCGCATCCGGAAGGGCGCGCGAATAGATGACCGAGTAGGCGTATTCGAGGAACGAGCCTTCCATCTCGGTGGTGACATCAATATCGATGATGTTCTCGGCGATCACTTCGCCGGGTGCGGACTTGGAGACGGGTTGGCGCCGGGCCATGCTGTGTCGAATCCTTGCAGTGGTAGGAGGTGGGTGGCAGGAGGTGGGTGGTTGGGGACTACTCTGAGTCTATGGTGGAGCAGGGACATTACCCCGAATATTGGGAAGCCGACGTCGTGTTGCGGGACGGCGGTACCGGCCATCTGCGGCCGGTTTCCCCCGCGGACGCAGACGCGCTGCAGGCCTTCCACATGCGGCAGTCGCAAAGCTCCATCTATCTTAGGTTCTTCACCTACAAGGCCAAGCTCACCAAAAAGGAGCTTGAGCGCTTCACCAACGTGGACTACCGCAACCGGGTGGCGTTCGTCATCACCATTGGTGACGAAATTATCGGCATCGGCCGTTATGACCGCCTCGACGACCCCACTGAGGCCGAGGTTGCCTTCAACATCTCCGACGGCCACCAGGGCCGCGGCCTGGGTTCCATCCTGTTGGAGCACCTTGCCGCCGCCGCGCGGGAAAACGGCATTCGCCGGTTCTCGGCCGAAGTGCTGCCGGAGAACCGCAAGATGATCGGTGTCTTCGCCGACGCCGGGTACGAGGTGCGCCGGCATTTCGACGACGGCGTGATTGCCCTGGACTTCAACATCGACCCCACGGAGAAATCCCTGGCGGTGATGGAGGCCCGCGAGCACCGCGCCGAGGCGCGCAGCGTCGCGGACCTGCTCTCGCCGTCGTCCATTGCCGTTATCGGAGCCAGCCGCGAGTGGGGATCGGTGGGTTACCAGCTTCTGGAGCACATCATTGAGGGCGGCTTCAAGGGCTCCGTTTATGCCATCAATCCCGAGGCCTTCGAACTGGCCGGCATGATTTCCTACAGCCGGATCGCAGACGTTCCGGAAACGGTTCAGCTTGCCGTGATCGCAGTGCCGTACGACCAGGTCCTGGAGGTCGCCGACGAGTGCGCGGCTGCCGGCGTCAAGGCGCTGCTTGTGGTCACAGCCGGGTTCGGGCCCAAGGGGCCGGAAGGCCTAGCCCGGCAGCGCGCCCTTGTCCGCCGGGCCCGTGCGCACGGCATGCGGGTGGTGGGGCCGGCATCGCTGGGCCTGATCAACACCCGTCCCGAGGTAGCACTGAACGCGTCCATGGCTCCGGCGCTGCCGCGGCGCGGGGGATTGGGGTTGTTCAGCCAATCCGCGGCCATCGGGGTGCTGCTTTACGCCACTGCGCAGCGCCGCGCGCTGGGGCTGTCCTCCACCATCTCGGCCGGCAACCGGGCCGATGTGTCCGGCAACGATGCCATGCAGTATTGGGAGGACGACGCCGACACCAAGGTGGTGGCGATGTACCTGGAGTCGGTGGGCAACCCGCGTAAGTTCTCCCGCCTGGCCCGCCGGCTGGCTCGCACCAAGCCGGTGATCGTGGCGAAATCCGATGTCACCGGCCTCCAGCTGCCGCCCGGCCACGCGGTGCGGACCACCCAGGCACCCCCCGGCGCGTTGGATGCCATGCTGCGCCAGTCCGGCGTCATCCGGGTCAGCACCAATGAACAGCTGATCGACGTGGCGCAGATCGCCGTCAGCCAGCCGCTGCCCCGCGGCCGCAGGATGGCCGTCTTCAGCAACTCGGTGGCACTGGGCCGGGTGCTGGCCGACGCGTGCACCGGACTGGACCTGGAAATCACGGCACTGGAAGCCGAACTTGCCCTGGACACCGGCAGAAGCGTGGCCCTGCCGCAGCTGCGCCGGACCGTCATAGGGGTCCTTTCCGACGATGACGTCGACGCCGGCGTTGTGGCCATCCTGCCCACCCCCGGGCTCACCACCGATGCCATTGCTGCCGTGCTGGCCGAATGCGTGCAGGAGACCGGGAAACCGCTGGTGGCGGCGTTCACCGGAATTGTTGACCCGCGGGCGCATGTGGAAGGCATCCTTGCCGCCGATACCGACGTACCCGGTGAGGGTCTGCCGTGCTTCAGCAGCCCCGGTGCCGCGGTCAGCGCACTGGCGGCCGTGGTGCGGTACACCGAGTGGGCCAACCGCGACCACGGCAGCTTCGTGGAGCCGGCCGGGGTGGACACCGAGGGTGCCGCAGCTTTCATCACTTCCCTGATGGGCCGGGTCGAAGGGGACCGCCTGACCCGTCTGGACCAGGAACATACCGCCCGGCTGCTGCAGTTCTACGGGATCTCCGTGCTGCCGTCCGTCAACTTTTCCACCCCTGAGGAAGCCGTGGCCGCCGCGGACCGGCTGGGCTGGCCCGTGGCTGTCAAGACCAGGGAAGGGCATCTGCGCCACCGCCTGGATCTTGGGGGAGTGCGGCTGAACATTTCCAGCCCCGAGGCACTGCGGACCAACATTGAGCAGATGCGCGGCGCGCTGCAGCGGTACGGGGATTTCGAGATGGAAATCCAGTCTATGGCCCCCAGCGGCCAGGGGTGCCGGATCCGTGCCATTGAGGATCCGCTGCTGGGGCCGGTCATCTCCTTCGGCCTGGCCGGGGATGCCACGGGCCTGCTCGATGACTGGGCGCACGGCGTGCCGCCGCTGACGGACCGCGACGTCGCCGAGCTGGTGCGTGCACCGCGCGCCTCCGTCAGGCTTTTCGGTTACCAGGGCCTGCCTGAAGCCGACACCCCGGCACTGGAGGACCTTATTGCCCGGCTGGCGGTCCTGAAGGACGAACATCCGCAGATTGCCTTGATAGACATCAACCCGGTGCTGGTCTCCGCCGACGGCATCACGGTGCTCAGCGCCGACATTCGGCTGGGCAATCCGCAGCGCCGCACCGACAGCGCGCGGCGGGCAATGCGGGACTGACTTTTCCCCTGTCCGCGCGCCATTTAGGCGCTGGGGGGCGGTCTGGGGGAAACTGGAAGCATGTCGCCGTTACTTTCCGCTGAACGCCGCAGCCTTGATGCTTCCATGGAACGGGCAGGTTTCTACCCGACGCTCCTGGCCGATGTGGTCCATGACGCCCTGGACGGCCGCGAACCGCTGTCCCACCTCATCCACTTGGAAACGCACTTTGAGCGCACCGAGGTACACCGCCACATCACCGTGCTGGTCCTGACCGAGGACATGCTGGTAATCACCCACGTGGATGACCAGCAGCTGGATGAAGCCGGCGAGCAGATGATGGCCCAGGTTTCCACCGAGTCCGTACCGGTCACCCAGATCCGGTCCGTGGTGCTGGGTTACATGTACGCCCAGCCGCAGGACTACAAGCCTTCCGACCCGGTCCGTGAAATGACCCTGGCCATAGCCTGGTCCGGCGGCCAGCGGCTGGATATGGGACCTGCGGGATGTGCGGACCCGCAGTGCGAGGCCGACCACGGCTACACCGGCACCATTGCGCAGGAGGACATTGTCCTGCGTGTCAGCGCCGAGGCGGACGGGGCCCAGGCGGTGCAGAACGCCAAGGCCTTCGCCCGTGCCCTGCGCAAGGTCAATACCGACACCACCGCCGCGCCGCGCCCGTTCGACGGCGCCGACTCCCGGCAGCGGATGCCCGGTATCGGCGGCCGCTTCAACCGCGCCCACCCGCAGCGGTAAGCCAGCGGTGTCAGCTTCCACAATCCCTGAGTCCCTGCCCGCAGCACCGGCCTACGGAACCCGTTCGGTTGGCGACGTCCTGACCAGCGCCGCCGCAGTGCTGGGAGTGCCCGGCTACGAGAACCTGCTAAAGCTTCCGGCAGCCCGCCGCGTGTGTGTGGTGATGGTGGACGGGCTGGGTTTGTCCCTGTTGAAAAAGCGCGGTGGACATGCGCCCTTCCTGAAGGGCTTCCTGCCGAAGGCACGGACCCTGAGCGCATCCTTCCCCACCACCACCGTGGCTTCCCTCGCCTCCCTCGGTACCGGACTGCCTCCGGGCCGGCACGGGCTGGTGGGTTATGACGTCCTCGATCCCGGGCAGGACAAAGTGGTCAACATGCTCGGCTCCTGGGATGCCGGGGTGGACCCGCTGCAGTGGCAGCCGTATCCCACTGTTTTGGAAAAGGCCGCCGAGCATGTTTCCGTGGCCACGGTGAGCCTGCCGCGTTTCGCCGATTCCGCGCTGACGCGTGCCGCCCTGCGCGGGGGTACGTTCATTCCGGCCACGGGCGTCCATGCCCGGGTGTCCGCCGCGGTCGACGCCCTTGCCGGCGCCGACCGGATGCTGATGTACCTGTACTGGAACGAACTGGACAAGGCCGGGCACCGTTACGGTGCTGCGTCTTCCGAATGGGGCAACCAGCTCGAGGAACTGGACAGCGCCCTGAAGCGCCTGGTGGCCCGCGTCCCGGCCGGCACCCTGGTGGTGCTGACCGCAGACCACGGCATGGTGGACGTCCCGGTCTCCCAGCGCTTCGACTTCAGCGCGCAGCCGGAACTGGTGGACGGCGTCCGCCATACGGCCGGTGAGCCGCGCATGGTGCACCTTTACCTGGAGCCGGATGCCGCTGAGGGAACCCTGGACCGGCTCAAGACCGCATGGCAGGACGCGTACGGTACCCGGGCCTGGATCTTCACGCGTGACGAGGCGGTGCGAGCCGGCTATTTCGGTCCCGAGGTGGACGAGTCCGTGCTGCCGCGCATTGGGGACCTGATGGTTGCCGCGCGCGAGCCGATCGCCCTCTACGACACCCGCCGGGTGGCCGCCTCGGCGCTGGAGGTGAACGGCCAGCACGGGTCCCTGACCCGCGCAGAATGCGAAGTGCCGCTGCTGATCCTGGCTGCCCCTGAACCATCCACCCGCAAGCAGTCCCGGCCGCAGAAGGCACTTGGGTAGAAAGTAGTTATGGCAGAGCTGGTCTTTTTCTCGGGCACCATGGACTGCGGCAAGTCGACGCTTGCCCTGCAGATGGACTACAACCACAGTGCCCGGGGGCGCGGCGGAATACTGTTCAGCCGCAACGACCGGGCGGGGGAATCCATGATTTCCAGCAGGCTGGGCCTGCAGACCCCGGCCGTTGAGGTGCGCGACAGCACCGATTTCTGGGCGGAGGTCCTGCAGTGCCGGGATTCCGGGCACAACGTGGACTACCTCATTTGCGATGAGGCACAGTTCTACAGCGCCGAGCAGGTGGAGCAGCTGGCCTACATCGTGGACGAAATGGACATTGACGTGTTCGCATTCGGTATCACCTCCGATTTCCGGACCCGGTTGTTCCCCGGCTCCCAGCGCCTGGTGGAACTGGCGGACCGGATGGAGGTCCTGCAGGTCCGGGCACTGTGCTGGTGCGGGCGCCGCGCCACCCATAACGCCCGTACTGCGGACGGTGTGATGGTTACTGAGGGGGACCAGGTGGTGGTGGGCGACGTCGAGTCCCGCACCGCCGCCGCGCCCGCTGCTGGCGCGCCGCTGGATGAACCGCTGTTTGAGGACGAACCGCTGTTTGACGATATGCCGCTGTTTGACGCCGAGGAGCTGCTCGGCTCCCCGCAGGGCGCCGCGGCTTCGGCTGCCGGCGGGGGAGAGCATGCGGCCCCCGCAGCCGAACCCGCTGTGGGCTATGAGACCCTGTGCCGGCGCCACTATATGCGCCGCGTAACGGCGCAGCAGGCGGCGGCAACGGAAAGCGGAGACACACCGGCGGACGTGTGCTCAGTGGAGCTGAAAACCGGACGGCACCGGCTGGCCTGAGGCGCAAGCGGGGGAAGTTAAGCGGGAGCACCGCCGGGATGGGATCCCGGCGGTGCAAAGAAGATACTGAACGGGCTAGTCGCCCTTGGTGCCGAACACGATCTCGTCCCAGGAAGGGACGGAGGAACGCTTGGGTTTGATGGCACGGCGTTCCGTGCCCTCGCCCTTGGCATCATCCTTACCGGCTTCCGGTTCCCGCTGGCCCCGCCCGCCGTTGGGCAGCCGGTCCCAGGGGAAGTCGCGGCCGGCGTTTTTGCGGGCCGCCGGCTCGGCGGCCGGGGCAGCTGCAGTTTCCTCCGGCGCGTCCTGCTCGGAATCCTCCGCCCCGCTTTCAGCGGCAGCAGCCTCCGGGGAAGCTGGCTCGGCTTCTTCGCGGACGTCCTCGTCCCGCCCGTTGCGGCGGCGGAAGGGGCGGGCCAGCACACTGATTTCGCGTGTTTGGCTGACACCGCCGGGAAGCGTAACGGGGTCAACCGTGTCGTCGGTGTCCGCCGGGTCCATGGCAGGCGCAAGGCTCAGCCGCCCGGTCCGGGGCCGGCGGCCGGCGTCTTCCTCGTCCTCCGGGCGTCCGTCCCGCGGATGCGCGGCAGGAACACTGCCTTTGGCCAGCAGCGCCGCCAGGGCGTCGTCGCCGTCTTCGTCGCTGCCTAGCCGCTGTCCGCGCCGGGTACGCAGCACTTCGAGGATGCTGTCAGTGTCATCGGAGGGTTCCTCCGGACTGCGCTCGGCTTCAAAATCGAAGACTCGGTCTGCGACGGCGGCCAGCCGGCGGGTGGGTACGGGAGTATCCAGGGGTTCCAGTTCGCTCAGGACCTGGGCCCAGCGGTTGGTATTCGTGACGCTCTTGCGCAGGGGACTGAAGATCCAGCGGGCCGGAGGCTCTTCCCCGACGGCGACGCGCGATTTTTCGGTCAGCTCAAAGCGGGCCACCACGTCCCAGGTTCCGTCCGGACGGCGCCAGGCGTCCCATTCCACGGAGTCGGGATCAACACCGAACGAACGCAGCCGGTGGCGGACCATGTCCCCGAGGTTGACCGGATTCTCGCCGAAGGCGCTGCGGTAGCCATCGTGCGTGGCGGACATGGGGGCGGCGACCTCAACAGCCTGTGCCTGCAGGGCCACGTATTCACGTTCTGCGAGGACCGGGCCTTCGTAGCGGCGGATGTGGGCCAGGTCGTGGCCGGAAAGTGCCGCCACTTCTTCGGCGCTGGCGCCGGACCGGATCCTGGACTGGATGTCCCGCGGGGTCATGCTGGGCCCGGATCCCGAGGAGGGATCGGGCTGCGGTGCGGAACGGTGCGTGGGACGAGAGGCGGCCACGCGGAGGGCTTCGTCGATTCGGAGACGGAAGGTTTCCCCGCCCTTGCCGCTTAACAGCAGATGTTCGCCACCTTCATGGACACCCACCAGCCGTAGATCCTGCATCAAAAAGTCCTCCACCCGATAGCAATTCCTTCTGGAAACAATGCCATCCCCGGCGGCGAAAACCTAAGCTTTGCGCGGGTGTGGCGCATTTCCGGCCGCCCGGCAGCGGTGCCGGGCAGGAGCGGCCGGGAGATCCGGCGGGGGCCGGTTCGCTTTTTGCTTCCCGTTAGGTAAAAATCTCTGCTTTACGGGCACAAAACAGGTATCCGTGGCGTTGATATCTCCGAGTCGCTGACACGGGTCCGGACAGCCGGTCCTGCGCGGGCTCATGCAACGGCGAAACACCACTCAACCGGACGGTGAGATAAGACATTATGGCGACGGATTATGACGCCCCGCGCAAGACCGAAGAGGACACCGGCGAGGAGTCGATCGAAGAGCTGAAAACCCGGCGGACCGACCCGCAGTCGGCCGTCGTGGACGAGGATGAGACGGAAGCAGCCGAAGGCTTCGAGCTTCCCGGCGCCGATCTGTCCAGTGAGGAACTGCTGGTCCGGGTGATGCCTGCGCAGGCTGACGAGTTCACCTGCGCTTCCTGCTTCCTTGTCCGGCACCGGTCACAGATTGCCTTGGAGAAAAACGGAATGTTCTACTGCGTGGACTGCGAAGGATAGAACCGGTTCAGCGGTCCCCGGTGAGTGCAGCAACAAGCTTTTCGGGATGGCGGGTGGAGGTCAGCCAGTACGGGGTCCGGTCTGCCGGGTCGGTGATTTCCATCCGAACCACGGGCGAGATCCAGCCGCGGATGCACATATAGGCGGTGGCGTTCAGGGCCGGCCCGCGCTGCAGGGTGGCGTCTTCGCCGCGGAAAGCCTCCACCTTGCCGATGTAGCGGCGCTCAATCTGCGCCCGCCCCACCTGGAGGGTCTCGGGGGTTACCCGGATCAGCGGGGTGGACACAATGAGCAGCACCGCCATGATGATTGCAGCGACGACGGCGGCGGTGATTCCGGCGAAAAGGCTGATGGGGACAAACACCAGGATGCAGGCCGCGGCAAGGCCGGCGGCAATAAGCCAGATCCAAATCGAGGGGAACAGCCGTTCGGAGTAGAGCACGGCGTTGGGGGTCTTGGCAGCGGGGGATGACATACCCCCAGCTTTTCACCTTTCGCGGGGCATTTCATCCTGCGCCGTGCCGGTGGCTCCGGCCCGGGGTTCGTACAGGAAAACGCGCTAAAGTGAGTGCGTTGGCCCGGGCGGCCCGCTCCATGCAGTGCAGCAGCCCCCGCTGCCGTGGAAAGCAAGACAGAAGACATCCCAAAAGACATCCCAGAACACCTGCCAGTAGACATGGCAGAAAACACGTACGCCGAAGTGAAACCGGAGAAGCTGGTGCAAGGAGCAGGGACACCCCTGGAAGTACAGATCAAGATGCTCGACGACGGGCTGGAACCGCCGTCGTACGCGCATCCGGGCGACGCCGGCGCGGACCTTCGTTCGAGGATCGACTTCACGCTGGCCCCGGGGGAGCGGCTGCTCGTGCCCACCGGCGTCGCGCTGGCGTTGCCGTTCGGCTACGCAGCCTTTGTGCATCCGCGGTCCGGCCTGGCCACCAAGCACGGGCTCAGTATCGTGAACGCACCGGGAACGGTGGACGCCGGCTACCGCGGCGAGATTTCCGTGACCCTGATTAACCTGGACCCGGCCCGTCCGGTTAGCCTGAGCCGCGGCGACAGGATTGCCCAGCTGGTGATCCAGCGCGTGGAAACCGCCCGCTTTGTTCCCGTGGACGAGCTTCCGGACTCCGTCCGCGGCACCGGCGGGTTCGGCTCCACGGGCGGGTTCACGGCCGTACCGGCCTGATCCGGGCGGCCGCACAGCCGCCGAACCGTATCCCGTGCAGCGCGGGCGTTCCGGCAGGGTGTTTTACGCGTACGGCTGCTGCTCCGGCTTTCCGCCGGTGAACCTGCGGACGGGCGCTTTCAAAGACTTCATTTCCCAAGAGACTTGCAGATAAGAGAGAAGGAACCTGGTTATGGCATTTGGCCGTAGGAAAACCAAGGCAGAAGAACCAGCCGGGACAGCCGCTGACAACGGCACGGCCGACGAAGGGACCGGGGATGCCGGAACCGGCGACGCCGGGCAGCCGGGCGGCACGGGGCCCTACGACCTGAGCGAACGCCCCTCCGAGGAGGGGTACATCGACTTGGGTGCGCTCCGGATTGCTGCCTCCCAGGGCCTGCAGCTGCGCCTCGAGGTTGAGGAAAAGACTCAGCGCGTTGTTGCCGTGACACTGGACCTCGAGGGATCCAGCCTGCAGCTCCAAGCCTTTGCCGCACCCCGTTCCGAGACTCTGTGGGATGACATCCGCAGCCAGATCGGCAAGTCCGTGGGTTCGCAGGGCGGAACGGTCGATGAACTGTCCGGCACTTTCGGCACTGAACTTCTGGCCAAGGTACCGGCGCAGGCCCAGGACGGATCCAAGGGGTACCGGGTGGCACGCTTTGTGGGTGTCGACGGACCCCGCTGGTTCCTCCGCGGCGTGTTCGGCGGTCCGGCCGCCATGAACCCGGAAGCGGCCGGTCCGCTGGAGGAGGTCTTCCGGAACGTCGTCGTGGTGCGCGGCGAACAGCCGCTGCCGCCGCGTGACCTGCTGCAGCTGCGCCTGCCGCGCGATGCGTCTCCGCTGCCCCGTCCGGACGCAGGAACCGGAAAGCCCGCTGCGCCCGAGCGCGGCCCCGAAATCACGACGATCGGCTGAGCGTGGGAACTGCTTACGGTTCCACCCGCTGCATCAGCATCACCTCGCTGCCGGAACGCGGGCGCGCCTACTGCCGCGGTTACGTTTCCGCCATCACCGTGGTTCCCGCCACGGAATCTCCGCGGTTTACCGCCGTGCTGGAGGACTTAGCGGCCGAATACCGCGCCGCCGATGCGGGACCGCGCCCAAAGGTCAGCCTGGTCTGGCTGGGGCAGCGCAGGGTGCCGGGGATCGAGGCTGGAACCTACCTCGCTTTTGAGGGCATGGTTTCGGTCATCGACGGCCGGCCCACGATCTTTAATCCGCGATACGAAATCATTGGACGCCCGGAGGCCGACGCATGAGCACACCCGATCCGGACAGTCAGCCGGGCCGTGCCGACAACCAGCAGGGCCGTGCCGACAACCAGCCGGACCTGAACCAGTTGGCTGGCCAGTACGCCGCCCGTGCCGGCGTTGAGCGCCGCAGTGACGGGCAGATTGACGTGCTGAGGTCGGTTGGCGGGGTGCGCGGCCTGGCCGAAGCTATTGTGCCCGGACTCCTTTTTACCCTGCTCTACACGGTGAGCGCGCCGCTGAACGCGGCTCTCGGTGCCGCCGTGGCTGCCGCGGCGGTGTTCTCGGTGGCAAACCTGATCCAGCGCCGCCCGCTGGTGCAGTCACTCACGGGCGTGGCAGGGGTGGCCATCTGCGCCTTCGTGGCGTTGCGCAGCGGCGAGGGGGCCACGTACTTCGTACCCGGTTTCTACCTCAACGGCGCCTATATCCTGGCGTTCCTGGTATCCATCGCGGTGAAGTGGCCGGTGGCAGGGCTGCTGTTCGGCTTCATCCGCGGGGAAAACCTCGAGTGGCGGTCCGTCCCCGTGCGGATGAAGGCCTACACCTGGGCCAGCTGGATCATTGTGTCCGTCTTCGCGCTCCGGCTGGCCGTCCAGCTGCCGCTCTACCTTGCCGACAACGTGGCCGCACTGGGCACCATGCGCCTGGCCATGGGCGTACCCCTCTACGCGCTTGGGCTGTGGCTGGCGTGGGTGGTTTCCCGTCCTGCGGCCATTTTGCCCGCCGACTCCGCGGCGTCCGCGCCGGAGACCCCATCGGGGTCTTCCTCCGACCCGGAGTCCTGAGCCGCGTCCGCTGCACCGGCTGCTGACGCGCCGGTCAGGGCCGCGGGGGAGAGGATGGCCCGCAGTTCGTCCTCCGCGGCAATGGTCGTAATGAAGAAAAGTTCGTCGCCCGGTTCCACGACGTCGTCGCTGCTGGGCGTGATGGGCGCGTCGTCGCGCAGGATGGCCACCACGGTGGAATCCAGCGGCCAGTCGATGGAGCCCAGGGTGCGCCCGGTCAGGTGCGACCCGGTGGGGACAGTGAACTCCACCATGGAGGAGACCCCGGTCTGCAGGGTCAGGAGCCGGACCAAGTCACCGATCTCCACTGCCTCTTCCACCAGGGCGGTCATCAGCCGGGGTGTGTTCACTGCAACGTCCACTCCCCAGGAATCATCGAACATCCAGTCATTCTTGGGGTTGTTGACGCGGCCCACTGTCCGGGCCACCCCGAATTCGCTCTTGGCCAGCAGGGAAACCACCAGGTTCACCTTGTCGTCGCCGGTGGCCGAAACCACGACGTCGGCTTCCTCCAGGCGGGCGTCCTTCAGTGTGGTGAGCTCGCAGGCATCACCGATCAGCCACTGCGCCCCGCGCAGCCCGGTGCGCTCGGCGCACTCGGGCTTCTCATCAATCAGCAGTACTTCATGGCCGTGGGCGAGCAGCTCCTTGGCAATGGATGAGCCCACGCTGCCGGCGCCGGCAATCACAACTTTCACAGGGACTCCTTGATCGGTTCCTTGGACAGGACCTTGCTGATTTCGGCCGTCCGGTCCACGGACATCATGGCGTGCAGGACATCGCCCTGCTGGTAACTGCTGTCGGGGCGGGGGAGGATCCCTTCACCGAACCGGGTCACGTAGGCAATCCGCACACCGGCGGCAGCTTCGATGCTGCCCAGCGAACGGCCCAGCCAGCCCTCGTGCAGGGACAGCTCGCCCAGGATCAACCGGCCCGAGGACTCCCGGAAATCGCCGTTAATGCTCTGTTCGGGCAGGATCCGGCGCAGCACCTGGTCCGCGCTCCAGCGCACGGCGGCAACCGTGGGAATACCGAGCCGCTGGTAGATCTCCGCACGTCCCGGATCGTAGATCCGCGCCACTACATGGCCCACGTGGAAGGTCTCCCGCGCCACGCGGGTGGCCAGGATGTTCGAGTTGTCGCCGCTGGATACTGCGGCAAAGGCGTAGGCCTCCTCGATGCCGGCGGCCTTCAGCGTTTCACGGTCGAAGCCGACGCCGGTCACCTTGCGGCCGGAGAAGCTTTGGCGCAGGCGGCGGAAGGCGCGCTCATCCTGGTCGATGATCGCGACCGAGTGGCCGGCCTCATCCAGGGTATGGGCCAGGCTGACGCCCACGCGCCCGCACCCCATAATCACGTAATGGGCCAACTTGCCCTACCTCGGTTTCAGTCTGGTTCCGGTGTGGTCCGGATTTGTTCGGTTTGGTCCGGTTTGGTCTGTGGTTCCGGCGTGCGTTCGCAGTGACCTGCCCGCACACGTGCGGAAATTGATTCAACGCAAGCTTAGTCCCGTCTCAGCTTCAAATAGCACAGCGCTCCGCTCTCGTGGTGAGATGGGGTTTTAGCCCCTGCAAGGAAGTAAACCTCCCCCCATGACCATTGAACTCACCATCGGTGCTCCGGCCCACGGCGGCCACTTTGTTGCCCGGCACGAAGGGCGCGTCGTTTTTGTCCGGCACGGACTGCCGGGGGAACGGGTTCGGGTGCGTCTCACGGAGTCCGGTCCGGACGCCAAGTTCTGGCGGGCCGACGTCGTTGAGGTGCTGGAGCCCGCCGCCGGCCGCAGGGAACATTTCTGGAAGGAAGCGGACGCGCTGCGTGCTGCGTCACGCGGCAAGCTGCCCGTAGGCGGCGCCGAGTTCGGCCACATCGAGCTTGGGGTCCAGCGGCAGCTGAAGGCGGACATTTTCGCCGAGCAGCTGCGCCGGCTCGGCGGCACCGACCTGGTTCCCGAGGTTGAACCGGCCCTGGAAGAAAGCACCGACGGACTGGGCTGGCGTACCCGTGTCAGTTTCTCGGTGGCGCCCAGCGGCCGGCTGGCCATGCACGCCCACCGCTCGGATGAGCTGATCCCGGTGGAGACCATGCCGCTGGCCACCGCGGACATCAATGCCCTGCAGCTGTGGGAGACGGATTTCACGGGCATGGACCGCGTGGAAGTCGCCGCTCCTGCTGCCGGCGGACAGCCGCTGGTCCTGCTGATCCCCGCACCGGGAACCCATCCGCGGACGCCGGCACGCATTGCCCAGAACCTGCCCGACGGCGTGTCCGTGGCCGCGTGGAACCCGGAAAGCCATGAGCTGACGCGCTTGAAGGGCCGCACCTGGGTGCAGGAAACGGTCCTGGGGCACGACTACCGGGTGACCGGTGCCGGTTTCTGGCAGATCCACCGCTCCGCGCCGGAAACCCTGGCCACCGCCGTATTGGACGGCCTGCAGATCCAGTCCGGCGAATCAGTCGCGGACCTGTACGCCGGTGCCGGGCTGTTCACGGCGCCCCTGGCTGCCGCTGCCGGGGAAGCCGGCAGCGTGCTCTCCATTGAGGGTTCCCCGGGCACCAGCCGGGACGCCCGCAAGAACCTCTTCGCCGCACCACAGGTGCAAATCCGCCAGGGCCGCGTGGACAAGGAGCTGCGCGATGCCGGGAACCTCGACGTCGTCCTCCTGGATCCGCCCCGCGCGGGGGCCGGAAAAACCGTTGTCAGCCAGATCGACGCCGCCGCGCCACGGGTGGTCGGCTACGTCTCCTGCGACCCGGCGTCGTTCTCCCGCGATTTGGGGTATTTCCGCAGCGCGGGCTGGGAACTGGACCGGCTGCGCGTTTTCGACCTCTACCCGCACACCCACCACATGGAGTCCTTCGCCGTGCTGCGAAAGGCCTGAGCGGCCATCGCGCCGGGTCCGCAGGGCCCGGCGCGAAGCCCGTCACGGGGAGTCGTGGCGTATATCTCCTGCGGGCGTCCCTGTAAAGGCTAGGATGGGAGGCAGTTGTCCAGTCCTGCGCCGTAAAGGAAGTTTTCCGCATTGTGGGGGAAACATTTCCGCGGCAGGGGGCCTGTGGGCAGGGAAATGAACCACCGGTTTCCCTTGCCGGCCCTTTTATCCAACGGTTAGGGAAACCTAACTGGCGGGCAGTAGTGAGCTGGACAAAGATAACAAGGTGGCGAGAGGAGTCCTGTTATGACTAATGTGGACAGCTTCGGTTCCAAAGGCGTACTAGACGTCAACGGTTCCGAATATGAAATTTTCCGGCTGAATTCCGTCGAAGGCGCCCAGAGCCTTCCGTTCAGCCTCAAGGTCCTGCTGGAGAACCTGCTGCGCACCGAAGACGGTGCCAACATCACTGCTGACCACGTACGTGCCCTGGCGCAGTGGGACGCGGAAGCAGAGCCCAGCACCGAAATCCAGTTCACCCCCGCCCGGGTGATCATGCAGGACTTCACCGGCGTCCCCTGCATTGTGGACCTTGCGACCATGCGCGAGGCCGTAGCCGATCTCGGCGGCGACCCCAAGCGCGTGAACCCGCTGGCACCCGCGGAAATGGTCATTGACCACTCCGTGCAGATTGATGCCTTCGGCAACTCCGGCGCCCTCGAGCGCAACATGGAAATCGAGTACCAGCGCAACGGCGAGCGGTACCAGTTCCTGCGGTGGGGCCAGACTGCGTTTGATGACTTCAAGGTTGTTCCCCCGGGAATGGGCATTGTCCACCAGGTCAATATCGAATACCTGGCCCGCACGGTCATGACCCGCGAAGTTGACGGCGTCCTGCGCGCCTACCCGGACACCTGCGTCGGCACCGACTCCCACACCACCATGGTCAACGGCCTGGGCGTGCTGGGCTGGGGCGTCGGCGGCATCGAGGCAGAGGCAGCCATGCTCGGCCAGCCCGTCTCCATGCTCATCCCGCGCGTTGTCGGCTTCAAGCTGACTGGGGAAATCCCGGCCGGCGCCACCGCCACCGACGTAGTGCTGACCATCACCGAAATGCTGCGCAAGCACGGTGTTGTCGGCAAGTTCGTGGAGTTCTACGGCGAGGGCGTTGGAGCCGTTCCGCTGGCCAACCGCGCCACCATCGGCAACATGAGCCCCGAGTTCGGTTCCACCGCGGCGATCTTCCCGATCGACGACGTGACCCTGGACTACCTGCGCCTGACCGGCCGCTCCGAGGAGAACGTAGCCCTCGTAGAGGCCTACGCCAAGGAGCAGGGCCTGTGGCACGACCCGTCCAACGAGGTCAAGTACTCCGAGTACCTCGAGCTGGACCTGTCCACCGTGGTGTCCTCGATCGCCGGACCGAAGCGTCCGCAGGACCGCGTGGAGCTGACCAACGCCAAGACGCAGTTCCGCAACGACCTGAAGAACTACGTCCACGAGACGGTGGAAGCTGAAAACGGCACCGTTGACGAAGCCCTGGAAGAGACCTTCCCGGCCTCGGACGCGCCGTCGTTCAACGCGAACGCCACCCAGATCGAAGACCACGAACATGACCTGGTGGAGAAGGCCGACGCTCCGGCCGAACGCTCCACGAACGCGGTTCAGGTCTCCATGGCCGACGGCCGCAGCTTCGAGCTGGACCACGGTGCTGTGTCGATCGCCTCGATCACGTCCTGCACCAACACGTCCAACCCGTCGGTGATGATGGCAGCAGCAGTGCTCGCCCGCAACGCCGTCGAAAAGGGCCTTACCGCCCAGCCGTGGGTCAAGACCTCGATCGCACCGGGTTCCAAGGTAGTTACCGACTACTACGAAAAGTCCGGCCTGATCCCGTACCTGGAGAAGCTCGGCTTCTTCGTTGTCGGTTACGGCTGCGCCACCTGCATCGGCAACTCCGGCCCGCTGGAAGATGAAATCTCCACGGCCATCCAGGAAGCCGACCTCGCCGTCACTGCAGTGCTCTCCGGCAACCGGAACTTCGAAGGCCGCATCAACCCGGACGTGAAGATGAACTACCTGGCCTCCCCGCCGCTGGTAGTCGCCTACGCCCTGGCCGGCACCATGGACTTCGACTTCGAGAATGACCCGCTGGGCCAGGACGAAGCCGGCAACGACATCTTCCTGAAGGACATCTGGCCGAACCCGGTCGAGGTCCAGGAGATCATCGACGCCTCCATTAACAAGGAGATGTTCACCAACAGCTACGACACCATCTTCGAAGGCGACGACCGTTGGAAGTCCCTGCCCACCCCCGAAGGTGCAACCTTCGAGTGGGATTCTGAGTCCACGTACGTCCGGAAGCCTCCGTACTTCGAGGGCATGAAGGCACAGCCGGAGCCCGTCTCCGACATCGAGGGCGCACGCGTCCTGCTGAAGCTGGGCGACTCGGTCACCACCGACCACATCTCCCCGGCCGGTTCCTTCAAGTCCGACACTCCGGCGGGCAAGTACCTGCTGGAGCACGGTGTAGCCCGCAAGGACTTCAACTCCTACGGCTCGCGCCGAGGCAACCACGAAGTCATGATCCGCGGCACCTTCGCCAACATCCGCATCAAGAACCAGCTGCTCGACGGCGTTGAAGGCGGTTTCACCCGCGACTTCAGCCAGGCCGACGCTCCGCAGGCTGCCGTTTACGATGCCGCGATGAACTACCAGGCTGCCGGCACCCCGCTGGTTGTCCTGGCCGGCAAGGAATACGGCTCCGGCTCCTCCCGTGACTGGGCCGCCAAGGGCACCGCACTGCTGGGCGTCAAGGCCGTAGTTGCCGAGAGCTACGAGCGGATCCACCGCTCCAACCTCATCGGCATGGGCGTCCTTCCGCTGCAGTACCCGGCCGGCGTGAATGCCGAGTCGCTGGGCCTGACCGGTACGGAGACCTTCTCGGTTGAGGGTGTCACCGAACTGAACAACGGGACCACGCCCAAGACCGTAAAGGTCACGGCCACCCCCGAAAACGGCGACGCCATCACCTTCGATGCGGTCCTGCGCATCGATACCCCGGGTGAAGCCGACTACTACCGCAACGGCGGCATCCTGCAGTACGTCCTGCGGCAGATCTCCGCTAAGTAGCAGTACACGCACCAGCATCAGGGCCCCGATTCCCCGATCCGCCCGCAGGGGCGGAGGAGGGAACCGGGGCCCTGTTGCATTGGTACGGAACCATGCAGCACGTGCTGCGCGTTAGAGTTAACCATTGCGACGGTGGATGCAGTGCCGCCGATACCGACTCAAGGGAGGCACCCTGTTGGGACTTCTGGAAACAATCCGGGATCCTCGGGACCTCAGCAGGCTTTCGCTGACACAGCTGAAGCGGCTTGCTGAAGAGATCCGTTCGTTCCTGATCACGAACGTAGCGCAGACCGGCGGCCACCTGGGCCCGAACCTGGGCGTGGTGGAACTGACCATGGGCATCCACCGGGTCTTCGATTCGCCGCGGGACAGCATCGTCTTTGACACCGGACACCAGTCCTACGTGCACAAGATCCTCACGGGCCGCCAGGACTTCGCCACACTGCGCCAGCAGGACGGCCTGTCCGGATACCCGTCGCGCGCCGAATCGGTCCACGACATTGTGGAAAGCTCCCACGCTTCCTCCTCGCTGTCCTGGGCTGACGGTATTTCCCGTGCCCGGCAGCTCAACGGCGAAGGCGACCGGTACACCGTGGTCATGGTGGGCGACGGCGCCCTGACCGGCGGTATGGCGTGGGAGGCCCTGAACAACATAGCTGCGGACCAGCGCCGCCGCGTGGTGATTGTGGTCAATGACAACGGCCGGTCCTACGCGCCCACCATCGGCGGCCTGGCCGACTACCTCGCCTCCCTGCGTCCCACCATCGACGCCGTCCGCACCCACCACGCCTACGAAAACACCCTCGGCTGGTGGCGGGAGCGGCTGCAGCAGGGCGGTCCGGTGGGCCGTTTCACCTACCGCAGCCTGCACGCGGCAAAAAAGGGCATCAAGGACTGGTGGACGCCCCAGGGCCTCTTCGAGGACCTGGGCATGAAATACGTCGGCCCCATCGACGGACACGACATCGACGCCGTCGAACGCGCCCTGAACAAGGCCAAGAACTACGCCGGCCCGGTCATTGTGCACGCCATGACGGAGAAGGGCCGCGGATATGCCCCGGCCCGCGCACATGAGGCCGACCAGTTCCACGCCGTGGGGATCATTGATCCTGAAACCGGTGATCCGGTGGAGCCGGGCGGCAAGGAATCCTGGACGTCGGTCTTCGCCACGGAGATTGCCCGGATTGCCGATGAGCGCACCGACGTTGTGGGCATTACCGGCGCCATGCTGATCCCGGTGGGCCTGCACCGCTTTGCCGAGAAGCATCCGGACCGCGTATTCGACGTCGGTATTGCCGAACAGCACGCCCTCACCTCCGCCGCCGGCATGGCTTTCGGCGGTCTGCACCCGGTGGTGGCCCTGTACGCGACCTTCCTGAACCGGGCCTTCGACCAGCTGTTGATGGACGTTGCCCTGCACAAGGCAGGCGTCACCATTGTGCTGGACCGCGCCGGTGTTACCGGCCCTGACGGCGCCAGCCACCACGGCATGTGGGACATGTCCATGCTGCAGATTGTGCCGGGCCTGCACCTAGCTGCTCCGCGCGACGCCACCCGGCTGAAGGAGGAGCTGCGCGAAGCCGTGGCCATCTCCGATGCTCCGTCCGTGGTGCGGTTCTCCAAGGGCACGGTCGGTGCCGACGTTGAGGCCGTGGAGCGGACAGCTGACGGAGTGGACATTCTCGCGCGCCGCCCCGCGGGTGACAGCTCCAATGACGTGCTGATTGTCAGCGTGGGCGCCATGGCGGACATCGCCCTGGACGTTGCCGGCCGGCTGGGGGACCAGGGCATCAGCTCCACCGTGGTGGATCCGCGCTGGGTATTGCCCGTGCCGCGCTCCATCATCAGCATTGCCGCTGAACACCGCATCGTCATCGTGATTGAAGACGGTGTCCGCGCCGGGGGCGTGGGCTCCCGGATCCGGCAGGAAATGCGGGCGGCCGGCGTGGACACGGCGCTCAACGAAGTAGGCCTGCCGGTGGAGTTCCTGGACCACGGCAGCCGCAGCGAAGTGCTGGAGCGGGTGGGGCTCACCGCCCGGCAGATCGCCAACGACGTCGTCGCGCAGGTCCTGGGGACCAAGGTGCCGTTCGCACGGCCGCTGCCCGGGCAGGAGCTGCCCACGGGACAGGTGCCGAAGATCCAGTAACTGAGCAGGGGTTCCGAAGCCGGGAGCCGGGATAAGGGAGAGACGCCATGGCGGAAAACGTTCCACCCCTCGCCGTCACGGGAGCCACCGGTGCCCTGGGGGGTGCCGTTGCCCGGCTCCTCGCCGAAACCGGTGCCAGGCAGCGGCTGCTTGCCCGGCGCACCGCCCGGCTCCCCGAACTGCCGGATACACCGGTATTCGCAGTGTCCTACCTCGACCGCGCGCAGGCGGTCAGTGCGCTGCGGGGCGTGGATACGCTTTTTATGGTGTCCGCGGCCGAAAGTCCGCACCGGGTCGAGGACCAGCAGACGTTTGTGGACGCCGCCGTCGAGGCAGGCGTGGAGCACATTGTGTACACGTCCTTTATGGGCGCCGCCCCGGACGCGGTGTTCACCCTTGCCCGCGACCATTACGCCACCGAGGAGCACATCAAATCCCGCGGCGTGGCCTACACCTTCCTGCGGGACTGCCTGTACCAGGACATCCTGCCCACCTTTGTCCAGCCCGACGGCGTCATCCGCGGTCCTGCGGGGGACGGGCGTTTCGCTCCGGTGGCACGTACGGACGTCGCCCGGACCGCGGCGAAGGTCCTCCTGGCGCCGGGGGAGCACCGGAACCGCACCTATACCCTCACGGGACCTGCGGAACTGACCATGTCGGACGTGGCGCAGGTGCTGAGCACCGTCACGGGCAGCAGCGTCCGGTTCGAGAACGAGTCCTGTTCGGACGCCGTAGCAACGCGGGTCAAAAGCGGCGCAGCGCAGTGGCAGGCGGAGGCCTGGAGCTCCACTTACGCTGCCGTGGCTGCCGGGGAACTGGCTCCCGTCAGCACGGACGTCCTGGACCTCACCGGCACACCCCCGCTCGGCTTCGAGAACTACCTGCTCCAAACCCGCCGATAGGTGCGTCTGCAGGGCTGCACCGGGGCCTGCCCACCGGATAGGGTGGAGGGTATGAACGAAGCATCTACGCCGGATGTACGCCGTTTCCTCGCCGAATGCACGGTGGGTGACCTGGACGACGACGACGCAACGCCCGTAGCCGATCTGTACGGCATGTACATCATCTGGAGCGAACAGCAGGGCCTGGCCCCGCTGGCGGTGCAGGCATTCTCTGCAGCCGTCCGGGAGGAAGGCGTGGAAGCCGAGCGCCGGCACAGCGAGCAGGTCTATACCGGCCTGCTGCCCACGGGAGCCATTCCCATCCAGTACATCCTTGAAACCGACAAGGCGCCCAGCCCCAACAGCCCGCTGGACATTTTCCCGGCCTAGGACACTGCTGAATCTGCTGCCGGATTGGGATCTTGCTGCCGGTTTGGGAAAACCCTCCGCTGCGCAGCGGCAGGGATTTCCCAAACCGTAAGGATTTTCCCGAAGGGGAGGAAATATCCCCCCTGCCGACGGGTATAGCGTAGCTTTTATGACTTCCTACAACAGACTTGGTAATTCCGGCCTGACCGTTTCCACGGTCGGGCTCGGTTGCAACAACCTTGGCCGCCCGGGAACCCCCACCGAATCGCAGGAGGGTACCGACGCCGTCGTCAACGCGGCGGTCGACGCCGGTATTACGCTTTTTGACGTTGCCGACGCCTATGGTCGCACCCCGGGACTCAGCGAGGAAATGCTCGGGAAAGCGCTGGGCAACCGCCGCGGGGACGTGGTGGTAGCCACCAAATTCGGTATGGACATGAAGGGCGTCAACGGTGCCGACTTCGGGGCACGCGGATCCCGGCGCTATATCGTCAAGGCCGCAGAGGCTTCCCTGCGCCGCCTGAACACGGACTGGATTGACCTCTACCAGTTCCACACCCCGGACCCGCTCACGCCCATCGAAGAAACCCTGTCAGCCTTGGATGACCTCGTCACCAGCGGCAAGGTCCGGTACATCGGGCACTCCAACCGGGCAGGCTGGCAGATTGCCGAAGCCGAGTTTGTGGCCCGGATGGGTGGCTTCACACCGTTCATTTCCTCGCAGAACCACTACAACCTGCTGGACCGCCGGGCCGAGCTGGAAGTGACCCCCGCCGCCGAAGCCTACGGGCTGGGCGTGCTTCCCTACTTCCCGCTGGCCAACGGCCTGCTCACCGGCAAGTACAGCAGCGGCAAGGCTCCGGAAGGCAGCCGGCTCACCCACTCCCGGACCAACCTCTTGGAGAATGCGGACTTTGAGCAGCTGGCCGAGTTTGGCCGTTTCGCCGCCGAGCGCGGTCTGACCGAGGTGCAGGTGGCCTTCTCCTGGCTCGCTGCGCAGCCGTCGGTGGCGTCCGTGATTGCGGGAGCAACGAAGGTGGAGCAGGTGCAGCAGAACGCCGAAGCTGTTTCGTGGGTGCCGTCGGAGAAGGACCTTGAGGAGCTGGACCGGATCTTCCCGAAGACGCCCAAGGTTGCCTTGTTCTAGGGTCCGCCTGTTGCGTTACCTTGGTTGCCCGGAGGGTCCGGAGGGTCCGGAACGGCGGCAACGAAAATCCCTTGCTCGCAGAGCTCGCCGGGATTATTAAAGCCGCCTAACCCGGACCCTCCGGGCCTACGTGGACGGCGTCGCCTAGCCCGAACCCTGCGGGCCTACGTGGACGGCGTCGTCTAGCCGGGAGCGCCCAGGTCCTCTGGGCAGATCCGAAAGACGGGATCGCCTTCGGCGAGGCGCTGTGAGTGTTCGATGGCGTCTATGCCAATGGCCCAATTGATCCAGACCGCCAAGGCTGCCGCCGCAAGGAGCAGCAGG
Organism: Arthrobacter sp. zg-Y750; assembly: GCF_020907365.1. Lineage (NCBI taxonomy): Bacteria > Bacillati > Actinomycetota > Actinomycetes > Micrococcales > Micrococcaceae > Arthrobacter > Arthrobacter sp. zg-Y750. The sequence goes on along the minus strand of NZ_JAJJOC010000013.1, from coordinate 447,298 downwards.
GACGGGGCCAGCCTTTCTCGATTCCAAGGGCGGTAGCCCAGCGAGAGTATGGCTGCTGCAGCCGCCGTAACAGGCGGTACCAAGGAAAGAGCCAGGACCCACTGGCGGCGTGGAACCTGCTGACCGTAGAAGCAGGCGCTGTGTCGGGGACGCAGTTCAGACTCATACCCAAACGCCAGGAATGTAGTAAAAAGGGCCACCACCATGGCGAAGAACCCCACCGTCAGGAATGTCCCGGCGTCGATGCGTCTGCTCATGCGCAATAGTCAAGCACAGCTCTGGCCGCTCGCTGTTCGCAGGGTTCCCAGGGCGGAAAGCTCAGGCCGGCTTGGTGGCCTTGCCGTCCAGCCAAAGCGTTTCCGATTCGTCGCGGTGGGTTCCCGTTGTGCCGACGTGTTTCGTGCCGATTTCGGCACCGTTCTTAATAACGTGGACAATTGCCATCCCGTGGCCGCGTCCGATTCCGTAGTCCGCTTGGAGCCATTCCAGGATTTCCCCGGCCTTGGTGCTTTCGCCGAAACCTTTGGCCGCCGCTGCATCCACCAGTTGGCGGGGCGTTAATCCTGTCTTGTCCTCAACCGCATCAAGGTAAGCCTGAAAGGACATTCTCTTTTACCTCTGTTCGTGTTTGCGCCGAAACTAGCGGGCGCGCTGCAGTCGGACCAGTATTACCAGGATCACCGCCGTGAGTGCCAGCAGGATCCCGGCGAGAGTCCAGCGCCATGGCGCGGACCAGGGGAGAAGTACCGTCAGCCAGCCAAGAACTGCCGTGGCAAGTATCAGCGCTACCACGCGCCGGCTTTGCCTGCGGTTTTCCTCCGACGTTCCCTTCACGTCCGGAAGGCTAGCGAAGAAGACCGTCCCTGCCCAGAGAGCCGGCGCTAAGCGGCCAGGTGCGCTGCAGGATGTCAGGCCCGCGGCAGCACACCCAGGAGCGCCGACGACAGGGCCATCCTTAGGGCGTCAGTGAGGTCTACGTGGAGGACACCCAGGGCGGGTTCCTCCGCATAGGCGGCAAGGAGGCTGGGGGGAGGCGGGACGTAGGAGGACAGTGCACCGGCAGTAACCAGTGCGATCAGGCAGAACTGCTGGGCTCCGTCCCCCAACTCTGGCAGGTGCCGGCACACGATGCCGGTCATGGCATCGAGCCTGGCCAGGGAGGCCCGCTTGTGCCGCTTGGCCACCTCAACCGAAATGTTGTGCTCCAGGACGCCGCCCTGCGCCCCGAACAGGTCGCACAGTACCGGGCGTGCCCCCAGGGACCGGCTGAGGATTTCGGCCAGCTGATCGGCCCGCACCGCCGGTGCCGCTTCGGGCTCGATGCCCATTGGGAGCTCCTGTGCCAACTCGGTGAGCCAGGTGCCCAGGAAGTCATCCAGCAGTTCGAGCAGCACTGCTTCGCGGGACTCGAAATAGCGCAGGACGTTGGACTTCGCCAGCCCCACCCGCCGGCTGAGCTCGTTGAGACTGACCCCGGCTACCGGCATCTCGTCCAGCATTGCCGCTGCGGTGTCCAGGATGGCCCGACGCCGGCTCTCCTTCTGCTCTTCGCTGCGCGCCCGTTGGAATGTCACGCGGCCAGCATACATTACGGACCGGCGGTCTATTGACGTGGGAATGCAGGGCGCTTACGCTCGTCCTACGTAACAGACCAACGGTACTTTAGGAGCCCCCATGAACCTCAGCTGGAACGAGAACCACATCCCTGATCAAACCGGACGCGTGGCGATAGTGACCGGTGCCAACACCGGGCTGGGTTTTCAGACCGCCAGGATGCTCGCGGAACAGGGGGCGGCGGTGGTCCTGGCCGTACGCGACGTCGAGAAGGGCAAGCAGGCGGCTGCCCGCATCAACGGGGACGCGAGGGTTCAGGCCTTGGACCTGGGCTCACTGGAGTCGGTCCGGTCCGCTGCGGCGGCCCTGCGTGCGGACCACCCGCGGATAGACCTGCTGATCAACAATGCCGGCGTGATGTACACGCCGAAGCGGACCACCGCGGATGGCTTTGAACTGCAGTTCGGCACCAACCACCTCGGGCATTTCGCCCTGACCGGCCTGCTGCTGGACCGGCTGCTGCCTGTTCCCGGCTCGCGCGTTGTGACGGTCAGCAGCACCGGGCACCGCATCCGGGCCGATATCCACTTCGATGATCTCCAGTGGGAGCGTTCGTACAGCCGCGTCGGCGCCTACGGCCAGGCCAAGCTGGCAAACCTGATGTTCACGTACGAACTCCAGCGCCGTCTCGAACCCCTTGGTACCACCGTCGCGGTGGCCGCCCATCCGGGCGTCTCCAATACGGAGCTCACCCGCAACACACCGGCAGCGCTTCGGGTGCCCGTCACCTGGCTCGCCCCGTACTTCACGCAGACTCCCGAGATGGGTGCCCTGCCCACCCTGCGTGCGGCTACCGATCCGGAGGTCACCGGCGGCCAGTACTACGGTCCCGGCAACCGCTCACAGACCCGCGGCTATCCGAAACCTGTCGCCTCCAGCCCTGCCTCCCACGACCGAGCGGTCCAGCAGCGCCTCTGGACCATCTCGGAGGAACTCACCGGGGTAACCTTCCCTCTGGCGCCGGCCAACCTGACCTGACTGCGACCGCAACAGGACTGTTAACGAGAGCGCCGGACGGACCGGGTTAGGCGGCTTTAATAATCCCTGCGAGCTCTGCGAGCAGGGATTATCGTTGCCGCCGTTCCGGTCCGCCCGGCGCGGACGGTAGGCGCGGACGGTAGGCGCGGACGGTAGGCGCGGACGGTAGGCGCGGGCGCCCGTTAGGGGCTAAGCAGCCACAGCCGTCTCGTGGAACTTCTTGCCATTAACCCGCTCGGACGCACCGACGCGGTCCAGGTACGGAGTAATTCCGCCCAGGTGCATCGGCCAGCCGGCACCGAGGATGACGCAGAGGTCGATGTCCTCGGGTCCTGCCACAACGCCGTCTTCGAGCATGAGCCCGATTTCCTCGGCCAGGGCGTCCTGCGTGCGGCGCAGGACTTCCTCGGAGGTGGAGGGGGTGTTGCCGAAGTCCAGCATCGCCAGGGTTTCCTCCGGGATGTACTGGTTGCCGTTCTCGTCCTTCTGCCAAATGGACTTGATGCCGGCGTCGATGATTTTCTGCTGGTTCTTGGAGACCCAGAAACGCTCGCCGAAGGCAGCGTGCAGGGATTCCTGCACGTGCTGGCCCACCGGCAGGCCCACCAGGGCGAGCAGGGTGAACGGAGACATCGGCAGGCCCATGGAGCGCAGGGCGTTGTCTGCCGTGGCGGCGTCGGTGCCCTCGTCGTAGACCTTGGTGATCTCGCCGAACATGCGGCCCAGGATGCGGTTGACCACAAACGCGGCCGCGTCCTTGACCAGCACTGCGGTCTTCTTGAGCTGCTTGGCCAGCACAAAGGCGGTGGCCAGGACGGCGTCGTCGGTCTTGGGTGCGCGGACAATTTCCAGCAGCGGCATCACGGCCACCGGGTTGAAGAAGTGGAAGCCCACCACGCGCTCCGGGTGCTTGAGGTCCGCGGCCATTTCGGTGACGGAGAGCGAGGAGGTGTTGGTGGCCAGGATGCACTCGGGGGAGACCACGGCCTCCACCTCGGCGAAGACCTGCTTCTTGACCGAGAGCTCTTCGAAGACGGCTTCGATGACGAAGTCGGCGTCGGAGAAGGCTTCCTTGGAGACCGAGCCGGTAACCAGGGCCTTGGTGCGGTTGGCGGCGTCGGGGGAGATGCGCTTCTTGGCCAGGAGCTTGTCCACCTCGGCGTGCACGTAGCCCACGCCCTTGTCCACCCGTGCCTGGTCGATGTCCGTCATGACCACGGGGACCTTGAGTTGGCGGGCGAAGAGCAATGCCAGCTGGCTGGCCATCAGGCCGGCGCCTACCACGCCCACCTTGGTGACCGGGCGGGCGAGCTTCTTGTCCGGGGCGCCGGCGGGGCGCTTGCCGCGCTTCTGCACCAGGTCCAGGAAGGCGTACACGGTGGAGCTGAACTGGGGGGACTGCATCAGTTCGGCCAGGGCGTCGCACTCGGCTTCGCGGGATTCCTCACGGGTCCAGGTCTTGCCCTTTTCGAGCAGGTCCAGCACCTTTGCCGGGGCCGGTGCGGCGTTGGAGGTCTTGGCCTCCACGAAGGCACGGCCCTTGGCGACGGCGGCGTCCCACGCTTCGGCGGCGTCGGCAGGCTCGACGGCGTTGGGCCGCTCCACCTTTTCTTCGCCGCTGATTACGCGGGAGGCCCAGGCCAGGGACTGCTCGAGGAAGTCCGCCGGCTCGAACAGTGCGTCGGCGATGCCGAGCTTGTAGGCGGCCGGACCGGCGAGGGTGCGGTTGTTGCTCAGCGGGTTCTCGATCATCACCTTGACAGCGTTCTCGGGGCCGATGAGGCGCGGCAGCAGGTAGACGCCGCCCCAGCCCGGGACCAAGCCGATGAAGGCTTCGGGCAGGGCCAGTGCACCGGCGCCGGTGGACACCGTGCGGTAGTCGGACTGCAGGGCAATTTCCAGGCCGCCGCCCAGGGCCACACCGTTGATGAACGCGAAGCTGGGAACGCCCAGGGTGCCCAGCTTGCCGTAGACGTCGTGGCCCAGGCGGGCCATGGCGTAGCCGGCTTCGATGTCGGAAATGGACTTCACAGCGGACAGGTCGGCGCCGGCCACCAGGTAGAAGGGCTTGCCGGTGACGCCCACACCCACAATTTCGCCGGCGTCGGCGCGGACCTTGAGTTCGTCCAGCTTTTCGCCGAGCTCCAGCAGGGTGTTCGGGCCCAGCGTGGTGGGACGGGAGTGGTCGACGTCGTTGTCCAGGGTGATCAGCGCGAAGGTGCCGGCATTGCCGGGGAGCGCGATGTCCGAGACGTAGGAGTGGGTAACAACCTCGGTGGGGAAGAGGCCCGCGAGGCGCTGGTAATCGGGAGCAGACATTACTTCGTGGCCTCCGTGGAATCGGTGTTGTAGTCGGGGTGGTTCGGGTTTTCCCAAATCACCGTGGCGCCCATGCCCAGGCCGATGCACATGGTGGTCATGCCGTAGCGGACGCTGGGGTCTTCCTCGAACTGGCGGGCCAGCTGGTTCATCAGGCGCACGCCTGACGAGGCCAGCGGGTGCCCGACGGCGATGGCACCGCCGTAGCGGTTGACGCGGGGATCGTCGTCGGCAATGCCGAAGTGGTCCAGGAAGGACAGGACCTGGATGGCGAAGGCTTCGTTGATTTCGAACAGGCCGATGTCCTCAATGGACAGGCCGGTCTGCTTCAGCACCTTTTCGGTGGAAGGCACCGGGCCGTAGCCCATGACCTCCGGTTCGACGCCGGCGAAGGCGTAGCCGACCAGGCGCATCTTCACTCCCAGGCCGAGTTCCTCGGCGGCTTCGGCGGAGGCGAGCAGCGCGGTGGTGGCGCCGTCGTTCAGGCCGGCGGCGTTGCCCGCAGTGACCCGGCCGTGGGCGCGGAACGGGGTGCGCAGCTGGGCGAGGTCCTCAACCGTGGTGCCGGGGCGCGGCGGCTCGTCCACGGTGTTCAGGGTCCATCCGGTGCCGGGCTTCTTGGTGGCAACGGGCACCAGGTCAGGCTGGATCTCGTTGTTGGCGTAGGCCTTGGCGAGCTTCTCCTGGCTGGCGGCGGCGTACGCGTCGGTGCGCTCCTTGGTGATGTGCGGGAACCTATCGTGCAGGTTCTCGGCGGTGTTGCCCATGTTCAGGGCTGCCGGGTCCACCAGGCGTTCGGTCATGAAGCGGGGGTTGGGATCGGCGTCCTTGCCCATCGGGTGGTTGCCCATGTGCTCCACGCCGCCGGCGATGACGACGTCGTAGGCGCCGAAGCCGATGCCCGAGGCGGTGGTGGTCACGGCCGTCATGGCGCCGGCGCACATGCGGTCGATGGCGAATCCGGGGACCGTGCGGGGCAGGCCGGCCAGCAGGGCGGCGGTGCGGCCGATGGTCATGCCCTGGTCACCGGACTGGGTGGTGGCAGCGATGGCTACTTCGTCAACGCGTTCCGGAGGGAGGGAAGGGTTGCGGCGCATCAGCTCGCGGATGCACTTGACCACCAGGTCATCGGCCCGCATGCCGGCGTAGATACCCTTTTCGCCGGCTTTGCCGAACGGGGTCCGCACTCCGTCAACGAAAACTACGTCCCTGATCTGCCGTGATCGGCTTTGTGGGCTCACGTACTTACTCCTCTTTGAGATATAAAACGGAACAACGTCCGACTCGATGTTACTCATGAGTAACATAGGCCGCAAGGGACCCCCGCATTGTCGGTGGTGCGGGGCGCACCTGCCCCGGCAACAGACCCTATCGACATACCGCCGTCCAAGGAACCGTTGTACGGACGGTGCTGATACTTTGTCCGGATGGAATCCGTGGCCGACGCCGAACTGGCAGCATGGCTGGCGGTAGTCCGCTCAGGCGGCAGTTCGGAGCCCTCGCCGGAACAGATCAGGCAACTGCGGGTGCCGCGCCGCCGCCCGGCAGGTCCGGCGGTGCAGGAAGTGCGGGATCTGATGATCCCCGGAACCGTACCGCTGGCCGCCCGGTTGTACCGTCCTCACGGTTCAGCACTGCCGCTGACGGTTTTTGTGCACGGCGGAGGATTCGTCTTCGGAGGGCTGGAGTCCCATGACCGGCTGTGCCGGCGGCTTTCGCTACTGGCCGGCACCGCCGTCCTGGCAGTGGATTACCGGCTGGCGCCGGAGCATCCCGCTCCCGCGGGGGTGGACGACGTCGTCCGGGCCCTGCGCTGGGCGGCGGACCGTCCGCCGGCGCTGGGGCCGCTGCTGCCCGGTGCCGGACTGGCCGGTGACAGCGCCGGCGGGCTTATTGCGTTCCTCGCAGCCCGCAGCCTGGCCGGTACCGCGGCCGAACCCCGCCTGCTGCTGCTGGCCTACCCGAATGCAGACCTGACCCTGAGCCTACCCGGAGGCCGGACAAAGGGTGAAGGGTGGGGTCTTTCGGTGCGGGACCTGGCGTTCTACATCAAGCAGTGGGTGCCGGCAGCGGAACGGCTGGCGGAGTTCAGCCCAGTGCATCTTCTCCGTGCGGATCTGGCCAGGGGGCAGCACCTGCCGGTGCGGACGCTGCTGGCCACCGCAGAACACGATCCACTGCGGGATGAGGGACAGTTGCTGGCACGCGAACTGGCCCGGGGCGGAACCGCCGTTGACTATGTTCCGCACTCCGGGCATCTGCACGGCTTCCTGACGCTGGATGCAGTGTCGCCGGCAGCCCGTACCGCAGGTGATGCCCTGCTGCTGCGGTACGGTGCGGCACTGGTTGCGGTCAGCGGCTGAAGTTCCCGGCGGAAGGATGGGCGAGCGGTCCTAGGGGAGGGTTTTTACCTGTGCGTTCTCCTGGCGCACAATCCGCCGGCGCCACAGATGCACAAGGATCACGAGAACGATGGGTGGTCCAACCACTATGCCGAATCCGACGAAAGTGCCGATCACGTATCCAAAGCCTTCCCCGGCGGATTCGACGTCGGCGTCGCTCACTTGTTCCGGCAGCGTCACCATCGCGGCAAGCAGCAAAATGCTGCCCAGCACGTAGCCGATGACCAGGAGGATCATGCTGGCGACGCGCTTGCCGGTTTCCCGCACGGGGGCGGGAGCGGAGAAGGGCTGGTAGCCCGGATACTGCTGGCCGGGATACAGCGGGTCCGGCTGCTGCTCGTTGGTGCTCATGTTTCCCCCAATAAACCCGGCGTATGGCATCGCGCGGGATTCCGGGCGAGGGTAATAAGCCGGCTGGTAAATAGGGAATCGACGGCGAAAGGAGTATCGTTCTGGCCGCACCTTTAAGTGGTTAGTTAGGCTAAGGAAGACATTGACACAACAACTAAATCCCCCCATGCGGACAAAGAGAGGACCCTTCCGTTTTCTTGCTGCTCCGCCGCCCGCCCCGCGCCTCGATGATGAGGCAGTAAAGGCAAAATACCCGCGGCTCCGCCTGCAGGTGTTTATGGGCATCTTCATCGGCTATGCCGGTTATTACCTCGTCCGGAACAATGTGCCGCTGGTAGCCACCATTCTGCGTGACGAGCATGGCTTCAGCGCCTTCGGCCTCGGCGTAGTCACCAACGGTGTGCTCGTGGCCTACGGCCTCAGCAAGTTCTTCAGCGCCATTGTGAGCGACCGCAGCAGTGCACGGCTGTTCCTCCCCATTGGTCTGGCGCTTTCCGCCCTGGCCAACCTGTTTATCGGCTTTGTGCCGGCAGTGGGCACTTCCGTTGCCTTCTTGGCCGTCGTAATGATCTTCAACGGATTCTTCCAGGGAATGGGGTGGCCTCCCAGTGGGCGGACCCTCGTGCACTGGTTCTCCACTTCGGAGCGCGGCTCCAAGACCGCGTTCTGGAATATCGCCCATAACGTAGGCGGTGCCGGATCCGGCGCCCTGGCCGGGGCAGCCCTGGCCTGGTTCGGCGGCTGGCAGTCGGCATTCTGGTTCCCGGGCATTGTCGGCATGGTTATTGCCATTATTGCTTTCTTCCTGCTCCGGGATACACCGGAATCCGAAGGGCTTCCTCCCATTGAGGAATACCGCAATGATCCCGCTCCGGTTGAAGAGGATGCAGCGGATGAAACCGCCAGCACCTGGGAAACCGTCCGCCGCTATGTCCTGACGAACGCCACCATGGTCAAGCTGGCCCTGGCCAATGTGTTTGTGTACACCCTGCGCTATGGCGTCCTCGTGTGGGCACCGGTGTACCTGGCGGACGTGCGCGGGGCGAGCCTGGGCGAAGGCATTGCCGGATTCTCCCTGTTCGAACTCGCCGGTATTCCGGGCACCCTGCTGTGCGGTTACATCAGTGACAAGGTGTTCCGCGGCCGCCGTTCGCCGGCGGGCATCACCTTCCTGATCGGCGTGTTCCTGGCCGTAATGGTCTACTGGCTTTCGCCGGTGGAATGGCCGCTGTGGATTTCCTACGGCGCACTGGTCGTCATCGGCGGCCTGATCTACGGACCGGTCATGCTGATCGGCCTGCAGGCCCTGGACCTCAGCCCCCGCCGGGTAGCGGGCACGGCAGCCGGATTCACCGGCCTCTTCGGCTATGTCCTGGGTGCCACGCTGGCCTCCACCGGCATCGGCCTCTCCGTGGACCACTTCGGCTGGGACGTCACCTTCATGCTGATCCTGGTGTGTGTGCTGCTTGCCATCGCGTTCATGTACTCCGTGGGTCGCGACGAGGACGCCATGCGCGCCCGGCGGGCCAAGGAACTGCAGTAGCGGCAGGAAGAGACGCAAACTAGCTGACACTGGCCGTGCCGCCCCTCGGGGTGGCACGGCCAGTGCCGTTTCGGGCAGCAAGCTGGTGGGACACCACCGATCCTGCAGCTCTGACCCCGCCCGACAGCTGCGAGGGCGCCCGGCACTAACGCTCTTGGCGGAAAGCATGCTTAGTATTTCGTTCAGCAACCGGTGCCTCGCTAACCTGATATTGATGAGTACCGCTAAAACTTCCCCGAAGAATGCCCCCACATCCAGCACCGCCGGTATGGTCCGTGTGCGCGGCGCGCAGGAAAACAACCTGCGCAACGTCGACGTCGACATTCCCCGCGACGCGATTGTCGCCTTCACCGGCGTCTCCGGTTCGGGCAAATCCTCCCTGGCATTCGGCACGATCTACGCCGAGGCGCAGAAGCGCTACTTCGAATCAGTGGCTCCGTATGCCCGCCGGCTGCTGTCCCAGGGGCACACCCCCAAGGTGGAGGAAATCACCGGGCTCCCGCCCGCCGTCGCCCTCCAGCAGCGCCGCGGCGCCCCCAGTTCCCGCTCCACCGTGGGCACCCTGACCACGCTGTCGAACTCCATGCGCATGCTCTTCTCCCGAGGCGGAACCTATCCGGCAAACGCCGAGCCGGGCAGCCTGGACTCTGATGCCTTCTCGCCCAACACGGCCGCGGGCGCCTGCCGGGAGTGCTCCGGGCTGGGCATCGCCCATACCGTCACCGAGGGTTCGCTGGTGCCGGACCCGTCGCTGACCATCCGGGAAGGCGCCATTGCTGCCTGGCCGGGGGCCTGGCAGGGCAAGAACCTGCGGGACATCCTCATTCAGCTGGGCTACGACGTCGACGTGCCCTGGCAGAAAATGTCCAAGAAGGACCGCGACTGGATCCTGTTCACAGAGGAACAGCCCGTCGTGATGATCACCCCGCAGCGTGACCGGGTGGCCAAACCGTACAAGGGCCGCTTCTGGAGCGCGAAGAGCTACGTTATGCACACGCTGGCTGATTCGGGCAGCGCACAGATGCGTGAACGTGTTCTCGCCTACATGGTTTCGGGCCCCTGCCCGGTCTGCGGCGGCGCCGGCCTGCGCCCGGAGGCCCTGGCCGTCACCTTCGCCGGCCGCAACATTGCCCAGCTGAACGGTGCCACTCTGGCCGAGCTTGCCGAGATCATCCGGCCGACGGCGGAACTGAAGTCCGCCGGCACTGCCTCCCGCGCAGCGGCCTCCAATGAAGACACCGAAGTGGCGGTGACCATCACCCGCGACCTGCTTGGCCGGCTGGAGGTGCTGATCGGCCTTGGCCTGGGCTACCTCAGCCTCTCGCGCGCCACCCCCACCCTCTCGCCGGGGGAGATGCAGCGCCTGCGCATCGCCACCCAGCTGCGCTCCGGCCTGTTCGGGGTGATCTACGTGCTGGACGAGCCTTCGGCCGGCCTGCACCCGGCCGACGCCGAGCCGCTGCTGACCGTGCTGCAGGAGCTGAAGGATGCCGGCAACTCGGTGTTCGTTGTTGAGCACAACATGGACGTGGTCCGCAGTGCGGAGTGGATTGTCGACGTCGGCCCGCAGGCCGGCGACGGCGGCGGCACCGTGCTCTACAGCGGCCCGGTTGACGGACTGGCGGAGGTAGAGGAAAGCGCCACGCGTCCGTTCCTGTTCGGCGAAGCGCAGACCGCACCGCCGTCCCGCCGCACGCCCGATGAGTGGCTGACGCTGAAAGGCATCACCCGGCACAACCTGCATGGCCTGGACGCGGACATCCCGCTGGGCGTACTCACCGCAGTCACCGGCGTTTCCGGTTCCGGCAAGTCCACCCTGGTCAGCCAGGTGCTGGCCGAAACAGTGGGCCGCCAGGTCAACGGAGCGGCTCCGGAGGCCGACGACACGGAAGACACCGAGGACGACGATCCCGGCGTGCAGGTGCGGTCCATCGCAGGGTTGGAACACCTGGACCGGCTGGTCCGGGTGGACCAGCGGCCCATCGGCCGTACTCCGCGCTCCAACCTGGCCACCTATACAGGCCTGTTCGACGCCGTGCGGAAGCTCTACGCCTCAACCGACGAAGCCCGCTCGCGCGGCTACACCGCCGGCCGGTTCTCCTTCAACGTGGCCGGAGGCCGATGCGAGACCTGCCAGGGTGAAGGCTTCCTCGCCGTCGAACTGCTGTTCCTGCCCGGCACCTACGGACCGTGCCCCGTCTGCCACGGCGCCCGTTACAACGAGGAAACCCTTGAGGTTACGTACCGGGGCATGTCCATTGCGGACGTGCTGGATATGCGGGTGGAGTCCGCTGCGGAGTTCCTCTCCGACGTGCCGGCTGCCTCCCGCAGCCTGCAGACCCTGCTCGATGTCGGGCTCGGTTACCTGCGCCTGGGCCAGCCCGCCACCGAGCTCTCGGGTGGCGAAGCGCAGCGGATCAAGCTCGCCACCGAACTCCAGCGTGCCCGCCGCGGGCACACGCTCTACTTGCTGGATGAGCCCACCACCGGCCTGCACCCGCAGGACGTCCAACTGCTGCTGCGCCAGCTGAACCGCCTCGTCGACGCGGGCAACACCGTGGTGGTGGTGGAACACTCGATGAACGTGGTGGCTTCCGCTGACTGGGTGATCGACATGGGTCCTTCGGGCGGCGAAGAGGGCGGCCGGATCATGTGCGCCGGCACCGCCGCCGACGTCGCCGGTTGTGAGGCAAGCCGGACGGCGCCTTATCTGGCGGCGGCGCTCCAAACGCTGGGCTAGCGGGCCGCGGTACGCCTCAGTCCCCGCGGGTGCTGGCCGTGAAGGTCCGCTCCCATGACTCCAACGAAGTGACGTCCGGCAACGCTGCACGGTAGGCCGAACGCAACCGTGCCCATTCGCGGTACAGCTGGAGCTTGAGGGCCGTCGTTTCGGCGAGCATCCTGCGGACCTGGCGTGGATCACGCCGGTAGCGGGCGGCCCCCGTGCCCTCGGCGTTGGTGACGACGGCTCCGTCCAGCTGGGACAGGACCCACCACTTGCTGTCGTCGTGGCTGACTGCTGCTTCCCGGGCAGGTTGGGTCCGGGACGGCTGCACGGTCTGCTTGGCCACCGCCTTCAGGGTCCACGGTCCCCACCGGGGAGGATAGCTGCCGCGCATCTTCCGTACCGGTTTGGGCAGCTTCAGTCCTGTCCGCTTGAAGGGAAGGGTGCCGGGCTTTGCGTTGATGAGGGCATCGGGATAGCCGTGCCGCAGCGCCAGCAGCTTGGGAAGCATTGTCGGCAGGGACTCGTGCAGCCCGGCCGGACCGTTCAGAACGTCCCGCAGGGCCATGAGGCGCAAGGCTGCCGGGTAATACTGCATGGAGAAGAGGTGGCGGAAGTCGGTATCAAGGCTTTCGCGCAGGATCCGCCCGCCCCGTGGGTAGGGCGAGTGCAGGAGCGCCGCAATGAGCCGGTTGCGTTCGTGGAAGTATGCCTGCCAGTCGACGGCGTCGTCCTTGTCCGCCCAGGGGACGTGCCATACCGCAGCGCCCGGCAAAGACACGGTGGGGAAGCCGAGGTCGCGGGCCCGCAGCGAATACTCGGCGTCGTCCCACTTGATGAAAACAGGCAGGGGCAACCCGGCGGCACGGATGACTTCCGATGGGATCAGGCACATCCACCAGCCGTTGTAGTCGGCGTCCCACCGGCGGTGCAGCGCACTGGAGGAACGCAAACCGGAGACCGCGAAGTCGTGCGCCGCCAGGCCCTTTTCCGGGCCCCAGAAGAACCGGTACGGATTCACCATTTCCGCGAAGGCGTTAAGGACGGACTTGTTGTACATATCAAACATATGCCCGCCGATAATGGCCGGGCTGCGGCATAGATCCGCGAAGGCCACGGCACGAAGCACTCCTTCCGGTTCAAGCACGATGTCGTCGTCCAGGAGCAGCGCGTAGGCCGACTCGGGTGAGCGTACGGTCTCGCTCATAATCCTGGCGAAACCGCCGGAGCCGCCCAGATTGTCTTGGTTCACAACACGAAGCTGCTGACCGAGCGAAGCAGCCACTGCTTCATAGCCTGCCTCGTCCTGGACCTTGCGGCTGCCTTGGTCCACCACCACCAGCTCATGGAGGATCGGCCTGATGCCCGGATCACCGGCGATGGCGGACATGGTTGCCAAGCAGTAGTCAGGGCGGTTGAAGGTCGTGATGCCGAGTGTCGCCTTCCGTGCAGGGGCTGCGTTCTCGGTGCACCAGTCCGCCGATGCCAGGGTCATGCCGCCGGACCCGGACAGCAGGTCGAACCAATACCACCCACCGTCACCAAAGGCGGCAAGCGGAAGCCTGAAAATGGCTTCACCGTTGCCTGAGACCTTACGGACTGCCACCCGTTGGGCAGAGCCCAGGGCAGTGGACCGGTAGACCATCACGGAGCCGGACCCAGTGGTCCGGACCCGCAGGAGCACGGTTTCAACCGCTGTCCACCGCCTCCAGTAACCGCCCGGGAAGCCGTTGAAGTAGGAGCCGAAGGAGACCCGCAACCCGGGCCGGACGCGGGCCGAGGAGCGGCTGAGGATGTCGTCTGGACGGAACCCGCCGCCCGCCTGCTCGGAGTTTCCTGCTGCAACGGCCGGCGCGCCGGGGCCCGTATCCCGGTCGATGTACAAAGGCAGGGTCTCGAGCTCGTTGTCCAGAGGCAGGACAACCCGCTGCAGGACCCGAAGCGGCACGCCGTTGCCGGCCGGCGCATGCTCGTCCTGGGGTGCGGGTCCGTTCCGGGGTGCCTGCCCGTTCTGCGGTACCTGCCCGCCAAGCTCGTCGAGCGTGCCCTTGCTCATTGATCGCTCCGCCCGTTCGGCCCAAAGCGGAGACCTGCCGCTTTTCCGCTTGCTTTCAGGCTGGTGACATTAGACCGGGGGCATGCTGTCGACAAGAGAAATCGCCGGAAGCGGGCCGGCCGTGCACCGCCGTCGGCGCCGTCCGGCTGGGACGCAAGCCGGACGGCGCCTTATCTGGCGGCGGCGCGGGAAATGACTGGTTAGTGTCCGGCGGGCCGCTCCGCCGAGCCGGCAGCGGCAGCCGGGGAGCCCTTGCCGGCGGCGTCCCGTGCCGCAATGTAGCCGTACACCAGGCCTTGGCCGATGGTGGCGCCTGCCCCGGGGTAGCTCTTGCCGAAGACGTTCGCTGCCGTGTTGCCGATGGCGTACAGCCCCTCCAACACGGTGCCGTCCTCGCGCAGGACCCGCCCGCGGGCATCCGCGGTCAGGCCGCCGCAGGTACCCAGATCCGAGAGCACCATCTTGACGGCGTAAAAGGTCTTGCCGCTCAGGGGGCGCAGGTTCGGGTTGGGCCGGATGGTCGGGTCGCCGTAGTAGCGGTCGTAGGCGCTGGAGCCGCGGTGGAAGTCCTCGTCCACGCCGGCTGCGGCGACTTCATTGAAGCGGGCCGCCGTGGCCGTGAACGTGTCTTCGGGCACCCCGATGCTCCGGGCGAGCTCGGCCAGGCTGCCGGCCTTCGCGGCGATGCCCGCCTCGTACCATGCTGCGGGCAGCGGCGAGCGGGGGTACAGGGCGCCGGCCAGCAGATAGCTGTTGCGGTATTCCTGGTCGAAGATCATCCACATGGTGCCCACCGGGTCGCCCTGCTTCTCCCGCTCCAGCACATGCTGGCCGAAGGACATGTAGTTCTCCGCCTCGTTCACGAACCGCTTGCCGGCGTCGTCGACAATAAACGAGCCCGGCAGGGAACGCTCGGCCAGCATCACCGACGGTGCGGCCCCGGGCAGCGGCGCGACGGCGGGGAACCACCAGGCCTGGTCCAGGAGTGCGGTGCCGGCGCCGGCGTCCACACCGGCCTTGATGGCGTCACCGGTATTGCCTTCGGCGCCGAAGCTCCACCCTTCAAGGGCTGGGGACTGGTGCTTGTGCCGCAGGGCCATGTCGTGGTCAAAGCCGCCAGCGGCGAGCACCACGCCCTGGCGTGCCGTCACCGTCACCTCCGTGCCGTCCTGCTCCAGGACGGCACCGGTGACCCGGCCGCCGTCGGAAATCAGCCGGACCAGGGATGTTTCCGTCCAGACCGGGATGCCCGCCTTCAGCACTCCGGCAAACAGCCCGGCAGCGAGGGCCTGCCCGCCGGCGACATAGTCCCGTTTCAGTGCCAGTCCGCCGATTCCCTGCACCGCTCGCCTCACTGCCGTCGGGAAGCCCTTGGCCGGGACCTTGGCGAGCAGGTTCAGCCAGCGGTAGTCCTTGCCCGTGATGGGCATGGGCAGGGGTGCCTCCATGGTGCCGCCGCGGAGCCGGGCGCGTTCGGTCCCCAGCCGGTTGGCGTCGAAGGGAATACATTCACAGCTGCGGCCGATGGCGGAGCCGCCCGGCTGCTCGGGCTGGTAGTCGGAGTACTCCTTGTCCCACATAAAGCGCATGGGGGTGGTCCGGCGCAGCATGTCCACGGTGTCCGTGCCGTTGTCGAGGAAAGACTGCCAGCGTTCCCGCGGGGAGGTGTCGCCGACGACGGCGTCCACATAGGCGGCCGCGCGGGCGGGGGAATCGGGGGCACCGGCTTCGCGCAGGATCGGGTTGTCCGGAATCCAGAACGCACCGCCGGACCGTGCCGTCGAGCCGCCCACGTAGGCGGTCTTCTCTGCGATCAGGACGGAGGACCCCAGTTCGGCGGCAGCCAGTGCAGCGGCCATGCCGGTGCCGGAGCCGATCACCAGCAGGTCCACCGTGGTGTCCTGTGCCGTTGCGGTGCGGACGGGTGCGGATTTGGGCATTGCAGTCTCCTTTGACGGGCAAGCGTTATCCGGCACCGGGGGAGTGGTTCCCCATCCGTTGCCGGATAACGCTTTGTGCTGAGCGGTTTCTGCACCCTAGCGCGGAACGTGGGCCGGTGCCATTTCCGTCCCTGCGTGCCGGGCATATCCAGTGAACGCGCAGCCGGTCAGTGTATGTCCTTCGGCCCCGGCTTGTCCGGCCCATGGAACCGCACATAGCTGTACCCGATCAGGGCCAGTCCCAGGCAGCCGGAAACAATCATGGTGACGCCGGTGGCCCATCCGCCGGGCAGCCACCAGGTATCCTGCAGCGGCCACCACTTCGGTGCCTGCCGCCAGATACCCCACAGCACCCCGGCTGCCGTCACGGCCAAGGCGCCGCAGACGGTTCCGGCGATCCGCGGCCAGGTCTGCACCCCCTGAGCGGCAGCACGAAAGGCACGCACCCGGACGGGGTTCAGCCAGCGGTGGGCCCAGGCGTAGCGCAGGGACAACACCGCAAGACCGGCAACTATCATCAGCAAGCCGGGCCCGGGGAGCACCAGGGCCGCCAGGCCCAGGACAACCAGCGTCCAGCCCGCCACCTCAATGCCCGTACGGCGCAGCCATGCCGGTATCCGTTCAGTGCGCGTCATGGACCCAGCCTTTCACATCGCCCGCCCGGGCAGGAGTGCCCGAGGGTCACGTCACGGATTCCCCTGCAGTCCGCGGCGGCTGACATAATCCTTGCCGGAAACCGGAGGGAAACCGGAGGGAAAGCGGTGAGTGCCAAGTGAAGTTCCAGATGGAGGCCATCGGGCAGGTGTCGTCCAGCCGCAGCGAGGTGCGGGATGACCAGTGGGACCAGGAGCGGGCCGTGATTACGCTGGATCCCGCACTGTTCACCGAGGAGGCATTGTGGGGACTGGCGGAGTTCAGCCACGCCGGCCGAACCGGATCGGCACCACCATTGTGCAGATCCGGTCGGTGGGCGGCCTGTCCCTGGGGGCCCGTGGCCCAGCCAGCCTGGGCCACAGAGCTGATGCGTGGCTATTGGTAATCCAGGGGCAGTGGATACTGGTGCCGTGAACACCATCCTCCGTGCCGCCCCCATCAGCGCACCCCGCCTGCAGTTGGAGCCCCTGAGCGTTATCCATGCGGCGGAGATGGTCCCGGTGCTGGCCGGTACCTACCTCTACCGGTACATCGGCGGGGAGGCGCCCACCCGTGGGGAACTGACCGGCCGGTATGCCGCACAATCCGTCGGTGTCTCACCGGACGGGCGCGAGGCATGGCTGAACTGGATCATCCGGGAGGAAGGCGCGGCCGTCGGATTCGTGCAGGCCACCGTGGCTGTGGGCGGGCCGTGCCCGACGGCGTACCTGGCGTGGGTAGTGGGCGAACCGTTCCAGGGCCGCGGCATCGCCACTGAAGCCGCCCGGGCAGTGCTGGATTGGCTGCAGCGGTGCTCCGGCGTCCCGGTTGCCGCGTTCATCCATCCGCAGAACCAGGCCTCCGCCGCCGTCGCCTGCAAACTGGGATTGATCGCCAGCGGGGAGCTGGACGAGGACGGCGAGGAGCGTTGGGACCTGCCCGGGCACCGCACAGGGAAAAGCGCCGCCGCCCAATAAAAAACGGCAGGTGCCGGAGAAACAGTCTCCGGCACCTGCCGTCGGTGGTGGGCGGTGCTAGTTGACCTTGACGGTCATCATGCCCTTGGGGTTGCTTTGGACCACGGTGATCTTGGTTCCGGTTCCGGCAACCACCACGCTGCCCTGCGGATTGGCGGGGTCGTAGTAGGCATTGGGATTGCTGTCATCGAAGACGGCAACACCGGGCCGGGACGGAACCTGCAGGGTGGTCATGCCGGCCGCCGTCTCGCGGTGCAGCAGGATCGGATCCGTTGCTTCCTTGCCGAACGTGGCGTCAAAGCTCTGAATGCGGTTCCGTGCCACCGTGCCGTCTGTCCAGCGCAGGGCCGTGGCGCGGGCGTCCACCGGCAGGACCAGTCCGGCACCGGGGTGCTGGCTGGTGTTGTTGTTGCGCTGTCCGGCGTTCCAGTAGGTGACCAGCAGCCCGTTCTGGTACGGGAAGTGTTCCACCTTATCCGGTGAGCTCAGTGCCCAGCCGAAGTTGTACGGGCCGGTCTGCAGGGTGGAGTCGTATCCGGCGTACTGGCGGTTTTCGGCAATGTAGTAGCGGCCGTTACCCTGGGCATCCCGAGGCAGGGTGACCACCAGCGCCTGCTGTTTCTTGGTGGCGTGGTACGACGCGCCCAGCATGTGCGTGGACTTTTGCCCCGCGGTGGCAACATCGTAGTCCAGCCAGCCCAGCTGCAGCTTTTCCCAGGCACCCATGTGGTTGGGGGTGGTGCCGATGGAATCCGTGCCGCGGCCCAGCCAGGAACCGGAACTCATCAGCGTCCAGAAACCGGTGCCGTTGTCGCCGCCGGCAGTGTCGTAGAGGTCGGGCAGGCCCAGATCGTGGCCGTACTCGTGTGCGAACACACCGAGTCCGCCGTTTTCGGGTTCGGTGGTGTAGTCGCGGATCCAGACCTTGGAATCACCGATCCGGATGCCGCCGAAGGGGTTGGTCGCCGGGCCGTCAATGCCGTAGCCTGCCTGGCCTACGGACCAGCGGTGTGACCAGATGGCCGACGTCGCTGCTCCGGCCTCCTCGCCCTCGCCTGCGTGGATGGCCTGGAAGTGGTCGATGTAGCCGTCCGGCTCATCAAAGTTGCCGTTGTTGTTGTAGTCGTACCGGTCCCACTGGTCGAAACCGGCCAGGTAGGCATCAACGTCGGCAGGAGATTTTCCGGCGGCGATCTGGGATTCGTACCAGGCGTCGGCAGCGTCCTGCACGAACCGGGTCATGTCCTCCTGGCTCTCGGTCTCGCCGTAGCTGGCCGAGTTGTACGGCACCGTAACCCAGTCGCTGACGTCGCCGTCAACGGTGTAACGGCCGCTGGACATCTCCTCGTACAGCGTCTTTAAGGACTCGCCCGCCGGATCGAAGAACATGTTCTGGTAGTGCTCACGGCTGAAATCCGGCAGCCAATAAGTCGAGTTGTCCACACTGCGGTTCGGCTGCGGAATCCCGTTGTGCTGCGGGCCCGGCGCGGAGGCGGGGAAGCGGGGGTCCACCTGGCTGCCAAAGTCAATGAGGAAAGACAGGATCTGGTCGCTGTCCTCCAGCCCGTACTCCGCCCACTGGCCCGGCGCCACCTGGACCGACTGTGATCCGCCCTGCTGCCGGACGGGCGCTTCGCCGCGGACCACTTTTTCAATGGCCTGCTGGTTGAGCGCACGCCGCTCGTCCGCCGCCGGATCCGAGCGGTCATCTGCCCTGGCGGCGGTGCCGTCAGCGCCCGGAGCTCCGAAAGCGCCGCTGCTTTCCGGAGCTGCGGGCAGGACGGACGGAGCTGCAACTGCGGCCGCTGTTCCCGGCGCAAGCAGAAGGGCGCCGCTGGCAATCAGCACCGCAGCCTTCTGCGCAAAACTTTTTTCGATTGTCAAAGGATCCCCTTAGAAAATGCATGGTGCGTAAATGAGGTGAAAACAAATTACGGGCTCCTGAGGGCGGGGGAACCCGTAAAACGCCCTCTTATGCGAAGTGACCCGTAAATGGTGCGTTTTTATCTCCGGACACTTCCGAAATAGACCGAACTCCTGTAAGGGTGCTTAGGGGGAACCTGCACGCACTATGAGGAGTTCTAAATGCTTTCATCCGCCGGTCGCCGGAATGCGGCCGCTGCAGTCACTGCAGCACTGGCAGTTACACTCGGTTCAATGACCCCGGCAGCAGCAGCGCCGCCGGACCATGCGGGGAAGGACCAGTTGGCAAGAGTGACCGTCCTGGGCACCTCGGATCTGCACGGCAACATTGAAAACTGGGACTATTTCCAGGATGCCGAGTACGACGACGCCGCCCACAACGATGTGGGACTGGCCAAGATTTCCACCCTGGTGGACTCCGTACGCGCTGACCGGGGCCGGGAATCCACCCTGCTGATTGATGCGGGCGACACGATCCAGGGCACCTCGCTGGCGGACTACTTCGCCAACACGGCCCCGATCACGGAGACAGGCGAGATCCACCCCATGGCTGCGGCCATGAACGCCATGGATTACGACGCCGCGGCGCTGGGCAACCACGAATTCAACTACGGTCTTTCCATGCTGCGCGGGTTTGAAAGCCAGCTGGCGTTTCCGCTGCTCGGCGCCAATGCGGTAGACCCGGCCACCGGCGCCCCGGCGTTCACCCCCTACATCATCAAAACGGTCAAGACCAAAGGAAACAAACCCGTGAAGGTGGGCATCCTGGGGCTCACAAACCCAGGGGTGGCAATTTGGGACAAGAACAATGTTGAGGGACAGCTCGAATTTCCCGGCATCGTTGAACAGGCCCAAAAATATGTGCCGGAAATGAAGGCACGCGGTGCTGACGTGGTAGTGGTCAGCTCGCACTCCGGAACGTCCGGTCTTTCCTCCTACGGGGACGACCTGCCGCTGGAAAACGCCTCAACCGAGCTTGCGGAAACGGTGCCGGACATTGATGCGGTGCTGGTAGGGCACGCGCACCAGGAAATCCCGGAACGCTTCGTCACCAACAAGGCCACTGGCGAGCAGGTGCTGCTCACAGAACCGCTGAACTGGGGAATGCGCCTGTCCGTTATGGACTTCGAACTGACCAAGGTGCGGGGCAAGTGGGACGTGACTTCGGCGTCGTCGTCCCTGCTGAACGCCAATACAGCGGAAGCGGATCCCGAGGTCTCCAAACTGGTGGCGGAGCAGCACCGGCGCGTCATCGACTACGTGAACACGCCCATCGGCACCGCCACGCAGTCGATGCCTGCAGCCGAATCGCGGTACCGCGACACGGCGGTGATGGACTTCGTGAACTCGGTCCAGGCGCAGGCCGTGGACCGGGCGCTCGACGGCGGGCCGAACGCGGACCTGCCGGTGCTGTCCGTGGCGGCACCCTTCAGCCGCACGGCAGAGATTCCCGCAGGGCCGGTCACCATCCGTGACATCGCCGGGCTCTACGTCTTCCCGAACACCCTCTTTGCCGTCGAAATGACCGGCAGCCAAGTCAAGGACTACCTGGAGTACTCCGCCAAGTACTTTGTGCAGACACCTGCCGGCGCGGCGGTGGACCCCGCCACCCTGACCAATGCCAACGGGACCCCGGACTATAACTACGACGTCATGACCGGGGTCAATTACGACATCGATATCTCCCGTCCGGTGGGGGAGCGGATCGTGAACCTGAGCTTCAACGGGTCCCCGGTGGACCCTGCGAAGCGGTTCGCCGTGGCGACCAACAACTACCGCCAGTCCGGTGGAGGCAACTTCCCCTCCATCAGCACGGCTCCGGTGCTTGTGAACCAGCAGACGGAAATCCGCCAGCTGCTCATTGACTATGTGGTGGCCCAGGGTGCTGTGGATCCTGACGTCTTTGCGCAGGACAACTGGCGGCTGGTGCGGGACGGTGTTCCTGTATTTGAGTAGGGCTAAAGGGTCCGTTGCGGGGGCCGGAAGCGCAGAGCCGCAGTACCGCATAGACCCGCTGACCCTCCGCGAGGTCCCGGCGGACCGGGCGGCGGCCGAGGCGTGGCTGGCCGGCCCGGAAGCGGCGTCCGGGCCGGCGGCTGCCCGGATCGCATGGCTGCGAATCCTGGGCAGGCTTCCGGAGGCCGAGGCGGAGGCCCGCGCGTCATTTGCCGCAGCTGCTGCGGGTGACACGCGTCGGGACCTGCCGCTGGCCGCCGTCCTGCCCGGGATCCGGCTGGCACAGGTGCTGCAGTGGCAGGGAGACCTAGTGCAGGCGCTCCGCCTGCTCGCCCGCGTCGGGGAAGCACTGTCCCGGTCAGCAGAGTCCGCTGCGGTCCTGTCCGCAGCCGCTTTCCTGCACCAGCACCGGGGAAAGGTGCTGCTGGACGCGGGCCACCCCGGGTGGGCCCTGCGGGAGTTCCGGCAGGCTGAGCGTCTCCGCGACAAACCGGAGCTGCCGGCGGATCAGCTGGAGTCCACGCGGCAGGCGGTTTCTGCGGCCCTGCGCACGCTCGATAAACAGCAGGCTTAGTAATTCCGGTGGGTCTGTGTCTAGCATTGATGAGGCAGAACAGGTGCGGAATATCCGCAGACCAGGGGGGAGGTTCTGCCTAATGCACTGCTAGGAAGGATCATGGTCATGATCGGATTCATCATTGCAGGCCTCATTATCGGTGCCTTGGCTCGACTCATTAAGCCGGGCCGGCAGAACCTCGGAATCATCGCCACCCTGCTGCTTGGCCTCGTAGGTTCGGTGATCGGCGGCGTGATTGCCAATCTGCTTGGCACCGGAGACATTTTCGAGCTCAATATCCTGGGCTTCATCGTTGCCGTCATCGCGGCTGTACTGCTGATCGGCGTCGCCGAGGGCATCGCCGGCCGCAGCAAGGGCCAAGGGCAGGTCCGCCGCTAGCACCGGCTGCTGCGGCAATACCGCACAAAAAACCGTCCCGTCTCCTGCGCCATTCGGCGCGGAAGACGGGACGGTTTCTGTATGCGGAGTATTAAACGGCTGTCTGCAGGATTTTTTCTTCCTGGGAAGCGGGCGCCGGTGCGGCAGTGCGACCTGCACTGCGGTCCTCAATCTCCGCACTCAGGGAGAGGTAGAAGGCGAACAGTCCCTCTACGAGGGGGCCGTCTTCAAGCTGGCTGAATGCCTGATCCGCCAGGGATTCCAAGGCTGCGTCAGTCATCGTGGAGAATTCCGGGAAAAGGTCAACATGGGTGATGGGATTATGGGTCACAAAGTTTCCTAACTCAAAGGAACCATTGGCCCGCGTCTAAACCAAGGTTTCTAGCGTAACCCGTTTGACGCCCCTGTGTAAATGCGGCACGGACAACCGGGCTCCCCGCCGGATTCCGGCGGCGCGCCTGCCGGGACGGGGAAAACCGCGGGCTAGATTGGACCGATGCAAGCAGATCAGCGGGTGGAACCGCCCGAAACTGCCGGAGAATTCGAAACCCTGGCCGGCTTCCCCCACCCGATGGTCCGAGGAGGATCCCGACGGCGAGTTCCGGGTCAGTCCCCAGGACAGCCTGGCGGGGATTATCGCCGACTACGAAGCTGCCTGCGAGCAGTCGCGAGAGGTCATGCGCCGGCACGGGCTTGAGGATCGCTGCCGGGGCGGCGGCGGCAAGCAGAATGTGCGTTGGGTGCTGGTGCACATGATCGAGGAGACCGGACGGCACTGTGGACACCTGGACATCCTGCGCGAGCTGCTTGACGGCTCCACCGGTGATTAGCGGGTGCGCGTCCAGTAGCGCATGTCCACCATGGTGTCCCGCTGGCGCTGCCGTTCCCGCCGGACGGCCCGGAACCCGGCGCGCTGTGCCACCGCTTCGCTGACGGTATTTCCGGCGATGGTGCGCAGCGCTACCTTGGAGGACCCGTTGGCAAGTGCCCACTCACTCAATCCGCGGGTGGCTGCCGTTGCTGCGCCGCGCCCCCGGCCTGCAGGCAGCAGCGCGTACATCAGTTCAGGGGTGCCGTCCGCGGAACAGGAAATGCCTGCGGTGCCCAGGACATCACTGCCATCGTGCACCGAATAACGGGCAATCAGGCTTTCCCCACGGGCTTCGGCAACACGTGTCATGCGCATTCTGGCTCGGTCATCGCTGAGGTTCGGCGGGAACAGCGTCCAGCGGATCACATCGTCGTCCATGGACAGCTCCTGTTCCAGGCGCCAGTCCGAAGGGGTGAGTATCCGAAGGATGAACCTGCCCGCCTGCAGGGAATCCGGGGTGGGCGCTAGAAGAGGCATCCGCCATTATTGCGCGTGCCGGGGACGGCACCCAACCCCTCACGGGTGCGGACTGCTCAGGCTACCGGAAATGATTCAAGCATTGCCTTTAGGCCGGCGTAGATCCCCGGTGTGTCATGGTCCACGGACACAGCGGAGGCACCGTAGAGCCCCGTGATCCGGACGGTCAGTTCACAGCCGGCCCCAGCCTGCTCGAGCGTGTATTCGAGTACTCCCGGCGCCTCGGCCGCCACTCGTTCGTTCCATTGCGGGTTGAAGGTCAGGGCCAGCCGCACCGGCGGTTCCGCCGTCAGGACGGTCCCGGAAAACAGGGCTTCGCCGTCGTGATTCATAACGTATGTGCTGCCTTCAGCCAGGGACCCGTTCAGGACCGAACCCCGCATCCAGTGCCGGGGGATACCGGTGGCCGTCAGCTCATCCCAGACGCGGGCGGGGGAGCAGGCGATGCGGGTCCGGTAAATCGTGGCTGAGGTATCGGTCATGGTGGGCCCCCTTGCTTCGTGGCGCGGATCCGCAGCCGTGTCTGCGGCGACGATAAACCATCCGGCCCCGCACCGCTATCCCCTTGGCTACGCCTGTGGACGGGACGCGGGAGCGGCGGCGGTACCGCGCAGGACGGCGTCGGTGTGGTCCAGGTGCGCACCTGATGCCGCGACCTCCACTTCCAGGCCATCTGCGGCGTAGTCGCCCACCAGCACATAGGGGCCAAAACGGAGCGATTCGATCAGTGTCGGGGGACGGCGGGAGACAGCCGTGGCATTGGACAGCTGCAGTAAACCACCTTCACCGGTGCCCTGACCGGCCGCCGCTGCCTGACCGGTAATACTCATACGGCCTGAATACGGGATAACGACGGCGCGTTTCCACCGGGACGAGTATCCGGGACGGCTGTCCGCAACTACCCGGAGCCAGCAGTTAAACTCTCCGCGCTCTAGGAAACGGCGCGTGCGGCGCCTTGAGCCAAGAATCCACGATACCCAGGTCGGTAAAAACACCAGTGCTGCAAGCCACCAGGGCATTTCCCGGAGTACAAAGGCGGAAAGAGACCATATGAACGCAGCGTAAAGAACCGCGGCGAGGACCAGGGCGAGCGTTCCGTTTCGACTGGGCACCCGCCGAGTCCAGCGCAGGGACGCGGCCCTGTCAATGCGTGAATGCCGGTACTACCGGCGCCGGGTCCGGGACGATCCCTGCTGCTCCTCCGCCGAGGCAGGTTCCTTCTCCTCAAGCGGGTCCGGATCCAGGAAGGCCACGGTGAGCACCGCGGCAGTTTCGCTGATCTGCCATTCCCGGGCGCCCAGTTCGCGCAGCGCGGCGCTGACGGTCTCCAGGTTGATTTCGGCCGGTGGCCGCCAGGCCAGCCGGCGCAGGTGGTCCGGAGTCAGAAGGTTCTCCAGTGGCAGGTTGAGCTTCTCCGCCAGTGCGGTCAGGCGTGGTTTGGCGGTCTGCAGCCGGGCGGCCGCCGCGGGATCGTTCTTGGCCCAGACGCGCGGGGGCGGCGGTGCATGCGTGGGGATGTGCAGTGGGGGCAGATCCTCGGTGGAACGCGCAGCGGAAATGCAGCGCAGCCAGCGCGGCGCTTCCTTCTGCGCGGCCCGGCCGTGGAAGCCGGGGGTCTTGAGCAGCTGCGGCACGGTGGTGGGCATGGCCCGGGCGGCGGCAACAATGGCGGAATCCGGGATCAGGCGGCCCGGTGCGGTATCCCGCAGCTCGGCCAGGTGCTCGCGTTCGGTCCACAGTTCGCGGACAGCCGCCAGCTGGCGTCGGTCGCGCAGCTGGTGCATGCCGGATGTGCGGCGCCACGGATCAACACGCGGCGGTGCCGGCGGTGCCGTGCGGATGGCTTCGAACTCTTCCTCAGCCAGTTCGAGCTTCCCGGCTTCCTCCAGCACCCGGATGAGTTCGATGCGCAGTTCGGCGAGGACTTCGACGTCGAGCGCCGCGTAGCGCAGCCACGGTTCGGGCAGCGGACGCGTGGACCAGTCCGCTGCAGAGTGCTCCTTGGCCAGCGAGAAACCAAGCAGGTTTTCGATGACGGCGGCAAGGCCCACCCGCGGCAGGCCGGCCAGGCGCGCAGCGAGTTCGGTGTCGAAAAGCCGATCCGGCCACATGCCCAGGGCGGAGAGGCAGGGCAGGTCCTGGGTGGCGGCGTGCAGGATCCACTCGACGCCGCGCAGGGCGTCGTTGATGATGCGCAGGTCGCCGAAGGCTTCGGGATCAATCAGCCAGGTGCCCGCACCTTCACGGCGGATCTGGACCAGCATGGCCCGCTGGCCGTAGCGGAAACCAGATGCTCGTTCGGCGTCGACGCCGGCAGGCCCGGTACCGGCGGCCAGTGCCGCGGCAGCCCGTTCCAGGCCGCGCTGGGAGTCGATGACCAGGGGCACCCCGTCCCTCGGTGTTTCCAGGACCGGAACCGGCTGCGGCTCCGGCGGTTCACCCGTTTCGACAGGTGCGGTGCTGGACGGGTTTTCGGTGCTGCCGGGTATGTGCGCGGTCATAAGGATTCCATTCTACCGAGGAAGGCGGCGGCCGCGGACAGCAGCGGCGGGCCAGCAGCTAGCTGCGGCGCCGGCCGGGGAGCGGAGTGACGCCGTCGGGCAGCGGCGGCAGTCCCGCGAAGGTGCACACCATGTCGGACCAGGCCTCCAGGTGCGACTGCACGTCGGCGTCGGCCGGGGTCCAGGAGGCCCGGAGTTCAATGTCGATCGAGTCGTCGCGGCCTTCCAGCGTCCCGTAGCTCTCCGACAGCACGCGGGTGGCTGTTCCGCCGGCCATGGAATAGCGGGCGCCGTGCTGCTCCAGCGCCTCGACCAGCCAGGTCCAGGCCACTGAGCCCAGGAGCTGGTCATTGCCCATGTCCGGTTCCAGCTCGGCCCGGATGTACGTGACGATACGGAAAGTGCCGTTCCAGACCGGTGAACCGGCCGGATCGTGCAGCAGGATGAACCGGCCCGTGGCCAGTTCCAGCTGCTCGGGTATCTGGAGGGCGGCGGGGCCGTGCAGGCTGGTGGGTCCGGCGGGGCCGGGGGCCAGCACTTCGGCGCCGAGGGAAACAGCGTACGGGGCCAGGCGGGTGGGTGCCGGGATCTCCTCGAGCTTCAGCTCCGCCCGGCACGCGGCCCGGCGCATGGCGCCGAGGGCCGTCAGGAAATCCGGGGGCACCTGGGACAGGTCACCTATTGCACTCACCTCCGCAGACTATGGCCTGCGGAACACTGCGGCCGGGGCAGGCTCGCCGGTGTGGCCGTTTCGTTACCTCCCGTCCAGCCGCGCGGGGCGGCCGGACGGCAGGTAACCGGGGGTCAGTGCGCGGCCAGCGGCGCCGGGTCGGCGGCGACTTCGCGGGCGATTGCTTCGGCAAACGCATCGATATCGGCTTCGGATGTGTCGAAGGTGCACATCCAGCGCACCTCGCCGGTGGACTGGTCCCAGTCGTAGAA
Organism: Arthrobacter sp. zg-Y750; assembly: GCF_020907365.1. Classification (NCBI taxonomy): domain Bacteria; kingdom Bacillati; phylum Actinomycetota; class Actinomycetes; order Micrococcales; family Micrococcaceae; genus Arthrobacter; species Arthrobacter sp. zg-Y750. The sequence continues at coordinate 420,135 of NZ_JAJJOC010000013.1, read as the reverse complement.
GCGGAAGTCACCGCGCAGGCGGTCGGCGACGCCGGCCGGCAGCTTTGCGAACACCGCGTTGGACTGCGTGGGCTGGGTGATTTCCACGCCGTCGATCTTCTCCACGGCGGCGCGCAGCCGCTGTGCCATCGCGTTGGCGTGCGAGGCGGAGCGGAGCCACAGGTCCGTGCCGTACAGGGTCACGAACTGTGCGGAAATGAACCGCATCTTGGAGGCCAGCTGCATGTTCATTTTGCGCAGGTAATCCAGCCCGGGGGAGGCCTCGGGGTCGAAGGTGATGATGCATTCGCCGTACATCATGCCGTTTTTGGTGCCGCCCAGGGACAGGATGTCCACTCCGGCGTCGGCGGTCATTTCCTTGAACGAGACACCCAGGCTGGCGGCGGCGTTGCCCAGCCGGGCGCCGTCCATGTGCAGCTTCATGCCGCGGGCGTGGATGTGGTCGGCGATGGCGGCGATTTCCTCCACCGTGTACAGGGTGCCGAGCTCGGTGGACTGGGTGATGGACACGGCCAGCGGCTGGGCGCGGTGCTCATCGCCCCAGCCCCACGCTTCACGGTCAATCAGGTCGGGGGTGAGCTTGCCGTCCCCGGTGGGGATACCCAGCAGCTTCATGCCGCCGATCCGCTCGGGGGCACCGTTTTCGTCCACGTTGATGTGCGCCGTCGTCGGGCAGATCACCGCGCCCCAGCGCGGCAGCAGGGACTGCAGGGCGGTGACGTTGGCGCCGGTGCCGTTGAAGACGGGGAAGGCGCGGATGCGGCTGCCGAACTGGTCCGTAAGGACCTCACGTAGCCGTGCGGTGTAAACGTCTTCACCGTAGGCCACCTGGTGGCCCTGGTTGGCGGCGGTCAGTGCGGCCAGGATTTCCGGATGGACACCGGAGTAGTTGTCGGAGGCGAAGGCCCGGATGGTGGTGTCGTGCAGGGGGAGAATGTCAGTCACGGTTCCTAGTATCTCTTACGTTGCAGTTGTGCAGATCACTTTCCGGAAGGACCGTTGGCCAGCAGGATCCGCTGTCCGTTGATTTCGGCGGCGTCCTGCTCGAAGAGCCGGACGGCGGCGGCGGCCAGGTCCCGGACATCGGTGTATCCGGGGAATTTCCGTTCCGGTGCCGCCGCGCGCTGCTCATCATCCACCAGTGCCTTGACCACGAATACGACGGCGGCCGAGTGCTGGGGAGCCGGATGCTCCTTGTTTCCGGCCTGGGCCTGCGTGAAGCCCTGCGCAATGGCCCGCACCCAGGCTTCGGCAGCGGCCTTGGCGGCGGCATAGCCGGCCCCGGCAGCGGTGGGGGAGTCCACTGCGGTGGAGGACACAATGGCCAGCCGGCCGTCCGGGGAGGCTTCCAGCTGGTCGTAGAAGCTCCGGCTGACGTTGCGCAGGGTGCGCAGGATGTTGGTTTCCAGGAAGTCCCAGTCCTGCTCTGCCTGCGTGCCGATGCCGGTGCCGGCGCGCCAGCCGCCCACCAGGTGGATCAGTCCGTCGATCCCGCCGTAGGTTTCCTGCATGTCGCTGGCCAGGGCGGCGACCTCCTCGGCGTCGTCGAGGTTGCAGGTGCGCAGATCGGCGTCGTAGAGGCGGAAGAGGGTGTTTTCCAGCCGGGCGGCGTCTCGCCCCACGGCCACCACCTTGGCCCCGGCGGCGTCCAGGGCCTCGCATGCCGCGGTGCCCGACGCGCTCCCGGCACCGGCCACCAGGACCGTCCGGCCTTTCAGGGCGTTGGAGTCTTCTGCTGGCGCGGTGCCGGGTTCAGTGTTCATCCGGGGAGGTCTCCTGAGGTGCCGGTGATCCCGGCGGTGGATTCGATCACCGGGGCCATCTTCTTGGACAGGGCTTCATAGAACATGGACAGCGGGAACTCGTCGTCGAGCACCTGGTCGGTCAGCCCGCGCGGCGGGCCGTCCAGCGGCAGCGCCTGCGGACCCTGCGCCCAGACCGACGCCGGGTTCGGCGTCAGCGTTCCTGCCACCAGATCGTACGCCGCGAGCCAGTGCGCCGTCTTGGGCCGGTCGATGGATCGCCAGTACAGTTCCTCGATTTGGGCACCGAGCCGGACGACGACGTCGGCGGTTTCCTCCCAGTCGATGCTCAGCTTGCCGTCGGTCCAGTGCAGCACGTGGTTCTGGTGCATCCAGGCGAATAGCAGCTGGCCGCCCAATCCGTCATAGTTGCGCACCCTGCTGCCGGTGATGGCGAAGCGGAAGATGCGGTCAAAGATGACGGCGTACTGGACCAGCCGGGCATGCCGGCGGGTTTCCTCCGGGGCGTCCTCGTTGCGCTGGATTTTCACTGCTTCGCGGAAGGCGGTGAGGTCGCAGCGCAATTCCTCCAGGGAATAGAGGAAGTAGGGCATGCGCTGCTTGATCATGAACGGATCAAAGGGCAGGTCCCCGCGCATGTGGGTGCGGTCGTGGATGAGGTCCCACATGATGAAGGTTTCCTCGGTGAGCTTCTGGTCCTGCAGGAGTTCTGCGGCCTCGGCGGGCAGCTGCAGCGAGGTGATGTCTGCTGCGGCGGCGAGCACCCTGCGGAAGCGGGCGGCCTCCCGGTCCGCGAAGATGGCGCCCCAAGTGAAGGCCGGGGTTTCCCGCACGGCCACGGTTTCCGGGAAAAGCACCGCGGAGTTGGTGTCATAGCCGGGGGTGAAGTCCAGGAAGCGGATCGGGACGAACAGGCCGTTGGAGTATTCACCCGCCTCGAGTTCGGCGACGAACTCAGGCCAGATGACCTCGATCAGCACGGCCTCCACCAGGCGGTTGGAGCTGCCGTTCTGCGTGTACATGGGGAACACGACCAGGTGGGACAGGCCGTCGGTGCGGTGCTGCTGCGGGGCGAAGGCCATCAGCGAATCGAGGAAGTCGGGTTCCGTGTCCAGGCCGGCGGCAACCCAGCGCTCGAAGTCGGCCACCGCAAGGCGCAGGTACTCGGCGTCGTGCGCGAAGGCCGGGGCCAGCGCGTCGACGGCGGCGGTGATGGTGCCGATGAGTTCTGCCGCGGCGGCGTGGTGTTCCGGCTCGATGGAGCCGTTCTTGTTCTGCAGCGGCTGCAGGTCCGTGGCGGCCTGCTTCAGTGCATGCCAGGCATCCGTGTCGGCCGGGTTGGAGCCTGCCGGTACGGCGGCGATGTCCGGGCGGGACAGGGAAGAGAAAACGGGGGATGACATAGCTGGGACCTTCCGGGAAGGAGCCGTCCCGTTGAGACCGGGTGGCAGCTGGACTAGATAGCGGCCAGCATACTCACAAATTCCTAACGCTTACCTGAACCAGGAGCACTGATTAGCAACACTTATGCATGACCGGACGTGTCCGGGGTCACACCCGTAGTTTTGCTTCTGTTCAGCTTCCCGGGAAGTTGGCCGCTATCTGTCCTCAGTAGGCATCGCGGAGATGGCGTTTTCCATTCGTTCGGGCGTCCAGTATTCCAGCGCCGCTTCGCCGGGTTGTGCCGCATGGGCTGAGGAGAGCCCGCAGGGGTCGGGGCCGGCGGGGATGGCCGGTTCGGCCGTGTCGTCGGCGGGTACGGGTCCTACGGGCGTGGCTGGTTCGGCCGGCACTGCGCCTGTGCTGCTCGGGCACCCGGCCTGCCGGGCAGGTTGGACCGCCGAGGTGCCCGACGGTGCGGAATTGCCGGCTTCCTCCGATAGTGCCGGCGCGGGGTCGGAAGAGCCTCCGCAACCCATCAGCACAAGCGGGGCGGCCAGAAGAACCGCGCCTGCTGCCCTCGCTTTTCGTGTCATGTGGGCAGGCTAGCCTAGTTGGCTGCGACCGGGGCGCGTGCGTCGCAGCTTTCGTACAGTTGATGCTGCCTGGGCCTTGTCCGGCCAGCCTGTGCTGTACAGGAGGCACGGGTGCGGAGGCGCGTGGCTCCTAGTAGCCGCGGCTGCTGTTCGGCGATTCGGTGCCGATGACGGTCAGCGAAACTTCGGGGTGGTTCTTCTCCACCCGGCGCAGCGCCCACACATCGTTGAACACGGCGACGTACGCGCCGTCGGTACGCACAAGGACCTCGGCGCCGTGGACGTTGGAGAGGATCTCCGCGGCATCGGCCGTGGTGAGCCGGGCCAGCGAGTAGGAGAGCTGTTCGTAGCGCATGGGGGCGTTGAAGTCCTGCGTCATGCGGTCTTCGACCACCTCGAACTGCATGGGGCCGACGGCGGCCAGTACGGGAGCCTGGTCACCGCGGCGGTCCGAACGCAGCACCTGGATGATGCCCTCGTGTTCGAGCTGGTCGATGCCGCGGCGGAACTGCTTGTACCGGCTCGGGTCCTGGGAGCGGGCCACGCGGAAGTGCTCGGGGGAGAAGAACGGGATGGGCGGGTACTCCACCGGCTCTTCGACGTAGAGGCTGTCGCCCACCCGTAGCGCGGAGGCGTTGACCAGCCCGACGACGTCGCCCGGGTAGGCCTGGTCGATCACTTCGCGTTCGCGGCCGAACAGGTGCTGGGCGTACTTGGTGGCGAAGGTCTTGCCGGTATTGGAGTGCGTCACCACCATGCCGCGTTCAAAAACGCCGGAGCACACGCGGATGAAGGCCACGTGGTCGCGGTGGGCGCGGTTCATGCCGGCCTGGACCTTGAAGACGAAGCCGGAGAAGGGCGCTTCGACGGGGCGCAGGCCGCCGTCCTTGTCTTCGCGGGCCGAGGCTGAGGGGGCCAGGTCCACCAGGGTGTCCAGGATCTGCTTGACGCCGAAGTTCAGCGCGGCGGAGGAGAAGAGGATGGGGGTGGCCTTGGCGTCCAGGAACGCGTCGCGGTCGAACTCGCGGCCGTCGATGACCAGTTCGGCCTCGTCCAGGGAGTCGGTCCAGACATCGCCTTCGCGCTCCAGGGCCTGTGCCGGGGTGAAGTGCTCTTCCTTGGCCAGGGAGGCGCCGGAGTTCTGCCGTTCAAAGTGGACGTATTCGTCCTTCTGCAGGTCCCAGACGCCGCGGAAATCGCCGGCAATGCCCACGGCCCAGGTCAGCGGCATGGGAGCCAGGCCGGTGCGTTCGGTGATCTCGTCCATCAGTGCCAGCGGGTCCAGGCCGGGGCGGTCCCACTTGTTGATCACGGTGATGATGGGCAGGTTCCGGGCACGGCAGACTTCGAACAGTTTCATGGTCTGGGTTTCCAGGCCCTTGGCCGCATCCACGAGCATCACGGCGCAGTCCACGGCGGCGAGCACGCGGTAAGTGTCCTCGGAGAAGTCGGCGTGGCCGGGGGTGTCCAGCAGGTTGATCACGGTGTCCCGGTAGGCGAACTGCAGGGCCGTGGAGCTGATGGAGATGCCGCGGTCCTTTTCCATCTGCATCCAGTCGGAAACCGTCTCGCGGCGGTTTTCCTTACCGTTGGTGGCACCGGCCGTACCAATAACGCGGGCGTGCAGGGCCAGCGCTTCGGTGAGCGTGGACTTGCCGGCGTCGGGGTGGGAAATCACCGCAAAGGTGCGCCGGCGGGCGGACTCCTTGACGATCTCCTTGGTGGCGGTGGCGCTGACGGTGGTGGAAACCTGTTGTGACACTCCGCTGCTTTCAGACTCTGTTGGGTGGAACTGCTGGGGGACTTGTGTCCGCGCCCGGCAGTCAGCTGCTCAGAACACAGCTTTCTCATTCTACCCGCCCCGGTCCGGCCGCTCTGACCGGTGTACCGGTCCGGCGCGGCAGCAGGGGAACTGCGGCCAGCAGGCAGGCGGCGCCCATGGCAGCAACCAGAACCTGGTACGGCAGGACACCGATCAGGACGGCAGCAAGCAGCGACGCGGCAACCTGGGGGAGGTTGGTCATGACCTGGGTGACCGCGGCGGTTCGCCCCTGCATGTCCAGCGGTGTCGCTTCCTGTCGCAGCGTCACGAAGGCGATGACCAGCAAGGAGACACCTGCGCCCACCGCAGCAGCCCCGGCAAGGATCAGCGGCAGGACGGTAAGTGCGGTGGCCAGCACACCGCCCGCGAGCAGGAGGACACCGGAAACCATGCACCGGCGCAATCCGAGACGCCGGATCACTCCGCTTGCCGCGAGTCCGCCCAGAATAGCCGTGCCCCCCTGCACGCCCAGCAGCACGCTCAGGAATTCCGGCGGCCGGCCCAACCCCTGTTCCACGGTGGCGAAAACCGTCACGTTGAGGATTCCGGTTGCGCCCAGGGCAATTCCCAGGGACAGCAGTGCCCGGCGAAGCAGCGGGTGCCCGCGCAGGAAGGAGATGCCCGCCGTCGTGCTTTTCCAAAACGTCTCATCCTCTGCCCTGACATGGACTGTTTCGGCCAGCGTTAGGGTTGCCAGGACCAGTGCGGCCACGATGAAGCACCCGCTGGCCAGCAGGACAACGGTATCCATTCCCCACAATGCGAGCATCCCTGCCCCCACCAGCGGGGAAACAATGCGCAGTCCTTGGTCAATGCTGCTGAGCACGCCGTTTGCAGGGGCCAGGAGGCGGATCTCCAGCAGGTCGCGGAGCAGCCCGGATTGGGCGGCAGCGGTGATGTAGGAGCAAATGGCGTAGAGAAAAATCACCCCATAGACCAGCCAAACGCTGCCCGCACCGCGGACCGCCAAAAGCGTCAGAACCACGCCGCCGGCAGCAAGGTTGGTGAGGATGAGCAGCGGCCTGCGCCGGTTTCGGTCTGCCAGTCGCCCGGTGAAGGGTGCCAACAACGCGGGGAGTCCGAGTGCGGCGAACACCAGGCCGGCGGCGGCGTCGCTGCCGGTGAGTTGCTTGACCCAGATAGCCGCCGTCAGGAACAGGACTGAGTCGCCGAAGTTGGAGAAGACCCAGGCCAGGGCCAGCCGGCGGAAGCCCGGGACCCGCAGCACGTCCCGGTTGGTGCCGACAGCCGTTGGGGCAGTGTTCCTTCCTGCCCCGGTGCTCATTCCTGCCCCGGATCGATGTTCAGCACGGAGAACAGCCGCACCGGGACAGCACCCTCGGGGCGTTGCCCGGGATCCTCCCAGCGGCCTTCGAAGCGGCGGGTCAGGTTCCACACTTCTTCGCGCAGCTGCCGGATTTCCTCATGCGTGGCGTAGGTCCGGGCCTCGTACACCGTTGAAACGTCCAGATCCTCCGGCGGCAGCCCGGGGGAGCGGTGCAGCCAGTCCTGGATCCGTACGGCCTGCCGTTCCACCTCCAGGGCAGCCATGGCGGAAACGGCATGTGCCGACCCGGGCTGGGCCGGATCAATGACGTGGGACCGGTGCCGGGAAACCGGCCGCCACGGCTTTTCGCGGCCCGGCTGCTCGACCTGTTCGATGTAACCGTGCCGGGCAAGCATGCGCAGGTGATAGGAGCAGCTGGCCACGGATTCTCCGATGACTGTGGCGCACTGTGTGGCAGTGGCGCTGCCGGCGTCGTCTAGGTAGGCCAGTAGCTCCAGCCGGACCGGATGCGCCAGTGCGCGGATGTGTACCGGGTCCGAGACCACCTGTTCGCCCGGCGCGCCGGGTGTTGCCGGGGCTGTGCTGCTTTCCTTGCCCGTGACGGGCTCGCGGTCTTGGTCCATGCGGTGAGCCTAGATGCTAAAGAAACCTTTAGCAAGGGTTCTTTAGATAGGAATCCGGATCCGTACCCTTGGCGGTGACGGCGGTGACGGCGGGACCGCGGATTCGTACCGCTGGTACGGGACGCGCGGCGTCGAAGTCCTCTAATGTGGTGCACGGCACGTACGTGCTCTCACCCGCCTTACAACGACGAAAGGCCCTCCAATCATGGCTGAAGCGTTCATCATCGATGCCGTCCGCACGCCCGTCGGCAAGCGCAACGGGGGACTGAGCAAGATCCACCCGGCCGATCTTGCCGCCCACGTGCTTGCCGAGACGGTCCGCCGCAGCGGCATCGATTCCGAGGAATATGACGAGGTCATCCTGGGCGCCATCGACCAGGTCGGTCCGCAGGCCATGGATATTGCCCGCACTTCCTGGCTGGCGGCCGGGCTGTCGGAGCGAGTTCCGGGCACCACCGTGGAGCGCCAGTGCGGCTCCGGCCAGCAGGCGGTGTCCTACGCGGCGCAGGCTGTGATGAGCGGCACCAGCGACCTGGTGATTGCCGGCGGCGTGCAGAGCATGTCCTCCGTGCCGCTGTCCTTCGCCAATACCGCCGCGAAGGAACTGGGTTTTCCGAATCCGTTTGCCGGATCCGTGGGCTGGGAGAAGCGCTACGGCAACCAGCAGGTCTCCCAGTTCATCGGCGCAGAGATGATGGTGAAGCAGTGGGGGCTGAGCCGGGAGGAGATGGAGGACTTCGCCGTCGAATCCCATGTGCGTGCCATTGCGGCACAGGCCGAGGGCCGCTTTGACCGGGAGATCCTGCCGATGAACGGCGTTACCGCGGACGAAGGTCCCCGTGACCCGAACCGGGCCAAGATTGCCACCCTGGCACCGCTGGCCGAAGGCGGCTCCCTGACCGCAGCTACCTCGTCCCAGATTTCTGACGCCGCCGCCGTCCTGCTGCTGGCCTCCGAGGATGCGGTCCGCCGCTACGGGCTCAAGCCCCGCGCCCGCATCCACTCCATCTCCGCCCGCGGCGATGATCCCATCATGATGCTCAGCGCCCCCATCGAGGCCACCCGGCACGCGCTCAAGCGCACCGGGATGAGTATCGAGGACATCGATCTGTTCGAGATTAACGAAGCGTTCGCTTCCGTGGTGCTCGCCTGGCAGCGGGAGCTCGGGGTGGACATGGCCAAGGTCAACGTCAACGGCGGCGGCATTGCCCTGGGCCATCCGATCGGAGCCACCGGTGCCCGGATCATGACCACCCTGCTGCACGAGCTGGAGCGCACCGGCGGCCGCTACGGGCTGCAGACCATGTGCGAAGGCGGCGGGCAGGCGAACGTCACCATCATCGAGCGGCTGGACGAGGGCTTCCGGCTGTAGGCGGGCTGCGCAGGCGCGGCCCGGTTGGCCGGTGCCGCCGGTTAGACGGCCCCGCCGCTCAGGCGGGGCCGTCCACGGGGTACCCCGAGGCGTAGGCGACCCACTGTCCGGTCCCTGTCTCCGGGCACTGCTCGAGCATGGCTCGTTCAGTGACCTGGTAGTCCGCCGGTGCCTGCCGATACATCACCTTCACCAGGTCGATGTCCCGGTCCACGCGTCCGTCCTTCCACAGCACGTCATAGCGGAAGGCCCGGACCGGCCGGCGCCGCCACCGTGAAGGACGCATATACGCGGTGGCGCGGAAGGCTAAGGGAATGGGGTCGCGGTCATTGGCTGGCACGGCACCATGCTTACACAGGTGGTCCGCCGGCCGGGCGCCGCCCGCCGGTCCGCCGTCCAAACCGCAGATCCAGCAGGAACACTGCCGCTGCTCCGGCAACATACGCCGGCAGGTCCCAGACGTTGAACGTAGTGCCCAGCACCAGGCGCAGCGGCGGCCACTGCGCACCCCACTGGGCAGGGTACGGGGTGAGCTGGAACAGCTCGATCAGCATGCAAACCACGACGGCGGCGCCCGCCAGCCGCCAACGCCGCGCCCCGGGCAGGAGAAAGGCCAGCAGCAGGTACATCAGCGCTGCATACAGGATGCCGCCGGACGCGTCGCCCAGCAGTCCCGGCAACCCGGTGCGGGCAAACAGGCCCAGCGCCAGGACAACGACGGCGGCGCAGGCCACGGCGGCGCGGCGGCGGGAAGTCCGCGGCGGGATGTTCGGGTGCGGGGTGCCCGGGTCTGGGGGAACGGCGCGGGAGGTTCGGGATACCCGGGGGCCGGTGGATGAAGTGTCGATGCCGTCACAGTACCCAAAGATTTCCGTCCAAAGAGGAGCCCGTCCAGGAGCACGCCCTCATCGAAAAGGCAAAAATTACCGGTTATCCGGCGAAAAACGGTAATTTTTGCTTTCTCGATCGAGGCAACGGCTATTTGTGCCTTTTCGGCTCACATGAGTCCGGCGGCCCAGCGCAGCCGCAGGCTTTCCTCCAGTTCCTGCTCCGCGATCCGCCGTTCAATGGCGGTCAGCTGTTCCTCCAGCCGCGGAATCCACCGGTTCTCCACGGCGCGCTGCCGGGTGCGCGTGGCGGCCAGTTCCTCCGAGACCAGCAGCAGCGCCCGCTGGCTCGCGGCCGCGGCTACGGCAGCTTCCAACGCAGTCCGGTGTGCCGCCGCAGCGTAGGCCAATGCGGAGCTGCCCCCGGCCGGCGGCGCCGCAGGAACCGTGCAGGACGCATCTTCGGGATAGGAAATACCCATCGCCCCGCCCCAGCGGACCGTGGCCAGCGCGGTGTCCGACGGCGCTGCCTCCGCCAGACGGTCAGCCCCGTCCAGCGCCGTGGTCCGCCGCAGCCACACGGCAGCTTCCCGGGCCAGTTCCTCCCAGGCCAGCCGCGCGGCGTCGGCCCTTTCTGCCAGCCCGTCGATGGAACGCTGCAGGATGCGCTGCTTGCGGTCCAGCAGTTCCGCACCGCGCCGGGCGGTGGCCAGCCGGCGCTGAACTTCGGCACGCTCTGCCCGGCTTCCCCCGGACCGGAACCCGCTCACGGCTGCGCCCCGCTCACGGCTGCGCCCCGCTCACAACCGGGCCCCGTCCACGGCCCCGGGCAGGTACCGGTCCAGGAACTCGCCGGAAAGCATGGTCAGTTCCCGCCGGGGCAGCAGGGACAGTGCCTGCCAGGCCAGATCCAGGGTCTGCTCCAAGGTGCGCAACTCGTCGCGGCCCTGGTGGAGCAGTTCCTTTTCCACCACGGAGCGGAACTCTATGTAGGCCTTGTCGGTCTCACTCAGTGCGGCCGCTCCCACCAGTTCAGCGAGCTCGGACGCGGACCGGGCCCGGGCCATCGCGGACAGGACCTGCGCGGCCACGTCGAGGTGGTCCTCCCGGGTCCGGCCTTTACCCGCACCGCTGCGCATGAGCCGGGACAGTGAGGAGAGCACATCCACGGGCGGGTAGATCCCGCGGGCGTCGATGTCGCCGTCGAGCACTATCTGCCCCTCGGTGATGTAGCCGGTAAGGTCCGGCACCGGGTGGGTGATGTCTCCGGCGGGCATGGTCAGCACCGGAACAATGGTGACCGAGCCTTCCCGTCCCCGCACCCGGCCGCAGCGTTCGTACAGGGTGGCCAGGTCGCTGTAGAGGTAGCCCGGGTACCCGCGCCGGGCCGGGATTTCCCGCCGGGCAGCGGAGACCTCGCGGACCGCCTCCGCATAGCTGGTCATGTCCGACATCACCACCAGCACGTCGGCGCCGTCGTCGTAGGCCAGCGACTCGGCAAGGGTCAGTGCAATCCGGGGCGTGAGGATGCGTTCAATCACCGGATCGTCGGCGGCGTTGAGCAGCAGCACCAGTTCTCCGGCGGACGAACGTTCCTCCAGTCGGTCCCGGATGTAGGCGATGTCTGCGTGCGTCATGCCCATCGCGGCGAACACCACCCGGAAGGCACGGCCGGAGGAGGTGGTGGCCTGCGCGGCGATCTGCGTGGCCAGCGTCAGGTGCGGCAGCCCCGGGATGGAGAAGATAGGCAGCTTCTGCCCGCGGACCAGGGTGGTGAGGGCATCCACCACGGAGACCCCGGTGATCACCGGATCCTGCGGCGGTTCCCGGTAGACGGGGTTCAGCGGCCAGCCGCCGACAGGAGAGGAATGCTCAGCGGTCACTGGAGGGCCGCCGTCGAGCGGTTCCCCGCGGCCGTTGCAGACCCGGCCCAGCCAGTCCGTGCCCACCGGCACCGCGAGGGGCCGGCCCTGGAAGCGGACTTCCACCCCGCCCAGGGACATGCCCTCGGTGCCCTCCAAGACCTGCAGAGTGGTCTCGTCGCCGTCGATCTCCAGGACCAGGGCATGGCGCTCGGCCCCGCCGTCCACTGAAACGTTGGCGAACTCGTCCCAGCCCACGCCCTGGGTGTCCCCAAGGACCAGCAAGGGGCCGCGTAGCTCGCGCACGTCGCTGTGGCCCAGCCGAGCCGCGTGGCTGCTCTCGTTAGCCATGGGCGTCTCCCGCCGTTGGTTGGGGTTCCGGGGCCGGTTCCGGCGCCGGGGACGGTGCGGAGGCGGGCACGGCGTCCGCGGGGGAGGCCGGGGCCTGCTCCAGGTCCGCCGCCAACTGCCGGACAAACGCCCGGCCCCGCTGCTGCACGCCTTCGGCGTCCGTGGGACCGGTGTCCTCCCGCAGCCGCAGCACCGGGGTGAAGTCATAACGGTCGACGTCGGCCGGCGGCACTCCGCGTCCCACCAGCGTCTGGCAGGTGTCCACCACGTCCAGGACTGTTTGCAGCAAGGCGGCCCCCTTGGCTTCGGAGCTGTAGCCGTCATTGGGGCTCAGTGCGTTCTGCAGCAGCACTCCGTCGCGCAGCAGGCGCCCGCCCAGCAGCACCATCTGCTCGTGTCCGGGCAGGGAACCGGCCCCGATGATTTCTGCCAGCGCGGTCAGCCGGTCCGCTTCGGCCAGGAGCAGGGAAGCCTGCGCCCGCCGCTGCGCCCACTGCGGGTCCCCGTGGGCGGAGTACCAGCGGCCCAGCGACTCGGCGTCGCGGGAGAAGGAGCCGCGCCAGCTGACCGCGGGATAGTGCCGGGAGTAGGCCAGGTCCCGGTCCAGCAGCCACAGGGACCGGACAAAACGCTGGGTGCCGGTGGTGACCGGTTCGCTCATGTCCCCGCCGGGAGGGGAGACCGCGCCGATCACGGTGACCGACGCCGTCGCCCCGCCCAGGGTGCGTACCCGGGCGGCCCGCTCGTAGAAGGCGGCGAGCTCACTGGCCAGGGACGCGGGGTAGCCTTCCTCGGCGGGCAGGTCCCCGTTGCGGTTGGCGAACTCGCGCAGGGCTTCGGCCCAGCGGGAGGTGGAGTCGGCAATCACCACCGCGTCGTAGCCCATGTCGCGGAAGAACTCGGCCACGGTCACGCCGGTGGCAATGGAAGCTTCCCGGGCCATCATGGGCATATTGGAGGTGTTGGCAATGATGACGGTCCGGTCAATGAGTTTGCCGCCGGTCCGCGGGTCATCGAGCCCGGAGAGCCCGTCCAGCACGTCGGCCATCTCGTTGCCGCGCTCGCCGCAGCCCACATAGACAATCACATCTGCGTCGGACCACTTGGCAATCTGCTGCAGGGTCAGGGTCTTGCCCGTGCCGAACCCGCCGGGCACCGCGGCTGCTGATCCGCGGGGCAGGGGGAAGAGCAGGTCAAGGACCCGTTGGCCGGTCTGCAGCGGCACCACGTCGGTGATGCGCTCGCCGAAGGGACGCGGGGTGTGCACCGGCCACCGCTGGGCCAGCGGCACCTCCACCGTGCCGATCCGGGCCACGGCTTCCAGCGGGCGGACCTTCCCCTCGGCCAGCCAAGTCACTTCCCCGGACACGGCAGGGGGTGCCAGCACCCGGAATTCCACCGTTCCGGCCTCGGGCACGGTGCCCAGCACCTGCCCGCCGGTCACGGTCTCGCCCACGGCCACCGACGGCGCGAACTCCCACTGTGTGTCCAGCACCGCCGGATCCTCGGCCGAGCCCTGCCGCTGCTGGGTCAGCCAGAGCGGGGCCGAGGAAAGCGGGCGCAGCAGCCCGTCAAAGACCGTGCCCAGCAGGCCCGGCCCCAGCAGCCCGGCGAGCTGGTGGCCGGTGCGCACCGCGGGGTCGCCGGCTTTCAGCCCGCCGGTGTATTCGTAGGCTTGCAAGGTGGCTTCGTCACCGTTGATGGATACGGCCTGCGCGGCAATGCCGTCCGGGCCGATATTGACCACCTCGAGCATGGACAGGCCGGGGAGTCCGCTGATTTCCACCAGCGGTCCGCTGACCCGGGTGATCCGGCCGCTGTCCGCCGGACGGGAAGCGCCGGCGGCCGGCACCGGAGCGGCCGGCCCGGGTGTTGCGGGCCCGGGTGTTGCCGGCCCGGGTGTTGCGGGCCCGGGTGTTGCCGCCTCCGTTGTTAACGCTTCCGATGCAGCCGGCTTCCTTACCCGTCGTCCCATAACCTGCGCACCTCCCCGGCGTGGTCATCCATGGCCTGCAGGGCCAGAGTGGGCAGCGACAGGTCCACCCGCCTGGAACCGGCACTGCCGGTCACGCCGCCCTTGTAGCTCTCCGTCACAGAGGCCATGGGTCCCAGCAGCCGGTCCGCCTCGGCGGTGAGCCTGCGGAGGATTTGCGGATAGCGCGGGTCCCGGCGGAGTTCACGGGCCTGCTCCAGCACCTGTGCCTGCAGGAGGGAGCGCAGGTGTTCCTGCTCGGCCAGCACGGTCCGGCGTGCCTGCCGCCGGGCCCGGGCGGAGGACGCTGCCGCCTCGGCGCGTGCGGCCTCGGCCCCGTCCCGCCGTGCCGCGGCCAGGATGCCGTCAGCTTCCGCCTGTGCCCGGGACATGGTGTCCGTTGCCTGCTGCCGCGCCGCCGCGATTGTCCGGGCTGCGGCAGTATCCGCGTCCTGCGCCAGCGCCTGCCGCACTGGTGCCAGGGCGGCGTCTGCCCCCTGCGGCAGCCGGCTCATGAGGGCAGCACCATGGTCAGCGGGGACAGGGGATTCTCCCGTTCGACGACGAGGTGCCCGGCGGCGTCGGGGGTCAGCAGCACCACCGCCACGGAGTCAGGCAGCCGGAACCAAGCCGCACGTACGTCTGCCGCACCGGCGGCGGGATAGAGCAGCGCCCCGGCCAGGCGGTAACCCTGCAGCAGGGCGGCACTACCCAGTGCGGCCACCGTGCCCTCGCGGCGGCTCATGCCTGCCCGATGAGGATGATCGAAATGATCAGCCCGTAGATGGCGATGCCTTCGGCAAGGCCCACCACCACCATGGCCCGGCCGAAAATTTCCGGCCGCTCACTCATGGCCGCCAGCGCCGCGGACCCGGTGTAGGCCACCGCAATGGCCGCGCCGATGGAGGATCCGGCCACCGCAATGGCCGCTCCCAGCAGGGCGGCGCCGCTGCTGTCGCTGCCGTCCGTGGCCGCCGCGACGGCGGTGGCGGCAGCTCCGCCGTCGCCCGCTGTGGCCGGGACGGCGTTCAGGGCGGCGACGAGCAGTGCCAAGGCTCCGCCCATCAGCACGGCGTTGAAGCCGAGCAGGGCGCGGACGCCGGCCCGGCGGCGGCGGCGCATGAGTACGACGGCGCCAATGGTAATCACTACGGTCAGGACAAGGACCAGCGGAAGGCCGGCAAACCAGGGATTCACGGCAGGTGCCTTTCAGCAGGGGCGAGGGACGGGCTCCAGGGCCGGAAGCGGCGGCCTTCTTCGGAGAAAACACGCGAGAACAGTTCGTAGTACTCCAGCCGCAGTGCCTGGATTCCGGCCACCAGGCCCTCCAGGGCGAACGTGAGCACGTTGCCGAGTACGAACATCAGAATGGCCGGGATGATCCGCCAACCCGGTTCCCAGATAGCGGTGGTGGCCTGCCACACGACCATCATCAGCGCGGCGTGGGTGAGGCCGAAGGCCGCCAGCCGGGTGAAGGAGACCAGGTTCGACGCCAGCTGGACCACGGTATCCACCAGCTCCACCGTGGCCTGCAGCCCGCCCGTGGCCCCGCCGCCCGATTCGGCGAACAGTCCGATGAAGATAAAAACCAGGGCGACCAGGGCCGCGACGCCGGCAAACACCAGGATCACCCCGCTGCCGGCCAGCAGCCCCCAGGCCACCAGCCCGATCGCGGCGAACAGCAGTGCGCCGGCCAACCCTGAGCGGGCGTACAGGGCATAACCCCAGCCGCCTTCCCGCACCCGGTTGATGGTGCCCAAGGCGTAGGAGCCGGCCAGCAGCACCGCACCCAGGACCAGTGCGGCGACGATCAGCGGAATAGGTTCCTCCAGGGGTTCCAGCCAGAGCACCGGAAGCACGCCGGTGGGGCCGAAGAACTCCCCGTACAGGACCCCGAAGAACACCGCCATCACGCCGGCGCCGGTGATGAACAGCCAGGTGCGCCGGTAGCGCTCCAGCCAGGGCACGTTCAGGAACCGGATCAGCAGCCCGGCAATCACCAGCAGCAGGCCCTGCCCGGCGTCGCCGAACATCATCCCGAACATCACCACGTACGCCACCCCGGCGATGCGGGCCGGATCCAGATCGGCGTACGGGACGGTGGTGTAGGTGTCCACCAGCAGGCGCTGCAACGGCGGGACTTTGCGCGGCGTGCCGGTGCCGGTGAGCTGGGTGGGCGGCTGCACACCGCGCGGGTGGCGCAGCGGGATGGCGGCGGCGCCGTGCGGTTCCAATGCAGTGCGCAGTTCCGGCAGCTGCCGGGTGGGGGACCAGCCCACCAGGGCGGCCACCGGTCCGTGCACAACGGCGGCCTCCGCGGCCCGGTCCAGTTCCTCCGGACCGTCGCCGGGTTCGTAGGGGAGGTCCAGTTCGACGGCGCCGCTGGCCGCCACCTCGGTGAGCGCGGCACGCTGGGACTCCAGCGGCCAGACCAAGGCAATGCGCTCCATCCGCAGGGGGCTGAGGGTTTCACGCCACGGCATCAAGCACCTCGCTTCCGCCGGTTCCGGCAGCTGCGGCGGCCAGGGCGGCCCGGACCCGCCAGGCATCGGCTGCCAGTACGGCCATGGCGCCCAGCACCACGTCGGGTCCGGGCAGGCCGGCCCGGAGCAGGCCGAATCCGTCGGTTTCCACCTGCGCGGCCAGCTGCACTTCGGCCCGCCAGAGGCCCTGCGGGTCCTGTGTGGCGCTTAGGGCCCGTCCGGCGGCCGGGCTCAGGGACACCGCGAGTTCGGGCAGCGAGGCGGCATCAGTCCATCCGGTGCCCAGCAAGGGCCGCAGCAGGGAGACCAGCCGGTCCGGGGGGCGGGTCCGGTCCACCAGGAGCAGCCGGGCGGCCAGCAGGACAGCGGCGGACACTGCCCACGGCCGGGCACCTGCGGCGGCGCCGGCCAGCCGGCGCAGCCACACGGCGGTGAGGATGTCCGGGAGCTGGGCTGCCGTCCCGGGGTCGCCCCAGGGGCTGGCGGCCAGCATGGCGTGCAGTGTTTCGGGCGATTCAGCGGTGCGCAGCCGGGGCCAGGCCGTAGCCAGACCGCCCAGATCGTAGAGCGGAGCAGGCGCCATGTCCGTTCCCGCGGGCAAAGTGCCGGTGTGCAGGGCAGCAGCCAGGGCGATGATGTTGTCCGCTTCGAAGCGGGCGGCGGCGGCCCGGATCAGCGGGGTTCCGCCGGCGGGAAGCCAGCCGGCCAGGACGCGCAGCTGCCACAGGACGGTGCGTCGGGTGGCGTGCTGGGCATCGCCCAGGGAGCGGGCTGCGGTGAGGTCGGGGCCGTACACAGAGTCGGCCAGGGCCTCGGCGGCGGTGGGAAGACTGGCCATCGCGGCAACTTCCCGGCAGGTACCGGCACCGACCCGGCGCTGGGCCATGGACCGTGCCCGGACGGAGGCCGCCACCCAGTCCGCGCGCATTAGCTGCTGTCCGTTCCGCGCCCGAGCAAATCCGAGACGAGGTCGGCCACAATCGCGCCGGCCAGTTCGGGTATCCGGGATTCACCCCGGCGGCGCAGCTCGGCTGCCTGTTCGCGGGCCCGGCCGAGCATGTCTTCGTCTGCCCGGGCAGCGTCGGCGGATACCCGGGCGGCGGCGTCGGCCCGCACCGCTGCACTGTCCATATGCGCCTGCTCCACCAGGGTCGCGGCTTGGAGGCGGGCGGCAGCCACGGTGGATCCGGCGTCGGCTTCGGCCTTGGCCGTCAACTGCTGCCCGGCCGCAATGGCGGAGTCCAGGGCCTCGAAGACGGGAATCAGTTCAGCGGCCGGTCCCTGGTCATCGACGGCCGGAACTCCGGCGGGCCCGGCCGGACCGGGTGCACCTACGGGGCGGAAACGGTCCAGCAGGCTGTTGCGTGCCATGCGGCACCTCCCTGAGCGGAGGATGGGTGGACTGCTCGGGCGGGCTAGTCTCCGGTGGCCTCGGCCTCGGAGTCCTCTCCGTGCCGGACTATGTCGCCCTCGGTGAAGAGGATCCCTTGGGCTATCTCACGCCACAGGGGAGTGCGGCGGAGCAGGAACTCCAGTTCCATGCTGAAGTGCTTGAACTCTTCGCCGAGGGAATCAAGCATGATGGCCCGGGACTGGGCGTCGGGTTCAACGGCCATCCGCTGCACGTACCAGCCAATGGCTTCGGCTTCTTCACTTAGGCTGGCGCACATGCGGGTAAAGGTGCGGGTTTCCGCCGGAAGTTCAGACGGCGGCTCATGGTACTGATCTGTGCCCATTTGCATCTCCTCAGGACCGGTGGTTCCGCACCCTCTGAGCGGTGAGCGGAACGTTTCCCCCGTCCATCGAGGTTACGTTTGGGTCCGGCCGGAAACAATGGTCGGGCGGGTTCAGCGGCCCAACCGGGCGTAGGCGCCTGCAAAGTGGACAAGCGGGTCCGCCTCGTCGTCGGCGGACGCGCGCCGGCCCATGGATACCACTTCGCCCACGATGAGCAGGTGGGTGGCCGCCGTCGTCACCTGCGTGGTGCGTACCTCGAACCAGGCAACGGAGCCCTCAATCACGGCGGCGCCGGTTTCCGGTCCGCGGCCGTAGTCAACCTGGTTGAGCAGCCCCTCCAGGGGCGAGCCGGGGCTGGCGAGCCAGTTGGCGGTGCCGCGCAGCCGTGCCGGCAGCAGGCTCAGGGCCCAGCTGCCGGCGTCGACCACTGCCTCTGCGATGCGGGCCTCGGCGTAGAGACTCACCAGCAGGGTGGGCGGGTCGTAGGAGACGGAGAGGAAACCGCTGACGGTGGCGGCGTAGTCACGCCCGCGCAGCCGGGTGGAGACCACGCCGACGCCGGAGGCAATGTCCGCGCTCAGCTCCCGGTACCGGTTCGTTGCCTCGTCCGGGATGTCCGGCCCCTTTACGGGGTCGGCCGGGAAAACTCCGTACTCCAACGCCGGTCCTTTACGGTTCGGTGGTGCTGCCGGCGCCGTCGCCCGGTACCAGCTTCACCGAAATGGAGTTGATGCAGAACCGCTGGTCGGTGGGCGTATCAAAGCCTTCGCCCTCGAACAGGTGGCCCATGTGAGAGTCGCAGTTGGCGCAGCGGACCTCAATGCGGTCCATGCCCATGCTGCGGTCGTGCAGGTAACGGACCTTGCCCTCGGCCAGCGGGGCGAAGAAGGACGGCCACCCGCAGTGCGAATCGAACTTCTCGTTGCTGGTGAACAGGTCGCTGCCGCAGGCCCGGCACTGGTACACGCCGGCGGTCTTGGTGTCCCAGTATTCGCCGGTGTAGGGCCGTTCGGTGCCGGCCTTGCGCAGGACGGCGAATTCCTCGGGGGAAAGTTCCTCGCGCCACTGCTCGTCGGACTTTTGCACCGGGATGGTTCCGGCGTTCTCTTCGGTAGTCATATCCGCGTCAACGCTTAAGAGTCGCCAATAAATCCCGAGCCGCTGTACAGGTGCAGTACCGGCACGCCCAGCCGGTCCTGGGCCTCGTTGGCCCAGTCGGTGCGGAAGGTGTCTTCGATGGCGTGCGGGGTGGTGATAACCACCACCTGATCCGCCTGCGTACGCTTGGCGGTTTCGACGACGGCGGTCACCGGCTCCTCGCCGGTGACCGTGCCGGTGGCTTCCAGGCCGGAGGCCTGCATCAGTTCCAGCGATTCGGCCAGTTCGGTGACGGCGGCTTTCACCTCGTCGGCCTTGGAGGGCCGGTCACCGGTGAGGTTCTTGAACGCGGCGGAGAATTCCAGCAGGCTCAGGTTGTCCAGCACGTCCACCAGCAGGTTCCGGCCCGGATCGGCCGGGACCAGCACCTCAAAGCGGGTGGGGGTATCACCGGCCAGGGCACGCAGGTTTTCAATGTCGCCGGGAACCAGCGATTCTTCGGTCAGCACCACAATTGTCGAGGTCATGGCCACCAGCCTAATATGCCCGCCGCTCCGGCACGGCTCGGCGCGGCGCGGCCTCGATGCGCGGCAGGGCGTCAGCGTCGGTAAGAATAGTCTTATGGCTATCTCCGTTCCTACTGAAGTTCCTGCCGGTTCTGCTGCGGTACGCTCCGTGGTTCCCTGGGTCCGCTGGACCGCTTTCGGGGCCGGAATAGGTGCGGTGGCATCAACTGCGGTGGTGGCGGCGGCGTCGGGCCTGGGCGTTTACTTCGCCCGCCAGGTGGTGACCCCGGCACGCACCCGCGACTCGAACCTGGAGATCCTGGCCGTGACCGAGAGCGAGCACGGACGCCAGGTCATCCTCCCGGCCAACGCGGATACCACCGTGGACGGGACATACAGCCTGTACTTCGACAACGGCGAAGGGCACGCCCGGATCGGTGCCATCCGCTCCTACGTGCCGCGTGAGGGCACCGTGCAGCGCGACGTCGAAGAGGTCTACAGCGGTGACCTCACCAAGGCCCGGCGCGGCTGGTGGAGCGGTTCCATTTATCCCTCGCCGGCCGCCGTCGGGATGCCCGAAGAAGAAGTGCAGATCCCGCTGGAGAACGGGACCGCTCCGGCCTGGTTGGTGCGCACCCCCGGGGCGGAGACCTGGGCTGTCATGGTCCACGGCCGGGGCGCGCGGCGCACCGAGTGCCTGCGAGCTGTGCGCACCGCGCGTGAAGCCGGGCTGAGCAGCCTGCTGATCTCCTACCGCAACGACGGCGAGGCCCCTTACGCAGCGGATGGCCGCTACGGTCTGGGGCACACCGAATGGCACGACGTCGAGGCCGCCATCCGGTACGCGCTGGAGAACGGTGCCAAGGATGTCGTCCTGTTCGGCTGGTCCATGGGCGGGGCGATCAGCCTGCAGGCTGCAGACCGATCACCGCTGAGCCGCTACATCCGCGCAATGGTGCTGGACGGGCCGGTGATCAACTGGGTGGATGTGCTGGCGCACCACGCCAGGGTGAACCGGATTCCGGCGCAGGCCGGGCGGCTGGGACAGTGGCTGATCTCCAACGCCGCCGGCCGGGCGCTGACCGGACTGGCCGCTCCGCTGGACCTCAAGAGCATGGACTGGGTCACCCGCGCAGAGGAAATCCGGATCCCGACCCTGATCCTGCACAGCAAGGATGACGACTTCGTGCCCTACGGTCCGTCAGCCGAACTGGCGGAGAAGAACCCGGAAGTCATCACTTTCGAGCCCTTCACCCAGGCCGGACACACCAAGGAATACAACGTGGATCCCGAACGCTGGGAGCGTGTGGTGCTGGGCTGGCTGAACAGCGCCCTGGGCCGCACCCGGCACCCCGCGGAGCACCGTACGGGGGACTAGCCGGGGGAGTAGCGGGGGATCGGGGACCGGACTCCGAGCCCCGGCGGCCCGGGCCCCGGAGCAGCCGGGTTAGTGCGTTGTTCCCGCCAGCGGTGCGCGGTAGCGCACCTCGGCTAGCGGTGATCCGTTGAGGACTTCGGTTCTGGCGGCGCCGTCCGGGACCAGCCCCATCCGTTCATAGAAGCGCCGGCCGCGGACGTTTGTCTCCAGCACCCACACGCTGACCTCCGCGTGCTGGCTGCCGCGCAGCTGATCCAGTGCTGCCTCCCAGAGACGGCGCCCTAATCCGGTGCCTACGTGGTGTGCGCGCAGATACAGGGAGGTGACCTCTCCGGTTTGCGGGCCGGCGTCGCGGTCGCGGCTGGTGCCTGCGTGGGAAAACCCGACCATTTCCAGGCCGATCACGGCCACGTGCGGCTGCGGGACGGTTCCTTCCCGGACCAGCCGTGTCCAGCCTTCGGCCCTGCGGTCGGCATCCATCGCGTCCAGCACGGTGTCCGGCATCAAACCGCGGTACGCCCACTGCCATGCAGCGACATGCACTGCACCGAGGGCCGGCATGTCGGTTTCGGTGGCGCGGCGTATCTCAGCGGTAGGCATCCGTGTATTCAACAATGGAAAAGACCATTAGCGCCAGTGCGGTCCGTCAGGCGGCGTCCGGCGCGGCCTCGCGCGGAGGAAAGCGCGACGACGGCGCTGCCGGCCACCACGGTTACTCTTCTGCGGCGGGAGCCCTGTTCTCGGGATGCACGGCCAGGAAGATGGAATACCTGGTGCTGTCCGCTTCCTCTTCGGCTTCGGCTTCCTCCGCCTTGAGCTCCTCCAGGATGCCCATTACCCGGTCCACGAACCGGTCATGCCCCGCCTTGGTGAGGCGGACCCCCAGCCGGGAAATCATGACCTCCGCCGACGCCGGGACCTGCCCCATTTCATCGACGAAGGCACCGACTACTGCGCCGCGAACATCGAGATCATGCCCGTCCAACTCCAGTTTCCAGGACTTTTCCGTGGCCAGATAGGGAACTTCATAGGCTCCGCTGGGCCCGGACCGGCCCTCTTGCGCCTCGAGGAAACCCGCGGAGACGAGCTTGCGGACGTGGTAGAGCACCGTGGCGGGATTGGCCCCCAGCCGGGTGGCGATTTCCTTGTTGGTCAGCTGCTCCTTGAGGCACAGCCGGAGGATCCGGAACCGTATTGCGGAGGCGAGGGCCTTGGCTTCTTCCTCGCTGGCCGGCCGCCGCGGGGCCTGGCGGCTCTCTTTCGTCATGCGGGCAGAATATCAGAGGGCTATTGACAAAACTCAATCGATTGCACAAAGTCAATCGCATGACGACGGAGAAGAGTGCCGCGACGGAGAATAGTGCGACGACGGACAAGAGTGCAGGGACGGACAAGAGTGCGGTGACGGAGAAGAGCGCAGCAGAGGTCACGGAGAGTAGCCCCGCAGGCAAGGGCGGCCGGGGGATCCTGCGGGAGCACGACTTCCGCAACCTCTTCTACTCCACGGCGCTGAGCAGATTCGGGCAGGAGATCTCCGGCCTGGCACTTCCGCTGGTAGCCGTCCTGTCATTGGACGCCAGCGAACTGGAGGCAGGCGTGCTTGCTGCCGTGAGCACCGTGGCTTTCCTGCTGGTCGGACTGCCCGCCGGGGTTTGGGTGGACCGGCTGCGCTACCGGCACGTACTGGTCTCCTCCGACGTCATCCGTTCTGTGGTTCTGCTGACCATTCCGCTGGCCTGGTGGCTGGGCGTGCTGTCTATCTGGCAGCTCTACGCCGTGGCCCTGGTGACCGGAATCTTCAGCGTGTTCTTCGACGTGGCGTACCAGAGCTACCTTCCGCAGCTGATTGGCCGCAGCAGGCTGGTGGAAGGCAATGCCAGCTTGGAGACCGTGCGATCCGTCGCCCAGCTGGGCGGCCCCGCTGCGGCCGGGCAGCTCATCGCATGGCTTACCGCCCCCTTCGCCGTGGCCTTGGATGCCCTGGCCATGGGGCTGTCAGCGCTCTTCGTTTTCCGGATCCGGAAGCCGCAGGCCCGGCCGGTGCGGGATCCCGGTTCAAGGCTCGGTGCCGACATCGCGGAGGGCCTTCGTTTTGTCCTGGGCAACCCGCTGCTGCGCGCCGTCGCCGGATCCAGCGGCCTGTTCAACTTGGCTTTCTCCGCCTACATGGCGATGCTGATCTTTTTCCTGCCCCGCGATTTGGGGCTGGGCTCGGGGCAAATGGGAATCGTGTTCTCGCTGCTGGGTGTGGGCGGCCTGCTGGGTGCGCTGGCCGCGAAGCGGGTGACCGCATGGCTCGGCGAAGGCCGCTCCATCTGGATGTCGGTAGCGGCAACGGCGCCTTTCGCGCTGCTGTGGCCCGCAGCCAGCCAAGGCTGGACGGTCTGGCTCGGAGCAGCGGGCCTAGGGGTCGCAAGCTGCGGCACCGTTGTCTACAACATTGCACAGGTCAGTTTCCGCCAGCGGCTGACTCCCGACCGGCTGCTCGGCCGGATGAATGCCACCATGCGGTTCCTGGTGTGGGGAACGCAGCCTGTAGGAGCGGTTCTGGGCGGGGTTATGGGCCAGGTCTACGGAGCGCGGCCGGCCCTTTGGATTGCCGGGGTCCTCGCGTGCCTCGCGTTCCTGCCGCTGGTCCTGTCACCGCTGCGCGCAATGCGGGACCTGCCGGACGGTGATCAATAGCCGGGCACCCGGCATCGGGCCTGTATCTTCGGTGGAAAAGCAGCACCAATGGGGGAGCCAATGCCGAAGAGTAACCAATGCTGAATCATGACCGGGCCGGAATGCCTGCCGACTTTTTCCGGGCTTGGAACCAGGGCCTGCATCCGGACCTGTACGAAATCGAGAACCGTGCCCTGGACCGGGAGGAGTATGTATGGGCGGCCCTGTCCCGTCTCGCGCCTTGGGCGGGCCGCATCATCCTTGACCTGGGCTGCGGCACCGGGTTCTGGCTGCCCCGGTATGCGGAACAGGCGGCCTCGGTGATCGGCGTCGAACCCGATCCGGAGCTGCTGGCAGCGGCACGGGCACGGGCCGGCGGCGCCTCGGTGCTGCATGGTTCGGCGGAGTACATCCCGCTTCCGGGCAGTTCGGTGGACGTAGTCCATGCCCGGTTTGCGTACTTTTTTCCGTCGCCTCAGAATGACTGCTCGGCTGGGCTGGCGGAGGTCCTGCGGGTGCTGCGGCCCGGCGGGTCCCTGATGGTCATCGACAATGACCAGGACGACGGCGAGTTCGCGGACCTGCTCGAGGCGGCCAACGCGGCAGCCGGCCAGGGCGAGGGCGACTACATCGCGTCCTGGTGGGCGGAACACGGTGCGTCAACCACGCGGGTGATGAGCAGCTGGACCTTCGACCGCCCGGAAGAGCTGGCCGACGTCGTGCGGATGGAGTTCCCGAAGGGGACCGCCGATGCGTGGCTGGAAGCCGATCCGCAGCGGTCCCGGCTCAGTTACGGCTACGCCCTGCACCACGTGCGCAAGGGCTAGGCACCAGCCGCAGCCCGAGACAGGCGGCCCTCAGGCCGGGGCGGCCGCGATGGGGGCAGAGACGGCGTGCGTGAGCCGGATCAGGTCAAACGGGGAGAGGCCGATCTGCAGGCCGCGCCGGCCGCCGGACACATACACGGTGTCCAGCAGCTCGACGCGCGAGTCGATGCCGGCGGGGGAGGCGTGCTTCTGGCCCAGCGGGGATATCCCGCCCACCACGTAGCCGGTGCGCTTCTCCGCCTCGTGGCGGTCCGCCATCACGGCTTTGCGGGCACCCATCAGCGCGGCGAATTTCTTCAGGTCCAGGTTCAGCGCCACCGGCACCATGGCCACGGCCAGGTGTCCGCCCAGATCCACCATCAGGGTTTTGTACACGGATTCCGGCGGCAGCTGCAGCTTCTCCGCCGCTTCCAGTCCATAGGAGGGCGCACCGGCGTCGTGCTCGTAATGACGCACGGTGTACGGAACCTTGCCGTGGTCCAGCAGACGCGTGGCCGGCGTCGCGCTCCGGCCCGCGTTCTTGTCCCGGTTGCCCGCCATGGTGCTGCCCTCCTGCTGTGCCGGTGAAACTGCTGTGCCGGTGAAACCTACGCCTGGTTCAGCTTTTCGTGTTCAGCGAGCCGGCGCTTGATACGTCCCAGCATGGCGGACATCCCGCGCATGCGCAGCGGGGTGATGGCCCGGGTGAGCCCCAGCCGGTCCGGAACATCGGCCGGCACGGCCAGGATCTGCGCTGCCGGCAGTCCGTTCAGGCCTTCGTACAGGACACTGGCGAACCCGCGGGTAGTGGGTGCTTCCGGCGGCGCCTTGAAGAACAGGGACACCAGGTGTTCGGGGGAGTCGTCCACATCCAGGCTGAGGAACACCGGCGACTGGCATTCCACTACCTGCTCCATCAGTTCGGGCCGGTCGGCGATTTCCGCGGGCAGCTCGGGCAGGCTGCGGGAGAATTCCAGCAGCAGTTCCAGCCGCTCGGCTTCCTCCATTGCCTGGAAGTCGTCGACGATTTCGGCCAAGGAGTCCGGGATGGCGGTTTCGGGTGTTGCGGTCATGGGGAAATCTCTCTTTATGCGGTGGAAATCAGCGGGGTGCGTTGCCGGGTTCTTCACCGCGGGCAATCGGCACGCGCACGGCGTTGCCCCACTCGGTCCAGGATCCGTCATAGTTGCGTACGGACTCGAAACCGAGCAGGTGCTTCAGGACAAACCAGGTGTGGCTGGAACGTTCGCCTATGCGGCAGTAGGCCACGACGTCGTCGCCCTCCTGCAGGCCCGCCCCGTCCTTGTAGAGGGCCTCGAGCTCGTCGCGGCTGCGGAATGTGCCGTCTTCGGCGGCGGCCTTGCCCCACGGCACGGACTTCGCGGTGGGAATGTGCCCGCCCTTCATGGCGCCCTCATCCATGTAGTCGGGCATGTGCGTGCGTTCGCCGGTGTATTCGGCGGGGGAGCGCACGTCGATCAGCGGTCCCTTGCCCAGGTGGCCGACGACGTCGGGCAGGAACGCGCGGATCTGTTCGTCGCGGCGCTCCACCACGGGGTAATCGGTGGGCTGCACGGAAACCTTGTCCGTGGTCATGGGGCGGCCTTCGGCAACCCACTTGTCCCGGCCGCCGTCGAGCAGCCGGACATCCTCGTGGCCGAACAGGGTAAAGACCCACAGGGCGTAGGCGGCCCACCAGTTGCTCTTGTCGCCGTAGAGGACCACGGTGGAGTCGCGGGTGATGCCCTTGCGGGACATGAGCTGCGCGAAGGCCTCGCCGTCCACGAAGTCCCGGGTGTCGGCGTCGTTGAGGTCGGTGTGCCAGTCGATCTTGCCGGCGCCGGGGATGTGGCCCGTTTCGTAGAGGAGGATGTCCTCGTTGGATTCCAGGACCACCAGGTTATCCGGCTTGTCCAGGTGTTCCGCCAACCAGTCCGTCGACACCAACCGCTCCGGGTGGGCGTAGGCGGCGAACTTGGGGTTGCTGTCAGCGGCGATCGACATACGCAAAACTTCTTTCCTAGGCTTTTGAATATTGGCTTCTTCTAAGCCTAACGACGCCGGGAGGTGAAAACTTCCAATGCCCGCCTAACCCGGGGACGCCCCGGTCAGGAGGCGCAGTGCCGGACGGCCGGTGGGGACGCGCAGCGCCAGCACGGCGACGGCAGCGCCGACGACGGCGAACACGGCCTCCAGTGGCTGGAACTCGACGTAGGCGGTTTCCCAGGCTTCCAATCCGATCAGGCTGAGGCCGGCCGCCACTCCCAGCGGCCGGGCTGCCCGGTGGCGGCGCAGCTGGAGGATCCCGGTGGCCAGGTATCCGCCGCCGCACCCGGCGGCCAGAAGCAGGCCGGGCAGCCGCCAGTCCGTAAACGGGGTCCGCCGCAGCACATGCGGATCCGCGTGGAGGAACGCGCCGTCGGGCCGGACGGCCAGCAGGATTCCGCCGCCGAGGGCAGCAGCGGCTGTGCCGAACTCCAGGCCTATCAGGGTCCGTTCAGCGCCGATGCGCGGGCTGTCCGCATTTGGGCTCGCGGTGCGCCGAGGGGTCATGTGTCGAGTATTGGCTGCGTTTCGGCCGGCGTCCAGACATGACGGAGGGCAACGTTCCGATTCTGCCTGGCCGGCCGCAGGTGTGCCTCGAGAGTCGCTCCGGCCCGAAAAAAGGGGGACGGTAATGCTTGCATCCCACCTCACCGCCGGGGCACGGGCAGTGTGGGTGCTCGCGGTGCTTGCCTTCCTGTTCGCCGGCCCGAGCCTATGGTTCCCGATCGGTCGTCGCGCCAATACCTTAGGCCGTGAGCCGAGCCCCAACCGGCCAAGCAGTAGCACTGTGCGCGCAGCTCCAGGCACGGAGGCAGCTAGAAGCAGGCGGTGAGTAGTATGCACTGCAAGGTGAACTACTGCGACCGCGGAGGCTGCGATGACACATGGTTCGGTCCGTACCGGCAGGAAGCCGGGCGAAGCGCCGTTACGGATCCTGTGCGGCAGCCTGACGCTGGGGCTGAGCCTGATATGCGTGTATGCAAGCTTCAGCCGGGCGATCCAGGGGACCGGCGGCGAAGCCGTCACTTCCTGGATCTTCTTTGCGTGGGGCTGCGCCACGGCCATCGGTGGGGCATGGGTCATAAGAGGCCGGTCGAAAGGTCAACCGATCGTTTTCGCGCGGGACCGCAAGCGACTCATACTTGTTGCTTCACTGGCCATTTCAGTTGCAGGCATGCTGATAGTACTCGCCGTCCAATTCTCGACGACTGGTGATGAAGAATGGCCTTTCCTGCTGCAGACGATGTTCGCAGTCCTCTTTGCTTCCGTGTTGTTTCTGCTCTTTGAGCGAGAGGACTCCAAGGAGCAGACTGCGCCGAAGCCGTTGACGGCGGCGGGACGGCGGAAAGCCAGACGTTTGCTGATCGTGATGGTTCTGGTCGGAGTATTGACGTTGACTGTCGGCCTCGCCGCAGGCGTCCAGACCGATAGCTGGTGGGAAGAAGGGCTCAGTCGGTTAGGTACTGCACTTTTGGCAGCAGCTGCAGTGCTCGGGTACCGGCTAAAGACGAACCGTTGAAGTGCGATCACGGCGTCCCGACGGCGTCGAGTTTCGCTGGAGACGTCGCTGCGCGGTGGCGTGTCTCGGACCTCAGCCCCAGGTACGTGCCGGTGATGATGAGTGCGGCACCGGCGATGCCCGGCAGCGGAAGGGCTTCCCGGCCTATGGTAATTCCGATGAGGACGGCCCAGATAGGTTCGGTGCCCATCAGGAGGCTGGCCCGCGACGCCGAGGTCTGCTGGATGGCCCAGGTCTGGACGAGGAATGCGAACACGCTGCATGCCAGCCCCAGGTAGAGCACACCCATCCATTCACCGGCGTCGAAGCTGCGCACTGCCTCGAGCACACCTTGGTGGTCGGCTGCGCTATATACGACGGCGCAGACCGCACTTTGCATCAGGGTCAGATTCAGTGCGCTGTGACCGCGTCCCTGGGTGAGGCCGGAGACGGCGGTGACGTGGATTGACCGCACGACGGCGGCGGCCAGCACAAGCAGGTCTCCCAGCGTCGGAGCAGCGAATCCGTCACCGGAGACAAGGAGGCATACACCTACCACTGCCACCACCCCCGCCACGAAGACCATGCGCGGCAGCGGCACGCGGAAGGCGAGGCTCTCCGTGACGGGGGTAAACACAATCACGAGACTGATGATCAGCCCGGCATTCGTGGCACTGGTACCGGAGATTCCCTGGGTTTCCAGGAGAAGTACCGCGGCCTGTGTCAGGCCCAGGACCACGCCGACGAGCGTCTCGCGGCGACCGGGCCGACGGCGGTTCCCGACCAGCCAGATGAGTGCCAGGGCCAGCGTGGTGATCAGGAAGCGCAGGGAAAGGATGACGGTGACGCCGACTGTCTCGGTGAGGGTTTTGGCTGCAAGATAACTGCTGCCCCACACGACAGCGACCATCAGGAGTAGGAGATCCACCCTGCGCGCAGAAAGTAGCGAAAACAACAGGCGTCGCGGTTCAGTCCGGATTCGCCGGGCGGGCTGGATTCGCCGGGCGGGCTGGATTCGCCGGGCGGGACGCGGGGAGGGGAAGGTCACCTGACCAGTCTTATGGCAATGGAAAGATAAGACGAGAGGGCATTTGATGAACTGATGGTTTAGGTTTTCCTTATGGATCTGCATCAGTTACAGCTGCTTCGGGAATTGGGTGAGCGAGGCAGCCTTGCCGCAGTTGCCCGCGCGCTCCATGTCTCCGCATCCGCCGTGTCGCAGCAATTGGCGGCGCTGCAGCGCCGGGCAGAGGTTCCCCTGACGGAGCGGCGGGGACGGAACCTTGTCCTGACCGGCGCCGGCCAGGCCCTGGCCCGGGCCGCCGTTGATATCAGCGTCGCCATGCGTTCTGCCGAGCAGGCCGTCAGCCATTACCTCCAGGACCCCCGCGCGACGGTGAACCTGTGCGCCTTCAACAGCGCCGGCCTGACCTACTTCGGGCCCCTGCTTCAAGCGCTGTCCGGTGAGGATAGCCCGCGGCTAATCTGCCATGACCGGGATGTGGGCCAGGAAGACTTTCCCGCCCTGGCCGCCGATTACGACGTGGTCATTGCCCACCGCCTTGAGCACAGCCCGCCATGGCCCGAATCCATCACCGTCCTGCCGCTGGTTCGGGAGCCCCTCGACGTCGCAATGTCAGAGACACACCCTCTCGCCATTGAGCCAAGCGTCAGCGTCGCCGACCTCATCACTGAAGAATGGGTGTCAGTCCAGGACGGCTTTCCGCTGACGTCTGCCCTGCAGGCACTTGCTGTTCACGCCGGGCAACCCCTTAATGTCACGCACCGGATCAACGAGTTTTTCATTGCGGCAGCGATTGTCTCCGCCGGTTCTGCCGTCTCGCTGATGCCGCGCCACACCGCAGCCCCGCCGCCAGGCAGCGGGATTGTCCTCAAACCGATCCACGACCTGCCGCTGGCACGGCGCGTGGATATCCTCTGCCGGCCTGAAGCACTCCAGCGGGTGGCAGTCCTGCAGGTCGTTGACGCCCTTCGACGGATTCCGTTCTCTAACTAGCTGCGTCGTACCAGCGCAGAACCCGCAATGCCCGGAGGGTGTTCCACCGGCTCGGCGTGCCGTCGGGTCCTTCGAAGCGAAAGTGGACCGCGCCGGGGTGGGTGTTCTCCAGCAGCCACCGTCCATCCGGCTGGCGTTTCGCACGGATATGGTCGATCGCTTCAGCCAGCCGCGGATCGGCCGGTCCGCCGCGCAGGGCGAAGTAGCTCGCCGCCTTGAGCAGGTCATAGTGCCCGCGAGGAGGATAGGAGAACTGAAGCCATCGCGGGTCCACCACCTCGCCGGTGCGCAAGGACCGGAACAGGGAGCGTTGAAGCAGGTACTCCTCGCCGTCATGGCGTGCCCGGTGGACCTCGTCGGATCCACCGGTGTGCCGCTCCCACCGCAGTAAAGCGTCCACCACATCAAGGGTGCTGGAAAAGGATCCTGGTGCCGGACGTGTCTCGGCCCAGCAGTTCCAGCCGCCGTCGGGCATCTGGTCCGCAAGGAGCCGCTGCACCACCGGCTCGACGTCGACGCCCAAGTAGTTGCCGATCAGGATAGTGCCGGCATTGATGCAGCAGTCGACTTCCCCGGCGAAGAACGGCAATCCGTCGTATTCCCACCTGCAGTTGTCGGCGACCAGCTGCGCTGTCTCCTGCATCACCGCGCTGTCCGGTGGTACGCCCAGATGGCACAGGTCCAGCAGTACCGGGTAGGTAGCGGTCCACGGTTGCTCCGGCTCTCCGCCCGGTTGCACGCCCGGTTGTGCGCCCGGCGTCGGTTCTGCAAAGGCGGCAGGGAACGGCGGCGGTGGTTCCCCGCCGGCCAGGGCCCGCGCCGTACTCTCGGCGAACGCCGCGGTATCCGGGAAGCAGGCCCCGTCCGCCCACCGTCCGTCAGGGGCACGCCTTGCGAGCAGCCCGGCGCCCCACCCTGCGTGCTCCACCCGCGCCCGTTCAGCGTCCACCTCATCCTGGGAGGCGTCGAGAAGGTCGCGTAACACCTGCCACCGGATGGCCGGATCGCCTTGCAATAACCACTCCACGACCGGATCAACCGTTCGCGGCGTCCGTGAGAGATCGGCTTCGTACTTCTTTGGCGAAGATTCCACGGCGGAATCGTATTCGAAGGCGATCACGCAATAAAGAGCCCAAGGCATCGGACTTCGCGGATACCCCTGAATGTCCTCACCACTGACGCTCGTGCCGGTGCGCGGCGTTTACGCGACCGTGAGAAGAAGGGCGTCGGGCTGCCCTCGTGGTTGGGGATCGGGGTGCCCCAGGGCTTGCAAATCTCATTCACGGGCGCGTTGGCGTATCGTTTGCAGGGCGGCGAAATGCCGCCACCCAAAGAGCATCAGAACCGGCAGACCTTGCCGGCCGGGCACGAAACGGACGGACAGCACGCAGTGGCACAACTGGAGCACCTGACAGAACGGACTCCCCAGGTATCCGTAAACGAACTGCTGCAGGGATTCTTCCCCTCGCCTCGCTTCGGCAGCGTGTCCTTTGATTCCTACCGCCCCGATCCGGCGCAGCCATCACAGGCAAAAGCCGTGGACGCCATGCGCTCCTTTGCCGCCGACGTCGACACCCCCGAGCCCAGCGGTTTCCGGAAGTTCTTCGGCGGCAAAAAGCCCGAGACCAAGGCCGGGTTCTACCTCGACGGCGGATTCGGCGTCGGCAAGACCCACCTCCTCGCCTCGCTGTGGCATGCGGTGGAGGGCCCCAAGGCCTTCGGCACGTTCGTGGAATACACCAACCTGGTAGGCGCACTGTCCTTCCGCAAAACCGTGGACGCCCTGAGCACCTACAAGCTGGTCTGCATTGACGAGTTCGAGCTCGATGATCCGGGAGACACCGTGCTCATGTCCCGGCTGATGCGGGAACTGGCCGACGCCGGCGTCAAGCTCGCAGCCACGTCCAACACCCTGCCGGGCTCGCTGGGGGAGGGACGCTTTGCCGCCGTCGACTTCCAACGCGAAATCCAGGTCCTGGCCGACCAGTTCGATGTAGTCCGCATCGACGGCGAGGACTACCGCCACCGCGGCCTGCCCGAGTCCCCGGCGCCGCTGGACGACGCCGAGCTGGAGCAGCGGATGGAGTCCGAGTTCAGCGGCAAGACCGTGGCAGCCGATGACTTCTCCGAGCTGATCGCGCACCTGTCCAGCGTCCACCCCAGCCGCTACCGGCAGCTGATCGACGGTATCGACGCCGTCGTCTGGCGGAACGTACAGACCATCACCGAGCAGTCGGTGGCGCTGCGCTTCGTGGTCCTCGCGGACCGGTTGTATGACAAAGACGTGCCGATCCTGGCCAGCGGCGTGCCGTTTGACCAGCTGTTCACGAAGGAAATGATGGCCGGCGGGTACATGAAGAAGTATTTCCGTGCAGTCTCCCGCCTGACCGCACTGGCCCGGGAAGGTCAGACCGGCGAGGATTCCTAGCAAGATTCCCAGCAATTAAACGCGGAAGCGCCGGTGCCGCCTCGCGGCGGGACCGGCGCTTCTTGTCGTGCTCGTAAGACTTACTGGACCGGAGGGGTTTGTCCGGGACCGTTGCCGGTTCCCGGCTCCTTGCCGCGGTTGGTCTTATCAACCGCTTCGGAAACCTTGCTCTGGAGGCCATCAATCTTGCTGGAGTACTTGTGGCCCGTCTTCTGGTCCACGAAGTTGCCGGCCTGATCGATTCCGCCCTTGATCTTGTCGGCGTTCTCGCCCACAAATCCGGCGGCCTTACCCTTCAGCTCTCCGGCCCTGCCCTTGAGCTCGTCAAATACAGACACGGATCACCTCCTTTCACAGGGGAAACCCGCTCGTTTCCCGTTCCCCTCCATGGTAGGCCGTGGCGCTGGAGCGGCCAAGGGTTTCTTTTGTGGGCGCAATTTTTCATCCCCGGCGCCTAGGCTGGGGGTGAACTCGCGGCGGGGGAGTCGGCAGGGTCGGCAGGCCGGCTCAGACGGTATGCCTTGTGTACAGCTGATGCGGGCAAATGCTGCTTCAGGGGGCGTCTGCTGTACGGGAGATGAGGCCGGCACCGCATCTGCTGTACACAGGCACAGCAGTGCGGACACAGCGCAGGGATTGGCACCCCTCGGAAGCGCTTAAACGAAAGAAGGAACAGGCGAAAACCTGTTCCTTCTTTTCCGGCCTGAAAACCGGGGGAGAGCGGACGACGGGATTCGAACCCGCGACATCCACCTTGGCAAGGTGGTGCTCTAGCCAGCTGAGCTACGTCCGCAAATGTAGACAGTCGAAACTGTCCGTGCGCGATACTGGGATCGAACCAGTGACCTCTTCCGTGTCAGGGAAGCGCGCTACCGCTGCGCCAATCGCGCCCGGCTGCCCGGCCCGTTCAGGATTACTCCTGGAAAACCAAAGGCAGCAGGGAGAGCGGACGACGGGATTCGAACCCGCGACATCCACCTTGGCAAGGTGGTGCTCTAGCCAGCTGAGCTACGTCCGCAAGAAAGCACTGAAAACAGTACTGTCGTGCGCGATACTGGGATCGAACCAGTGACCTCTTCCGTGTCAGGGAAGCGCGCTACCGCTGCGCCAATCGCGCCCATAAATGGGTTTTGCTGCAATCCACTGTGGAGGTGGGGACGGGATTCGAACCCGCGTATACGGCTTTGCAGGCCGCTGCCTCGCCTCTCGGCCACCCCACCGTAACCGCCGCGTGAAGCTTTGGCTGTCCGCCTCCGGGAGAACCAGGAGCGGCTTGTACAGTGACTTGCGAGCGGACGACGGGATTCGAACCCGCGACATCCACCTTGGCAAGGTGGTGCTCTAGCCAGCTGAGCTACGTCCGCATTGAAGAAGTTAGGGGTTATTTGCCTCGGAACGCTTGCGCTTTCCGCGGCGAACCCCCGCTTTCCAACGAAGAAAAACTCTATAGGACGTTTGCGGGTTCGTCCAATCGGCACTGGTTGCGGTGTGGTTCCTGAGACGGTTTGGACTCCCGCCGGATCTGGGCTAGGCTCTTTACTCGTTGGAGTGCTTACGGGCACACCGGCAGGCAACAGAACAAGAAATAGACAAGAAGTAGAAAAAAACAGCAAAAGCTGGGCGATTGGCGCAGTGGTAGCGCGCTTCGTTCACACCGAAGAGGTCACTGGTTCGAACCCAGTATCGCCCACCAGCACAGGCCGTCACTTTCCTTACAGGAAGGTGGCGGCCTTTTTTGTGTCTGGGCGCTTCCATATCCCGTCCGGCAGGCGCATGCTGTGCAGTCGGAACAGAAACCTGGACCACTGGACACCACCAGGACGAAGGGGCGCGATGCCGCAGCCGATGCCGCAGCCGGAGACCAGCCAGCTGGAAAATCTCCTGAAGGGGCTGCTGGCCACGCCAACTGCCCGCCTGCCCTATCAGGACAATGTGCTGCTGCGTTCCTATCTGCTCCAACGGCCCGCGGGCAACGTGATCATCTACAACTCGCCCGGGATCGGCAGCGCGCATCAAGCCATTGAGGAGCTGGGCGGTGCAGTCCGGCTGCTGATCAATCACGCCCATGAAGCCATGTACGGCGCTCCGGGGCTGGATGTGCCGGTATATGTGCACTCCCGAGACCGGGCCGAGGTGGCTGCCGCCATGGAGGTAGCCGGCGTGTTCGAGGACCGGCAAATGATCGACGGCGACCTGGAAGTGATTCCGACACCGGGCCACACAGCCGGCACCGCCAGCTATTTATGGGACAGCGGCGACGGTCGGTTCCTCTTCACCGGAGATTTCCTCTGGATTGAGCACGGCGAATGGAAGGCAGTGGTCCTGGACCCTTCGCTTCGGCAGGCCTACCTCGACAGCCTGGCACTGGTCCGTGAGCTCGATTTCGATGTCCTTGTACCGTGGGGAACCACCGACGACGGCCCTCCGTTCGCACTGGTCGGCACCAGGGCGGAGATCCGTAGCCGGGTGGACGCAGTGATCAACCGCGTACGGGCCGGGGGCACACGGTAAAGGCCGGCTGCAGGAGGCGGCCCGGACACACGGTCCGTCCCGGCAGCCCCTGAACCCGGAGTGTCACCGCCGGGTGGCAGACTGGAAACATGACTGAACCAGCATTGGCACACGCTACCGAATACGGACGGATGTACTCGCGGTCGCTCTCGGAGCCGCCCACGGTGCCCTCTATTACTACGGTGATCGCCCAGGGCTCCACCTCCCTGGACGGCTGGCACAGTTACATGGCGGCCTCCGCCGTCGTCAAGGATCCCAAGCTCAGTGCCGCCTTGGGGAACCCTTCCGCGCTGCGCGGCGTGGTCAAGGATGCTTCCTCCGCCTCTGAACGCTACCGCGACGCCGCGGCCGAGCGGGGCACGCGCGTGCACTTCTACGCCGAGCAGGTTGCCCTTCGGGCCCTGGACCGCCCGCATGAGTTGGAACGTGCCAGGGAAGACCTGGCCTCGCGCGGCGAGCACCAGTTCGCGGACCGGTTCGACGAGTGGTGGAAACTCTACGAAGTCCAGCCCATCGCTCCCGAGATCACCGTCTGGAACGCCGAGGTTGGTTACGCCGGGACCCTGGACCTGGTGGCGCGGATCGGCGGACGGCTGTGCCTGATCGACTACAAAACCAAAAAGACGGACCGGGACGGCCAGGTGAAGCCGCTGGATGACAAGGTGGTGATGCAGCTGGTGGCCGGCATGAAGGCGCAGGAATCCCTGGTCGACGCCGGCGCCGGCACCTGGGAGCCCTGGGCTTACGGACAGGAACCGCTGCTGCTCGGTGTCGCCGTGGGGCAGACCGAGGTGCGGCCCATGCGCGCTAACCCCGCGGTACTGCCGCAGCACTGGTTCAAGTTCTGCGCCCTGCGGCGGGTCTGGCAGACCAGCATGGATGCCATCGGGGCGGGCCGGGCACTGCTTCCCGTGCCGCCGCCGCCGGTTGGTGCGCACGCTGCTCCGGCACCGGAGGCCCCCATCCAGCCCTCGGCCGTCCCGGCGGGCGGCGGAGCCAACTAGACTGGATTCGATCCCAAGCAGCAACAGTAAGGAACGAACACCCGATGGCCATCCTCACTATCCGCACCCTCGGCGACCCGGTCCTTCGGACCCGGGCCGAAGACGTCACCGATTTTGGCCCGGAACTGGCCAAGCTGGTAGCGGACATGGAGGAAACCATGGAGGACGTCGACGGCGCCGGCCTGGCCGCGCCGCAGGTGGGCGTCAGCCTGCGGGTCTTCACCTACCGTGTGGACGGCCAGTCGGGCCACGTGGTCAATCCCGTCCTGGAACTGAGCGAAGACCGGCAGGAAGAGCAGCTGGAGGGCTGCCTGTCCATTCCCGGCCTCGGCTACCGGGCACCGCGCTTCCGCTGGGCTCGCGTCACCGGAGTCGACCTGCACGGCAACCCGATCAGCATCGAGGGCGAAGGGTTGCTTGCCCGCTGCTTCCAGCACGAAACCGACCATCTGAACGGCTCCCTGTACATTGACCGGCTCGAGGGCGAGGACCGCAAGGAAGCACTGCGTGCCATCCGCCAGCGTGAATACGACACCGTGGCCGCACGCACCGTTAGCGAGCGTGCGCAGAGCGTCGGGTCCTCCTTCGGCGGGGGTTCGGTTGGTGCTGGCTCCTTTGGCGGCGGGTCCTTCGGGTCCGGCGCCAAGGCAGGGGCCTAGTCCGCGTGGCGCTTCGAGTTCTTTTCGCCGGCACCCCGTCGGTGGCCGTGCCGTCCCTGGATGCCCTCGTGGAGGCCGGGTTCGACGTCGTTGGCGTCCTGACCCGGCCCGACGCACCGCTGGGCCGCAAGAAGGTCCTGACCCCGTCGCCGGTGGCCGCCCGTGCCCAGGAGCTGGGCCTGCCGGTGATCCGCGCATCCAAGGTGGACGATGAAGCCATTGCCGCCATCGCCGCCCTGGAGCCCGACGTCGCAGCCATTGTTGCTTACGGCGCCCTGGTTCCGGCCCGGGCCCTG
Organism: Arthrobacter sp. zg-Y750; assembly: GCF_020907365.1. NCBI lineage: Bacteria > Bacillati > Actinomycetota > Actinomycetes > Micrococcales > Micrococcaceae > Arthrobacter > Arthrobacter sp. zg-Y750. The sequence continues at coordinate 383,148 of NZ_JAJJOC010000013.1, read as the reverse complement.
ACCGTGCCGCGGCACGGCTGGATCAACCTGCACTTTTCCCTGCTGCCGGCCTGGCGCGGAGCCGCTCCCGTGCAGCACGCCGTGATTGCCGGAGACGATGTCACCGGTGCCTCCACCTTCCTGCTGGAAACCGGTCTGGACACCGGCCCGGTGTACGGCACCATGACCGAAACCGTCCGGCCGGAGGACACCAGCGGAGACCTGCTGGAACGGCTCTCGCACTCCGGTGCGGTGCTCCTGGCCCAGACCCTCAGCGCCGTGGACGCCGGTGCCGCCGTCGCCGTCCCGCAGCAGGGTGACATCACCCTGGCTCCCAAGCTGACCATCGATGATGCCCGCGTGGACTGGCAGCAGCCCGCCCTGGCTATCCGCCGCCGGATCAACGGCGTCACCCCCGAACCCGGCGCCTGGACCGGCTGGGACGGCGCCCGATTCAAGATCGGCGCCGCAGCCCTGCGCCCCGACGTCACCGACCTGCTCCCCGGCCAGGTCCGATTCAGCGGCGGCAGCAGCGCTGCCGCCCTGGTGGGCACCGGATCGCACGCGCTGGAACTGCTGCGGGTACAGCCTGCGGGCAAGAAAATGATGCCGGGGGCCGACTGGGCCCGCGGCCTCGCCAACCGTGAGGACGTGGTCTTCGAATGACCTCCCAGAATTCCCGTAACGAAAAGGGCCACGAACGCCGCCGCGCCGCCGTGAAGACCCGCACCGCCGCAGCACCCGGCCAGCGCACCCGTGCTGCCGATCCCGCCCGGCTGGTGGCCTTCGAGGTGCTCCGCGCGGTTTCCGGTGAGGACGCCTACGCCAACCTGGTGCTGCCCAAGAGCATCCGCAAGCACCGCCTGGACAAGCGCGACGCCGGGTTCGCCACTGAGCTGGCCTACGGCGCGCTGCGCGGCCAGGGCACCTACGACGCCATCCTGGCCAAGTGCGTGGACCGGCCGCTGGAACGCCTGGACCCGGCAGTGCTTGATGCCCTGCGGATCGGCGTCCACCAGCTGCTCGCGATGCGGGTGCCGGCCCATGCTGCCCTGGACCAGACCGTGGGCCTGGCCCGCGCCGTCATCGGCGCCGGACCTTCCGCCCTGATCAATGCCGTGCTGCGCAAGGTTTCGGCCCGCAGCATGGAGGACTGGGTCCAGCTGCTCACCGAAGGTGAACCGGACGCCGTGAAGCGCTCCGCCATTGAACACAGCCACCCGGAATGGATTGTCCGCGCCCTGCGCCAGTCCCTGGTGGCGCACGGGCGCAGCGTGGACGAAATCACTGACCTGCTGCGTGCCGACAACGACGCGCCCGTAGTGAACCTGGTGGCCCTGCCCGGCCTCGGAGATCTGGACGACGCCCGGAAAGCCGGCGCCGTGGACGGGGAACTCGTAAAGGATTCCGCGCTCTTCTCCGCCGGCGACGTCGGGCGCCTGGACTCTGTGCGCGCCGGCACCACGCGGGTGCAGGACGCCGGCTCCCAGCTGGTGGCCCGGGCCCTGGCCGAACTGAAACTCGACGGTTCCTCCATCGATGAGGACGGCGTGGAGAAGTGGCTGGACATGTGTGCCGGCCCCGGCGGCAAAGCCGCGCTGCTCGCGGCCCTGGCCCACGAACAGGGCGCCGTCCTGCTGGCCAACGAACCGGCCCCGCACCGTGCCCAGCTGGTTCGGCAAGCCCTGGAAGCCGTACCGGGGGAGACCTGGAACGTACGCACCGGGGACGGCCGCACCATTGCCGAGGACTACCCCGAAACCTTTGACCGGATCCTGGTAGACGCTCCCTGCACCGGACTGGGCGCCCTGCGCCGCCGGCCCGAGTCGCGCTGGCGCCGCCAGCCCGGCGACGTCGGCGAACTGGGCATCCTGCAGCGCGAACTGCTGACCACCGCCGTCGACGCCGTGAAGCCCGGCGGTGTGGTGGCCTACGTGACCTGCTCTCCGCACCCGGCCGAAACCACCGCCGTCGTCTCCGACGTGATGCGCAAGCGCAACGACCTCGAACTGCTCGACGCCGGTGCCGCCCTGGATGCGGTCAGCCTGCCCGGTGCGCTGGAGGCCGGACATGAGTCCACCGCCCAGCTGTGGCCGCACATCCACGCGACCGACGCCATGTTCCTGGCGCTCATCCGCCGCAAGATCTAGCCAGCCGCCGCAAGATCCAACCAGTCCTAGCCAGGGAGACACACGTGAGCAAGTGCTGCATCAACCCGAGCATCCTCTCGGCCGATTTCGTCAATCTTGAAACCGAGCTGGAGCGGATCAGCGCTGCCGACGCCGTCCACGTGGACGTGATGGACAACCACTTCGTACCGAACCTGACCATCGGTCTGCCCGTGGTGGAGCGGATCCAGCAGGTGTCCAAGCTGCCGCTGGATGCTCACCTGATGATTTCCGACGTCGACCGCTGGGCACCGCTGTATGCGGAGGCGGGCCTGGCCTCGGTCACGTTCCATGTGGAGGCCTCGACGGCGCCCATCAAGCTGGCACGCGACCTGCGGGACCGCGGTGCCAAGGCCGGGATGGCGCTGCGCCCGGCCACCCCGGTGGAACCGTACCTGGACATGCTGCCCGAACTGGACATGCTGCTGATCATGACGGTGGAGCCGGGCTTCGGCGGGCAGAAGTTCTTGGACGTCACCCTGCCCAAGATCCGCCGTGCCGCTGACGCGGTGCGCGGGTGCGGCCTGCCGCTGGCCATCCAGGTGGACGGGGGAATCTCTGCGGAAACCATCGAGCGGGCCGCCGAGGCCGGTGCGAATGTCTTTGTGGCCGGGTCCGCCGTCTACGGATCAGGTGATCCTAATGACGCTATCCGTAAACTGCGCGCTTCGGCCGAAGCAGCTGTGCAAGAATAGTTCCTAACAAAACGTGCTCCGGGGTCGGTGTAATTCCGAACCGGCGGTTATAGTCCGCGACCCGCACTGCTGAACCGAGTTTCTCGGGGAAGCGGTTCGGTTGAATCGGTGAAATTCCGATACCGACAGTTAAAGTCTGGATGGGAGAAGCACGTGCAGTTTGTTGTTCCGCCGGCTTTGCCGACCCTGAAAAGGGGACCCGTTTCGGGATCCCCGCGCAAGGGTCCGTTCCGGGCCCCACTGAGCGGGTCCGGCGCGGATTTTGGCCACATTCGGGTTGTCCTGCCGGCGACGCACCCACTGCCGTACGCCTGTCGTACCCTCCGGAGCAGCAGCTTAGGGATAAAGGACGACATGGATTTTCTGCGGTGGCTCTTTGACGCACAGATACCGGTGGGCTCAAGCTCGCTGCTGGTGCGAGAACTTCTCGGCAACATTTTCGGACTGCTCAGCGCCCTCGGCGGCATGCGGCGCAAGGTCTGGGCCTGGCCCGTGGGCATCGTAGGCAACCTGCTCCTGCTGACAGTGTTCCTGGGCTCCATCTTCGGCGACGCCGACACCGCCACGCTGCTGGGCCAGGCCGGCCGGCAGATCATGTTCGTTGCTGTCTCGATCTATGGCTGGCGGCGCTGGCAGCAGAGCAAAACCAACGGCGACGCCGCCGTGACCCCGCAGTGGGCCTCCGGCCGGGAGCGGATCGGGCTGGTGGTCATCATGTTGCTCGGCACCGTGGCCCTCACCCCGGTCTTCGCCCGCCTGGGCTCCTACGAACCGGTCTGGGCCGATGCCTGGACCTTCGTCGGCTCACTGCTGGCCACTTACGGCATGGCGAAGGGCTGGGTGGAGTTCTGGCTGATCTGGGTGGCTGTGGACATTGTGGGTGTGCCGTTGCTCTTCAGCGCCGGTTACTACGCCACCGCCTTTATGTACCTCTTCTACGGCGGCTTTACCCTGGCCGGCTTCTTTGTATGGTGGAAGGCTAAAAAGAACGAAAAGCCCCAGGTGGAAGTCCTCATGCCTGATCCCCGGACACGCTGACCATGCGCCCCGAAGACTTCACTGCGGGCGAAGTTGCCGCCATGGATGAAGCTCTGGACCTGGCTGCGCGCGGCGTCCGCGGCGCCAATCCACTGGTGGGGGCCGTGATTCTCGACGCCGACGGTGCCACCCTGGCGACCGGTTACCACCGCGGGGCCGGAACTCCGCACGCCGAAGCCGATGCCCTGGCCAACGCCCGCGCAGCACGCGCAGACGTCACCGGCGCCACCATGGTGGTGACCCTGGAACCCTGCAACCACACCGGCCGCACGGGGCCCTGCTCGCAGGCAATCATCGACGCCGGCCTGCGCCGGGTGGTGTTCGCCGCACCGGATACCAGTGATGCCGCGGCTGGGGGAGCGGAGGCCCTGCGCGCGGCCGGTATCGAGGTGGCCTCCGGACTGGGTGCCGGTGCTGCCGCGGAGTTGAACGAGCGCTGGATTGCGGCTGTGGCGGAGCGCCGGCCGTTCGTCACGGTCAAGATCGCCCAAAGCCTGGACGGACGGATTGCCGCAGCGGACGGCACCAGCCAGTGGATCACCGGCCCGGAGGCCCGGCGAGACGGTCACGCACTGCGCTCCCGGGTGGACGCCGTCCTGGCCGGCACAGGCACGGTCCTGGCCGATAACCCCCGGCTGACTGCCCGCATCCCGGACGGCATCCCGGACGGCACCCCGAACGGCACCGCAAACGACACAGACGCGCAGCGGCAGCCGCTGCGCGTCGTCGTCGGCCGCCGTCCGATCCCCGAAAACGCGGCGGTCCGCGGGACCGACGGGCGGTTCCTCCAGCTGGCCCTGCACGATCCCGCGGAGGTAGCCGCGGACCTGTACGGGCGCGGGGTGCGGCACCTGCTGGTGGAAGGCGGCGCCATCCTGGCCAGCGCGTTCCTGCGTGCCGGCCTGGTGGATGAACTGGTGGTCTACACCGCACCGCTGCTGCTGGGCGCGGGCACGGATTCGCTGCAGGGTATCGGTGTGCAGACGCTCGGCCAGGCGCCGCGCTGGCGCTGGGACTCCGCTGCCGGCGGTGCCGTGGCGCACCTTGGCAGGGACCTCCGGCTCCGGCTGCAGCCTGCTACGGCCATTTCCGAAGAATCGGAGGACGCATAAATGTTTACCGGCATAGTTGCTGAACAGGGCAGCGTGGTTTCCCTGGCACAGAATCCCGACGGCGACGGCGCGGTCCTGGTGATCACCGCGCCCAAGACGGGTGCCGGGCTGGGATTGGGCGGCTCGATTGCCGTCAACGGCGTCTGCCTCACGGCCACCGAAATCCGCGGCGGCGCGATCAGCGTGGACGTGATGGGCGAAACCCTGAAGCGCACCACCGTTGGTGATCTGGAACCCGGCGCGAAGGTGAACCTGGAACGCTGCGTTCCCGCCGGCGGCCGGCTGGACGGGCACGTGGTGCAGGGGCACGTGGACGGTGTGGGCCGGCTGCTCGAGCGGGAACATTTGGGCAGCTGGGACCGGCTGCGCTTCGCGGTGCCGGCCGGGCTCGCGAAGTACATCGCGGAGAAAGGTTCCATTGCCGTGGATGGGGTGTCCCTCACCGTTACTGCCGTCAGCGGCGCCGACGCGGAACAGCACTGGTTCGAGGTAGGGCTGATTCCGACCACGCTGGCCGAAACCGGATTGGGTGCCCTGTCCGTGGGCAGCAGGGTGAACCTGGAAGTGGACGTGCTGGCCAAATACGCCGAGCGGCTGCTGGCCTTCGCCAATCCCCGGCCTCCAGCGCATTCTGCCGCCGAGCCGGCATCGGGGGACGCTGCGTCCGGCGATGCTGTGTCCGGTGATGCTGTGTCCGGTGATGCTGCGAAGGAGGGCTAAGTGGGCGCCGCTGACACTGACATTGTCCTGAACCCTGTGACGGAGGCGGTGGAGGCGATCGCTGCCGGGCGCGCCGTCGTCGTGGTGGACGACGCCGACCGTGAGAACGAGGGCGATATTGTTTTTGCCGCCCAGCACGCCACCCCCGAACTGACGGGGTGGACCGTGCGGTACAGTTCCGGCGTGCTCTGCGTGCCGCTGCCCGGCAGTTATGCGGACCGGCTCGAGCTGCCGCCCATGACGGACGTCAACCAAGACGCCAAAGGCACCGCGTATACCGTCTCCTGCGATGCGGCCGAGGGCACCAGTACCGGGATCAGCGCGTCGGACCGGGCGCTGACCGCCCGCGTACTGGCCAACCCGGTTTCGGTTCCCGGCGAACTGCACCGTCCCGGACACATGTTTCCACTGCGTGCGGCCGACGGCGGGGTGCGGGAGCGGCGCGGCCACACCGAAGCCGCTGTGGAACTCGCCCGCCTGGCTGGCTGCACTCCGGTGGGCGTGATTGCCGAACTGGTGCACGACGACGGCGGAATGATGCGCCTGCCTGCGCTGCGGGACTTTGCGGATGCCCACGGTATTCCGCTGATCTCCATCGAGGACCTGGTGCAGTACCTGCACGCACGGATGGGGGAGGACTCATGAGCGAAGCGGCAGCCGAACAGCCGGTGGTACCCGGACCCGGGGTGCATCTGCCCACCGCGTTTGGGGACTTCACCGCCACCGCCTGGACCGACACACGCACAGGCGTCGAACATATGACCCTGACTGCGCCCGGGACGGAAAATTCCGGTCCGCTGGCCGAAGGTGCTCCGCTGGTGCGGCTGCACTCGGAATGCCTCACCGGCGATGTGTTCGGCTCCTACCGCTGCGACTGCGGGGAACAGTTGGAGCAGGCCATGGAGCTTATTGCCCTGCACGGGGGAACCATTGTGTACCTCCGCGGTCAGGAAGGCCGGGGGATCGGCCTGGCGAACAAGCTGCGGGCGTACGCGCTCCAGGAAGCCGGTGCTGACACAGTGGAAGCCAACGAGCAGCTCGGCCTGCCCGTGGACGCCCGCGACTACCAGGCCGCTGCCGACATCCTGCACCAGTTGGGCCTGCACCGGATCCGGCTGCTGACCAACAATCCCGCCAAGCAGGACTGGATGCGCCGTTTCGGCGTGGATGTTGAGGCCATGGTTCCGTCCGAGGTACCCATCCGTGCGGAGAACGAGCGCTATCTGCAGACTAAGCGGGACCGGATGGACCACCACCTAACCTTGCTGCGCACCAAACCCGTGCAGCAGAGCTGAATTTCTTTCCCCCGACCCAAGGAGCACCTCATCATGAGTGGACACGGCGCACCCGCCACCGACCTCAGTGGCATCCGCCTGGCCGGAGTACCCGTTCGGCTGGCCATCGTTGCTGCCAGCTGGCACACCGAAATTATGGACGGCCTGATTGCCGGAGCGCTTCGCGCTGCGGAGGATGCCGGCCTGGGGCCGAAGCTGATCCGGGTGCCGGGCAGTTTCGAACTTCCCGTCGCAGCCGCACGGCTGGCTCCGCACTTTGACGCGGTGGTGGCCCTCGGCGTCGTTATCCGAGGCGGCACTCCGCACTTTGACTACGTGTGTTCTGCGGCCACCACCGGGCTTACTGACGTCAGCGTCACCACCGGCACTCCGGTGGGGTTCGGCGTGCTGACCTGCGATACCGAGCAGCAGGGGCTGGACCGGGCCGGGCTGCCCGGTTCTTCCGAGGACAAGGGCTACGAAGCAACCGCGGCTGCGGTGCTGACCGTCGCGGAGCTGCGCGGGGCCGGGGTCTAGGGCGGGGTCTAGGGTCCGTCGCGCCTGGAACGTGTTACCGACGCAACGGGCGTTAACCAACTATGGCGTGCCACCCGGTAAAGGTGGCACGCCATAGTGGTGCAGCTCCTAGCAGGAGCCGAAACGTTGGTTAGACGTGGTCGTTGTTGCGGCGGTTGCCGGACTTGGCCAGGCCGCGGGCCACCATGAAGCCGACGGTGAGCCAGGTGATGTACTGCATGGCCTGGCTGGCGTTGAATGCGTCGACGCCGTTTTCGCTGGCGTTGTCACCCACAACTGCTGCGGTGATGATCGTGGCGATGACGGCCAGGACGTAGAGGACGAATTCGAGGGTCCGGACCGAAACCTTGATGTCGTTCTCGTTGGTGTGGTGGACGGTGTTCGTGTTGTTACGGGTTTCCGTAGCCATGTGTGTCTCCTGAAGTATTGGTGAGAGCGGCCGTGGTGGCCATGTGAACTGTGATTCCTCTTCTGGAACCATGTCGACAACTTCTCTACGCTGTAGACACTAGTTGTAGACTCACAAATAAGCAAGCTTGCTGATTATCAGCAGCCTGACCATGAGGAGGGCGGATGCTGTATGGAGACTCCACGGAAACCGCACACAGGCTCGCATAAAGCGCGCCTGAACCGTGATCTGGTGCTGAACGCGGCGTTGGAATTGGTGGATGCCGAAGGGCTCGCGGCCCTCACCATGCGGAGTCTCGCCCAAAAGCTAGGCTGTGATCCCATGAGCATTTACCGGTACGCAAAGAACCGCGCGGCGTTGCTGGACGGGGTCGCCGAAACAGTCATGAACGAGCTCGACATCTTCCCTGACGATCCCGACTGGCAGGCGCAGCTGCGGCGCAACGCGCATAATGTCCGGTTTCTGGCCCTGAAACATCCCCATACCGTGCCGCTGCTGGTCACCCGGCCACTGTCCATCCCGTTGGGACTGCGTCCGCTGGGGACGCTTCGCCCATTGGAAGAGATTCTGGCGCTGCTGACCAGGGCCGGTTTCACGCCTGCCGACGCGCTGCACGTCTACCGGGCGTACTACGGTTTTGTTTACGGACATATCCTCAATGAGCTGCAGGAGCTCGTAGTGGACCCGGAGGAAAAAGAAGCAGTCCTGCGCCTCGGCTTGTACCGGCTGCCTGCCAAGGACTTTCCGAACCTTAGGACGCTGGCGCCGGATTTGGCCGATTACGACGGCGAGGCGGAGTTGGACCAGGGGCTGGACATCCTGCTGACCGGGCTCGCCGCCCAATTGCTGGGCGACGCCGGGGATTAGGGTTGAGGGCAGGGCAAGGAAGGACACAGGGGAACGCATTTGGGATCAATGGATGACATGCTCGGGCCGGGCGAGGTTCGGGAGCTGCACGACGTACTGGCGTCGGCTGTTCCGTCAGTTCAGTGGGAGGCCGTGCTCGCGGCGGGCGAGCGGCTGGAGCCGTTGTCGTTGCGGGGACGCACTGACGTCGTCGCGGATGTACTGGTGGATGCATTGGGTTCCTATCCGGCTGCCGCTTCAGCGTTCCGCATGGGTCTGGCTAATCCGGCGTTCACGGGGTGGATGCTCTGGCCCGTAACCGAAGCCGCGGTAACTTTGGCCCTGCGCTCCGGTGAGGATGAGGACTTCGACGACGCGCTGGCCCTGCTCGCAGAGCTGACGCCGCGGCTGACCAGCGAATTCGCCATCCGGCGGCTGCTGCGGGAGCGGCCGGAGCGGGCACTGGGGATCATCCGGACGTGGACCGCCCATCCGGACCAGCACGTTCGCAGGCTGGCCAGCGAAGGCACTCGTACGTATTTGCCTTGGGCCGTTCGCGTTCCGCAGTTGACGGCCCGGCCTGAGCTGACGCTGCCGATCCTGGATGCGATGCACAATGACCCCGAGATCTATGTCCGCCGGTCGGTGGCCAACCACACCAATGATTTGGCCCGGCATGCCCCGGACCTGGTGCTGGAGACGGCAGCGCGGTGGCAGCAGACCGGCACGCCCGGCAGCACCTGGGTGGTGCGGCACGCGTTGCGCACCCTGATCAAAAAGGGCAATCCCGGGGCGCTGGAGCTGATGGGCTTCGCTCCGGCGCAGGTGAGCATCGGCGATCTGCACGCCGAGTCAGAGAAGCTGGCGCTGCCTGGGGAGCTGGCCTTCGGGTTCCTGCTCACCAATACCGGGGACGTGCCCGCGAAACTGGCTGTGGACTACGCCGTGCACTATGTGAAAGCCAGCGGCTCGACCGCTGAGAAGGTTTTCAAACTGGCGACCGTTGAGCTTGCGGCGGGGGAGTCGCGGAAGCTGACCGGCCGGCATGCCTTCCGGCAGATGACGACGCGGCGGCACTATGCCGGTGTTCACGCTCTGGAACTTCAGGTCAACGGTGTGCGGCACGGGCGGCTGGAGTTTGAAGTGACCATCTGAAAGTCGTGTCGGAGCACAGCCCGGCCGCAGGCGACGGCGTCGTTTGCCGGGAACCCCGATTGCTATGCGCCAACCAGCCCTGCGGGCATAATGGCTGGTGATACGGCCCCGGCGACTGACAGGACCAGCAGAATGCCCGCTCAGGCAGCGACCAAAATGGTGAAATTCGTCGAGCGTTCGCCGGGCTGGCTGCGCTGGGGCGGCGGTGCGCTGCTGCTGAGCGTCGGCGTCGTGCTCTCCATCGGGGCGGTGAGCGATGGGTACTGGATTGTTCTCGTACCCGCGGCGGGGATGGGACTCGCCGCGATTTGGTGGTGCGTGTCCGCCAAGATCACCGCCGCTGTTGAGGGGCAGACGGTCCTGCTCTCCGGTCCGTTCTGGAAACGCAGCCTGCAGTTGCGTGATCTGCACAATGTCGAGGTCAGCGGTGACAGCGGCTTGAATCCGGGGCCTGTGAACTGGCCGGTTGTTTCTTTGGAACGCGGAACCCTGGTTCGGCTGAACATGGGCGGCAGCGCGGTGGTTTCGTTTGTCAGCGACGGGCGCCGCTACCAATTTGTCCTGTCCAGCCACCACTCCGCGCAGCGGTTGGCTGCCGCTTTGGTCGGGTAGTTGTGGCCTTTTGGGGCCTGCCCTGTGTAGCGGCAGCTGTATGGGCGTTTCATGCCGGGTTGCTCATAGCCCATCGCCGGGAAGCATGGATCACCTTCTGTGTGCTTCTGGTCGGCCTGCCGGTGACGGCCGTCCTGTGTTTCGCCTGGTCACAGGCCGACCATGCTGCGTATGTGGAGGCTTACGGAGAGAACGGAATCGGCGGTGGGTTCTTCCCCATGCTGCTCGCTTTTGAGGCTGTGGGAACGTGGTTTGTGCTGGCCTTCGCGGAGATCATTCTCCGCATGGTTTTGCCGCCGACCGGGCGGGCAGGTGCGGCTCCAGCTAAGGAATCACGTAAGCCTGTGGCGTTGCCTGAACCCGAGTTATAGAGTGCGGCGATGACTTCCCAGACAGAACCTTCCGCTGCCTTGGATCCACCCCCTGACGTGGTGGCAGCCCTTATAGAGAAAGTTGCGTCGACTCCGTGGCCGGAAGACCCGGAGCAGTGCGGCCCGTACCTGGCGCGTCTGGGCTGTACCGCGGATGCCGCACTGCCGTTCCGGGAGGAGGACCTGCCGGGAGAAGAAAGGGGCTGGTTGCATTTTCCCGGCGGCGAAAGGGGTGTGTGGTCTGCCGTGGACGGGAAGCTGGAAAGCCTCGGCTTTTTCTTTTATCCGGGTCGGCTGGGCTCCCGTGCCCTGTGCGAGTTCGGGTTTGAAGCCCTGCATTCGCGGCTTAAAGCAGCCTATGGTCCCCCTATCGATGAAGGCGCGTATTCGAACGGCCACCGGTCCGGAGTGTGGCATGCGGGGGAGACCTCGATCGAGCTATACGCCCACGTTGAACTGGCCCCCGTGCTGCAACTGGGTCTGGGAAACCGGGAACGCATCCGTGTTCACGAAGAAGCCCGCAGGCACCGCGCCTGACAGGATTGCGCCGGATCGAACCGCGGCTAAGGCAGACGCGGCAGAGGCAGCCGCGCCCCCCATAGTGGATGCGCAGATATCCCCGGGAATGGCTCTCGACGTTGTGCCGCCCGGACGTTGTGCCTAGAACGGCGGCACGGCGTCTGACAAGTCTTTGGCCTGTCGGTCTGCCTTTGAGGGTGAATGGGCCAGCTCGAGAAATGGTTCAGTCCGATAGATCCGTCCGCTCGGTGAGGTCCACTCCATCACGCCCGGTTCGGGCTGGGACGCTTTCCAGAATCCCAGGGTTTTGAACCGGTGATGCCGCCGGCACAGGTGGGCGAGGTTGCCATGATCCGTGGGGCCTCCGTCCACCCAGTCCGTAGTGTGGTCAATTTCCGAGACCGCAGTGCTGACCCGGCAGCCGGGGAACCGGCAGGTCCCGTCCCGGGCACGCAACCAACGGGCCAGCCCGGCCGGGACCTTCCGCCGCCTGCCCACGCCCAGAATTTCCCCGGTGTCCGGGTCCTGGACGAGGCCGGTCCAGCGGGTCGCGTTGCGGGCGAGCCGGCGGGCTGCTTCGGCACTGATGGGCCCGTAGCCGTGCAGTTCGGCTGGGTCTTCGTTGGCGCCGAACAGGGTTTCGGCGTTGATCAGGACCATGATTTCCGCCCGCGGCAATACACCCGATTTATCCGCGTCCTCGTCAGCGATGGCATCCTTGTTGTCCGCTTGGCTGGGTGCCGCAGAACCAAGACCGCCCATAAGCAGTTGGGCCAGAATGTCCGAGCGCAGCTGGTCCGTGGTCCGGGAATCCCCATCAGACTGTTCACCGCGGGCCGCAGTGCTCAGGGCGGCGTAGATCTGTTGTGCTTCCGCCGCACGAAGATACGCCGACAGGCAGGACATCCCGTCCTCTTCCCGGTCCAGGGTGACCCGGCGCTTCTCGAACGCAGTGAGGTGCCGGACCTCAAGGGTTTGCGGGTACTTCTTCTCCCGCAGCCGGCGGGCCTTGGCGGAGAACTGGGACCGGGTCTGACCTTGTGCCGCCTTCAACAGGGCAGCTTCGAACTCCGGCAGCTCGGCGGCAGGAACACTCTCACACTGGTCCAGCACCACCTGGGCATGCCCGTAGCTGAGGCTCCCGTCCTGCAGCGCCTCCAGTGTGGCCATATGGGCGCCAGAAAGGAGGCCGGCTTCGAACATCAGCCGCTGCGCGGTGCCGTGCGGTATCTGCAGGAGGGCGGCACACTCGGCAGCCGCCAGTGTGAAAGCCATCCCGGGTTCCACCCGGCCGGTCGCACTGGCGCAATCCTCCCGGAAAATGGTTTCCATCCGGTTCAGCATCCGGGCCCGCTGCGCCTCCGCCCACGCGATCAGGTGTGCGACCCGGACCAGGACTTCACCGGTTGCCTGGTCGTCGAAGGATTCGAGGTTCTGCAGAGCCAGCATCCCACTGAAACCGTCGGGAAAATCAGTGGCGGTTCCGCTGGTACGACCGCCGTCGTCGTCGGCAGTATGCGAACCGGGATCGGCCCGAAATACAGCTAGTGTGCAGGCCGTGCCGGACCCACTCTTGGTACCGGTTTGAGTTGAGGCCGTCTGGTGTTCAGCCCCTGATTCTTCGGTTATCCGTTCGGTGTTTCCGAGCTGATCCATGCCCCAAGGATTTCACCCGGCACTGACATTTCCGGACCCAAAACTGGCCTAACCGGTCCGTCCAAGCACCCTCGAAATACGCGTCTTTTCTTTTCGATTACTCGGTTTCCGGACAGATCCTCATAGGCGCGCTGGCCCCGCTAGTCCTGCGCCGACGCCGTCAACTAGGCGCGCCCAAGAACCCCACCGGTCCCTGTGCGCTGCCGGTCCGCGTGGGCACGGGCCTTCATCCGGTTGCCGCAGACGGCCATGGAACACCACTTGGCGGTGCCGGGCCGGCTCCGGTCGATCAGATACAGGTTGCATTCCTCGTTCGCGCAGTGACGCAGGCGGCCCGGTGCCGTTTCCTGGACCCGGGACCACGCCAGCGCGGCCCGGAACGCCAGCCGCTCGTCCTCCGGTGACCGCATCTCCCAATCCAGTCCCTGGGCGGTGGCACGCGGAACCAGGACGCCTCCTTCCAGGGCCGCTGAGAGACGTTCGACGGCGCCGTCCGTTCCCCGCACGATGTCTTGGAGGCATTCCCGCATCTGCCGCAGATGCTCAACTTCGGCGGCAGATCCGTTGCCCCCGAACCGCACGGAAAATTCTCCGCCGGCGGCCCCCGCAAGCTCATCCGCAGGACGCCCGGATACCTCCGGGGTGCTGTTCAGCAGTGCCAACAGCAGTTCCTCGTCCTCGACCATCGGATTCCTTTCAAGCGGGTTGTGTTGCACGTCATCCATGCTAGCGTCTGCCTAACCAGTAAAACAATTGAGAGGGGTTAGCTCATGGCTACCGTCCACCACCGCAGTGTTTCCGTCAACGGCCACAACGTGTTTTACCGTGAGGCGGGGCCGCAGGACGCTCCGGTCCTCCTGCTCCTGCACGGGTACCCGAGCAGCTCGCACATGTTCCGCCACCTCATTCCCAGGCTTGCTGAGCAGTACCGCGTCATTGCTCCGGACCACATCGGCTTCGGCCTGTCCTCCGCGCCGTCCGTTGGGGAGTTCGCGTACACCTTTGAGGCACTTGCCAAGGTGACGCAGGGCTTCCTCGAGGAACTGGGGGTGGAGGCATACACGGTCTACACCCAGGACTACGGTGCACCGATCGCCTGGCGGCTGGCTTTGGCCAACCCGTCAGCGGTGCAGGGCGTGATCTCGCAGAACGGCAATGCTTACGAGGAAGGCTTTGTCCCGGACTTCTGGGCCCCGATCTGGAACTACGGTGCCGACCCTTCCCCCGAGAATGAGGAAGCACTGCGTCCGGCCCTTGGGCGCAAGGCCGTGGAATGGCAGTACACACACGGGGTTCCCGACCCCACCACCGTTGATCCGGACGCATGGGAGCATGACCTCGCCCTCTTGGCCCGTCCGGGCGTCGATGAAGCGCAGCTGGCCCTGTTCGGGGACTATTCCACCAACCGGGCGCTGTATCCGGAGGTCCACGAATGGCTGCGCTCCAGCCAGGTTCCGGTCCTCGCCGTCTGGGGCAGGAACGATGAAATTTTCGGCCCGGCGGGCGCGACGGCGTTCCTTGACGACGTCCCGCACGCGCGCGTGGAACTGCTCGACGGCGGCCACTTCCTGCTGGAGTCGCACCTGGACGACGTCGCGCGCATCATTTTGGATTGGCGTTCCGGGTTTTAGCGGTCCACGGTGGAGGCAAACCGAGCAGTACCGATGCCATAGAGGCCGCCAGCCGGCAGCCAGAGCCCGCAGACCTGCCCCTATCCAGCAGCCGGACCGGAGCGGCGTTCCGGTACGTTCAGCAGCGGCAGCGTCCGGTTGACCATGGGCCCGATCAGGATGGCGAAAGCCACCGTACCGATGCCCACCGTGCCGCCCAGGAACCAGCCGACCACCAGGACAATGACCTCTATGCCGGTGCGGACCACCCAGACCGGCCATCCCAGGCGGCGGTGCAGGCCGGTCATGAGTCCGTCGCGGGGGCCTGGTCCCATCCGGGCGCCGATGTAAAGGCCGGTGGCTACCGCCAGCAGCACCAGGCCGCCGGTGAACAGGAGTATCTCGCCGGGCAGTTCAGTCTGCGGGTCCAGCAGCAGCAGCCCGACCTCCGCGCTTGGCCCTACCGCCAGCGTGTTCACCACGGTGCCGACCCCGGGCCGCTGGCGCAACGGGATCCACAGCAGCAGGACGCCGATGCCGATCAGGTTGGCAACCAGGCCGAAAGGCAGCCCGGACTGCAGCGACGTGCCCTGCCCCAGGACATCCCACGGAGAAACGCCCAGCCCGGCGCGGATCATCATGCTGATCGAAAAGCCGTAACAGAACACGCCTATCAGCAGCTGCAGCACGCGGCGCACAAAGTTCCAGGACATAGAGGAAAGCGAACCCTAAAAAGGGCGCGGGACCAAACCGATCCCACTGTGTGTCGTCCCGCTCAGCTCTGCGGGCTGCTGCCGGGGGGTTCCTGGCCGCTCGGACCCACCGAAGCGCTCTTCGGATTCCGGATTCCCAGCAACGCGATCACGGCGGCAGCAAAGAACAGCCCCGCCGTCGCCAGCGCCGTCTGCCGGAACCCGGCATATCCCAGCGCACCGCCCGAAATGGTGCCCACCAAAGCCACGGCCACCAGCCCGGCCACCCGGGACACGGCGTTGTTCACGGCCGAACCGATTCCGGCCTCCTCACCGCGCAGCGCGCCGAGCACTGCCGCGGTCAGCGGAGCGACCATCACGCTGAGCCCGACGCCGAAGAGCAGCAACCCGGGCAGCAGCTCGGTGAGCAGGTTCACGGGCGGCTGCACGGTAAGCAGCAGCAGGAACCCGGCACCGCAGATTGCCGGACCGGCCGTCATAAAAAGCCGGGGTCCGTACCGGCCGGAGAGCTTCCCGAAATAGGTGGAGAACAGCAGCATGGCCACCGGCAGGGGCAGCGAAATGAACCCGGCCTCAATGGCACTGAACCCGGCAGCCTCCTGCACAAAGACCGTCACCGCAAAGGAGCCGAGCGAGATGGCCCCATACGCTGCGGCGGTCACCAGGTTCCCGTAACGGAAGTTCCGGGCCCGGAACAGGGACAACGGCATCATGGGCGCCGGGGCGCGTGCCTCGCGCAGGAAGAAGAGAACCAGCGCCGCGGTGCCTGCAACCAGGGGT
Source organism: Arthrobacter sp. zg-Y750 (assembly GCF_020907365.1). Taxonomy (NCBI): domain Bacteria; kingdom Bacillati; phylum Actinomycetota; class Actinomycetes; order Micrococcales; family Micrococcaceae; genus Arthrobacter; species Arthrobacter sp. zg-Y750. The sequence continues at coordinate 366,954 of NZ_JAJJOC010000013.1, read as the reverse complement.
ACGACGACGGCGGGATCGGCCCAGCCGAGACGTTCCTGTTCGATGAGGGCATAGACGGGACCGGCGAGGCCGGCGACGGCCAGCAGCGCACCGGGAAGATCCAGCGAAGTGCGGCGCAGCCGGCCGGTGTCCTGCAGTTTGGAAGTGAGCAGGAGCGTTGCCGTCACCGGCAGAACGTTCACCGCGAAAATCCAGCGCCAGCTGGCCCAGTCCACCAGCACCCCGCCCAGCAGCGGGCCGATGATGGCGGCGGTACCGGTCCACGCCGTCCACTGGCCGATGGCACGGGCGCGCGCCTCGTCCCGGTACGCCGTCGTAATCAGTGCCAGGGACCCGGGGACCAGGAGGGCGCCGGCCATGCCCTGGACTGCACGGGCGATGATCAGTACTGCGGGGCTCCACGCCAGCGCGCACGCCAGGGATGCGGCGCCGAATCCGAGCAGCCCGAGCCGCAGGATCCGCAGCCGGCCGAAGGTGTCCGAAAGGGAACCGGCCAGCAGGATCAGCGCACCGAGGGTCAGCAGATATGCGTTGACGGTCCACTGCTGCGTGACCAGCCCGCCGCCGAGCTCTGTACCGATGGCGGGCAAAGCCACGATGACGATGGAACCGTCGAGGAAGGCAACGAAAGAGGAGAGGATCGCCACGGCCAGGAGGCGGGTGTTCCTGTTGGCTTTCGTACCCGGCATACGGCCTCCGTTCGACGTTGCAGCGCCGCGCACTTCCCGGGACAGCCTAGCCCGGGATGCTGCGGAACGGCACCGGATAACTTCAGTGGAAATGCTGTTAGGGTTGTGTCCGCTCCCGGGAAACCCACGTGCCCCGGGCAAATGGGGGAAGGTATATAAGCGTGTCTGAAAATGGAAAGATTACCGCAGCGCAGCCGAGCGAAAAGCTAATTCCAAAGGTAGGAAACACCAACTGGTTGGCGGCGCTCATCGTGGCACCGCTAGCGGTCATGGTGGGAGCCGGCATTGGTGGAGATAGTTCCTCAGGTGATGCAGCCGATGCCTGGGCCATGGTTGCCATGTCCATGGTTCCCGTATTCCTGGTGACCATGGTCATTTTCATTGTTAAGATATCCGCCCTGCGCGGCAAGGTTTCCGCTGCCGCCTACCGGATAGGCGAATCCCTGAGCCGGGATTACGGCATCACCGTCACCAAACCCAAAACACTTATTCTCCAGCACAATGCGAAACCCCACTTGAATCCGTACATCATTCCCGCGGTGGACGCGTATGGCCGGCCGGTCACGATCTCCATCAGTGCCGATCCCACCGGCTCCCGGGTGATCCCCACGTTCGTTGACGCGGCCGGGTTGCCCGTCCAAACGCACACCCCGTAAGCGAAAGGTCTCGGCATGCCATTAACCCGGCGGAAGTCCGCCGTTGTCCCCAGTGAACGCCTGGTTCCGCAGATCGCGAATGTGTGGGGCGCGTTGGCCTGGGCGTTCCTGCCCGCACCAGTGGTGCTGTTAATCGGCTGGTCAATCAGCGGCGCGCTGGGCAGCGGTGAGGAGTTGGTGGACGCCCTCGGTGTGGCAGCCATGTTCCTGGGGTTTGCCAACTTCATCCGCATAGTGATGTCCAACCGGCGCAAAGTCGCCGCTGCCGCTTACGGAATTGCCGTAAACCTGCACCGGGACTACGGCATCGCAGTGCACCGCCGGGTCGCCCTGGTTGTTATGAACACGGCGAGCTGCAGGCTGCAGCCGGATGCCTTTTATGCCGTCGACGATGACGGGCGGGAACTCTTCATGGAACTGAGCCTGGATACGACCGGTACAAATGTTGTCCCCACCATCCTTCTTATCGACGGAAAGTCGACCGGCAAGCAGGGGTATACCCCGGAAAAGGCCCGGCCGGCGGTTGTGCCGGATCTTCCAACCCCTTTAGCTGAAAGGTTTTACAACATGACTGAAAAGACCGTTTCTGCCGAACCCGGCGAAAACCTCATCCCCAAAGTACCCAACCTGAACTGGCTGCTGTTCGCCATGGTTGCCGTGATTGCAGGCGCTGTAGTGACCGGCATAGCCATGGATGGAAGCACGGGAGGCATGGTGGATTTCCTGATGATCCTGATGCTGGCGATGCTCCTCGCATTTGTTGTCCTGTTCATTATTCTGATGGTCAAGTCCGTACAGGTTCGGGGCAAGGTGGCCGCGGCCAGTTACCGGCTCGGGGAATCATTGGTACGGGACTACGGCATTACCGTCACCAAACCCAAGCAGCTCATCCTGCATGACAAGGCCAAGCCCCGGTTCACTCCGTACACCCTGGCCGCCACGGACACCTACGGACGGCAGCTGACCCTCACCGTGAGTACCGACCCCACGGGAACCCGCATTGTCCCGACCGTTGATTCCGTGGATGGCCAGCCGGTACAAACCGCGCTTTAACTCTTGGAGCGGGAGTGGCCGTCAGCAGGGCTGTCTGGGCGCCCCGAGGTCCAGGGGCTTGAGCATTGAAGAGAATCCCCGCTGCCGGGACCCGGGGCAGAAGGACAACGTGCCTTCGTATTCCACGTGCAGCACCGCCTTACCGGCATCAGTGAAGGGCTGGTACGCCCCGCACTCCGCATACCGGACGCATTCCTCGTTGACTGCGAAATCGAAATGGTCCACGAGCGCGGGAATCTGGTCCAGGTCATTCTTCAGGGCCACGGACAGTCCGCGGTCGTGGGCCAGGCCGGCAACGGCACGGTTGTACGCCAGCTGGTCCTCGGCAGTCAGCGGGAAGCCGGTGTCGTTGCGGTAGCCGTCCACGTTGTCGGGTTCGACGGCGTCGAACCCCTTGGCTGCGCAGGTATCCATGCGGGCGGCCATGATCGGCAGCAGCACCTCCGTTTGCCGGATGTCCAGCCACTGTTCGTCCGGCCAGCCGTCCATTGTTTTTCCGCGGACGGTGTCCGGAAAGTTGCCGGCATCGGGACGGAAATCCTCCCGGGAGCCGACGGACAAATAGCAGACCAAGTGGCGGCCCTTCGCCTTCAGCGCCGCGGTTTGCTCAACCGTGGTGGTTTCGTAGTCCACGTCGAAAATGTCTGCGTCAACATCCAGGTCCAGGCTGCCGCTGAGCTGCCACTGCCAGCTGGCTCCCGGCGACGGGGCCCAGTACGACGACGGGACAGATGACGACGCCGCCGACGCCGCCCCGGCCGGCGCTGGCGCGGTGGGCGCGGAACCGGGGGACGCGCCGTTGTCGGAAGTGCAGCCGGCGAGGCTGCCGGAGAGAAGTACCGCACCGGCGATTACGACGGCGCAGGCCGCCCTGGTCCGGGCCGGCCCGGCCCGGCGGGTGGTCCAGGCCTCAGCCGGCACCGATAACCGCGCGGCAGCTGCGTAGGAACGATGCGGCCAGCGCTTCGCCGTCGTCGAGGTACCCGGCGACCATCGCCCCGTCGCGCAGCAGCATCAGATCTTCGGCAACGGCCTTGGGATCGGCGGGGGAGAGAGGGCGGACAATTTCCGCAAAGGCGCCCTTGCACCAGGCGCGGTGCTCACTGACGGTTTTCCGGACGGCGCTGGCGGGGTCCGGATATTCAGCAGCAGCATTGATGAACGGGCACCCCCGGAAACCCGCTTCGCAGGACATCTTGCCCAGCTGGTCGGCGATGAGCTGGAGTGTCCTGTCGGCGTCGCCGTCCGCGTGTTCCATGGCCGCGCCGATTCCCTCCCGCTCAATCCGGGCCCTCAGTTCCAGATGGGCGACCACCAAGTCATCTTTGCTCTTGAAATGCCGGTAGAAAGTCACCTTTGTGGTGCCGGTGCGGGCAATGACCTTTTCAACGCTGACGGACCGCAAGCCATCGGCATAGAACAGCTCGGTAGCGGCCTCGATGAGGCGATCCCTCATCGATACCTTCACAGTCTCCGCCATGAGTTTTCCTTCCGTTGCCCTTGTGCCGCTCCGTGATCAAGACTACAGTCCTTCGAAGTAGAGTGACTAGTCATTCTACCAACGGTTCCATCAGTCGTACCGGCGGACCTTCCTGCGGGAAGCACCCGTCGGACCGGCGCGGCCGCTATCGAGGTCGAGGTGTCCCCTGACCCGTCAAGAGACACCCCTTCGAACCCCACAACAGAACGGAACACCATGACCACCGCCAACGCACACCCCGCCACCGCACACCCCGCCGGCACCATCGGACCGGCCCTTCGGAAGCTGTACTTCGTCCGCTTCGGATTCGCCGTCCTTTGGGCAGTCCTCATTGCGCTGACGGCCTCCACCATCGGCCCGCTCAGCATCGCACTGCTCATCCTTTACCCGCTGTTCGACGTCGGGGCAGCCGTCGTCGACCACCGCGCCTCCCGAGCCACCCGGCCGGGACCGCTGCTCGTCGTCAACATGGCGCTCAGCCTCCTGACCGCTGTTGCACTCGGTTTCGCCGTCACCTCCGGACCGGCCGCAGTCCTGGTTGTCTGGGGCGCCTGGGCCATCACCGCGGGTGCGGTCCAACTCGCCGTAGCCATTAGCCGTCTGCGGTTGGGCGGGCAGTGGCCCATGATCCTCAGCGGCGGCATCTCCACTCTTGCGGGCACCGGGTTCATCCTGATGTCGGGCGGACCCTCGTCATCCCTCACCGGCGTCGCCGGGTACGCAACTCTCGGCGGCATCTTCTTCCTGCTCTCCGCGATCCGACTGGGACGCACCAAGGCGGGCGCATGATGGCCGGGACTACTACGGACGTCATCATCATTGGCGCCGGACCGGTCGGGGAAAATGTAGCCGACCGCATCGTCTCCGGCGGGCTGAGCGCCGTAATCGTGGAAGCCGAGCTGGTCGGCGGAGAATGCTCCTACTGGGCGTGCATGCCTACCAAAGCGCTGCTCCGGGACGCGGCCGCGCTCCGTGCCGTCCGGCAGCTGCCCGGTGCCGCCGCGGCGGTGACTGGGGGACTCGACGTCGACGCCGTGCTGGAGCGTCGAGACCGGTTTGCCTCGGACTGGAACGATGATGGCCAGGTTGCCTGGCTCCGCCAGGCCGGCATTGGGCTTGTCCGGGGCCGGGGGCGTATCAGCGCCCCACGGACCGTCGAAGTCACCGGCCGGGACGGTACCGTCAGTACTATTACGGCCCGGCACGCCGTCGTCGTCGCCACGGGCACCAGCGCGGCCGTTCCGCCGATTCCGGGACTGGCGGACGCTGCTCCCTGGACCAGCAGAGAGGCCGTGTCGGTGAAGAAAATTCCGGAACGGCTTGCGATCATCGGAGGCGGTGTTGTTGGCACGGAAATGGCAACCGCCTTCAGCGCATTGGGCGCGTTCGTGACGCTGATTGCGCGCGACGGCGTACTCCCCAGGGTGGAGCCGTATGCCGCCGAGCACGTCGTTGCGTCCCTTCAGAGCAGCGGCGTACAGGTAATGGCGGGAACAAGCCCCACCGGGGTCACACGGGATCCCAGTGGAACCGTGCAGATCACCCTGGCGGGCGGCGAGGTCATCAGTGCGGACGAGGTCCTTGTTGCCACGGGGCGCCGGCCCAACACCGGCAATCTCGGACTTGAACAATTCGGACTCCCGGACTCCGGCTGGCTGGAGGTCGATGAGACCCTGCGGGTGACCGCTCCCGGGGGCCACGTGCCCGACGGCGGGTGGCTATACGCCGCGGGAGACGTCAACGGCCGGGCGCTGCTCACCCACCAGGGCAAGTACCAGGCCCGCGCGGCGGGGGACGTGATCGTGGCACGGGCAACCGGCGCCCCGGTTGAGGACTTCGCATGGGGGCGCCATGCAGCCACCGCCGATCTCCTGGCCGTTCCGCAGGTCATCTTCACTGACCCGGAGATCGCCTCCGCCGGACTCACCCTGGCCGCGGCCGCCGACGCCGGACTGCGGGTCCGTTCTGTGGAGTACGACCTGGGTTCCGTTGCCGGCGCATCCCTGCATGCCGACGGTTATGCCGGCCGCGCAGGCATCGTCATCAACGAGGACACCAACACCATTGTCGGGTTCACCGCCGTCGGATCCGACGTGGCAGAGCTGGTGCACGCCGCGACCATCGCCATCGCCGGAGAAGTACCTCTAGACCGGCTCTGGCATGCGGTGCCGGCCTATCCGACGATGAGCGAGCTCTGGCTTCGGCTGCTGGAAACCGCAGGACGGTAGACAACCGCCCGGCCCGCCCGCAAACTTCCGCCATCACCACAACCACCCCACGAAAGGAAAGAACATGCCCACGAAGATCACCTTCATCATCGACAACCCCGCCGACCCCGGAGCCTTCGAGTCCGCCTACAAAAGCATTGAAGGCAACGCAAAGCAGCTTCCGAAGCTGCGCCGGTACGAGGCCGGGAAGGTTTGGCCCAAGGAAGACGGCTCGCCCACTCCGGCCCACCGGACCCTGGACCTGTATTTCGACAGTTATGAGGATGCCTCTGCAGCCGTGAAGACCGCTGCGGCTGCCGATACGTTCGGGCAGTTGACCGCCACGGGCACACCGTTCAGGGCGCTGTTCTCCGACGTCTCGGAAGGCTAGGCGTCGAAGGAGGCTGGACATCCAAGTAGGAGTCGCCGTGAGGCGGGCAGCAATGTCCCGGCCTCACGGCGACTTTGTCTTGGCCAGCCGCGCAGAGACGTTCGCCGGCGGCCCCAGCCACGGGGTGGGCATGGATCGGTCCGTGACGAAGGCATGCCCCGCGCCGCGGTGGCCAGCTGCCAAACGGACTCCGGCAATCTGTGCCGGATCACAGCTGTGCACCAGATGCCAGAGCCGCGCCGGAGGTACATTCTGCGCCCAGGCGGGGTGCCGGAAGCGCGCATAATCCGCCGCAGTTCCCTCGAACACCGAGGTCACATTGAACAGCCGCACGTGTCCCGGCGTCGGAAAGACACCGGGGTTCGCAGCGAGGAAACGGATGCCGGCAGCCCGGGCCGATGCCGCATACTCGGCGCACCGGTCAAGGCTGCCGGCTCCGGAGGGAAGTTCGTCGAACATAATCCCGTCCAGGCCGTAGATCCGCTGCCAGGCCTGCACGTCCCGGGCAACGTCCGCCGGTGGGCGCTGGCCGTAGTCAACCGCGACGTACCCCAGGAGCCGGGTGGATCCCAGTCCGGCAATCGCCTGCGGATAGTAGGCATCGTGTTCTCCGCCGGGTCCGTTGTGGACGTTGACGACGGCGAAGGAGACGTTTTGTCCGGCCAGCCACGCCCATTCCCGGGGCCCTTCCGCCGGGTGGATGTACCACGGCAGCGCCAGCCGGGGTGCCCTCACGCGTAGGTCCGCGGATCCGCCACGAGCGCCAGCAGGACCACGATTCCCGCAAGCAGGAAAGCTGCGGCCGCCAGAATGCCGGCTCCGCTGCTGACCAGCAGCCACAATGCGGCCGCAAGGCAGGCAGCAGCGGCAAACAGCACGCCCCGCCGGGGTTGTCCGAACGCGCTCAGGGCCGTGGAGATAGTGGCCAGGGCGCTGAAGATGGCGGCTACCACCACCGTGGCGGCCGCCCTGTTGTCCTCCACCAGGAAGAGGACCACCACGGAGGACACCGCTGCCGAGATCACCACAATCGTGGCGGAGATGGCCAGGGTCAGCAGCCAGGCGTTCCACGCGGCGTTCCGGAGCAGCGGTGTCCGCTGGGAGGACCACTGGAGCCGCTGGCGCATCAGTACCAGCGCGGGATCAGTGGCGGCGGCAGCAACGACGGTGGCCGCCACCAACGCGGTGCCTTCCCACGCGGGCAACCGGGTCAGGGCCAAGGTCAGTGCTGCCGCAAGGAAGCCGGCCTGGGCAGCCGGAGCGACGGCGCTTCTGCCGTCTTCCCATCGGGGCCGGCGGCCCTCCGGGTTGGAGCGGAGATGGATGGCGAGCAATGCCGTTACTGCCGCCACCACCAGCAAGGCCGTGCCGGGCACAATGACGGCCGCGGCGGTGGAACGTATCGCCAGCATGGTCGCCACAATCGAGACGGCACACGCCAGGACCGTCAGCAGGAACCAGGAGCGGCCCAGAATCACGAGCATGGAAACAACACAGGAGTACCAGCACCAAACCATCAGAAGTGCGGCCATGGTGGCATCATGGCCGGGAAGGATCAGGGAGACCCCCACGTAGCAGGCGAGGACGGCCATGATCAGCAGGGTTGCCCCGGTGCCGCGGGCGACGCCGCGTTTCAGCTGCCCGGCGCCGGCATAGGTCCAGACAATCCCGGAGACGGCCTGCCCGATGATCCACGCGCCGATGCCGGCTACGAGGACCTCCCTGGTGTTGGCGGCAAGGACCGTAGCGGTGAGACCGCCCAGCACTGCCCCCAAGATGAGGACAATGGCCCGCCGGACGGATTGGAGCAGGTCGTCCCGTCCGAGCCATGGCTCGGCGGTTGCCTGCGTGGTGCCGCGTTCCTGCACCAGGGAGGAAGCGTAGTCGAACACGTCCTTCGCTCCATGGCGCTGGCGCACGGTGCGGTCACTGAGTCCGGACGCTTCCAGCCGAGCCGTGATCTCAAAGGTGTCCACGGCGTCGTAGGCCATCAGGTTGTTCTCAAGTTTCGGGACGGCTGAACCCGCTGCGGGCACAATGACAGTGTCGGCGCTCATGCGGACAACCGCTGGGACGCGTCACGGAGTGCGGGAACCGCGGGTGTCGGTGCGCCGTGGGCTCCGGTAGCCGTGCCGGACCGGAAACCGGCAGCCGGGGGGTGCTCGAACAGCCGCCCGTCCCGGGTGGCAGCATAGGCCTCCCGGTAGCGGCCCAGGCACCGGTCCAACGTGAACTCGGCCAGGGCACGGCGTCGTGCGGCCGCCCCCATGTCCGCCCGGAGCCGGTCATTGGAGAGCAGGGTGATGCAAGCGTCCGCGAACGCGGCGGGCTCGCGGGCGGGCACCAGCATGCCGGTGGTCCGCTCTTCGTCCAGGCATTCCGCTACGCCCCCGACGTCGGTGTTGACGGTGGCGCGGCCGCACATCATGGACTCGATGAGGGTAAAGGGCAGGCCTTCGGACACGCTGGACAGTGCCACCACGTGGCCGGCTTCAATGGCCGGGCGGCTGCCCTTGCTGGGACCTTCCCAGTGCACCGCGTCGGTGACACCGAGGCTGGCGGCCAGTTCCACCAGGCCCGCCTTGTAGGCGTGGTTTTCCGTTGGCGTGGGCCCGAAAAGCCGCAGTTGGGCCGTGGGCACCTGCTGACGCACCAGCGCGAAGGCGGAGATGAGGGTTTCCAGGTCCTTCAGCGGATCGATCCGTCCCACAAAGCTGATGGTGGGCAGCTCCGGTTCGGAGGTGACCGGCAGGAACGTTTCCGGGTCTACGCCGTTGGGGATGGTGTGGATCCGTTCGGGGAGGGCGCCGAGGCGGCGCTCCCAGCGGGCGTTGAACTGGTTGACCGGGAGGACCATGTGCGCCCGGGCCACAACCACCTGGCACAGCCGGCGCAGGAACGCCGTGACCGCGCGCCGCACGGGCCAGGAGAAGTTGGCACCGTGCAGGGCGAGGTACCGCTCCCTCAGGTACACGCCGTGTTCGGTCAGCAGGATGGGAGTGCCGTGCCGCCAGGAGTGGGCCAGGGCGACCAGTGAGGAGGGGCCGTTGCTGGAGGCATGGATGACGTCGGCCCCGGCCGGCCGCTGGTCAACCAGGGCCAGGGCACGGTCAACGATGCTGGCTGCCATCACGGCGTCCGCCACGGACATGGGCGGCTCGCCGGCGCGGACCAGGTGCCGCGTCCAGGCTGCCAGGATAGGCGCCACGGAACCCCGGGTAGCCAGGGCATGGGCCAGGCCGATCCGGTTGCTGATGGCCACCAGGTTGCGCAGTGCCTCGTCCGTCCGGGCCACGGCGTCCGCGTCGTCGGACCCGAGTGCGGCGTCCCACAGCAGGGCGAGTTCGTCCTGCGTGCGGTCAATCCATTCCTTGCGCCGGGATCCGGGCCGCAGCGGGGCGGCCGGGGGTCCCCAGACGGGGATGATCCTCAGGGAGCGGACATTTTCGGGGAGCTTCCAGACGGGACGGTCGGCACCGCTTCCGGTCAGGGCAAAGATTTCGAAGTCGTGGTCCGGCATTCCCGTGATCAGCTGGTTGCACCACGTGCTGACCCCGCCGGTGACTACCGGGTAGGTGCCCTCCGTGACGAGCGCTATCTTCAGCGGTTTGTCCCGGATCCGTTTCGGCACAGCCGGAACGGCAGCGGATCCGTGGACCTGGGCGGAACGGCAGAACCCCGTGACTGAACTAAACATTTTCGAGACCTCAATTAGCGATGGACGACATCGATATCAGTGAATACGAGGTAGCCAGGCGGGACACGCGTAACCGTTACTCGCTTCGATCAGATGCTTCGAGGTAGGGGTGTTGAAGAATTTTCCGAAAATTTGGCATACATTGCGGGTCTCTTGCGGCTGCCCTTTCCCGGGGCGTTCAGCTATCGAACAGCGTTCAGCTATCGAACAGCGTGCAGCCGGGCCGCCTGCCGGGCCAGGTGCTCGCGTTCGGCCAGGTTCGGCGCGGCCAGGGCGGCCTCGGCGTACAGCCGTGCGGCCGTGCCGGCGTCACCGTCGCGCTCATGCAGGTAGGCCAGCGCGGCGGTGCGCCGGGGGAGTGCGGGATCCAGCTCCGCCAGCGCGGCCAGCCCGGCGCGCGGTCCGTCCGCCTCCCCGACGGCGACGGCGCGGTTCAGCCGGGCTACCGGACTGCCGGTGAGCCGGACCAATTCGTCATACCAAGACACGATCTGCGGCCAGTCGGTCTCCCCGGCCGTCTGTGCATCGGCGTGCAGGGCGGCGACGGCGGCCTGCGCCTGGTATTCGCCCAGCCGGTCCGCAGCCAGTGCCCGCTGCAGGATCGCCACTCCTTCGGCAATCAGGCCGGTGTCCCAGCGGCCGCGGTCCTGCTGTGCCAGCGGCACCAGCCGCCCGGCGCCGTCCGTCCGTGCCGGGCGGCGGGCGTGGTGGAGCAGCATCAGCGCCAGCAGCCCGTGGACTTCGGGATGGTTGATGCCGGTGGCCAGCTGCCGGGTGAGGCGGATGGCTTCGGCAGCGAGGTCCACGTTCCCGGAGTAGCCCTCGTTGAACACCAGATACAGGGTCCGCAGCACGGTGGCCACGTTGCCGGGGGAGCCGAACCGGACTGTGTTCAACCCGACCCCGGCAACGGTGCGTTTGGCCCGGCTGATCCGCTGCGCCATGGTTGCCTCGCCGACCAGATACGCGGCGGCGATCTGCGCGGTGGTCAGCCCGCCGACCGCGCGCAGCGTCAGCGCCACGGCCGACGACGGCGACAGGGACGGGTGGGCGCAAAGGAAATACAGCTGCAGCGTGTCATCGGTTTCACCGCCGGGCCCGGGCGGAGGCTCCGCGTCAACGGTGAGTTCACGACGTCGGCGGGAAGTGTCCGCGCGGGTCGCGTCCAGGAACTTCCGCCAGGCGGCGGTTACCAGCCAGGCTTTCGGGTCCCGCGGCGGGTTCTGCGGCCAGGCGCGCAGGGCTTCGATCAGGGCGTCCTGCACCGCGTCCTCGGCCGCCGCGAAATCAGCTCCGCGGCGGACGAGGACGGCAATGACCTGCGGGGTGAGCGTGCGGACCAGCTGCTCATCCACGATGCCGGGCCCCACGCTGCCGGGCTGCATGGCAGCGCTATTCCGTGATGGTGATGGGCGAGCCCAGGAACGGGCGTAGTTCGATCCATTCCTGCAGCGGCTTCCCGCCCGCGGCGGGAGCGGCGGACAGCTCGCCGGCGAGTTCGACCGCGCGGTCATAGTCGTCCACATCAATCACCATCCAGCCGGCGATCAGATCCTTGGTTTCCGCGAACGGGCCGTCGGTCACCGGCGGCCGGCCCTCGCCGTCGTACCGCACAAAGGTGCCCTCGGGTGCGACGGCCTGGCCGTCAATGTATTCGCCGCGGGCCTGCAGCCGGTCGGCGAAATCCTGCATGAACTGCATGTGGTCCGATACTTCCTGCGGTGTCCACTGGTCCATCGGCACGTCATTGATGGGTGCCGGTGCACCGCGGTAATGCTTGAGCAACAGATACTTGGCCATGACTTATCTCCTTGGTCTCCGGGGATGGTCGAATCGCTGCAACACGGCCATTGTGGCCGCATTCACTCCGGGGACGGGACAGTGTCCGGAATTTCGACATTTCTGCGGGAGCGTTCGCCTGCGCCGTAACCGGAAACAAATTTTCGTCTTCACCTAGTGCTCCCCGGCCGGGGGTTCCACACTTGTGTCGACACTGACTTTCAGTTCTCCTTTCATGCAGCTCTCCTTTCTTACAGCGGTGGCCGTCTCGAACAAGGAAGTTCATCATGAAGGTTTCGCGAAAATGGATTGTGATCCTCTGCTGGCTCACCGTGGTGTTCGAGGGATTCGACCTCGTGGCCCTGGGCGCCTCCATTCCCACTCTGCTGGACACCAGACACGCCGGTATTGATGCGGGCGGGGCCACCTTCGTGGCCACCATTTCGCTGGTGGGTGTGGGGATAGGCGCTGCGCTGAGCGGGCCCATCTCGGACCGCTTCGGCCGCCGCCTGCCGCTGATCGCGTGCGTAGTGGTGTTCTCCGTCTTCACCCTGATCTTCCCGCTGATGCCCACCGTTGCCCTGATGGGGCTGCTGCGCTTCCTGGCCGGACTGGGGCTGGGCGGGTGCATGCCAGTGGCGGTGACCATCATGCAGGAAACCGCCCGCGCCAACGGCAAGGCCCAGTCCAGCACGCTCACCATGACCGGCTACCACGTAGGCGCCGTGGCCGCGTCGGTCACCGCACTGCTGGTAGGGCAGCGGTGGGAATGGCTCTTCTATACCGGCGGTATCCTCGGCCTGCTCGCCTCCCTGCTGCTGTGGGCCAAGCTGCCCGAAACCTCTCCCGTGATCGAGGCGCGCAAATCCGCGGACACGGAGGTCCCGAAGGTGCATGTCCGGGACGTGCTCCGCGGGCGGTACGTGCGCATCACCCTGGGGCTCTGGGTTGCCGCCTTTATGGGCCTGCTGCTGGTTTACGGACTGAACACCTGGCTGCCGCAGCTGATGCGCGAGGCCGGCTACGCCGTCGCTGATTCGCTGGTGCTGCTGCTGGTCCTGAACCTGGGCGCGATCGCCGGCCTGCTGGTGGGCGGCGGCGTTGCCGACAGGCGCGGGGTGAAGGGAACCACCATGTTCTGGTTCGGTGCCGCGGCCGTGCTGCTGGCGGTGCTGAGCATCCGGATCCAGGACCAGCTGCTGCTGAACGGCGTAGTGTTCGTGACCGGTTTCTTTGTCTTCTGCGCCCAGGTGCTCGTCTACGGGTTTGTGGGCTACCTGTACCCGCGGCATATCGTCGCCTCCGGGATGGGCTTCGTGTCCGGTGTCGGTCGGCTGGGGGCCATTGCCGGGCCGTGGATCACCGGTTTGCTGGTGGTTGCCGGGATCGCCTATCCGTTCGGGTTCTACGTCTTTGCGGCAGCTGCCCTGCTCGGGGTTGCGGCGGTGGCCGTGATTCCCCGTCCGCGGGAGTCGACCCCGGAGGCCGCGGACTCCGTGCCGCCGGGGTCCGGCAAACCCGTGCCGCTGGGCTGACCGAACTTACCCGGGGGACAGGAAGGACGAGATGACCACCATTCGCGAGGCCACCTACGACCTCTTGCGCCGGCACGGACTCACCACGATTTTCGGCAACCCGGGCTCCAATGAGTTGCCGTTCCTGGCCGGCATGCCGGAGGACTTCCGCTACATCCTGGGCCTGCACGAGGGCGTGGTGGCGGGCATGGCCGACGGCTATGCGCAGGCGACGCGCCGGCCGGCGCTGGTGAACCTGCATGCGGCGTCAGGCTCCGGCAATGCCATGGGCGCGCTGACTAACGCGTGGTACGCGCACACACCACTGGTGATCACCGCCGGTCAGCAGGTCCGCTCCACCATCGGCCAGGAGGTGATGCTCTCCAACGTCGACGCCGTGTCCCTGCCGCGCCCGCTGGTGAAGTGGAGCGCCGAACCGGCGTCGGCGCGCGACGTCGTCCGCACCATGGGACAGGCCATTCATACAACCGTCCTGGAACCGGCCGGACCGGTTTATGTGTCCATTCCCTACGACGACTGGGCGCACGAAACCGGGCCGGAAGAGGAACACTTGGGGGAGCGCACGGTGGAAACCGCCGGCGGGCTGTCCGACGGCCAGCTCGCGGACCTCGTGGCAGCTCTGGATGCTGCCGCCCGTCCCGTGCTGGTGCTGGGGCCCGACGTCGATTCCGCGCAGGGCAACGACGACGCCGTCCGGCTGGCGGAGAGGCTGGGTGCTCCGGTGTGGGTGGCGCCCTCGGCGTCCCGGTGCCCTTTCCCAACCACCCATGCAGCCTTCCGCGGGGTGCTGCCGGCCAGCGTTGCCGGAATTGCCGGGCTGTTGGCCGGTCATGACCTGATCCTGGTGGTCGGGGGGCCGGTGTTCCGCTATCACCAATACGAGCCCGGGGAGTACCTGCCCGACGGTGCTGCCCTCCTGCAGATCACCTGCGACCCGGGCGAAGCCGCCCGGGCACCGATGGGGCGGGCCGTGGTGGCCTCGATCGGTCCGGCGTTGCGGCGGCTGGCCGACGCCGTGGTGCCCCGCGGGGTTACTGTGCAGCCGCGCCCGGCGGCTCCTGTAGTGCCCCACCAGACCGACGCCGACGGCCGGATGGCACCGGAAGCCGTCTTCGACGTCGTGAACGAGCTGGCGCCAGAGGACGCCATCTATGTCAACGAGGCGACTGCCACGGTGACTGCATTCTGGGACCGGATCCAAATGCGCTATCCGGGCAGCTACTACTTTCCGGCGTCGGGGGGGCTTGGCTTCGGCATGCCTGCCGCTGTGGGCGTCCAGCTGGCCGAGCCGGGGCGCCGCGTGATCGCGTTCATCGGCGACGGGTCCGCCAACTACGGCATCACCGCCCTATGGACTGCCGCCCAGCATGCGATCCCTGTCGTGTTCATCATCCTGAACAACGGCACGTATGGCGCCCTGCGCGGCTTTGCCGCCAAACTTAACGCTCTGGACGCACCCGGTCTCGACGTCCCCGGCATCGACTTCGTCTCGCTGGCCGCTGGCTACGGCGTGGACGCAGGATTGGCTGAGTCGGTGGGCGAGCTTCGCGACCAAGTGGCCAAGGCCCTGGCATCGGACCGGCCGACCCTCGTCGAAGTCCGCATCAGTACGGTGTCTCCGTTCTAACTGATATTGCCAGGCTAAAGACGTGAGCCGGAGCGATCCCGGGTCCACCCAGCCGCACAGCCTGCCGGGCGAGGTGCTCGCGTTCGGCGAGTTTGGGTGCCAGTAGTGCCGTCTGGGCATAAAGTTCCACGGCCGGTGTGCCGGGGTCCGCGAAGTGCGGCCAGGCCCGCCCACGGCGCGCACGGTCAGCGCCACGGCCGAGGACGGGGGCAGCGACGGGTGGGCGCAGACGAAATACAGCGCCAGCATGTCATCGCTGGAGCCGTTGACGCCAGGCCGAGGCTCGGCGTCGAGCTTCAGCTCAGGACGGCGGCGGGACGACTCGGCGCCCGTGACGTCCAGGAACTTTCGCCACGCGGCGGTGACCAGCCAGGCCTTCGGACACCGCGGCGTCACCTTGGATCAGGCACGGCACCGTGATGCCGGTACAGAGTTTGAGATTCCGGACCTTCGATTCCATAGCTCAGGGTCCTTAGCATTTTGGGTGGATTATCTGCCCAGACGGGCAGACTTTGACCAACGTCCAGGGCCGCTACGCCCGGATGGTCCGGGCAGCAAGGTGCGCAGCCCACTAGCAATAACTATGGAGACCTCGCTGGAAATTTCGAGCACCGATCAACGCTCGTCTGGATGTCGAACGAACTGCACGGGCCTGGACTTCGTCCGCGAGCATAAACTTCGATACCGAATGCGCTATCGCATGGATGGGCAACTCCGGTCACGACACGTTCTTCATGAGCTTAGAATTGTAAACAGTGCGGTTATAGTGCACCCATGCCTAATGACTCAATAGCGCTGACTAAAGCTCACGAAGTGTGGTCGATGTGGATCTCAAACGGAACAGTTCGGCCAACGGATTACGATTATGAGTTCGCGGATGCTGTTGCGGGAATCATAGGCGCGCCTAGTGGAGCAGATTTACTGAGGCACCTCCAGACTAGTAAAGCTACCGCACTCGAGCTGATTATCGCGGCACTAAATGCGCTACGCCCCTTCGGCGGGATGCTAGCCGATCTCTTGGCGATGTATGAGCAGATCGGTGCTCGCGCGAATGAAAACGAGTCACTTCGCATAAAGATTGGCAATGAAGATGAAGGTATAGATGAGAGCCTTCACTACTTTAGGGAGATGGTCGAAAGCGTCCACTACCTCGTTGCCTCGGTTAGCGCTCCATTCGATGAATCGGAGTGGCTTTGGTCTTGTCCGCTTCGGCCAAGGAAGGTTGAGGTGGCACCTGAACCAATCCGGGATTGGCTTGATCATTATCAAGGAGATGGCGATCTAGGCTCTTACCAAATGCCCATTCCGCCTGTCCCAGCTTGCGGCGTAGCTGCGGTGGACAAACTCGCGAGCGATATGGTCGAAGTTCTCGAAGGACACCGACACTTGCTTCTGAACTACGCGCCTTCGCTACGCGATTTGCGAAATGTCTGGACCTCTGCCGGTCGTGATGAATTGACCTCCGAAGATCATGGCATGACGAGGACGTTTTTCTTCGCAGCTACTGACCATTGGCTGGCCACCCACGTTCGTGCGGTCCACGAGTGGGTTGCTAACATCCGTTCAACGTCCCAAGAGATCGAAGCGGTAAACGAAACGGTGCAAGCCATGACGAAGTGGCTTGACGCTGCTCCGCTCCAAAGGCGCATATTAGGTCAGGTGGTGCGTCAGCTGAGTGACGTGCTTTCATTGCCCGCATGGCGAAAGCGTCACGAAATTTATTCTGCTTGGATTGTGACTTTGGTCAAGGAGGCGTTGCCAAAGGAGCGGGTGCAGTTCATAGTTCGTGACGGCATATTTGCAATGCCGTTCCGAGCAGTTCATCTTGCCGACATTTTTACTAGTGCCGGTATTGTCGAGTTGTGGTCTGAATTGAAGAGCCCAATCATTGATCCGGTCGGGCACGGACGTAAGAATGCAATCCAGCCTGACTATCGCTTTGTTCGGTCGACGAGGCAATCATTTCAATCCACCACAGCAAGACAGCATGACGCCATTCAGGATACGTTGCTGGCGATTGAAGTTAAGCAATATTTCAAGGCAGCTAAAAAGAACCCCGGTCAGGCACTTGCGGATTATACAAAAGGTTTACCGAACGCGCAGGTATTTTTGGCAGCTTATGGCCCGGTCAGTGCGAATGTGTTGGATCTTGTGCCGGCCGAGAATCGCTCGCGGGCTGAAGTCTTTCGTGACGTTCGGCCATTCCATGAAGAACGGAGTAAATTGATAGAGGCTATCTCAAATATGTTGCCGCCGCCACGATCGTCGAAGTCTAGGCTATATTCACCACCGTTCCTCGCCGCTGTTCTGACCTGGTCTCCGCTGGTACATGATCTAGATCTTTATGTTTATCGGGGCGAAACTGATGAAGTCGCTCAGATCAACTATCAATCGCCAGTTAGCTTTTATGGGCACCTAATTCAGGATGCATTTGATGGTGGCCCGGAAACAGTTGAATTGTTCAATGCCGACGAAGAAACTCGGATTCTGGTTCATTCACACCAAGGTGTACCTCTGGCTGATGCCCAACCCAAGCTCCAAATCGCAGGCCCTAATGGTGTGCAGCTATTTCAATTGCCGTCAGATTTCCCTTCGAACGGTACTACGTGGCATGCCGCAACCATCAGTGCGGGTAATCCGATAGACGTGCAGTTAGGTACAGGCTGCGTCCGGGCACCGTAACTGACATGGGAAATCAATGAGCCTAGGAATCGTAGCAAGCTTGGTGGCCTTTCGTGCAGGACTAGTTAATGAGCGACGAAGGCCGTGCAGTCGCCACCCTGTACTACAAGCCTTCATGCTGCTCGCCACACCGCCCCACGATTCCGTCACATACCGCGCCACAGCGTACCCTTGTCACTGTGAAAACCTTCGAAGACCTCTTTGCCGAGCTGAGCCAGAAAGTTCAGGACCGCCCCGCCGGGTCACGCACCGTGACCGAATTCGAGTCGGGCGTGCATGGCATCGGTAAGAAGGTTGTTGAGGAGGCCGCCGAAGTGTGGATGGCCGCCGAATACGAATCCGATGCCGAATGCGCCGAAGAAATCTCCCAGCTGCTCTACCACCTCCAGGTCCTCATGCTCGCCAAAGGCCTGAGCCTGCAGGACGTCTACAAGCATCTCTAGCCACGCGCCTTTCCGCGTGTGGCCCGCCGGTTGAACTACTCCCTGCGCAGTAACAAACCCGCAGCAACAAACTTCCAGCGAAAGATGCTCCCATGCTCCGTGTAGCCGTACCCAACAAGGGTGCCCTGTCCGAATCCGCCTCCGCCATGCTCAACGAGGCGGGCTACCGCCAGCGCCGCGACACCCGCGAACTGGTCATGGTGGACCCCGACAACGACGTCGAATTCTTCTTCCTCCGCCCCCGTGACATCGCCGTGTACGTGGGTGCCGGAACGCTCGACGTCGGCCTCACCGGCCGCGACCTGTTCCTGGACGCCCAGGTGGACGCCGAGGAACTGCTGAGCCTCGGCTTCGGCGCCTCCACCTTCCGCTTCGCCGGCCCGGTGGGGGACTTCACCTCCATTGACCAGCTTGAAGGCAAGCGCCTGGCCACCAGCTACGACGGCCTGCTGCGCTCCTACCTGACCGAACGCGGCATCAACGCCTCCGTGGTCCGGCTCGACGGCGCCGTGGAGTCCTCCGTACGGCTCGGCGTTGCCGACGCGATCGCCGACGTCGTGGAAACCGGCACCACCCTGCGCGCCGCGGGCATGGAAATCTTCGGCGAACCGATCCTGAAGTCCGAGGCCGTGCTGATCGGCCGCCCCGGCGCCAACCCCGCCGGCGTCGACGTGCTGATCCGCCGCCTGCGCGGCGTGCTGGTGGCCCGGCAGTACGTGATGATGGACTACGACGTCCGCAAGGACCTGGTGGAGCAGGCCGCCGCCCTGACCCCGGGCCTGGAATCGCCCACCGTGTCCCCGCTGCAGAACAGCGACTGGGTAGCTGTCCGCTCCATGATCAAGAAGTCCGAAACCAACCGCATCATGGATGAGCTCTACGACATCGGCGCCCGCGCCATCCTGGTCAGCAGCATCCACGCCTGCCGGATCTAGGGGGAGAACACCATGAGTGTTGCCATCCGCGTCATCCCCTGCCTGGACGTCGACGCCGGCCGTGTGGTCAAGGGCATCAACTTCGAAGGCCTGCGCGACGCCGGAGACCCGGTGGAACTCGCGCACCGGTACGACAAGGCCGGCGCCGACGAGTTGACCTTCCTGGACGTCACCGCGTCCTCGGGCAACCGGGACACCACGTTCGACGTCGTCGCGCGCACCGCCGAAGAAGTCTTCATCCCGCTGACCGTCGGCGGGGGAGTGCGCTCCATTGCCGACGTGGACCGGTTGCTGCGCTACGGCGCGGACAAGGCCTCCATCAACACCGCCGCCGTCGCCCGGCCGGACGTGATCGACGAGATCACCCGGCATTTCGGCTCCCAGGTGCTGGTGCTCTCCGTGGACGCACGCCGCACGCACGACGGCGCCACGCCGTCGGGCTTTGAGGTCACCACCCACGGCGGGCGCACGGGCACCGGGATCGACGCCGTCGCCTGGGCGAAGGAGGCCGCAGACCGCGGCGTGGGGGAGATCCTGCTGAACTCCATCGACGCCGACGGCACCCGCGAGGGCTTCGACATCGAAATGATCAAGGCCGTCCGCGCCGCCGTGGACGTGCCGCTGATCGCCTCCGGCGGGGCCGGCAAGCCCGAGCACTTCCCGGCCGCCGTGATAGCCGGTGCCGACGCCGTCCTGGCCGCCTCGGTGTTCCACTTCGGCCCGGATGACGCCATCCACCAGGTGAAGCAGGCCATCCGCGACGCCGGGTTCGACGTCCGCTAGCTGCTGCCCCTCACAGCCTCCCCGGCACGCCTCCCCGGCCACACCGGCAGGCCCGGCCGTGAGGGCGCGCTGGGCTGCGCTCGGCTAGGAACGCAGACGGATGTGGCATGCTTCCGTCTCATGACTATGCCAACACGCGTCCGACGCGCCGAAGTAAGCGATCTGCCCTTCATCCTGCGTCAAGAGCGCGAATACATGGAGACCATCGAGCCGCATGCGCTCCTGGGGTGGATGAGCGTTCTCGACCAGAACCTGGAACTCTGGATCGATTGCCTTCCCTCCACGCTCTTCTGCCTTGATGCAGAAGGTCACCCGCTCGGGTATGTGATGGGCAGCCTCGACGGCGACACCGCAACACTGGTCTCGATCAGTGTCCTCGGAAGCCATCGCCGCCAAGGACTCGGCAGGGTCCTTCTGGATGCGTTCGAGCAGAGCGCCGCTCCAAGCGGAGCCCGCGTTGTGGAACTCGGTGTTTTCCGAAGCAACCAGGCCCATCTGCTGTACCGGGCCGCGGGTTACGAAGCCACGGGTCAAGACCGTGAGTATGTGCTGTTCAGCAAGACGCTCAGCCCCGTTGAAGGGGACGACCGGGCATTGTTGGGCTGAACGCCCGGCAGGGAGGTTCCCCTGCCAAACGGTGGTTCTTCTAGGCGCGGGCCGGAACGAGGTTGGCGAAGGGCAGCCGACCGTACTGGTGGGTGAACTGCTGCTGACACTCGGCGAGAGCGGCGTTGAGCTCTTCCGGCGGCAGTTCCTTCCAGGCCACCAGAAGATCCTCTGCATCGACCAGCTGCCAGACCAGCCGTCCGTCCCAGTGCCCCGGCGGCTTCCCCCTGCCGAAGTCCACAAATTCCTTGATCTGCCGCCGCAGTCCGCGGTTGCCCTGGCTGCCGGCCCCGGCCTTGCCGAAGAAGAGGATGTCCGCCTCCGCCACCCACTCGGCGGCGAGCTCATCCCGGGATAGGGACGGCTTCTTCTTCTTGAACACCCCGGCCGTGCTCTCCTTGAGGAACCGCGGTTCAAACCCGTCGGGCCGCACGACGGCGAAGATCCCCTGGCGCTGCGGGATCCGGTTGAAGTCGAGGTTGTCGATGGGCCGGAAGCCGGTGAAGCCGTTGGCCTTGAGTGATTTCTTGTTCAACGGGAGGGGGTTCCTTGCGGTGGGGCAGCCGGTTCGCATCTGGTCGACGGGTTCGGCGGACCTCCAATGATATCCGTTCGCCTTGCCAACAACATTTCCGGCAAGGTAGTCATCATCACCGGAGCATCGTCCGGGATTGGCGAAGCGACGGCAAAGCTGCTCGCCGAACGCGGAGCCAGGGTTGTGCTCGGTGCCCGGCGCGAAGACAAACTGGAACGGATTGCCACGCAGATCCGGGACGCCGGCGGGGAAGCGGTCCACCAGGTCCTCGACGTTACCGTGCAGGACTCCAACCACGCGTGGACGTGAACGTCACCGGGGTGCTCAACGTCATCAGTCGCCGGACTGAAGGCCTGTCCGGGCGGTGCCGTGTACGGCGGAACCAAATGGTTCCTGCGGGACTTCATGGAAGTGCTGCGCATGGAGTCCGCCGCCGAGGGCACGAACATCCGCACCGCCACCATTTATCCGGCGGCCATCAACACTGAACTGCTGGACACTATCAGCGACCAGCACACCGCCAAAGGTGCGCAGGCCCTGTACCAAAGCTACGGAATTGCGCCGGAGCGGGTGGCCGACGTCGTTGCCTACGCCCTGGACCTGCCGGCGGACACCACGGTCAACGAGTTCACCGTCGGACCGGCCAACCAGCCCTGGTGAGTTCGGCAATCAGTGCCGGCCGGCGTCGTCGTCCGGAAGGCGCGGGAATAGATCACGCCGGATCCGGCTTGTGCTTTAAGTGCCCTACGGCACGGTTACCAAACAGCTTGGAGAAATATGACTACCGCACGCGCTTACGCAGCCACTTCCGCCACCGATCCGCTGGTTCCCACCACGATCGAACGCCGCGAGGTCGGCGCCCATGACGTCCTCATCGACATCGCCTACGCCGGTGTGTGCCACTCGGACATCCACACCGTCCGCGGCGAATGGGGACCCATTGCGTACCCGCAGGTAGTTGGCCACGAAATCGTGGGCACCGTGGCCGAGGTCGGCTCCGACGTCACCAAGCACAAGGTCGGCGACCGGGTGGGTGTGGGCTGCATGGTCAACTCCTGCCGCGAGTGTGAGAACTGCAAGGCCGGCATGGAGAACTACTGCCTCAACGGCAACATCGGCACCTACGCCAGCAAGGACGTGGACGGCACCGTCACGCAGGGCGGCTACGCCACCTCCGTAGTGGTCATCGACGACTTCGTGCTCCGCGTGCCGGAAAGCATTCCCTACGAAGCTGCCGCCCCGCTGCTGTGCGCCGGCATCACCACCTACTCACCGCTGGCCCACTGGAACGCAGGACCGGGCAAGCGCGTCGCCGTCGTCGGCATGGGCGGGCTGGGCCACATGGCCGTCAAGATCGCCGTCGCCATGGGCGCCGACGTGACCGTCCTGTCCCAGACGCTGAGCAAGCAGGAAGACGGACTCCGTTTCGGTGCGAAGGACTACTACGCCACCAGCGACGAGAGCACCTTCGAGAAGCTGGCCAACACGTATGACCTGATCATCAACACGGTCAGCGCCCCGCTCGACCTCAACCAGTACCTGGCCCTGCTGCGGCTGGACGGCACCATGGTCAGCGTGGGCGCCCCGCCCGAGCCCATGCCGATCTCCGTGTTCACCCTGATGGGCAAGCGCCGCTCCTACGCCGCCTCGAACATCGGCGGTATCAGCGAGACCCAGGAAATGCTGGACTTCTGCGCCGAACACGGCATCGCCCCCGAGGTGGAGCTGATCGAGGCCGCCGAAATCAACACCGCGTACGAGCGTGTGCTGAAGTCCGACGTGCGGTACCGCTTCGTCATTGATGCGGCGACCATCTAATCTGTTAGCCACCAGTATGGGCACCCCGCCAAGATGGCGGGGTGCCCATACTTTTGTCCGCAGCTAGCTCTGCGCCCTTCCGGGGTTCACCACGGCCAGGCGCCGAGTGAGCTGATGCGCCTCATCGAGCAGCATCCGGCCGAGTGCCGGGACCCTGCCGGGACCGAAGCGTTGCTCGATGCCGGTGATGCTCAGCGAATACTGGGCGCGGCCGGCGCTGTCGAAGACTGCCGCCCCCATGCCGAAGCTGCCTTCGACAATGAGCCCAGGGTTCACAGCGAACCCGAGCTGCCGGGTGCGAAGCATCCGGCCGCGGATTTCGGCCTCGGAATGCCCGTTGTATCCCCGCCTCTCCATGTGGCTGTTCCGCCGGAAATACGCATCAACGTCTTCGGAGTCACTGAACGCGAGAATTGCGAGCCCCGCTGAAGCTATGCCCAATGGGAATCGCACACCCTCATATAGGACAAACGACCGTACCGGGAAGGTGCCCTCCTCGCGGAGGAGACACACAGTTTCATCCCCCCGCCGGATCGAGAAGAATGCGCTCTCGCCCGTCAGCGCCGCGAGACGCCGGACGAATGGGAGTGCGAGCTCAGTGATGTCGTGCCGCGCCGCCGCGACTGTTCCCATGACGAGGAGCTCGGTGCCCAGTACCCAGCGCGAATCGTCCTCGTCAAAGTCGACGTAACCTTCGGCCGCGAGGGAACGCAGGATCCGGTAGGCCGTTGAGCGGGTGAGCCCAACCGCAGCGGCAACAGTTCCCGTGGACAGTCCGACAGGGGAGGAGCTGAGTGCTCGGAGGATGGCGGCCACACGGGCGACCACCTGACCTCCGGGAAGGGCTTCAGGCATTGAGCCTCAATTCACTATGTGGACAGATGGACGGCACAAATTCACATGTTGCTTAATTCATTCCTTCCTGTTGATCGCAATTTCCGGCTCTGCTTAGCTCACGGGTAATCCGAGCGAAGGAAGTTCCGATGCCCAAAATGTGGACTAGCGCAACAGCGGCCCTTGAAGGTTTACTCCGTAACGGCATGACGCTGGCCGTAGGAGGTTTCGGCCTGAGTGGAATTCCGGCGGACCTCATCGAGGCGGTTCGGGACTCCGGAGTGCGCGACCTAACGGTCGTCTCGAACAATATGGGGGTAGACGGGAAAGGTCTAGGCCTTTTGTTGGAGAATGCGCAGGTTTCACGAGTCATCTCGTCTTACGTAGGTGAGAACAAGGGCTTCGCCGCGGCTTATCTGGCCGGGACGCTCGACGTCGAGTTCGTTCCCCAAGGAACGCTCGCTGAAAGGCTCCGGGCAGGCGGAGCGGGAATTCCGGGCTTCTACACTGCAACCGGCGTAGGTACGCCGGTCGCCGAGGGGAAACCCACCAGAATCCTGGATGGGAAAGAGTACCTGTTGGAGCGGGGCATAGTCGCCGATCTGTCGCTTGTGCACGCACACTGCGGCGACCTCGAGGGCAACCTGACCTACCGCAACACTGCGCGGAACTTCAATCCGCTCGTCGCGGCCGCCGGCCGGGTGACCGTAGCGGAGGTCGAAGAAGTGGTGAACCCCGGGTACCTGGACCCGAACCTGGTGGTGACCCCCGGGATTTTTGTGAAGCGGCTGGTGCGGACATCGCGGCCAAAGGAAATCGAGCAGCGGACTACGCGGCCGCGCATGCTTACGCTTAGCGACGGGAAGAAAGCATGACCTGGACAAGGAACGATATGGCGGCCATTGCCGCCCGGGGACTCCAAGACGGAGACTACGTCAATCTGGGCATCGGTATGCCCACGCTCGTGGCGAATCACCTCCCGCCGGGGTTGAAGGTGGTCCTGCACAGCGAGAACGGCCTGCTCGGTATCGGCCCGTTCCCGTTCGAAGGAGAGGAAGACGCCGACCTCATCAATGCCGGTAAGCAGACGGTCACGGCCACCCCGGGGGCAAGCTTCTTCGACTCGGCTATGTCCTTCGGGATGATCCGCGGCGGGCATATAGATACGGCCGTCCTCGGCGCCCTCCAGGTGTCGGAACAGGGGGACCTTGCCAATTGGATGGTCCCCGGGGCGATGGTGAAGGGCATGGGCGGTGCGATGGATCTTGTCGCCGGCACCCCTCGGGTCGTCGTGATTACCGACCATGTGGCGAAGGACGGCAGCCCCAAAATTGTCAGGGAGTGCACGTTACCCCTCACGGGCCGCAGATGCGTTGATGAAATCATCACCGACCTTGCGGTGTTCTCCGTGGCCGACGGCGGCCTCGAGCTCCAGGCCGTTGCACCCGGCGTGACCCTCGATGAGGTGCGGGCCAAGACCGGGGCCCGGTTCCGCATCGCCGGGACGCTGACCCGGGCGACATGTGCCGACATCAGGAGCTGAAGCCTCCGTCCACGGGAAGGACGATGCCGCTGATGTGGCTGGCCCGGTTGCTTAGGAGCCAGGCAGCGGCATCGGCCACCTCGGTGGTGGAGCCGGCCTTACGGAGGGGGGTAGCCGAGATCCGCGCCTCAACCCCGCCTGGGATGGCCTCGCGGGTCTTCTGCAGCATAGGTGTTTCAATCGGGCCGGGCGCGATGGAGTTCACGCGGATGCCTTCCGGACCGTTGTCGTGGGCTGCTGTGCGGGTGAGGCCGATGACGGCGTGCTTGGTCGCCTGATAAGCACCCATTCCGGTGCTTCCGCGGATCCCGCCGACACTGCTGACATTGACGATGGAGCCGCCGCCCGCAGCGCGCATTGCACGCACCTCCTCGCGCATACAGAGCCACACTCCCTTGACGTTGACCGCCATGATCCGGTCGAAGTCCTCTTCGCTGACCTCATGCAGCTTCCCGGATCCTGTCACGCCTGCGTTGTTGAAGGCGCCATCGAGCCGTCCAAACCGCTCCAGCGCCGTATCCACGAAGTGTGCGGCATCGGCAGCGACACTTGCGTCGCCCGTCACCCACGCCACCGGCGTACCTTCAACGGTTAGCTCGTCGGCGACTGCACGGAGGCCGGGTTCTGTCCGTGCGGCAAGCACGACGGATGCCCCGTCCCGGGCGAAAACCCGCGCTGCATCGGCTCCGATGCCCGTGCTGGCGCCAACTACGAGGATTACTTTTCCTTCGAGAAGACGTGCAGTCATCAAGTTCCTTTCGTGCCGGCTGAGGAATGCTGCGCCGTCGTTGACGCTGCATACCGGACAGTGCGCCCGGCGGCAGCTGCAGCGGCCGCTGCGGCACCGAGCATACTGGCGTCGTTGCCCATGAGCGTGAAGGAGTAACCGGCGTCGACGGCGGCCTGGACTGCTGCCGCCGTCGAGCCGCCGGCATTGCCGATGGGCACCCCAGCCGCCCTGGCATCGCGGACGGCGCCTGCAATGAGCTCCAGCACGTGCGGGGAGGACTCTGTCCCGCCCTCAACCGTCGATAAATCTGCAGCGCCAATGAGCAGGCAATCAATACCGTCCACTGCTGCGATGGCCCCGCCGGCACGGGCCGCATTCCCACTCTCGATCTGGGCGATAAGCACTACCTCTTCCTGGCCGTAGCGAACGTAGTCCGCACGGGACATGGCCCCCCAGGCTCCGGCGCGGCTCGTCGAACCGACGCCCCTGGTTCCGAGCGGGGGAAACCGGACAGCCGCCGCGGCTGCCCGCGCCTGCTCAACGGTATCGATGTGAGGCACCATGATGCCTTCAGCGCCTGCGTCGAGCAAACGCTGGACTATGCCGGCATCCAGGGAGGGAATCCGGACCAGGGGGGCCACACCGGCGAACAGGGCGGTCCCGATGTGACGATATGCCGTCTCCAGGCTCATAGCGGAATGTTCAAGGTCGATGACCACGAAATCGAAGCCTGCCAGGGCAATGAGTTCGATGCTTTCCATTGCGGGGATTTTCACCCAGGTCCCCAGTGCGGGTGCATCCGGATTCTGCAGTGCCTGCCGAAACAGGCTCCGCCGGTTCGGGGACATCATTTCGACGGGTAATCGTCGGCGTTGAGAACCCATCCGGATGCGGAGAAGTCCTCCCGGGGCGCGGAAAAGATATCTATGAGCTGTTGATGCCGGCCAACGCCCTGTGTGGTGTGGACTGTGGGCGGAGGAATGATGCAGATGGACGGGGTCTCGATCTGACGGTGCTCGTCAGGGCGCCATTGCGTCGAGTCCGGGCCCCAGGGATAGCGGATATGGTGGACGAAGCTGCCCTTGACGGCCAGGGAAATCTGTTCGAAGTCCTCATGGAAGTGCGGCGAGAGTTTGGTCCGCTCGCGCGGGGCCGGTTCCTCTGCGAGGAAGTTCACCATCAGGTTCGTCGTTCGGAAGATCCGCCCGAACCGACCGGGAATGACTGGGGTATCGGCCAGTGGGTATGTACGGAGACGGAACCCGCCCACCGGATCCGGCCACGGCTCGAGTGGGGCGGCCCGAAGATCCGGTTCGGCGTACGCAGCAGCGTTGAGCGCTCCTTCTCTCAAGTCGTCGGCCATTGCGGAGAACAAACGGATGAGGATCCCGTCGGCCATAACGGTGATGGCACTGTCTCCGGGCGGAACGACGACGAACGCTTCTTCACCTATGCTCACCGACTCACTGCCGGCAACTATGTGCAGGGGAGAACTCTCCGAGTACAGAA
The DNA here is from genome assembly GCF_020907365.1 of Arthrobacter sp. zg-Y750. NCBI lineage: Bacteria > Bacillati > Actinomycetota > Actinomycetes > Micrococcales > Micrococcaceae > Arthrobacter > Arthrobacter sp. zg-Y750. Next base: position 339,422 of record NZ_JAJJOC010000013.1, on the reverse strand, counting down.
GGATGGCATATTCGTCGGGTTGGGCGGAGCGGGAGAATACCTCACCGGATTTCGCCTCCGTGTAGCTCAGGACGAGATTAGCGGCGCGTGCTGTCCAGGTACGGCTGCCGTGTTCGCCTATCTCGGTTGGTTCATGGGAGAGGAACTCGATCCACTGGGCCGGCTTGACAGGGGTTGAGGGGTCGATGGCTTTCTCCGGTGCGGCTGTTGCTAAGGCGGACCGGATGTCGTCTTTGGCATACATGCTCATGGGGCAATTACCTTCTCATTCCGTCGGTGACGTTCTTTTCCAATACCTTTGAGGTTCAGCATCCGGCGAACGTCATCGGGGGTCGCGATGTCTTTGCCGAGATCCTCCACTACAGTGCGGATCTTCGTGACCTGTTGTGCGTTGCTGATGGCCAGTTCGCCTTTGTTGATCCAAAGGCTGTCTTCGAGGCCGACCCGAACGTTCCCGCCAAGCCAGGCACTGTGGGTGCCGAACTGCATCTGGTTTCGTCCGGCCGCGAAGGCTGAGAAGTAGTAGTCGTCGCCGAAGAGCTTGTCCGCGATGGTGACCATATGGGTGAGGTTTTCGTGATCCGCGCCAATCCCGCCCAGGATGCCGAATACCCCTTGGATAAGGAATGGCGGCTTCACAAGGCCCATATCGGCGAAGTATGCGAGCGAGTACAGGTGGCCGATGTCGTAGCACTCGAATTCGAAGCGTGTGCCGAGGCCGTCACCGAGTGTCCGGAGGGTGTGCTCAATACGGTCGAACGAGTTGATAAAGGGATGTGAATACGTGTTGAGCACGTATTCCTTTTCCCAGTCGTGCTTCCAATCCGTGACCTTGTCCGCAATGCCTGCGTAGACAAAATTCATCGAACCCATATTCAGGGAGGCCAGCTCGGGTGCGAACCGGAGGGCACCCGCCAGCCGCTGCTCCATCGTCATGGCGGACGATCCGCCGGTGGTGATGTTGATGACGACGTCGGCCCTGTCGAGTATGGCCGGGACTATCTCCTCGTAGATTTCGGCCTCCCACGCAGGACGCCCGTCCGGGTGCCGTGCATGGAGATGGATGACCGCGGAGCCTGCGGCGGCAGCCCCGAGAGCCGAGGCCACCACCTCTTCCGCGGACAGGGGAAGGTGGGGGCTCTGTGAGGGAATGTTGACGGACCCTGTCACTGCCGTGGTGATGATGACTTTCTCGGCCTGGCGCATCAGATGGATTCTTCCAAGCCGAGCAGGAATGCCGTGTTCCTGCAGATCATCTGGCGAATGTCCTTTTCCGCCACCCCGTGGTCCAGCAGCTGCCCAATGACATGGATATAGCCGTCAACGGGCAGGGGATTCGTCTTCTGGCCCAGGTCCGAATCAATGACGGTGCGCTCGGGCCCGATCTTCTCGATCCAGTCCACCAGCCTTGAAATGGGAAACCCGGGAGCAGGAACATCCGGATGGTACATCGACAGTTCGTGCTCTACGAAGGCACCGTACTTCAGCATCTCTTCCACATCATCATCGGAAGCGTTGACGATGAAGTCGGGGTGGTGAAGCAGGAGCCGGCGGACCCCGTTCTCCTTTGCCGTTTCGAAAAGGGCTTTCATGGACGCCGCATCCAGGTGACCTCCGGTGAGCATAATGTCCGCTTCGGCGACCAGCTGGGTGACGCGAACCGTTTCCGCTGAAACGTTTCCGTCCGTATCCCAGATCGACACTTCCTGCTCTTCGAGATTGGAACCGAGGGTGGGGAACCCGTCGTCGTGGTTATGGGCCGCGATGTGCTGGGCGGCCGAGACGGTTGGACCCCACACGGCACGCCCACCCATTTGGATTGCGACCGCGACAGCCGAAGGATTGATGCCCCCGACCTCGGAGTTCAGCGCAACGCCGCCGTAGACAGGGGTTGGAGCATTGGCCAGCTGTGACTCCATGGCAAGCAGGTCCATCACCGTGTTGTGGTGGTGCGACTTGATAAGCAACGCCCTCATCCCGATGCGGGCCGCGTCGTAGGAGGCCTCCACGTGGTTGAGCCGGCGGGGGAATGGGCTTGGTCCGGAATGAACGTGAAGGTCGACAGCACCCTCGAGGACCTTCAGCAGAGCGGGGGAGGGAACGGCCGGGTCAGCGGTGTTCAACATCCGAGAACCTCCTTGTTGTTCGGATTGTGCGAATGATGTTCACCATACGAAGTAAGGGCTCGGATGTCTAGGGTTCGTTGCTATCCGTTCCTCATGTGCGGCGGCGTCTGGTTCGCAGAATGAATTTGATGCTTGCATGATGAACATTCGGTTGCTTTACTTGGCATCCATGACGCCGGACAACCTCGATGAGGAGGTGACTATGCCTGACCCGTTTGACATTCTTCCCGCTGACGGCCGTGCCGTTGGGCTGCCAGGCAGTGACCGTGGCGCGATTCAGACGATAGAACGCGCAGCCATGATTCTTGCCCTGTTCGACCAGCACACCCGTGCTCTCAGCCCCGCGCTGGTGGCCGAGCGGTTGGGACTTAACCGGACGACCGCGCACCGCTATCTGCATTCCCTTCAGGCCTCGGGGTTTCTGGGTCAGGCCTATGGCCCGGGCCCGCTGATCGACCAATTGTCGTCATTGGTATCTGCCCGTCAGCAGATACTCGCCGTCGCTCCGGCTATTCTCCGGAAGCTTTCCGATCAATCGGGCCTCACGGCCGTGCTCAGTTTCCTGGGCCGGACCGGCGCGGTGGTGAGCCACGTCGAGGAAGCAAACGCGGGGACCATCGTCCTGACCGTGCGCGCGGGGACCGTGCTTGAGCTTAAAGCGGCACAATCCCGGATCCTCCTCGCCTTCCAATCCGATCCGGGCGTTATTACCCGGATGCACGCAGCCCTCTCCGGGGTGGAAGCTCACCAGGAGCAGGCCGAGCTCTCCCTGGCGCGGCGCAACCGTGTGGCCTGGGCAGACCTGGACCGCGCGGGCCTGGCTTCGGTTGCGGCACCGGTCTTCGGGAGCCGCGATATACAGGCCGCGATAGCCGTGCTCGGTACCACGGCGATGCTCTCCTCCTCCGGCCCCTCCTCGCACCGAGTCGACCTGCTTCGCGGGGCCGCCCAACAAATCAGTTCGATGGTGACTATCTGATGCCTGCCCCGACGATTCCTTATCCCGAACGGATGACTAGACAATGACCCGAGTATCACGAACAGCGCGTATGCCGCGCTCGAATTGGGTCCTTCTGGCCCCGGCTCTTGCGCTCGTCGCCGGAGTGCTCCTCCTACCTCTGGTCCAGAGCCTCTTCCGCAGCTTTGGCGCGCCCGACTTCACCCTTGCCAACTACGAAGCACTCTTCACGGACGGCGTTACGATGACCGTGCTCGGCAGGACAGCCGGGACGGCAGCCATGGTTACCGTTGTGACATTCCTCCTTGGATATCCCTACGCCTACCTCATGACCAGGGTCGGCCCGCGTTTCCGGGGAGTGCTGCTGGTAATTGTCCTTGTCCCGTTTTGGACATCCGTGATGGCCCGTAATTTCTCGTGGATTGTCCTGCTTCAGCGCGGGGGGCCGGTGCAGAACCTCTTCGACGCCCTGGGAGCCGACGACGTCGTGTTCTATGGGACCGTGGTGGGCGTCACGGTAGCCATGAGCCAGGTCCTGCTGCCGTTCATGGTGCTCCCGCTGTACAGCACCCTCGGTTCCATCGACCGCAAGTTGCTCCTGGCCGCGCAGGGCCTGGGTTCGTCTCCACTGGCGGCGTTCTGGAAGGTCTACTGGCCCCTCTCGCGCAGCGGGGTTGTTTCGGGACTGATCCTGGTCTTCACGCTAAGCCTCGGTTTCTATGTGACCCCGGCGCTCCTCGGCTCCCCGCAGCAGTCCCTCATCGCACAGCTCCTCGCTCAACGCACCACTCAGCTCCTCGACTTTGGCGGAGCCAGCGCCCTGGGGCTGCTCGTCCTGGTGGTCACGCTCGTGCTGGTCGTCTGGGCAAACCGGATCGGCGGCACGATCTCCGCGATCGGCGTCGTGGCCACCTCAAAGACAAAGGACACACCATGACCAGCCGGCAGCAGACGGAGAACGGCTACAAAAAGTCCCCTGTTCCACGCAGTAGCCGACGCCGGAACCGGGGGGTGGATCCGATACCCGTCTGGCTATGGATAGTCGGTGCCGGCGTGGCTCTCTTCCTCATCCTGCCCACCCTCGTGGTGATCCCCTCCAGCTTCTCCACGACTTCTGCCTTCAAGTTTCCCCCGGAGGGGTTCACGCTGCGGTGGTACACAAACTTCTTTACCAACCCCATCTGGCTCACATCGCTCGGCAATTCCTTTCTTGTGGCCGTTTCAGCGGCAGCCCTGGCCACAATAGTCGGCACAGCGGCTGCGGTGGGATTGAACCGGATGACCGGCAGGGCCGCATCCTTCCTTCGCACCCTCCTTATGGTGTCCATGGTGACCCCCTCGATCGTCATTGCGGTGGCCGTATACATCTCGTTCCTCAAATGGCATCTGACCGGCTCGCTACCCGGATACGTGCTGGCACATGCCGCCCTCGGTGTCCCCTTCGTGCTGGTCGCCGTCACCAGTGCACTTGGCGGTTTCGACCCACAGCTGCTGCGGGCCGCGGCCTCCCTGGGGGCCTCCCCGATACGTTCCTTCCTGACCGTCACCATGCCGCTCATCAGCCGCGGCATCCTCAGCGGTGCGGTCTTCGCTTTCGCTACGTCCTTCGACGAGGTGGTCATCGCATTGTTCCTGCGGTCGCCGACGTTCCAAACCCTGCCAGTGCAGATGTACAACAGCGTCACCTTTGAGCTCGATCCCACAATTTCCGCGGCATCGAGCCTCATCGTCGTCGCAGTTACCGTCCTTTTCCTGGTGCCGCAGCTCATGGGCAACCGCAAGAAGACCGATTAGGAGTACGCAGTGACCCTCTCAAATGAAAAATCAGTTCTCCACGGGAAGGCATCCCCGCGGACGGCCCGCCGGGGCACCCAAATCCGGTTGACCGGCGTGACAAAGGACTACGGACTGGCCGTCCCCGCCGTTGATGACATCTCCCTGACGATTGAACCGGGGGAGTTCATGACGTTCCTCGGACCAAGCGGATCCGGCAAGACCACAACGCTGAACCTCATTGCCGGATTCGATACTTTGTCCGGCGGGACAATCGCCCTCAACGGGACGGACGTAGGTTCACTTCCACCGCATAAGCGGAATCTGGGAATGCTGTTCCAGAACTACGCACTGTTCCCCCACATGACGGTTGCCCAGAACGTCGGTTACCCGCTCCGTGAGCGGAAGATGGCGAAAACCGATATTGCGCGGCGCGTGTCCGAAGTGCTCAACCTGGTGCAGCTGCCCGGGCGCGACGGAAATTACCCGGCACAGCTATCGGGAGGGCAGCAGCAGCGCGTTGCCCTCGCCCGGGCGATTGTCTTCCAGCCCGAGGCGTTGCTTCTCGATGAACCGTTGGGAGCGCTCGACCGGAATCTTCGGGGAACCCTCCAGGAAGAGATCCGGCGAATCCACCGAGAGGTGGGTTCCACCTTCGTATTCGTGACCCATGATCAGGAAGAGGCCATGAACCTCTCCGACCGGATTGCCCTGTTCAACAACGGCCGCATTGAGCAGGTAGGCACTCCGGAACAGCTATACCGTGAGCCTGAAACACTTTTCACTGCAACGTTCCTGGGCGATTCGAACGTGTTCGATCTGGGCGACAAAGGATTCGGGACGCACGCGGGCTGGGAAGACTGCCGGTGGACCGTGGACTCCTACACCGTTGCGGGGCATCCGGGCGTCCTTTCACATGCTGCCATTGTGGTCCGTCCTGAAGACCTCTTTATCGCCCGCGATCCCGTATCCGTGCCGCCCGGCGCGAATGCTGTCTCAGCCACTATTCAAGACCTCGAATACATGGGGTCCTATCGCGCCGCCCTGCTGCATCTCGGCGGAAACGGCCTTCGTGGCCGCGCGCGGATTGATGCATCCGAATCAACGTTGACTGTCGGCGACCAGGTCACCGCCTGGTGGCGCCCTGAGCGACAGCGTGTCGTTGCCGCCTAGCGGACCCCTGTCCGCACCGGTTCGTCGATCAGTTGTCCGCATGATGGGCGCCCCTGCACCCCTCTCGGATAAGTGTTTTCGGTGCCGCACTGGTTTCCCGGAGTTGCGGGTGCTACGGTCTCACTATCTTTCATCTGGTGAAACAAATATTCATATCCTGAACAATACCGGTCGCGGTTTTCGGCCACAAACCAAAGGAAAGTGACAATGATGTCCAGATCCAGATTTGTTTTCGCACCCGTCGTCAGCGTCATCGCCGTCACCGGACTTCTTGCGGGCTGCGCAAGCTCCTCAGGAGCGGCCGGCGAAGACGCAGCTGATGCACCCGTCCAGATCACCTACGTGGGTTACGGTGGCGACGGCCAGGCAGCCCAGATTGAAGCGTGGCAAAAGCCGTACACCTCCAGCCACTCCAACGTGACCTTCGTGAATACTTCCCCGCCCGATGTAGCGCAGGTGAAGGCGCAGGTGGAGGCCGGCGCCGTGCAGTGGGATGTCATGGCGGTGGCTCCGTACGCGGCGGAACAGAATTGCGGCACCCTGTTCGAGAAACTCGACCTGTCTTCCGTTGACCAGACAAACCTCGCCCCCGGAACCGTAGGGGAGTGTTACCTCGGCAACTGGATCAATGCCACGCCCATGGCCTATCGAACGGATGCTTTCCCGGCCGGCAAGGGGCCTGAAAGCATTGCCGACTTCTTCGACACAAAGGCCTTTCCGGGACAACGCGGCATGGTCACGAACCTGCAGAACGGTATCCTCGAGTACGCCCTTACGGCTGACGGGGTGAAACCCGACGCAATGTACCCGCTCGATGTGGACCGTGCATTGGAGAAGCTGGACACCATCCGGGACGTCACCACCTTCGCGCCCAACGTAGGCGCACTGCAGCAGGCCGTTAGCGCCGATCAGGTCGATATGTTCTTCCTTCCCGACTCGCGACTCGTTCCCCTCCTTAAGGAAAACGACGACATCACCATCGTCTGGGACGTCACTGTCACCTCACTGAACGCATTTGCCGTGCCGTTGGGCTCCAAGAAAAAAGCTGATGTGGAGGGCTTCCTGGCCAGCGTCGTGGAACCGGGCCCGGCTGCGCAGATTGCGGAATTGCTCGGGGTTGCACCCGTCAATACCGAGGCGAAGCCCAAACTTGATGAGTACACGTCCAAGGTTGAAGTAGGCGGAAAGGTGAACACCGGACAGACGATCCTCCAGGACGTGGATTGGTACGCCAAGAATTTCAACGAAGCATCCACCAAGGTCACTACGTGGCTGGCGGGATGAGACGGACCCCGGTTCGCTCCGGCCGGGGTTCCCTGACATGTTCTCCATTTGAACTATCCTTCTTGAATGGTGAACATGGAGGGCAGTGCCGAGACATCCGGTTACGACATTCAGGCAGTTTCCCGGGCAGCGCAGATCTGCGCTCTGTTCGGTCCCCACACGGTCGAGCTTACGGCCGTAGAGGTGGCAACGCGGCTCGAATTGAACAGAACGACCGCCTATCGGTACTGCATGGCGCTGGTGGCGGCTGGAATCCTGGAACGAAGCCCGCGGCGGGGAGCTTTCATCCTTGGCGGCCTGATGCTGCAACTTGGCATCCACGCGCTCAGCCGGCGACGGGTGGTTTCAATTGCACCGCCCTACCTGGCGGAACTGAGCGGCGCCGTCCGGATGACGGCCGTCCTCAGTCTCTGGGGGGTGGGCGGGCCTGTGGCCACCCTCGTGGAGGAAGACCGGAACCAAACGATCATCGTGACTGTCCGCCCCGGTTCGCTCCTGGAGACCACCGCAGCGCAAACCCAGGTGTTCCTTGCCTACCTCAAGGACCCGCATGCCGCCGCCTCGATCGCAGCGGGCCTGTCCGCTGCCCAGCGGGCAGAACTTGATGCGGCAATCTACAACGCCCGCCGACACGGCTACAGCATTGCCCACCATCCCGGGGGACTCTTCGGCGTCGCCGTCCCAGTCTTTGACGAATACGGTATCGCCGCCACGGTCGCGCTTCTCGGCGCCGACCGGACTGCAGACCTCAGTCCCGGCTCACCCATCCTCACCCGGCTCACGGGAACCGCGGCCGCACTCAGCGACGAACTGGGCGGCGGCCAAGAAGGACAACAGATTGCCGACCTACGATGAGCTCGCCTCCGCCGAGCCGCCGCAGTCGAGCTGGAACGTCTTCGGAAGGGACGATCAGCTCGGCACCATCAACTTTCTAACTCCTGAACGGATCGCATCAGCGGCCCGGCTGATCCGGTCCGGCCGCCGTTTCGGACTTGACCATCCCGTCACTGCCTTCGAGCCGTATCCGACCGGAACCCGCCGTCCGCTGCAGCACTCGGTGTTCTCCAACAACACATGGCATCGGGATGACTGGGTTGATTCGTTCTATTTGCAGTCCTCCTCCCAGATAGATGCGCTCCGCCACATTGGCCATCCCGAATACGGTTTCTACAACGGCCTGTCCGCGGAAGAGAATTCTGGCGATTCGGTACGGCTGGGCATCCACAATTGGGCCGCTTCCGGTATTGCCGGACGGGGAGTCCTGCTCGATGTTCCACGGTTTTTCGCCAAACGGAGCCTGTCCTACGATGCATCGTCAACGATCGCGATCGGCGCGGATCTTCTCGACGAAATAGCGGAGAGCCAGAACGTTTCCTGGCAGGGAGGGGACATACTGCTCCTGCGCACCGCTTGGGCCGAGGACTACCTCGCAAAGACCCCCGAACGCCGCCTCTCGGACCCGTGGCGGCAATCGCCCGGCCTCGCGCAACGCGAATCCACGCTCCGGTGGCTCTGGGACCACGAAATCGCGCTTGTCGCAGCGGACAACCTCGCCGTGGAAGCCGATCCCGTCATCGACTCCGACTTTCGGACTCCCGGGGACTCACCGCCGGCTATCGGCGTCGACCACAGCGGAATGTTGCATCGTCCGCTAATTGCCCTCCTTGGAATGGCATTGGGGGAGCTGTGGAAACTCGACGAACTTGCTGAGGACTGCGCGGCGGACGGGGTCTACGAATGTTTCGTCACCTGCAAGCCACTGAATATTCCCGGAGGTGTCGGGTCGCCGCCCAACGCCATGGCTTTCAAATAGGAGAACTATGAATCCCTCTCTGACCGGGACGCTCCGGCTGCCAGCCCACGTCCACTTCGGTTATGGCACGCGGGCCCAGTTGCCCGAGCTACTCAAGCTTCATGGCACCCGTGTGCTCGCCGTCGTAGATCCGTTTCTTCCGGCGACGAAGCTGTTCCGCACTCTGCTGGCCGAACTGCGCGGCAACGGCTTCGATGTCACCGTGTACAGCGACATCAGTGCTGAACTGCCTGCCACGTCACTGGACGCCGCGGGAACGATGGCGCGTTCCCTGGCCCCGGACGCCATCTTGGCTGTCGGAGGGGGCAGCACCCTGGATGCGGCGAAGCTCATTGGGCTGCTCGCCGCGCACGGCGGACCGCTCAGCGGTTACTACGGCGAGAATGCTGTCCCCGGACCAATCGTTCCCATAGTTGCGGTTCCAACGACCGCCGGGACCGGCTCGGAGGTCACTCCCGTCGCCGTCGTGTCCGACCCGGATCTGGCGCTGAAAGTCGGTATATCGAGTCCTTTCCTCATCCCGGTGGCTGCCGTCGTTGACCCTGAATTTACGTTCGGTGCACCCGCCGCAGTCACAGCCTTCTCCGGAATCGACGCGCTGGTGCATCTGGTCGAGTCTTTCACTGCAGCCACCCTCCCGCTGGATTGGTCTTCGGCCCTTCCGGTATTTACGGGCCGCAATATTTTTGCAGAGACACTTGCGATGCAGGGGATAGCGACACTCGGTACCTGGCTGCCCGTCGCTGTCGCCGATCCGGAGAACAGGGAAGCGCGGGAACAGGTCTCCCTCGGGGCCCTCCTCGGTGGAATATCGTTCGGATCCACCGGGACGCATCTCTCGCATGCTCTCCAATACCCCATAGGTGCCTTATCCAAGACCCCCCACGGACTGGGCACGGGTTTGCTCCTGCCCTATGTGCTCGATGCCTGCCGGACAGATCCGGAGACGATGCACCGGATAGCAGCCATCGGTACTGCGCTCGGGTCCAACGCGAGCTTGCCCGACCAGCGCGCATCCGACGCCGTTAAGGCGATTGTCGCCATCAATGAAGCCATCGGGGTTCCCCGCTCACTGCGTGAGATCGGGATTACCGAAGAACAGCTGCCGCACATCGCGCAGTTGGGGATGGCATCCCAGCGCCTTGTCGCCATCGCCCCCGCATCCGCGACGCCGGAGCTTCTCGTCGATATCCTCACCCGTGCCTTCGCCGGCACCCTCAGCAACGGGAGTCCCGCGTGACCTACCTGTCCGACCTGTTCATTGACGGCAACTGGCGGCCTGGCTCCTCAGGGGAGCGTTTCGACGTTATTGACCCGTCAAACCTTTCCACCATTGCGCGTTTCGCCGTCGCGACCGAGGAAGACTGTATGGCCGCTGTTGACGCGGCCGCCAAGGCACAGGAACCGTGGGCGGCGACCGCTCCCCGGACCCGCAGTGAACTGCTGCGCAGCGCCTACGAGGTCCTCACAGAAGAAGTGGAGATCTTCGCTGAGGTCATGGTGCGCGAAAATGGGAAGTCCTGGGCAGATGCCGTGGCGGAAGCAAACTACGCCAAGGAATTCTTCCGCTGGTTTTCCGAAGAAGCTGTCCGGATACCGGGGGATGACCGCCTGTCCCCGTCCGGGGATAAACGCATCCTGGTTGAGCGGCAACCTGTCGGAGTCTCCCTGCTGATCACCCCCTGGAACTTTCCGGCCGCAATGGCGACCCGGAAACTCGCGCCGGCACTTGCCGCAGGGTGCACCGCCATCCTCAAGCCCGCCCGGGAGACTCCGCTGACCGCCGCCTACATCGTCGAGGTGTTGCGCCGGGTGGGTGTGCCGCAAGGAGTCGTCAACCTCGTCACCCCGGTTCCTACAGGTCCCCTCGTCGCGAAAATGATTGCCCGCCCCGAAGTGCGCAAGCTTTCCTTCACAGGATCGACTGAGGTGGGCCGGGACCTGCTGCGCGAATGTGCCGGCAGCGTCGTAAGCGCGTCCATGGAGCTGGGCGGAAACGCTCCCGCCATCGTGCTGCCGGGGGCGGATCTGGACACAGCTGTTGAGGGCGCACTTCTCGCCAAGATGCGTAACGGCGGCTCCGCGTGCACCGCTGCGAACCGTTTCTACGTCCACTCCTCGCTCCACGATGCATTTATCTCAAGGTTCGCGGACTCTTTGACTGAGTACACAGCCGGTCCGGGAATGGAGCGGACCAACCGGTTGGGGGCGCTTGTATCCGTTGCGGAACGCGACAAAGTAGCGGCCCTGGTCACCTCGGCTGTGTCGGAGGGGGCAACCATCGTGCAGGGAGGGCACAGCCACACGGGTGGCGCGTTCTATGACGCGACCCTTCTTACCGGCGTCAAGCATGGGGCGCGCATCAACTCAACCGAGATCTTCGGGCCGGTAACCGCTGTTGTGGTGTACGACGACGTAGATGAGGCGATCCGGATGGCGAACGACACCGAGTACGGTCTCATGGCCTACGTCTTCGGAGAGGAACGGGAAGCCCTGTCCGTCGCACGGCAGCTCGAAGCCGGGATGGTTGCGGTCAACCGGGGAGTGGTGAGCGACCCGGCGGCACCGTTTGGCGGAGTGAAGCAGAGTGGGCTCGGACGGGAAGGAGGGTCAGAGGGAATCCTCGAGTTCCTGGAAGAAAAGTACATCGCGCTCACTGCCTGAGTTCCGGCGGATACGGAGCTGCAGCAGCGGGGCGCAGTTTCGTTCCCCTTCATGCTCTGACCCGCCGCCGGAATGTGACATGGGTGGTCCCGCTTGGTGCCGCTTCCGAGCTGACCTCGCAGTCCGCCTCCAGGCCCCGCAGATCGTCCCAGAGCCGTGTGCCGCGCCCAAGGATGATGGGGGCAATGCCAACGTGGAGGTCATCAACAAGACCGGCCCGGAGGAATTCGCGCACCGTCTCCGCACGCCCCCGATGCGTACGTCGCCGCCGCCGGCAGCTTCGATTGCAGTATCCAGGGCTTCCTGCGGTGACGCGCTGAGGAAGTGGAAGCTGGTGCCGCCGGCCATGTCCAGCGGCGGGCGGGCGGTGTGCGTCAGCACGAAAACAGGCACATGGAAGGGCGGATCCTCGCCCCACCAGCCTTGCCAGTCGGCGTCGTCGGGGTTCGCATGCAGGCCGAACATCCCGGCGCCCATGATTTCCGCGCCGATGTCTTCGAAGTAGCGCTGGGCATAACGGTCGTCGACGCCGGTGGTTCCCTCGCCGCTTCGGTCCTGCACCCGCTCCCGGAACGTCCTTGTGGCCACATAGGCGGCGGTGAGCCGCGCCCAGTCCGCACCGAACGGGTTCTCCGGAGTCTGGTCGGTGGTGGTGGCGAAACCGTCCAGCGAGATGTTGAGGTCGACTCGGACACGGGTCATGATCGGCTCCCGGTGGGGTGGGCGGAGGCTCCAACGCTAATTAGGGCATAATGCAGGTTCAATCCCCGCCGGCATTCTGTGAAGGTGAGTCCGGCATGCAGATGAAAGGACTTTCGCCATGACCGCCTCACCGACGGCGTTGGACATCAGCAAGGTGCTGTCCCACGCGCTGCGCCATGCCCCGGCAGAGTACGGCCTGAGCCTGGACGCGGAAGGATGGGCACCGGTCACCGAGGTGCTTGCTGCACTGCACCGGATGGGCCCGCAGTGGGAGTCCGTCGACGAGGCCATGCTGGATGAGGTGCTGGAAGCGGCTGTGAAGAAGCGGCACCAGATACGCGAGGGCAGGATACGGGCGGTGCACGGACATTCCGTCCCCGTGCAGCAGGTTTCCGATCCGGTCCAGCCCCCGGCCGTGCTTTTCCATGGAACGGCCCGCGCTGCTGCGGCCGCCATCCGGGAGTCCGGAATCCTCCCCATGCGGCGGCAGTACGTCCACCTGGCAGACACCGTGGAACAGGCGCGGGAAGTGGGGCGGCGCAAAGATGCGGAGCCGGTGATCCTGGCCATCGATACCGGCATCGCCGCGGCACAGGGAATCAGCTTCTACCGGTCCGATTCGGGCGTATGGCTCGCGGACGAGATCCCCGCTCCGGCGGTGCGGGAAAGCCCGTGAAAAACCCGGTGCCGATCCATGTGCGGGCAACCTGGGTGCCGCGCCAACGCCGGTCCCTGTTTTTCGGCGCAGCATATCTTTCCTACGACGTGCGCTATGCAAACGGCGAAGTGCAATCGGGCGTCAATATTGATGACGTGCTGCAAGGCGCCCGCTATCCGGCTGACTTCCATTCAACGGTAAACGGAGCCAGGGCTGTGGCAGGCAAAGGGATGCCGGGCCAATGGGTGGACTACCCGTACGGGCGCCCGCTTCCGGCCGGCAGCCTTCTTTTCTTGCCGGACGACATGTCCCGTTTTGCCTCGATCCTGAGAGTCATGGGCCTCGGCCCGTTGGCGCAGAAGTATGAAGCTCTTGCCTGGCAGCTTCGAACCGACACGTCCCCCGGCATGGTAGCCGAGGCAAGGGAGTGGGTTTCCGGCAGTTTTGGACGAGGCGTGGGCAGTCTTAGCGACCGTTATGTCTGCCGCGACGGAGCCTTTGATGAGGAGCTGAACGCCGAATACGAAACCCTCCTGCAAATCCTCACCGATTTCGCCAATGCGCAAACAGGGGAGGAGGGGCGCCCATGAGGGACGGGGGCATTGCAGACACCACGGACGGGGTCGAAGCTCCGGCAGCGAAGACGTAGATGAGCGCCGTCCCGGCCCCCATATAATTGGCACCATGGCAATTCTGCGCCTCGAGGGCGCCACCTCCGAACAACTGCCCGTCCCGTATCAGCTTGGACCCGCACTGTGAGCGGGGGACTCGTAGCCCTGCTGGATGACGTCGCTGCCCTGGCACGCATAGCCGCCGCCTCGGTGGATGACATCGCCGCCGGAGCAGCGAAAGCGGGAGCCAAGGCCGCCGGCGTCGTGATTGACGACGCCGCCGTGACCCCGCAATACGTGTCCGGCGCCGACCCGTCCCGCGAACTGCCAATGATCAAAAAGATCTTCTGGGGCTCGCTTCGCAACAAGCTCCTGTTCATCCTCCCGGCCCTGCTGCTGATCAGCGCCTTCATCCCCGGTGTGATCCCGTTCATCCTGATGCTCGGCGGCACGTACCTCTGCTACGAAGGTGCGGAGAAGGTATGGCACAAGTTCTTCGGCTCCCATGCCGCCGCAGAAAAAGACGCACCGGCGGTGGAGCGCGGACCCGACGCCGAGTCCAAGGTAGTCAAGGGCGCCATCACCACCGACTTCATCCTGTCCTGCGAAATCATGGTCATCGCCATGAACGAGGTGGGCGACGCGTCCATTTGGATCCGCGCGGTCATCCTTGTGTTTGTGGCCATTGCCATCACGATTCTCGTCTACGGAGCCGTCGGGCTGATCGTCAAGATGGACGACATCGGCCTGCACCTGGCCCAAAAGGACTCGGCAAGCTCACAGCGCCTGGGCGGACTGCTGGTCCGCGGCATGCCCCACGTGCTGGCTGTCATTACTTTTGTGGGAACCATTGCCATGCTCTGGGTGGGTGGCCACATCATGCTGGTGGGGGCAGCCGACCTCGGCTGGCACGCGCCGTATGACTTGGTCCACACGCTGGAGCACCCCGTCGCCGGCCTTGCGGTGGTGGGCGGCATCCTGGGGTGGCTCGTGAACACGCTGTGCTCGGCCATCGTCGGACTGGTTTGGGGCCTGGTTGTCATGGCCGTGGCGCACCCGCTGAAAAAGGTCCTGCCCTTCGGTAAGAAGGATGGCAAGAAGGACGGACATGAGGACGGTGACGCCCGGGCCGCCGCAGCCGGGCACAGCCCGGAGAAACCCGAAGCCGACTCCGCCAGCTAACCACCCGCGGACGTGCGGGGATTGGGACCTAGATCCCGATCTCCGCACTTTCCAGCAGTGCGACGGCGTCGGGCTGGCCTTCGTACATGACCAGCGCGTGCCGGGTACGGCCGTGGGCGTGCATCAGCAGTTCCCCCGGTTCGCCCACGATGGCCACGGAGACCGGTGCGCGCTTGGCCACATGCCGGGGTCCGTCCGGACGGACCAGCACAATGCCCAGGTCCACACCTCGGTACAGGATGGCGGCACGCTTGATCAGTTCGGCCCAGAGCGCGTCCGAGTACTCGCTGTCCAGGGCGCGCGGCGCCCAGCGGTCCGAGGCGCGGCGGACGTCTTCGGTGTGCACAAAGTACTCACTGAGGTTCGCGCTGTTGTCCACCGCCTTCAGGTGCATGGGGGAGTACGCGGGCGGGCCGGAACGGAACCGGCGGACCAGCTTGGCGTAGCTTTCCGTGGTGGACGCCTTTTCGGCAACTTCGGCCAGGGCTTTATCCGCACGGCCGGCCAGGGGCTTGACGAAGAGGCCCACGGCCGAACTGAGTTTGTGCTCGCGCAGGTACAGGTGCGCGGCCAGTTCCTTGGTCTGCCACCCCTTGCAGAGCGTGGGCGCATGGGGACCCGCCGCAAGCAAGGTCTCGGCGAGGACTTCACGGGACGGTTCTACGTAATGCATCACTGCTGAAACTAGCATGGAACGCCCGAAACCGGCGGCGAAGCGGCGGGTTGCCGCGGGTTGGGCGGCAAGATAATGCGTGGCACTAGAATTGGGACGATGCCATCCTCACCTTTCCCCCAGAACCAGCAGCCCTCGGACCTCGCTCCGGAGCTGCGTGCGGCCCTCAAGCGCGACGCCGCCGGGCTGGTTGCCGCCGTCGTCCAGCAGTACGACACGAACGAGGTCCTGATGCTGGGCTGGATGGACGAGGAAGCCCTGCACCGCACGCTGACCACCGGCCGGGTGACCTTCTGGTCCCGCTCCCGGCAGGAATACTGGCGCAAGGGAGACACCTCCGGCCATGCCCAGTGGGTTAAGTCCGTGGCGCTGGACTGCGACGGCGACGCGCTGCTGGTCCGCGTGGACCAGGTTGGAGCGGCCTGCCACACCGGTACCCGCACCTGCTTTGACGGCCGGGAGCTGGACGCCGTCGTCGGCTCCCGCTGAGAATTCCGCCCGCAAACACGCGGCCGCAAACACCCGCCGCACCCGACCCGACAGGGGAGAAGCAGAAGAACATGCAGGATCTTGGAGCCATCCGTCCCGGCCTGGAGGAATTCCGGGCCCTGGCGGCCGACCGCCGGGTCATTCCCGTACGCCTGACAGTGCTGGCGGACGCGCACACCCCCATCGGCATCTACCGCAAGCTCACCAACGGTGAACCCGGCACCTTCCTGATGGAATCCGCTGCCTCCGGCGGCGTCTGGTCCCGCTACTCCTTCATCGGCGCCCGGTCCCGGGCTACCCTCACCACGCTGGACGGCCAGGCGCACTGGCTCGGCGAGCCGCCGGCGGGTGTTCCGGTGGACGGGAGCCCGGTGGAAGCGCTGGCCCGCACCGTGGAACTGCTGGCCACCGAACGGTTCGAGGAACTGCCGCCGTTCACGTCCGGGATGGTGGGTTTTGTCGGCTGGGAAACGGTACGGCACTGGGAAAAGCTTCCCAACCCGCCTGCCGATGACCTGGGCCTGCCCGATATTGCCATGAACCTGGTTTCCGACATGGCCATCCATGACAACAGCGACGGCACCGTCACGCTGGTTGCCAACGCCATCAACTTCGACGGAACCGATGACCGCGTGGATGAGGCCTGGCACGACGCCGTGTCCCGCCTGCGTTCCATGCTCACGCGCCTGGCTGCGCCCACGCCGCAGGCCGTGTCCGTGCTGCCCGAGGCCGGCATCAACTCCGAAAACCTCACCGCCGACGTCAAGGAAAGCTGGCCCAAGCCGGACTACACCCGCGCCGTACAGCGCGGGAAACAGGCCATTGTGGACGGCGAAGTGTTCCAGGTGGTCATCTCCCGCCGTTTCGAAGCCGAATGCCGGGCCGAGGCGCTGGACGTCTACCGGGTGCTGCGCACCACCAACCCCAGCCCGTACATGTACCTGTTCAACTTCGAGGACGCCCACGGCAGCCCGTTCAACGTGGTCGGTTCCTCGCCGGAGGCACTGGTCACCGTCACCGGCCGCGACGTCATTACGCACCCCATCGCCGGGTCCCGCCCGCGCGGCAAAACGCAGGAGCTGGACCGTGAACTGGCTGCGGAACTGCTCGAAGACGAGAAGGAACGCGCCGAACACCTGATGCTGGTGGACCTGGCCCGCAACGACCTGTCCAAGGTCTGCCGGCCCGGCAGCATCGACGTCACCCAGTTCATGGAGGTGGAGCGGTTCAGCCACATCATGCACCTGGTCTCCACCGTCGTCGGGCGGCTCGCGGATGCCTCCACCGCCTACGACGTACTCGCCGCGACCTTCCCCGCCGGGACTCTTTCCGGTGCCCCGAAACCGCGCGCCCTGCGCCTGCTCGATGAGGTGGAACCGCACCGCCGCGGCATTTACGGCGGGGTGGTGGGCTACCTCGACTTCGCCGGGGACATGGACATGGCCATCGCCATCCGCTCCGCCCTGCTGCGCGACGGCAAAGCGTATGTCCAGGCCGGCGGCGGAATCGTGGCCGACTCCGACCTCGAGGCCGAAGCCCAGGAAACCGTCAACAAGGCAGCCGCACCCCTGCGCGCCGCCCTGATAGCCGCATCGCTGCAGACCGTAGCAGCCCCGGAAACCCCCCTCCAGGAAGCAGAGAAGTGAGCACCACCGACCCCGCAGCACCCCGCACCGCACCGCGCTGGCAGCGCAAGGGCACCGTCATCATGGGCGCCGTCCTGCTGGCAGCCCTGGCTTTCGGGACCACCACCCGCACCTGGCTGAACGTGGCCCTGCCGGCCACCACCGTGGCGACCCCCGACGTCGCGGTCTCCGGGTCCGACGCCGCGACCGCCGTCACGGCCTTCGCCGTGGTGGGTGTGGCAGCAGCGCTGGCCGCCGCCATCGCGGGCCGGATAGGACGCTGGATCACCGCCGTCATCCTGGTGGTTGCCGGGGTAGGCGTGGCAGCAGCCAGCTACCGGATCATCAGCGATCCGCTGCAGGGAGCCGCCGGGGCCATCGGCAAGGCCATCGGCGTCACCTCCGCCCAAGGGACCGAGGTGGAACTGACCGCCATGCCGTACGCCGCCCTGGTGATCGGCATCCTGATGGCCCTCTCCGGCATCTGGCTCGCCCTGGCCGGACGGCACTGGACCACCTCGCGCCGCTACGCTGCGGCACCGGCTGCGGCGGCAGGCACGGACGACGCCGGCAGCATCGCGGAACCAGGCACCCCGGGATCAGGTACGCCGGAGATCGGCAGCAAGGCAGCCCAAAAGCAGGCAGCTGCGGAGAACAGCGCCGAACCGATGGATGAAATCGACGGTTGGGACCGGCTCACCCGGGGCGAAGACCCCACTGATAAGTAGCCCGATAAGTAGCCCGCTAAGCAGCTTCCCGGGCCTCACCGGCCAGACAGACCAAACAAGTTACGCCGGACACCGGCGCAATATGTGAAAGGGTTTCCGCCCAGTAATGGCAGAATGGAAACCAGATTCGTTAAGAGGAGATTCAGCATGAGCACAAACGCCACCGACCAGCACCTTGACGCCGGCCAGGAAAACGAAGGCGAAACCCACGCCAACATCCATGACGAGACCATTGGCCACGGCAACACCCCCGCTGCCTGGACCTGCGTCCTGATCATGATCGTGGGCGCCGCGGTTTCGTCCGTCGCCTACGTTATGGCCAGCTACATCGGCTTCTTCGCCGGCATCGCAGTTATGCTCGTAGGCCTGCTCGTGGGCTTCATCATGCGCAAGGCAGGCTACGGCGTCAACGGTTCGAAGCTGAAGAACAGCAGCCACTAAGTGAGCGTTCTCGACGACATCATTGCCGGCGTTCGGGAGGACCTCTCCGAACGCCGGCAAAGTGTCCCGTTCGAGGAGCTCCGCGAACAGGCACTGGGCGCCCCGGCAGCACTGGACGCGTACGCTGCCCTGGGCGGCACCGCCTCCCCGCGCAGCGAGCTGCGCGTGATTGCCGAGGTTAAGCGCAGCAGCCCCTCCAAGGGCGCCCTGGCCGACATCGCCGATCCCGCCGCCCTCGCCGCAGCCTACGAGCGCGGCGGAGCGGCCGTGATCAGCGTGCTCACCGAGCAGCGCCGGTTCCGGGGATCGCTGGCAGACCTGGACGCCGTCCGCGCAGCTGTGGGCATTCCCGTGCTGCGCAAGGACTTCACCGTTGACGAATACCAGATCTGGGAAGCCCGCGCCCACGGCGCGGACCTGGTCCTGCTGATTGTCGCCGCGCTGGACGATTCCCAGCTGCGCGCCTTCCTGGATCTCACCCATGAACTGGGCATGAACGCCCTCGTGGAAACGCACACCCCGGAGGAAGTCGACCGGGCCGTGGCACTGGGTGCCCGCCTCGTCGGCATCAACGTCCGCAACCTCAAGACCCTGGACGTAGACCGTGCCGTCTTCGCCCCGCTGGCCGCCGGTATTCCGGCCGGACCCGTAGTGATTGCCGAGTCCGGTGTACGCGACGCCGCCGACGTCGAGCATTATGCCGCCAATGGAGCCAATGCCGTGTTGGTGGGCGAGGCCCTGGTGAAGCATGCCTCACCGGCCGAAACCATCGGTGAATTCACCGCGACCGGTGCCAAGGCCATTGCCGCCCGCAGTTGGCGCACCCCCGGTGAAAGCTGACCCATAGCACCACATCCCCTCTGCTCGGGCCGCCACGGTCCGGGCTCAAGCAGGACAGGACACCACCCAATGATCGGGAAGTCGGAACAGGCACAGGCAGCCGGTGCTGCCGCAGAAACCGGAACCGGAAGCGTCACTGAGGCCTTCCTCAACGGGGGAGTTTCCTCCCTGCGCCACGCCTCCGGTCCGTACTTCGGCGAATACGGCGGCCGATGGATGCCCGAATCCCTGATTGCTGCCCTGGACGAGCTGGAAGACACCTTCGAGAAGGCCAAGGCCGATCCGGAGTTCCGCGCCCAGATCGCGGACCTGAACAAGAACTACTCCGGCCGCCCGTCCCTGCTCACCGAGGCCAAGCGCTTCTCCCAGCACGCCGGGGGAGTGCGGATCTTCCTCAAGCGCGAAGACCTCAACCACACCGGCTCGCACAAGATCAACAACGTGCTCGGCCAGGCCCTGCTCGCCAAGCGAATGGGCAAGACCCGCGTTATTGCCGAAACCGGCGCCGGCCAGCACGGCGTGGCCAGTGCCACCGCGGCTGCCCTGCTCGGGCTGGAGTGCGTGGTCTACATGGGCGCGGAGGACACCCGCCGCCAGGCCCTTAACGTGGCCCGCATGGAACTGCTCGGCGCCAAGGTCATCCCCGTAACCAACGGCTCCCAGACGTTGAAGGACGCCATCAACGAAGCCCTGCGGGACTGGGTGGCCAACGTGGACAACACCCACTACCTGCTGGGCACCGCTGCCGGCGCGCACCCGTTCCCGGCCATGGTCCGGTACTTCCACGAAGTGATCGGCGAGGAAGCCCGCGCCCAGATGCTGGAGCAGGCAGGACGCCTGCCGGACGCCGTCTGCGCCTGCATCGGCGGCGGCTCCAACGCCATCGGCATCTTCCACGGCTTCCTGGATGACCCGGAAGTGAAGATCTACGGCTTCGAGGCAGGCGGCGACGGCGTCGAAACCGGCCGGCACGCAGCCACCATCACGCTGGGCCGCCCGGGTGTGCTGCACGGCGCCCGCTCCTACCTGATGCAGGATGAGGACGGCCAGACCACTGAGTCGCATTCGATCTCTGCCGGCCTGGACTACCCGGGTGTGGGACCTGAGCACGCCTACCTGCACGATATTGGCCGGGTCAGCTACGAACCGATCACCGATGCCGAGGCCATGGAGGCCTTCCAGCTGCTCTGCCGCACCGAAGGCATCATCCCCGCCATCGAGTCCGCGCACGCCCTGGCCGGCGCCATCAAGGTGGGCCAGCGCCTGGCCGCCGAGGCCGGCTCCGACGGAAATGTTTCCGAGAAGATTGTGCTGGTCAACCTCTCCGGCCGCGGCGACAAGGACGTGGCCACCGCCGCCGAATGGTTCAACCTGCTGGACAACGAGTCAGCCGAAGCCGAAATCGGCAAAGAAGGGGAACAGCTTTGAGCACCGAGGTACAGCAGAGCAAGGCCGCCGCCGCAATTGACCGGGCGGCAGCTGACGGCCGCGCAGCGCTGATCGGTTACCTGCCCGCCGGCTATCCCAGCGTCCAGGAAACCATCAACGCGGGCATTGCCTTGGCCGAGAACGGTGCCGACCTCATTGAAATCGGCATCCCGTACTCCGATCCGGTCATGGACGGGCACGTGATCCAGGCCGCGACAACCCAGGCCCTGGCCCAGGGATTCCGCGTGGCGCAGGTGTTCGACGTCGTCGCCGGCATCACCGCGGCCACCGACGCCGCCGTGCTGGTGATGACCTACTGGAACCCCGTGGTCCGGATGGGCGTGGACGAGTTCTCCCGCCGCCTGGCCGAAGCCGGGGGAGCAGGGCTCATCACACCGGACCTGGTCCCGGATGAAGCCATTGAATGGTTCGAAGCCTCGGACAAGTACGGACTGGACCGTGTGTTCCTCGTGGCGCCGTCCTCCACGCCGGCCCGGATGAAGAGCACCGTTGCCGCCAGCCGCGGGTTTGTCTACGCGGTGTCCATCATGGGCGTCACCGGCGCCCGGGACAGCGTCAGCGACGCCGCGCAGGACGTGGTCAGCGCGGCCCGTGCCGCCGGTGCCGAACGGGTGTGCGTGGGCCTGGGCGTATCCCGCGCCGAACATGTCCGCGAGATCGGCGCCTACGCCGACGGCGTTATTGTGGGCACGGCCCTGGTGGCCGCCCTGCGTGACGGCGGCGCCGACGCCGTCGCAGACCTGACCCGTGAGCTCAGTACCGGTACCCCGAAGGGCAACGCATGAACCTGATCCTGGTGCCCGCGAGCATCCCCAGCCCTTCGGCCGAATTCGCCAGCTTCTCCCTGGGGCCGCTGACCATCCACGCGTACGCCCTGTGCATCCTCGCCGGCATCGTGTTGGCGCTGTGGCTTACTTCCCGGCGCTGGAAGGACCGCGGCCTGCCCGCGGACGCCGTCTGGGACATTTCCATCTGGGCCATTCCCTTCGGCATCATCGGCGGCCGGCTCTACCATGTCATTTCATCCCCGGATGCCTACTTCGGCGCTGACGGCGACCTGGCCCTGATCCCGCAGATCTGGCGGGGCGGGCTGGGCATCTGGGGCGCCGTGGCGCTGGGCGCAGTGGGCGCCTGGATCGGCTGCCGCCGGGCCGGGATCAAGCTCTCCACCTTCGCCGACGTCGGCGCGCCGGGCCTGCTGCTGGCGCAGGCGGTGGGCCGCTGGGGCAACTGGTTCAACCAGGAACTCTTCGGATCCGAAACCGACCTGCCCTGGGGCCTGGAAATCGACCCGGACAACGCCAACTTCCCTGCGGACGCGGCACCGGGAACCCTGTTCCACCCGACCTTCCTTTATGAGTCGCTGTGGAACCTGGCCGGAGTAGCCCTGCTGCTGGTTTTGGACCGCCGGTTCAAGCTGCGCGGGGGCCGCCTCTTCTGGCTCTACGTTGCGTTCTACACCGTGGGCCGGCTGTGGATTGAGCTGCTGCGCATTGACGACGCCGAAATGATCACGATTCTCGGCGTCACACAACGGCTCAATGTTTGGACCAGCCTGCTGCTGCTGATTGCTGCACTGGCAATGTTCGTTTACCTGACTTTCAAGGCCCGCAAGGGCAAGGAAGGTTCGCTTTACCTGCCCGGGCACGAGCCTTCCCCGGAAACCGAAAGTGCCGCGGCGGATAACAAGAAAGAAACAGAAGGCCGCAATGCGGATTCGGCGTCATCGGATGCCCGGGCGCGTGCTAATCTCGCAGAGACAAAAACCGAGGAGCCCCTTCCTCACCGGTCCAAGGACAACGGACCTTCCGCCTGAGAATCCCGGGTTACCCTCCCGGTACTGCAGGCGGTAAGCCACATGGACGTGGCGCCACACGGCTGCAGCACCGGGAGACCCATCCGGAAAAGCGCCGGCATGCGGTACCCCCGACTCCCAGCGAAACCGGAGCAATTTCCGGGTTCGCGGGGCAGTAGCGAGCCGTAGACTCTATAAACGCCGCGGAGCGTCCCCTCAGTGGATTCCGCCGTGGGGCCAGCGCTGTCCCCTCCCGACGCTCTAATAAGGGGGAAGGACTCACTTCTTATGACTGATTCCCTGTATGGTTTTTCCGGCTCCGGTTCTGCCGAATCCGTTGTCTCACCCTTCACCCGGTTTGCCGCGCTCCCTGGAGACGCCGGGTTGTACCGCGCCGGCAACGAAAAGGACGCCTGCGGCCTGGCGGTTATCGCCACCCTGCGCGGTGAGCCCACGCACGGGATTGTCGACGCCGCCCTCACCGCCCTGCGTAACCTCGAACACCGCGGCGCCGTGGGCGCCGATGAAGGCACCGGCGACGGCGCCGGACTGCTGACCCAGGTTCCCGACGAGTTCTTCCGTGCCGTGGTGGACTTCGAGCTGCCCGCCGCGGGAGGCTACGCCGTCGGCACCGCCTTCCTGCCCACCGAAGACCGCGAGCAGGACACTGCCCGCGCCGGTGTGGAAGCCATTGCCGAGTCCGAGGGCCTGCAGGTGCTGGGATGGCGCGAGGTACCCATTGTCGCGGACCTGGTGGGCGCCATGTCCCGGGCCTGCATGCCGTACTTTGTCCAGGTCTTCCTGGCACCCGCCGAGGGGACGGGGGCTTCGGACCTGGATGCCCGCGCCTTCCGCGTTCGCAAGCGTGCGCAGAACAAGTTCGGCGTGTACTTCCCTTCGCTGTCCTCTCGGACCATGGTCTACAAGGGCATGGTCACCACCGCGCAGCTGGAACCCTTCTTCCCGGACCTCTCCGACCCGCGCTTCAAGACGAAGCTGGGCATTGTCCACTCCCGCTTCTCCACCAACACCTTCCCGTCCTGGCCGCTGGCCCAGCCGTTCCGCACCATTGCCCACAACGGGGAAATCAACACCGTTAAGGGCAACCGCAACTGGATGCGGGCCCGGCAGTCGCAGATGAAGAACCCGCTGTTGGGGGAGACCCCCGAAGAGCTGTTCCCCATCTGCACCCCCGGCGCGTCCGACTCCGCGTCCTTCGACGAGGTGGCCGAACTGCTGATGCTCTCCGGCCGGCCCATCACGCACGCGATCATGATGATGATCCCCGAGGCCTGGGAAAACCACGCCACCATGGATCCGGCCCGCCGCGCCTTCTACCAGTACCACTCCATGCTCATGGAACCGTGGGACGGCCCCGCGGCAGTGTCCTTCACCGACGGCACGCAGGTGGGCGCGGTACTGGACCGCAACGGCCTGCGTCCGGCCCGCTACTGGGTCACTGATGACGGCCTGGTGGTCCTGGCCTCCGAGGTGGGCGTGGTGGACATTGATCCGGCCAAGGTGGTCCGCAAGGGCCGCGTCTCCCCGGGCAAAATGTTCCTGGTGGACACCGCCGAGGGCCGGCTGATCGAGGACGAGGAAATCAAGTCCGAAATCGCCGCCGCCAACCCGTGGGCGGAATGGGTCCGCGAGAACCAGGTCCGGCTGGAGGAACTGCCCGAACGTGAGCACGTGCTGCACACCAAGGCCTCGATCAACCGCCGTCAGCGGACCTTCGGCTACACCCAGGAGGAACTGCGGATCCTGCTGGGCCCGATGGCCCGCACCGGCGCCGAACCGCTGGGTGCCATGGGTTCCGACACCCCCATTGCGGTGCTCTCCAAGCGGCCCCGGCTGCTCTTCGACTACTTTGTGCAGTCCTTTGCCCAGGTGACCAACCCGCCGCTGGACGCCATCCGCGAGGAACTGGTCACCTCCATGCAGGCCTCCATCGGCCCCAACGGCAACCTGCTGTCCCTGAAGCAGGTGAAGACCAGCCAGATCGCGCTGAAGTTCCCGGTCATCAACAATGACGAGCTCGCCAAGATCGCCAACCAGACCGATGACGACGGCGACCGGATCGCCTTGAAGGTCCGCGGGCTCTACCGGCCCGAAGGCGGCGAAGCCGAACTGCGGGCCCGGCTGCGCGAAATCAGCGAAAAGGTCTCCGGGGCGATCAACCGCGGGGTGCAGTACATTGTGCTGTCCGACCGCGACTCCAACGCCCAATGGGCGCCCATCCCGTCCCTGCTGCTGCTCTCCGCCGTGCACCACCACCTGCTCAAGAGCGCCAACCGCACCAAGATTTCCCTGCTGGTCGAAGCCGGCGACGTCCGCGAGGTCCACCACGTGGCCGCGCTCATCGGCTACGGCGCCTCTGCGGTGAACCCGTACCTGGCCATGGAAAGCTGCGAGGAACTGGTCCGCAACGGCGACATCACCGGTGTCACCCCGGACGAGGCGGTCACCAACCTCATCAAGGGCCTGGGCAAGGGCGTCCTGAAGATCATGTCCAAAATGGGCATTTCCACCGTCGCTTCCTACTGCGGTGCCCAGACCTTCGAAGCCCTGGGCCTGGGACAGGAACTCGTGGACGAGTTCTTCCACGGCACCCAAACCCAGCTAGGCGGCGTCGGCCTGGACGTCATTGCCGCCGAAACCGCCGCACGGCACGCCGACGCCTACCCCAGCGACGGCGTGGAGGAACCGCACCGCGCCCTGGACAACGGCGGGGAATACCAGTGGCGCCGGGAAGGCCCGCCGCACCTGTTCAACCCCGAAACCGTCTTCCGCCTCCAGCACGCCACCCGGGAACGCCGCTACGACGTGTTCAAGGCGTACACCAGCGGCGTCAACGACCAGTCGAAGAACCTGATGACCCTGCGCGGGCTGCTGGACTTCCGGCTTGGGGACCGGCCGGCCGTGCCGCTGGACGAGGTGGAGCCCGTCTCCAGCATCGTTCGGCGTTTCTCCACGGGCGCCATGAGCTACGGGTCCATTTCCCAGGAAGCCCATGAAACCCTCGCCATTGCGATGAACCGGCTGGGCGCCAAATCCAACACCGGCGAGGGCGGGGAAGACCCGGAACGCCTGCTGGATCCCGAGCGCAACTCGGCCATCAAACAGGTTGCCTCCGGCCGGTTCGGCGTCACCAGCCTGTACCTGACCAACGCCCAGGACATCCAGATCAAGATGGCCCAGGGCGCCAAGCCCGGCGAGGGCGGCCAGCTGATGGCGCAGAAGGTCTACCCGTGGGTGGCCCGCACCCGGCACTCCACACCCGGCGTCGGGCTGATCTCCCCGCCGCCGCACCACGACATCTACTCCATCGAGGACCTCGCGCAGCTGATCTATGACCTGAAGCGGTCCAACCCCAGTGCCCGGGTGCACGTAAAGCTGGTTTCCGAAGCCGGCATCGGCACCGTGGCGGCCGGCGTGACCAAGGCCAAGGCCGACGTCGTACTGGTTTCCGGGCACGACGGCGGCACCGGCGCCTCGCCGCTGAACTCCCTCAAGCACGCCGGCGCCCCCTGGGAACTCGGCCTGGCCGAAACCCAGCAGACCCTGATGCTCAACGGGCTGCGGGACCGCGTGGTGGTGCAGGTGGACGGGCAGCTGAAGACCGGACGCGACGTCGTTATTGCCGCACTGCTGGGCGGCGAGGAATTCGGCTTCGCCACCGCCCCGCTGGTGGTTTCCGGCTGCGTCATGATGCGCGTATGCCACCTGGACACCTGCCCCGTGGGCGTAGCCACGCAGAACCCCGAACTGCGCAGCCGCTTCACCGGCAAGCCCGAGTTTGTGGTGAACTTCTTCGAGTTCATTGCCGAGGAAATCCGCGAAATCCTCGCCGAACTGGGCTTCCGCAGCCTGGAGGAGGCCATTGGCCGCACCGAGCTGCTGGACACCGCGGCAGCCATCGACCACTGGAAGGCCGACGGACTGGACCTGGAACCGATCCTGCGCGGCCCGGAAGTGGATCCGGGGGCGCCGCTGCGCAACATGGTCCCGCAGAACCACGAACTGGACCTGCACTTCGACAACAAGCTGATCGAAATGAGCGCCGACGCCCTGAAGAACCGGGCGCCGGTGCGGATTGCGCTGGACGTGGTGAACACGGACCGTTCGGTGGGCACCATGCTCGGGCACACCGTCACCAAGACCTTCGGTACGGAAACCCTGGCGAGGGACACCATCGACGTAACCCTGACCGGGCAGGCCGGACAGTCCCTGGGCGCGTTCCTGCCGGCCGGGATCACCCTGCGCCTGCTGGGCGATTCCAATGACTATGTGGGCAAGGGCCTCTCCGGCGGGCGGATCATTGTCCGCCCCGAGCGGGGCAACGTGTTTGCCGCGGAGCGCAACGTGATTGCCGGCAACGTGATCGGCTACGGTGCCACCAGCGGCGAAATGTTCCTCAGCGGACAGGTGGGCGAACGCTTTATGGTCCGCAACTCCGGGGCCACCGCCGTCGTCGAAGGCATTGGTGACCACGGCTGCGAATACATGACCGGCGGCCAGACCCTCATCCTGGGCCCGACCGGCCGGAACTTCGGTGCCGGCATGTCCGGCGGCACCGCCTTTGTGGTGGACCTGGACCCGGCGCGCGTGAACAAGGAGTCGCTGGAACGCGGCGAGCTGCGGCTCGAAGCTCCGGACGCCGAAGACATCGACATTGTCCGGGCACTGCTGATCCGCCACCTGGAGGAGACCGGGTCCGATCTGGCCCGGAAACTGCTGGAAAACTTCGAGGACACGGTGTCCCGCATAACCAAGGTGCTGCCGCGTGACTACGCAGCAGTGCTCGGCGCCCGCGCCTCCGCCGCCGAAGCGGGACTCGATCCCGACGGCGCCGAGGCCTGGACTCAGATTTTGGAGGTTACCGGTGGCTGACCCACGCGGATTCTTGAAGGTACGCGATCGCGTTACCCAGCCCCGGCGCCCCGTGCCGGTGCGGATCATGGACTACAAGGAAGTCTATGAGGCGCAGGAAAAGGGTGTGCTGCGGGCCCAGGCCGGGCGCTGCATGGACTGCGGCATTCCGTTCTGCCACCAGGGCTGCCCGCTGGGCAACCTCATCCCGGAATGGAATGACCTGATGTGGCGGGGCAAGGGCGCCGAGGCCATTGAACGGCTCCACGCGACCAACAACTTCCCGGAGTTCACCGGACGGTTGTGCCCGGCACCATGCGAGGCGTCCTGCGTGCTCGGCATCAACCAGCCGGCGGTCACCATCAAGCAGGTGGAAGTCTCTATTATCGACGAAGCCTGGGGCGAGGGGTGGGTGACCCCGCACCCGCCGGAGCGGTTGACGGACCGTACCATCGCCGTCGTTGGTTCCGGTCCCGCCGGGCTGGCCGCCGCCCAGCAGCTGACCCGCGCCGGGCACACCGTGGCCGTGTACGAACGGGATGACCGGATTGGCGGGTTGCTGCGCTACGGCATCCCGGACTTCAAGATGGAGAAAATCCAGGTGGACCGCCGCCTGGAGCAGATGCGCGCCGAAGGCACCCGGTTCCGCACCGGCGTCGAAGTAGGCAAGGACATCAGCTGGGAGCAGCTGCGCCGCCGCTACGACGCCGTGGTTATTGCCACCGGCGCCACCGTACCGCGGGACCTGCCCATCCCCGGGCGGGAACTGTCCGGCGTACATTTCGCCATGGACTACCTGGTGCAGTCCAACAAGGCCGTGGCCGGGGACAAGGTGAAGAACCAGATTGATGCCCGCGGCAAGCACGTGGTGATCCTGGGCGGCGGCGATACCGGTGCGGACTGCCTCGGCACTGCCCACCGGCAGCAGGCCGCCTCGGTAACCACCCTGGCGATCGGCCAGCAGCCGCCGGCGGAGCGGGCCGCGCACCAGCCGTGGCCG
Organism: Arthrobacter sp. zg-Y750; assembly: GCF_020907365.1. Lineage (NCBI taxonomy): Bacteria > Bacillati > Actinomycetota > Actinomycetes > Micrococcales > Micrococcaceae > Arthrobacter > Arthrobacter sp. zg-Y750. The sequence continues at coordinate 310,566 of NZ_JAJJOC010000013.1, read as the reverse complement.
ATGTTCCCCACGCTGTTCGAGATGGCCAGTGCCCACGAAGAAGGCGGCGAACGCACGTACCTGGCGTCCACCGTGGAGTTTGTGGGGGAGAGCGGGAAACTGACCGGGGTGAAGGTGGCTGAAACCGAGTTTGTGGACGGCCGGCGCGTGCCCAAGGCGGGCACCGAGCGGATCATTCCCGCGGACCTGGTGTTCCTGTCCCTGGGCTTCACCGGTCCGGAGCCGGCAGGACTGGCCGAGCAGGTATCCGCGGAGTTTGATGACCGAGGCAACGTGGTCCGCGACGGCTACTACATGACCGGCACCCCCGGAGTATTTGCCGCCGGCGACGCCGGACGCGGGCAGTCCCTGATTGTATGGGCCATCGCCGAGGGGCGTGCCGCAGCGGCCGCCGTCGACCAGTGGCTGATGGGCAGCACCCGGCTGCCGGCACCCGTGGCACCCACGGACCGGGCGATCACCGTGTTGTAGGACTTCCTTGGATACGCAGCAGGCGCCGGCACAGTCCGGCGCCTGCTGCGTATCCGGTGCACGCTCCGAACAGCCGGCGAAAAACCTCCGGACAACCCCTTGCCACCTCGCTACTCAGTGTTACTATTTAGTGGTACTCAGTAAGACTAGATAGTGAGGGGGCAGCCGGTGGCGAAGCAGATGACCGAAATGCTCAAGGGCACGCTCGAGGGCATTGTCCTGGCGATCCTTGCGCTGAAACCCGCCTACGGATACGAGATCACGGCCCGGCTGCGCGAAGCGGGGTTCTCCGACATTGCAGAGGGCACCGTTTATGCGCTCCTGATCCGGATTGAAAAACGCGGACTGGTCGACGTTGAGAAGATCTCCTCGGAGAAGGGGCCGCCGCGCAAGGTCTACAGCTTGAATCTGCGGGGCTCCGAGTACCTCGCAGAATTCTGGAGCAGCTGGAGTTTCCTCGAGGAACACCTGGGCCGGCTCCGCCAGCTCGTTGAAAACCCGCCTCAAGAAGGAGCATAACCATGGCCGCACGATGGATTGAGCAGGTGACCGGCTCTTTTGAGGACAAAAAACGCTGGCACCGCTACAAGGAGCGGAAAGCACTTCTTCCAGCCCCCTACCGCACGGCAACGGACGGGCTGGAACGCTACATCATGTACGCGGGCGCCATCTCCAAGGGGGACGTGCTGGCGCAAATGCTGGAAGACCTCGCTGACCTGATGGAGCAGGGCGCGGCCGACGGTCTTCCGGTCCGCGGGATTGTTGGTGAAGATCCGGTGGACTTCGCCGAAACGTTTATTGCCAACTATGCGGACGGGCAATGGATCAGCAAGGAGCGCCGGCGGCTCATCGATGCCATTGACGAATCGGCCGCCCAGGACCAGGCCTAGCGGCGGCCGGCCTCCGGATTGCCGGGGACCGGGCGCTGGGAACGGGAGAAAGCCATGGATACCCTGCACGCCCCGGGACCCGCTGTTCGGGTACAGGGCCTGAAGAAGTCCTTCAAGGAACAGGAGGTGCTTGGCGGCGTCTCCTTCGAGGTCAGCCCGGGCAGCGTGTTCGCCCTGCTCGGCTCCAACGGTGCCGGCAAAACGACGCTGGTTCGGATCCTTTCCACCTTGGCCAAGGCGGACGGCGGCAGCGCCGCGGTCTGCGGGTTCGACGTCGCGGCACGCCCCGACGATGTCCGCCGCTCGATCAGCCTGACGGGACAGTTTGCGGCCGTGGATGAAGTGCTCACCGGCCGGGAAAACCTGGAGCTAATCGCCAAGCTGCGGCATCTGGCGGATCCAGGGGAGGTGGCGGACGGGCTGCTGCACCGGTTCTCCCTGATGGAAGCAGGCCGGCGAAGGGTTGGCACATATTCCGGCGGGATGCGCCGCCGGCTCGATATTGCCATGAGCCTGATCGGCAGGCCGCCGGTGCTGTTCCTCGACGAGCCGACCAGCGGGCTTGATCCGCAGGCCCGCGCCGCGGTGTGGGAGACCATACGGTACCTGGCGCGGGGCGGGACCACCGTGCTCCTGACCACCCAGTACCTCGACGAGGCCGAGCAGCTCGCGGACCGGATTGCGATCCTGAACCGCGGCACCATTGTCCGAAGCGGCACGCTCGCCGAACTCCGGCAGCTCCTTCCGCCGGCCAAGGCCGAATATGTGCTGCGTCAGCCCTCCCTGGAAGAGATCTTCCTGTCAGTCACCGCGCAGGGAAAGGAACTGCCATGACCACCGCCGCCGCCTTCCGTGACACCCGGGCCCTTACCGGCCGTTCGCTGCGGCACATCCTTCGCAGCCCGGACACCGTCATCACCACGGTGATCACTCCGATAGCCCTGCTGCTGCTCTTCGTCTACGTGTTTGGGGGAGCGGTCACTACAGGGTCGGAGGAGCCCTACATCAACTACATGCTCCCGGGCATTCTCCTGATCACCGTTGCATCCGGTGTGGCCTATACCGCCTACCGGTTGTTCCTGGATATCCAAGGCGGAATCTTTGACCGGTTACGGTCCATGCCCGTGGCCAAATCCGGCGTCCTGTGGGCCCACGTGTTGACGTCGCTGACGGCCAACCTGGCGTCTGTCGCGGTGGTGATCGGTGTGGCGCTGCTGATGGGATACCGCACCGGCGCCTCGGCCTGGGCATGGCTGGGTGTTGCCGGCATCCTCACCGTGTTTACGCTGACGCTGACCTGGCTTGCGGTAGTAGCCGGGCTTACCGCCAAAACGGCCGACGGCGCGGGGGCGTTCAGTTACCCGTTGGTTTTCCTGCCGTTTATCAGTTCTGCGTTTGTTCCCACCGATTCGATGCCCGGTCCGGTTGCCTGGTTCGCCGAGAACCAGCCCGTTACTCCCATCGTGGAAACGCTGCGGGCACTTCTGGCCGGGCAGCAACCCGGTGCCGAATTGTGGAGCGCCCTGCTCTGGCTGGGTGCCGTCCTCGCCGCCGCCTACACAGCGGCGGCCGTTGCCTACCGGCGGCGGACCGGCTGACATTCCGGCACTGCGGCCCGCACCGCGGTACCGGCGGCGGCGCCGGATTCGGGTATGGTGTGGCATGCAATCGAGCACATCGATTTGACTGACATGGGGGCAGAATCAAATGGACGAATTTCTCACCTTCGCCGGCATCACCGGAGCGCTGTTGCTGGGACTCTTGACGCTGGTCTTTTACATGATGAACCGGGCCGAGGCGAGGGAACTGAACAAGGACCCGCTTCGCCCGCCGGTGGTGGTCCGGTTCCGGCCCAAGGCATTCTTCTGGCTGGTTGCAACCATTGCCGGCGGCGCGCTGTACCTGTTCCTGGCTGTGACCATGTATCCGGTATGGAACGTGCCGAGCTACGCCGTGGGCCTGATCCTGGTGGTCCTGATCGGCGCCATCCGTCCCATCTATGCCGCGAAGGTCGGCCAGCCGTTTACGGTCGCTCCGGCAGGGGCGACTGGGGAGGCACCGGACGGGCTGCCGCTGCCGGCACCGGCGGGCGGTGCTCCTATCCAGCAGCAGTACCCCGGCTACTACGCCGCCCCTGCCGGCACGGATGCCTTCGGGAACCCGCTTCAGGCGCCGCCCGCCCCAACTGCGCCGGTGCAGTACCCGGGCTTCTCCACGCCGTCGGACACCGGCCGTGACGCCGACGGCGGCCCTGCCCGAACCAGCTGACCCGCACGGGCTGCACAGATTCCCATCATCATTGGCGAAATTAGCCCTTCCGCAGCAGCAGGAGGCGCCATATTTTTCGGATTGTGGGAATCTGTGCAGCCCGGGTATCTACCGCCGGGCCGAAATGACTGCATGGCGGTCCCGCAAGGTGCCCGCACTGTGAGACCCGCGGCCCGGTCCCATGCGCAAACAGCCAAGGCGGACTAGGCTAGGAATATGAGACGCGCAAAGATTGTTGCCACTTTTGGACCAGCGATCGCCAGCTACGAGAATACGGTAGCGGTTCTTCGCGCGGGCGTGAATGTCGCCCGTATGAACATGAGCCACGGCGACCACTCCGTACACAACGCCACGTATGAAAACGTGCGCAAGGCCTCCGCCGAGCTCGGGATGCCCGTAGGCATCTTCGCCGACCTCCAGGGCCCCAAGATCCGGCTGGGCCGGTTCACGGAGGAACCCCACTTCCTGAATGTGGGCGATACCTTCACCATCACCACCGAAGACATCCCGGGCACCCGGGAAATCTGCTCCACCACGTACAAGGGCCTGCCCGGCGACGTGAAGGTGGGCGATTTCCTGCTGATTGATGACGGCAAGGTCAAACTCCGCGCCGTTGACGTCACCTCCACCACCGTGGTCACCCAGGTGGTAGTGCCGGGCAACGTATCCAACAACAAGGGCATCAACCTGCCCGGCGTTGCCGTGAACGTTCCCGCCCTGTCCCAGAAGGATGAGGATGACCTGCGCTGGGCCCTGAACCGCGGCGTCGACATGGTTGCCCTGTCCTTCGTACGTGACGCCGGTGACATTTCCCGCGTTCACGAAATCATGGACGAAGAAGGCCGCCGCGTACCGGTGATTGCCAAGATCGAGAAGCCGCAGGCCGTGGCCAACCTCGAGGAAATCATCGACGCGTTCGACTCCATCATGGTTGCCCGCGGCGACCTGGGTGTTGAACTGCCGCTGGAAGAAGTTCCGCTGGTGCAGAAGAACGCCATTGAGCTGGCCCGCCGCTGGGCCAAGCCCGTCATCGTGGCCACCCAGGTGCTCGAATCCATGATCGACAACCCCCGCCCGACCCGCGCCGAGGCCTCAGACTGCGCCAACGCGGTGCTCGACGGCGCGGATGCCGTCATGCTCTCCGGCGAAACTTCGGTGGGCAAGTACGCCATCGAAACCGTCGAGACCATGGCCCGCATCATCGAATCCACCGAGGAGCACGGCCTGAACCGCGTTCCGCCGCTGGGCTCCAAGCCGCGTACCCGCGGCGGCGCCATCACCCGTGCCGCCGTCGAAATCGCCGACCAGCTGGATGCAAAATACATCTGTACTTTCACCCAGTCCGGTGATTCCGCACGCCGCCTGTCCCGCCTGCGTCCGTCCAAGCCGGTGTTCGCCTTCACCCCCGTGGAGCAGACGTACCAGTACATGACCCTGTTCTGGGGCGTGGCTCCCAAGCTGGTGGACTTCGTCGAGCACACGGACCAGATGACCGCCCAGGTGGACCGCACCCTGCTCGAAGAGGAACTGGTGGAAGACAATGACCTGGTGGTCATCGCTGCCGGTTCGCCTCCCGGACAGGCCGGCTCCACCAACAGCCTGAAGGTGCACCGCGTGGGCGACATTGCCGACGCCGGCCAGCGCTACGAAGGCCAGGAGCGCATCAAGGAAAAGGTCGGTCCGTGGCCGGTCAAGGAAAGCAAGAAGGGCAAGGCCAAGGCCATCTAGCCTCCGCCGCCCGTACTGCACCTACAGGAAAGGTCCCGTCCAGATGGACGGGACCTTTCCTGTAGGTGCTTCGGTGTCTAGAAGATCAGTTGACCTGGTTGATGATGGTTTCGGCCACTTCACGCATGCTCAGGCGGCGGTCCATGGAAGTCTTCTGGATCCAGCGGAAAGCTTCGGGTTCGGTCAGGCCCATTTTGGTGGTCAGCAGCGACTTGGCACGCTCCACCAGCTTGCGCGTGGCGAACTGTTCCTTCAGATCGCTGACCTCTTCTTCCAGGGCCTTGATTTCCTCATGGCGGGAGAGGGCAATCTCGATGGCCGGAATCAGGTCCGCCGGGGTGAAGGGCTTGACCACATAGGCCATGGCGCCGGCCTCGCGGGCGCGCTCCACGAGTTCTTTCTGGCTGAACGCGGTCAGCAGCACTACGGGGGCGATGCGGGCCTTGACGATCTGCTCGGCGGCGGTGATGCCGTCCATCAGCGGCATCTTCACATCCATCAGCACGAGGTCCGGTTTCAGTTCCTTGGCCAGCTGAACGGCCTTCTCTCCGTTGTCAGCTTCGCCGACGACGTCGTACCCCTCACCGGTGAGGATCTCGACAATGTCGAGGCGGATAAGGGTCTCGTCTTCAGCGACGAGAACGCGGCGGGCCGGGGCGTTGGTGTTCGACGACGCGGACTCGGTGGACTCTGACACGGGTGGCTCCTCAGGTACGGTCTCGCCTGCCGGCGGACCGGCAGTTCACGTAATCAGCCTATCCGCATGTAGAGTTGTTTTGCGTCCAACACGGCAACTACCCGTTGTTCGTGACACAGGGCACGCCCGAATGGCGGAATTGGCAGACGCGCTGCACTCAAAATGCAGTATCGAAAGGTGTGTGGGTTCGAGTCCCACTTCGGGCACCAATTGTTGAAGAGGCACCCCGGTCTTCGGACCGGGGTGTTTTGTTTTGGCTGCGGCTAACGCCCTGTTCCTCGCGGAATGATCCATCTGCGCTAGTTGTCCGAAGTGCCGGGTCCGTCGCCGTGGTCGGGATGGAGGTCGATCCCGTGGGAGGGACTGATCCGGAATTCCGTAAAGTCAACGCGCAGGTCAGCGCGGGTGGGGGAGCAGGCCATGATTCCCGCCTGGCAGGGCCGGTCCTCCAGCGGGAGATACGCGAGCCGCAGGCTGCTCCACCGGGCGTCTGGCCCCTGTGGCTCCAGATACGTCACGTGGATTGCATTGGCTTGCCGCGACAGTTGCAGGGTCACCTCGTTGCTGCTGCGTGCCAGCGGCCTGAGCGACCAGTCCGACGTGCCGTTGGTGACCACCGTGCTCAGCTGCAGTGCGCCGTCGCTGTACTCCACCCCCGCCTTGACCCAGGTCCGCTCATTCGCCCGGACCATAAGGCCGGCCTGGTCATAGAGCGTGGTGAAGTCGCCGCTAAACGTCACGGCCACTGTGAAGTTGCCCGTCACCTCCCGGTAGAAAAAGTGTCCGCTATCCCGGATAAACCCATAGTGGGTTTCCCGCCAGAAGTCGGTCTCAAGGGCGGTATGAAGGGTTAGTGAGTCACCGGTGTCCTGCCACTTGGGCGGTTCGTTGAGCCACTTCATGCTGTTGAACATTTGCAGGCCTTCCTGACGGGTTGCTGCCGCACGGCACGCCGCGAGCTTAGCCAGTAATCCCGGGTAGGGCAGCTACGGGACACGAGCCGACGCGCAAGCAGCTGGCTGGGCTAGGCTGGAGCGCGCCTTGCCCGCATACCCGCCAGAGGAGAATGATTCGCCGTGTCCGAACGGTTCCAAGTAGTGCCCGCAAGTTATCTGGTCTTCCCGCAGGAAGACCGAGTGCTGCTTCAGCTCCGCCAGGGCACCGGCTACATGGACGGCTACTGGGCCACCGCAGCCGCCGGGCATGTGGAGGCGGGGGAGTCCGCCGTGCAGGCCGCTGTCCGGGAGGCCCGGGAGGAGCTCGGCATTCTCGTGGCGGCCGACGACGTCGTGCCCCTGACCGCGATGCACCGCACCAACGGGGACGGCCAGGCGATCAGCGAGCGGGTGGACTTCTTCTTCACCTGCACCCGTTGGACCGGGGAGCCGCGCATCATGGAACCCGGCAAGGCGGCGAAGCTGCAGTGGTTTGGCCTTGATGAGCTGCCCGGCGCCGTCGTACCCCATGAACGCTATGTCCTGGAGCGCCTGCGCAGCGGTGTACCGCCGATTGTCGCGTTCGGATTCGAGTACGCATGATCCACAGCGCAGGCCTCCTGCTGTACCGGCTGCAGCCGGACGGCCTCCAAGTCTGGATCGGCCACATGGGCGGGCCGTTCTGGGCCCGGAAGGACGAACACGCCTGGTCCGTGCCCAAGGGTGAATACCTGCCGGGGGAAGAGGAACCCCTGGCCGCGGCGCTGCGCGAATTCGGTGAGGAAATGGGGAGCCCGGCGCCGGCTGCTGAGTATGAGCTGCTGGGCAGTTTCCGCCAGTCCTCGAAAAAGACGATTACCGTGTTCGCTGCCGAGGCGGAATTCGCGCCGGAGCGAATAGCCAGCAACACGTTTGCCCTTGAGTGGCCCAAGGGCTCGGGCCGGGTCCGCGAGTATCCGGAGATTGACGACGCCGGCTGGTTCCCCGAGCCCGAAGCCCGGACCAAGCTCGTGAAGGGCCAGGCGCCGGTGCTCGACGCCCTGCTGCGCCGGCTGGCGGGGCAAGCCTAAAGGCTGAGGGATCCCCGGTCGGGGGATCCCTCAGCGGTTAACCCGCGAGGGTCTGCGCGTACGCAACCAGTGCGTCCCGGACAAACCGGGCACCGGAGGCGAACTCGCGGGTGTAGTGCGCCGCGAACCGTTCATCGGCGGCGTACATCTGCGCGAGGCCGGCCAGCAGCTGCGGATCGAGTTGCCGCTTCCCGGTGCCGGCGGCAATCCATTCCGCGTGCCGCCGGGCAAGCTCCTGCACCTGCGCACTGTCAGGTGACAGCCCGCGGCGCTGCACGTCGTCCCAGGCATCCTGCAGGGAGGCGTGTTCGGCCGTGAAGCCGCGCTTGCCTGCGTCATCCAGGGAACGCCACCACCGGTCGGATTCCGCATAGGCCTCCCGGCCCCAGCGTTCCTCCACCTCCTCGCGGTACTGCGTGGAATCGAATCCTTCAAACATCTTTTCCGCCATGATTTCCTCTCCGCCTTCCAGGGCAGCCAGGGTTGAGCGCACGGCAACAACCTGCGCCTGCAGCCGGTGCTGTTCGGCCTGCAGCTGGACCAGATGCCGGGCCAGGGCCGCGGCGTCGTCCTGTTCACCGTGCAGGACCTTCCGGATTTGCGGCAGCCCCAAGCCCAGGCCGCGCAGCAGCAGGATGCGCTGCAGCCGCACCAAGGCGTCCCGGTCGTATCGCCGGTACCCGTTGCTGCCTACCCGGCTGGGCGGCAGCAGGCCGATGCTGTCGTAATGGCGCAGCGTACGGGACGTGGTCCCGGCAAGCTTCGCCACTTCCTTGATGGACAGATCCATGTGCCCTCCCTTTCGCTGTATCTCCAGCGTAGAAGTTGACGCAGCGTCAAGGTCAAGTGACTGGCGAATCCGCCCGTCGGACGGCCTGCAGGCCGCCGGGCATATCCGGAGCACGGGCCGGGCGGCTACCCTCAAACGGTAGGACTGAGAACATCCCAGCAGTTGCTCCGGGAGGTATCCCCATGCCCGCACATTCAGCGCAACCGGCCGAACCCCAGTCCGCCGCTTCCGGGCGGCAACAACCGCAAGCCGCGCCCTCGCGGATAGGCGCCTACCTCTCGCCGCGCACGTGGCTGCTGCCGGTGCTGGTGCTCCTGCTCCTGGGCGGCGCCGGCACCGCGCTGTACATCGGCGGGCTGGGCAGCCCGGGGAAGAATCTGGACCACTTTCCGATCGCCGTGGTGAATCAGGACCGGGGCGCGGACACACCCGGCGGAAGCAGGGAAAACCTGGGCGGTAACATCACCGACCAGATGCGGCAGGGGTTCGACGGCTCGGATGAGATCGATCTGCGGGTGCTGTCATGGGATGAGGCGCAGGACCAGATGCGCGACGGTCAGATCCACGGAATGATGGTGATCCCGGAAACGTTTTCCGCCGATGCCCTGGCCCTGGTCAGCGGTGCCCTCAGCGACGCTGGCGTGTCCCGCCCGGCCGTGACGGTCTATACCAATCCACTGGCCGGTCCGCTGGCCAGCAGCCTCGCCACCGGCGCCATCAACCCGGCCCTGGATCAGGCCAACAAGAGTCTGGGTGAACAGCTGACCGCGTCCGCCCAGACCGCCCAGACAACGGCACAGGCGGACCTGCAACGCCGGTTGGAGGCGCTGGGCGCGGACCTGCCGCCGCAGCTGGAACAGCAGCTCGCCCCACGTGTTGACGGAACCTCCGCAGACCTGCTTGAGGATCCGATTGCCGTGACGACCACCGCCTTCGAGGAGCCACCGGAGGGCGCAGCTCTGGGCGAGGGCGCCTTCTTCTACTCGGTGCTGCTGATGGTGGTGGGTGTCAGCGGGTCAGTGTCGCTGCATTTCCTGGTGGATGCGCGGCTGGGGGTTGCGCCGGTGGAGCTGGGAACGCGTTTTGTCCTGGACCCGCCGCTGCGTCCAGGCCGCTGGGCCACCTATCTGCTGATGTGGGGGATTGTGGTGGTCGGTGCGCTCCCCACGGCCGGACTCATGATGTGGGTGGCCTCCGCCGTCGGGATGCCGATCCCGCACGGGGCGTTGTTCTTCTTCACCACATGGCTGTCCATCGTCACGGTGTCCGCCGTGACCCTCGCCCTGATCGCCCTGCTGGGCAGCGCCGGCATGATTCTGTCGCTGATCTATGTGGTCTTTATGGGCCTGCCTTCCGCCAGCGGTGTGGTGCCCCTGGAAGCGCTGCCCGGCTTTTTCCGGTTCATTGCCCCGGGTGAGCCGCTCTACCATATGACCACGGCCAACCGGGCGGTGCTGTACTTCGACGCCGAGGCGGACGCCGGGCTGCAAAGCGGGATCATCGGGATGCTGATCATCCTCCTGATTGCGGTGCTGGTGGCTCTGCTGGCTTCCCTGGTTTACGACCGGCTGCTGGGCCGCCGGGGTGCAGGACTGCCGGCGGCGGCGTAGGCAGCAGGCTTTATCCGGAGCGGGTGCCCGACGCCGGCCGCGCCCGCAGGTGGGCCCGCTCGCCCTGCGGTCCAAACAGGGCCAGGAACTCGACGGCACCGGGATCGGCGTTGTCCATCCAGTGCGGAGTGCGGGTATCGAATTCCGCGGCTTCGCCGGGCAGCAGGATCAGCTCCTGCGATCCGAGCAGCAGCCGCAGCCTGCCGCTGAGCACGTAAAGCCACTCATAGCCTTCGTGCGTCTGCAGGGAGGGTTCCCCGGCCGTGCGCCGGGCCGGGAGGATGTACTTGTACGCCCGGACCCCGCCGGCCCGCTCGGTCAGCGGGATGATGGTGGCTCCGTGCCGGCGCAGGGGCCGCATGTGTACACGGGGATCCCCGGTGGCCGGGGCGTCCACCAGTTCATCCAGGGTGACTCCGTAGGTTCGGGCCAGCGGCATCAGCAGTTCCAGGGTGGGTTTGCGCTGGCCGGATTCCAGCCGGGAGAGGGTGCTCACGGATATGCCGGTACCCGCTGCCACCCGTGCCAGCGTGGTGTGCCGTTCCAGTCGGAGGGACCGCAGCCGGGCACCGACCGCGTCAAGTGAAGTATCGGCGTCGTTCATAGGAAGAGTTTGCCATAGCGGCAAAGAATATTGCTCCTGCGAAGTGCTCGGCCGGACACTGAAGGCATCGAAAACTACGTCCGGGAACGGACGGCGGAGGAAAGGCAAACTCATGGAACGAGCAGAAGAGAGCGGTACGCCGCAGGGGGCGTCCTATGACGCGGTTGTGATCGGCGGCGGTGCCGCCGGGTTGAACGGCGCGCTCGTGCTGTCCCGCGCCCGGCGGTCCGTTGCGGTGGTGGACGCGGGGGATCCCCGCAACGCGCCGGCCGCGCAGATCCACAACTACCTGGGCCGGGAGGGCGCCGCGCCGTCCGAGCTGTACGGGACCGGACGGGACGAGGTGCGCAGCTACGGCGGAACAATCCTTGAAGGACAGGCGTCCACCGTTCGGCCGAATCCAGACGGCGGATTCACCGTGCTGCTGGCCGACGGGCGGGAGCTGGGTGCGCGCCGGATCCTGGCTGCGTCCGGGGTCCGGGACATCCTGCCGGACATCCCCGGCATTGCCGGGCGCTGGGGAAGCACGGTGCTGCACTGCCCGTACTGCCATGGATGGGAGGCGCGGGACAAGGCCATCGGCATCCTGGGCACGGATATGGACGTGGCCATGCACCAGGCACTGCTGTGGCGGCAGCTGAGCGACGACGTCGTGGTGTTCCTGCACACGGCAGGGGAACCGGACGCCGGGCAGGCGCGGCAACTGGCAGCGCGCGGGATCCGGACGGTGGCCGGGGAAGTGGTTGGTGTGGAAGGCACCGGCGCCGCTGTGCGGCTGGCCGGAGGCGAACTGGTGGAGCGGGATGCCCTGGTGGTGTTTACGCGGCTGGAGGCCCGGGCCGGGTATCTGGCGGATCTGGGCCTCGTCCCGGCCGAGCAGTACACGGGGGAGGCTCCATTGGGGACCGCCGTCCCGGCCGGGCCCACCGGAGCGACATCGGTGCCCGGCGTCTATATTGCCGGCAACCTGGCCAACCCTTCCGTGCAGGTGATTGCCGCCGCGGCGGCAGGACTGATGGCGGGGGCGGCGATCAATGCGGACCTGGTGGCTGAGGACACTGCGCTCGCCGTGGCGTCGGCCGCGGGTATGCCCGGGGTGTCCCAGGCCTCCTGACGGCCTACAAAAGGTAAACCGAGGACGGCGCCGCCAGGAAATCCCCCGGATGCGTTACGGGTGCAGCGAGCATGCCGGCGCAGGAGTCAATGAGGAAGTAACCGACGCCGGTCCAGTTCGGCTCTTCCACCCCGGCGTGGAGGCGCGCCTCGTACTCGGCGCAAACGCCCAGCACCATACCGCCGAGAATCGAGGAGCGGCCGTAGAGGACGGAAGGGGCGACGTCGCCCGCGGCGGCGTGGGTGCGGCGGACCAGTTCCTCCATCACGGGACTGGCCACCGCCGCACTCACCACTACCTCGTGCACGGACGGCGCACTGCGGATCTGTGACACGAAGCGCGCCCGCCAGCTGGGCACGGGCAGCGAAGCCAGATGCTCAACCCACGGAAGGATCATGGCCGCGAGCAGGTCCGGCAGGGCGGCATCGGGCGGCAGGGTCTCAAACAGCTCGGTCCGACGCCGGTTGGTGTCCTCCAGGTGCCGCGTTGCGAGCGTCCGCAGCAACTCGTCCCGGCTGCCGAAGTGATAGGCGACGGCGGAATGGTTGGCGGTGCCGGCGTGTTCGGCAATCCGCCGGTTGGATACCGCGTCGATGCCGTAGCGGGCAAAGAGTTCCTCGGCCGCGTCCAGCAGTACCGCGCGTGCCTTGTCGCCGTGCTGTCCCATGCCGCTCTTCCCTCTTCCAGACGCTGTTCCGCACGTCGATTATTGATTTTACGCCACATGGCGTAATTTTGACGAGTTGGTCCCACTGACCCCGCCCGGGCCGCATCCGGCCCCCGGCGCACTTCGCACCACCTCGTATATTCAGCACAGGAGCACGTTCTTGACCAATTCTTCCCCTACCTCCACCGACTCCCCGCCGGAGAATGATCCGGGAGCGGAGCCAGCTCAGGAAACGGAAAGCCAGGACCTCGAAGCCGCCGCCGCAAAGCGGGCCAAGGCTGAGAAGATCGGGCGCTACGTCGCCATGTTCCTGATGCCCCTGCTGATGGTGTCCATGCTGGTGGGCGGCTACCTGGCTGCCATGCACTCACCCACCCCGCACAACGTGCCGATCGCCGTCAGCGGCTCCGCCCAGCAGGCGGACCGCTTTGCGCAGGCACTGGAATCCGCAAACGCCGACGCCGTCGATGTCCGGACAGTGGACTCTGCCGACGATGCCCGCCAGCTGGTGCTCGACCGCGAGGTCAGCAGTGCCGTTGTGCTGGGTGACGGAACCGCCACTCTCTACACTGCCGGTGCCGCCGGCGCCTCCCAGTCCAGCACGGTCACCGCACTGCTCGCACCCCAGGTGCTCGCCTCGGGCCTGACCCTGCAGACCGAGGACCTTGCTCCGCTGCCAGCCAATGATTTGGCTGGCCTGGGCGCAATGTTCATGACCACGGCCCTGATGCTGGCGGGCTACATGCCGTTGAGCCTGGCCCTGTCCAACTCTCCGGAACTAATGCGCTTCCGTCGCTTCGTTCCGCTGCTGGCCGGCTGGTCCGCACTGATCGCCGCCCTGGTCTGGACCGTCGTCGGCCCGATCATGGGGATCGTCGAGGGCCACACGGCCGCCGTCCTGGGGATCAGCTGGCTCGCCGTGTTCTCGGTGGGCAGTGCGCAGCTGTTCCTGACCCGCATCCTGGGTCCGATGGCCGTCCTGGTGGGCATGCTGTTCCTGATGGTGCTGGGCGTTCCCTCCTCCAACATGAGCATGTCCGTACACACCATGCCCGGTCTCTACCCGTTCCTGCACAGCTTCCTGCCCGCTGCAGCCACCGGTGAATCCCTGCGGTCCGTCCTGTACTTCGACGGAAACGGCGCGGGCCGGCACCTGATGGTGCTGGTCATCGGCGCCGTGGCAGCCCTGCTGCTGACCCTGGGCATTGATGCCATGCGCCGCCGCAAGGGCAAAGACAAGCCCCTGGCCGTCAACGTTGCATCCCTGCACGGCGGGCCCCGCCCGAAGAACCGCGCCTGGCGCTACGTCACCCTCGGCTTCCTGCCGTTGATGATGGTAGCGATGATGCTCTCCCTGATGCTGGGCGCCATGTACCAGCCCACGCCGCGGGACATGCCCGTCGCCGTCGTCGGCGCCACCACCGAACAGGCCGAGCAGGCAGTTGCCGGGCTTGAAGAGAACATGTCCGGGCTCTTTGACCTGCGCGCCATGGACTCCGCCGATGAAGCGCGGGACCAGGTCCGGGACCGGACCATCACCGCCGCCTATGTGCTGCCTTCGGCCGAGAATCCGAAGTCCACCCTCATTGCCAACCAGGCTGCCGGCATGAGTGCCCAGCAGGTGGTCAACCGTGTCTTTACGCAGGTTGCCGCCGGTCAGCAGATGCAGCTGACCACGGAGGACGTGGCACCCCTGCCCAACAAGGACTCAATGGGCATGTCCACCATGTACATGGCCATGGGTTGGATCATGGCAGGCTTCATGATCATCATTGTTGGCTCCACAGCACAGCCCGCGAGCCGTCCGCTGCGCAAGCTCGTGCCGATTGCGGCCGGCTGGGCCGTGGGCTACTCGGCTCTGCTGTGGGTCATAGTCTCCGTCTTCGTAAACGCCATCGACGGCCACTTCCTCGCCCTTTGGGGTACCGGCGCCGTGGCAATCTTCTGCGTCGCGATGTTCACCGCGGTCCTGGAACGCCTGATCGGCATGCTGGCCATCCTTCCAGCCATCGGCATCCTGATGTTCCTGGGCATTCCAGCCTCCGGCGCGGCAATGTCCATTTACATGGAGCCGGAGTTCTTCCGCGTCCTGCATGATTACCTGCCGATGCCGGCAGCGGTCGAAGCCATCCGATCCATCCTGTACTTCGGCGGCGACACGGTGGGTTCACACCTGCTGACGCTGGGTATTTGGGGCGCTGTTTCCCTGGTGGTCGTTATGATTATCGACCGCATCAAACCGCCGCGGGACGAAGCCTGGCCCACGGACGAAGCACCGGTGGAGCATGCCGCAGACAACGCCGCAGACCGCCCGGAGCCGGTCCGCGCCTGATTGACCGCAGTTCCGCAGCCGGCAACGGCTGAGGCAGGGCCCGCCACCAACGGTGGCGGGCCCTGCCGTTTAATGCGGGGGAGCCGCAGCCGTTCCTGCAGATCCGTTCCTGCCGGCCTGTCACAGAACCGGTCCGGCCGGTGTCCTATGTTCGGGCCGGCAGCCGCCGGTGCGGACGGACACGGTAAGGAGCAAGCCATGGGCAGCACAGTACTGATTGTGGGCGGAGGATACGCGGGGGTGATGGCCGCCAACCGGCTCGCTGCCGCGCAGCGTCCGGGCCTGGCGGTCCAGCTGGTCAATCCCCGGCGGCAGTTCGTGGAGCGGATCCGGCTGCACGAATATGCGGCCGGAAGCCGTGAGGACCCCACTGCGGCCTTCGAGTCGCTGCTGCACCCGGCGGTCCGGCTGGTGCACGGCAGCGCAAAACGCATCAACGACGGCGACCGGACCGTGCTGCTGGCAGACGGCCGGACAATGCCCTGGGACTACTTGGTGTACGCCGTGGGATCCGGACACTCGACGGTACCTGCCGGGGCATTGGCAGTGGACCGGCTATCCGACGCGGCGGCGGCCCGCCGGGAACTGGCAGCCCTGGCGCCGGGCGCGGGGGTGGCCGTGGTGGGCGGCGGATTGACCGCCGTCGAGGCGGCCGCGGAAACCGCCCGCGCCTTCCCGCAGCTGCGTGTGGCACTCTACAGTGCGGGACCGATAGCACCACGGTTCGGGGAGCAGGGCCGCCGGGCGCTGGAACAGCGGCTCCGCCGGGCCGGGGTGCAGCTGCATACCGGCAGTCCCGTTCCGCCCGACGGCGACGTCCGCCGTCACCTGGGCGCCGGCGTCGTGCTGTGGTGTGCCGGGTTTGCCGCACCGCCGCTGGCAGCGGTGAGCGGGTTGCCGGTGAACGGAGAGGGCAGGCTGCGCGTGGATCCGACCCTGCAGGTGCCCGGGCACGGGAGGATCTACGGCGCCGGCGATGCTGCGGTGATTGACCGGCCGGAGTACGCCTATTTGCGGATGTGCTGTGCCGCGGCGATGCCCATGGGGGCCGGCGCCGCCGGCAACATCCTGCGTTCCCTGGACGGCGCCGCGGGTGCGCGTCACGACAGCGGGTTCCGCGGCGTCTGCGTTAGTCTGGGCCGCAGCGACGGAGTGGTCCAGTTTGTGGCTGCGGACGATTCGCCGGCCCGCCTGCACCTGTCCGGCAGGACGGCGGCGGTCCAGAAGGAAATAATATGCCGCATGACGCTTCGGTGGATCCGCGGCGAAGCTAAACGAAGCGGAGCATACACATGGCCAACCGGTCCGAAGATGCAGCCCTCGGCGCCGGCGGTGCAGGCCCAGACGCAGGGCTGAGCAGCGGTCTCCCGGAGCGGAACTCCCAGTTCCTGAACCACCGTGCGCTGGTGTTCACGATTGCCTACGACATCCTGGGGACCGTGGCCGATGCCGAGGACGTGGTGCAGGAATCCTATTTGCGCTGGCGGGCGGTGCCTGAACCAGTGGCTAATCCGCGGGCCTACCTGGCGCGGATAGCCACCCGGCAGGCACTGAATTCGCTCCGCGCAGCCAGCAGGCGGCGCGAGGAGTATCCGGGCGAATGGCTGCCCGAACCTTTGCGCACCGGCCCGGACGCGCTGGCGTCGGACCCGGAAGCCGCGGCGCTCACCGCCGGCGAGGTGTCCACTGCCATGCTGGTGGTGCTGCAGGCCCTGACCGGCCCGGAGCGGGCTGCGTTCCTCCTCCACGACGTCTTTGACTTCGGTTATCCGGAAATTGCCGCAGCCCTGGACGCCGGCGAACCCGCGGCGCGGCAGATGGTCCACCGGGCACGTGTCCGGCTCCGGTCCGGCACGCCCCGGACGGCTCCGGATACCGGCGAGCACCGCGCCGCCGTCCAGCGGTTCCTCGCAGCCGCCATGACCGGGAAGGTCCACTCCCTGCTGGACCTGCTGGCTCCGGAGGTGGTGTTGGTGTCCGACGGCGGCGGCAAGGCCAGCGCGGCGCTGCGGCCGGTCCACGGCCCGGAGAAGGTGGCGCGGCTTATGCTCGGTCTGGCCGGCAAGTACGGGGCCGGAGCAGTGCCGGAGTTCGTCGAACTCAACGGGCTGCCCGCCGTCGCTTTCCGGGAGGCGGGCGCGGTCACCACGGTTTTCCAGCTGGGGCTGTCCGGAGACGGCCGGGTGCAGGCGGTCTTTGCCGTCCGCAACCCGGACAAGCTGCTGCGCCTGCAGGGGTAATTGCCCTGGGATTTCCTGAGCGGGAAGCTTTCCGGGCCGGATCACCGGCTAGACCTGCAGAACATCCCACGGAGTGTGACTCGTGTGCCTTGTGGGGAAACACCAGCCCCAGGTGCCCCAGAGCGTGGGAAAATCTGCTCACGTCAAGGCAGCACGGGCGTGGGGACGCCGGGCCGCCAGTGCCGACCGCTGTCGAGGCCGGCAGATTCGGTACTAGTGTGTGATGCGGACGGCTGCCGCATCCGGGGGCCATAACGAAGGCAGGCTTCCGTGGCTCCCAAGACCATTGTGATCACCGGCGCCAGCGACGGGATCGGTGCCGCCGCGGCCAAGCAGCTGGCGAAGAAGGGCCACCATGTGGTGGTGGTCGGGAGGTCCCGGGAGAAGACTGCTGCCGTGGCCGTGCAGACCGGCCACGAGTACTGCCTGGCCGACTTCGCGGAGCTGGACAGCGTGCGGAACCTCGCCTCGGAACTCCTGCAGCGTTACAGCCGCATTGACGTGCTGGCTAACAATGCCGGAGCCATTTTCGGCAAGGAACGGCAGGTCACCGGCGACGGGCATGAGATGACGTTCCAGGTGAACTACCTGGCCCCGTTCCTGCTCACCCGGTTACTTACCGACCGGATCATTGCCTCCCAGGGCACGGTCATCAACACCTCCAGCGTGGCCAACCGGATCTTCGGGCACGTGGACCTTGAGGACCTGGAAGAGGAAAAGAACTACAACCCGCGCAAGGCCTACGGCGACACGAAGCTGGAGCAAATCCTCTTCACGGAGGAATTCGACCGCCGGTACCGCTCGCACGGCGCCACTTCCACGGCCTTCCATCCCGGCGTGATCGGCTCCAGCTTCTCCAGCTCCGAGGGCTCTGCCATGCGTTCGCTCTACCAGGCTCCCTTTGTACGCCGCCTGTTGCCCACCCCGGAAAAGGGAGCCCGCACCTTGCTCTTCCTGGCCGAAGGCACACCGGGGGAGGACTATCCCACCGGCCGTTACTTTGAACGCTGCAAGGTGGCTCGCCCGAACAAGCAGGCCGGCGACGCCGCGCTGGCCCTGGGCTTGTGGAACCGTTCCGTGGCGATGCTGGAGCCCTAGGGCCGGAATTCCGCCGAACCGCCCAGCACCGAACCGCGCAGCACCGAACCGCCCAGTACCGAACCGCGCAGCACCGTGGCATCCATGGCCCGGCGCCGCCGCACCGCGGGAACCAATCCGGCCGCGGCAAAGCTGTGCGCGAGGCCTTTGACCTGGCCGGCGGCGCATTCCACCAGCAGCACGCCCGACGGCGCCAGCCATGCCGGTGCCTGCGCAGCGATCCGGGACAGGACCGCCAGCCCGTCCGGGCCGCCGTCGTGCGTCACTTCCGGCTCGTGGAGCCGTGCTTCGGGCGGAAGCATCGCGAGCTGCCCCGTTGGCACATAGGGAGCGTTGGCCACCACCAGGTCCACCCGCCCGCGCAGCCCGCCGGGCAGGGCGTCGAAGAGGTTCCCCTGCAGCACTGTGACACGCGCGTCCAGGTTGCGCTGTGCGCAGGCCACCGCGGCTGCATCGATGTCCACGGCGAAAATTTTGTTTGGGTCAGCCCGGTGGGCAATCACGGCACTGACCGGGCCGGCACCGCAGCACAGGTCAACGACGACGGCGCGCGGCCGCTCCACCAGTTCGGTCACCGCCAGCCGGGCCAGGAATTCGGTGCGGCGGCGCGGAACGAACACTCCATCGCCGACGTTCAGGCGCAGGCCGCAGAACTGAGCCCAGCCCAGCACATACTCCAGCGGCCGCCCGGCGGCACGCTCGGCGACCATCCGTTGCAGTCCGGCGTCGTCCGCCGCCTCGGCCAGCAGCAGCGCGGCCTCTTCCTCGGCGTATACACAGCCTGCAGCCCGGAGCAGCGCAGCAACGCGGCCGCCACCGGCCGGCGCAGGAGCTCTTCCCATGGCAGGAGTGTCCCGCATTCCGGGCGCGCCCGGTAGCGCCCGCCCGGACTATTCGGTGGCGGCCAGCCGGCGGGCGGAGTTCTCGTCCAGGATCAGGTCCGTGACCAGTCCCGCCCGCAGCGCGCCCAGCAGGCTGGTGGTTTTGGTTTCCCCTGCCACTACGCAGATCCGCCGGGGCACCTGCCGGAGCGTGGCCAGGTCCGGGCCGGTGCTGCGGTCATTAAGCCGGATGCCGTCCCAGGTGCCGTCGGCACGGTAGAACATAGTGGCGACGTCGCCCACTACGCCTTCGGCCAGCAGGTCATTGACGTCTTCCTCGTCCAGGTAGGCGCCGTTGTAGACGTGGCTGGGCACGCCGGCTTCCATCGACCCGACGCCGAAGATGGCCGTGTTCATCCGTGCCTGCAGGTCCAGGACCCGCTTGACGGGCCGCTCCCGCCACATGGCTTCCTTCGTCCCGGCGTGGTCAAAGAATGCCGGCACCGGGAACTGCACCACGCGGGCCCCGTAGGCGTGGCCGAAGCGCTGCAGGATTTCGCTGGCGTAAGTGATGCCCGAGGTGCGGAAGTTTCCGGCACCGTTCATCTGCACAATAGTGCTGTCATGGGTGTTCTTCATCGGCAGGTGCTGGCTGACGGCCGTCAGCGTTGATCCCCAGGCCACACCCACAATGGCGTCCGAATCAATAAGCGGGCCGATCATATGCGCGGCCTGCACGGCCACCCGCTGCAGCACCTGGGCGGGGGAGACGCTTTCGGTCACCGGTACTACGTTGGCCTGGATCCCGAACCGGGAACTGATCTGCCGTTCCAGTGCCGGCGCCCGGTCCGAGGGGCTGCGGATCTCTATCCGCACCAGCCCGGTGCTGCGTGCATGGGAGAGCAGCCGGGAAACCGTGGACCGGGAGATCCGCAGCTCGCGTGCAATCGCCTCCATGGTCAGGTTCTGCAGGTAGTACATCTGCGCCGCCCGGAGGGCGTCCCTGTCCCGCCCGTCTTTCTCCGACGCTCCGGGTCCAATGTGCTCCGGAAGCCCGGGAGTGAGACCAATGTTCACAAGTTGTCCGTCCGCACCGCTTTGTTGACCATAAAACCATTATCGCAGGGTGCACGTTTGTTCATTGACTCGATCGGGCGTGCCGGCGGCTTCGAACATTGTGGGATATGGCAATGCAGCCACAGAAGCGTTTGGAGATATACGTGGACAATTCCGTGAACCCCAGCAAGGACAAGACCGCCACCCGTCCGGTGGTGAAGCAGCTGAAGGACCGGCCCCGGGCTTCGGTACTGATCATCGGCGGCGGCATCAACGGCGTCGGCACATTTCGCGACCTGTCACTGCAGGGCGTGGACGTAGCCCTCGTGGAGCGCGGCGACTACTGCCAGGGCGCCTCGGGTGCGTCCTCCCACATGATCCACGGCGGCATCCGCTACCTGGAAAACGGCGAGTTCCGCCTAGTGCACGAGTCGGTCGTGGAGCGCAATGCGCTGCTGAACCTGGCCCCGCACTACGTCAAGCCGCTGCAGACCACCATCCCGATCACCAGCACGTTCTCGGGCATCACTGCTGCACCGATGCGCTTCCTGACGCACAAGCCGGGCAAGCCGAACGAGCGCGGCGCGCTGCTGATCAAGGCCGGCCTGATGATGTATGACTTCTTCTCCCGCGGCGGCCGCGTGGCCCCCAAGCACAACTTTGTCGGCAAGAAGAAGTCCCTGCAGGAACTGCCCCTGCTGCGCCCGGACGTTAAGTACACCGCCACTTACTTCGACGCTTCCGTGCACAACCCGGAGCGCCTGACCCTGGACGTGCTGCGCGACGGCCTGGAAGCCAACAAGCAGTCCCGCGCCAGCAACTACGTCAGCGCCGTGGGCACCACCGACGCCGGCACGCTGCTGCGCGACGAGCTGACCGGTGAAGAATTCGTGTTCGACGCCGACGTCGTCATCAACGCCACCGGCGCCTGGGTCGACGAGACCAACGATTCCTTCGGCAAGCGCACCTCCTTCATGGGCGGCACCAAGGGTTCGCACATCGTGCTGGACCACCCGGAGCTGCTCGCAGCATGCAACGGCCGCGAAATGTTCTTCGAGCACACTGACGGCCGCATTGTCCTCATCTACCCGATGGGCGACCGCGTGCTGGTGGGCACCACGGACATCGACGCCGACATCCGCGAAGCCTCGGTATGCACCGACGAGGAGATCGAGTACTTCTTCGAGCTCATCGCCCACGTGTTCCCGACCGTTGACGTGCGCCGCGACCACATTGTGTACACCTTCTCCGGCGTTCGCCCGCTCCCGAAGCACGACGACACGCAGCCCGGCTTCGTGTCCCGCGACTACCGGATCGAGAAGCGCACGGACAAGCGTGCCGGCAAGAATGTCACCAGCCTTTCGCTGGTTGGCGGCAAGTGGACCACCTTCCGCGCACTGTCCGAGAACCTCGCCACCGAGGCCATGACGGCCCTCGGCATGCCGCGGAAGACGACGACGGCGGGTCTTCAGATCGGCGGCGGCAAGGACTTCCCGCGCACCGAGGCTGAAGAGCGCCTGTGGATCAACCGCACCGCCAACGAGGTTGCCGACCGGAACCGCGTCCGCGTCCTGCTGACCCGTTACGGCACCCGCGCCACCGACGTGATGGCCTTCCTGGCCAAGGGCGCCGACCAGCTGCTGGCCTCCACCAACGAGCTGAGCACCCGCGAACTCGAATACATGGTGCAGAACGAGCAGATCACCCGTCTGGCCGACGTCCTGATCCGCCGCACCTCGCTGGCCTTCCGCGGACTGGTGTCCGAGGAAATGCTCAACGAGATGGCCGGCCTGCTGGCACCGCAGCTCGGTTGGGACGACGCCGAAACGCGCCGCCAGGTCGAGTCCGCACGCGACCTGCTGGTCAACATGCACGGCATGAAGATCGCTGCGCTGGCTTCCTAGCAGTTAGCAGCAAAAAGGGCGGGCACCGTTTGGTGCCCGCCCTTTTTGCTCGGCCCCGGCTGCCGGGAGTCCGCGGAAACTACAGCTCGGTGACAGCCGTCGCGTAGTCCAGGCGCGGCAGGCGCGGGTACCGGGGTTCAGTTGCGGCCGGAACACCGATGTTGACTACCAGGATGGACTGGCGGTCCATACCGGCGTGCAGGTCAGCATCCAGGGCAGCGGCGTCGAAACCGCCCATCGGCCCGGCGGCCAGGCCGAGCGCACGGACTGCGAGCAGGAAGTAGCCCGCCTGCAGGTGGGCGTTGTTGTTGCCCATTACGGCGCTGAGGTCGGGGTTCGCGGCAAAGACCGCGCCCTGGGCCGGGGCCGGAGGGAAAATGGCGGCAAAGTGCTCGTGCCACTGACGGTCAAAGCTGAGCACGGCAGTCATCGGAGCTGCGGCGGTCTTGGCCTTATTGCCGTCCGCCATGTGCTCCACCAGCCGCTGCCGGGCCCCGGGTGTACGGACCCAGGTGATGCGCAGGGGCTGGATGTTCATGGCCGTGGGGCCCATCTTCGTCAGCTCGTAGATGGCGGCGAGCTGCTCGTCGGTAACCGCTTCGCCGCTGAATTCGGCCACGGTGCGGGCGTCACGGAAAAGTGAGTCCAGTGCTGCAGCGTCGAGCGCACTGGTGGATTGGATAGTGCCGTCGCTCATGCGCAGCAAACCTCCGTCATAGGTAATGGTTGAAGGTTTGACTATACATGGAGCGCAACGGTACTCCGTCCACTGTTACCCGGTGTTGCCTGTATTGCCCGGTGCGGCCCGCTGCTCAGGCCGCAGCGCCGGACGGCGACCACACGGCGTCGAGCCGCACGCCGGCGTCTTCCTCGGAAATTCCCAGCGCCAGGGAGATCTCGGTCAGCAGGGGCCGGCGCGCATGGCGCAGCATTTCGCGTTCGGCCTGGGACAGTCCGCGCGCGGCGTCGCGCAGCATCAGGTTGCGGACGACGGCGGCAATCACCATTGGATCACCGGTTGCGAGTTTCTCGCTGTTTTCCTTGTAGCGCCGGGACCACTGCGGGTCCTCGTTGTCCGCCGGTGCGCGGAGCACGGCAAACAAAGTCTCCAAGCCGGGGCGGTCAAGGACGGGCCGCAGGCCCACACGGGCCATCTGGTCGACGGGTACCCAGACCAAAAGGTGCGATGACTGCACCTGAAGGACAATGCAGTCCTTCTGCATGCGGGGATGGGTCTGATAGGACATTACGACGGCGGGGCCGTGGTGCGGATGGACCAGGACCTGGCCTTCGGAGAATGGCAATCTGCTGCCTCCTGACGAAAATGGAGGACCAATGCTCTGCGTCCTTAGCCGGCAACCGGCCACCCGGAACCAGCCGGATGGGACGGGCCGCACCTGCGAGCGTGGCCACTGCTTTCCATTTTACTCCGCTGCTTCGCTCCAATCCGGTCTATGAGCGCGGTTGGGGGTCAGCGGAGCGCGAAAAAGCGAGCTCCTGCAACGCCCGGCACGGACCTGATCCGCTGGCGCGGCAGAATGGAAGGGTGAGTTCTCCCTTTGACCTGCCCGCAGTCGGGGCCAACCTGGTGTTTATGCAGTCCCTGCCTGCCCTCGCGGAGGTTTTGGCGAAGGGGGCGGGAACCGCCGTCGTCCAGGCGCCGCCGGGCACCGGCAAGACCACTATGGTTCCGCCCCTTGCGGCCAACATCGTGGCTGCCGCCGGCCGCCGGGGAAAGGTCATCGTCACCCAGCCGCGGCGGGTGGCCGCACGGTCCGCCGCCCGCCGGCTTGCCGCCCTGGACGGCTCCGCTGTGGGGGAGCGGGTGGGCTACACCGTTAGAGGGGAAAGCCGTACCGGCGCCGGCACCATGGTTGAATTCGTGACGCCGGGAATCCTGCTGCGCCGGCTCCTGGCCGATCCCGGACTCGAAAGCGCAGCGGCGGTGATCCTCGACGAAGTGCATGAACGCGGGCTGGAAACCGATCTGCTGATGGGCATGCTCACCGAGGTGCGCCAGCTCCGCGACGACCTGACGCTCATCGCCATGTCCGCCACCCTCGACGCGCAGCGCTTTGCCGCGTTGATCGGCGGCGACGGCGGCGATCCGGCTCCTGTGATCGGCTGCCCGTCGGCACTGTATCCGCTGGCGGTCTCGTGGCAGCCTGCGGCGGCGCCGAGGCTGGACGAACGCGGCATCACGCGCTCCTTCCTGGACCACGTAGCGGATACCGCAGCCCGGGCCCACGCCGAGGCCGTGGCGGCGGACCCCCAGGTGGATGCCCTGGTCTTCGTACCGGGGGCCCGTGAGGTGGCGCATGTGGCGTCCCGGCTGCGCTCCCGGGCCGGCCGCGGCACCGAGGTGCTGGAGCTGCACGGCTCCATCGGCGCGGCGGAGCAGGACCGTGCGGTCTCCGGCCGCGCACCCGGGGAGCCGGCGAGGATTATCGTCTCGACGTCGCTGGCGGAGTCCTCGCTGACGGTGCCCGGTGTCCGGCTGGTGGTCGACTCCGGCCTGGCACGTGAACCACGCCGGGACGCGGCCCGCGGCATGAGCGGCCTGGTCACCGTTTCCTGCTCCCGTGCCTCCGCCGAACAACGGGCCGGCCGGGCGGCCCGGCAGGGGCCTGGCCGGGTGGTGCGCTGCTACGACGACCGCGCCTACGGTGCGGCGCCGGCGCACCAGACGCCCGAGATAGCTGTTGCCGACCTGACCGCTGCGGCCCTGTTGCTGGCCTGCTGGGGCGCTCCGGGCGGCGTCGGACTGGCCCTGCCGGATGCGCCGCCGCAGGCTGCGATGCAGGAAGCCATGGCGACGCTGAAGACACTGGGCGCGGTGGATGGCGGGGGACACGCCACATCCATGGGTAAGGTCCTGGCCCGGGTTCCGGCAGATCCCCGGCTGGCCCGGGCCCTCCTCGACGGCGCAGGGAGGGCGGGTGCCCGGACGGCTGCCGAAACGGTGGCGGCGGTTTCCGGTGACTTGCGTGCCCCGGGCGCTGATTTGACCCGGCTGCTGGGCACCCTGCGCACGGGCGGAATTCCGGGGGAGCGGC
Source organism: Arthrobacter sp. zg-Y750 (assembly GCF_020907365.1). Lineage (NCBI taxonomy): Bacteria > Bacillati > Actinomycetota > Actinomycetes > Micrococcales > Micrococcaceae > Arthrobacter > Arthrobacter sp. zg-Y750. The sequence continues at coordinate 285,215 of NZ_JAJJOC010000013.1, read as the reverse complement.
GCTGGGCCGAGGATGTCCGTCGGCTGGAACAGCTGGTCCGCCGCGAAGGGGCCCGGCTGCCGGCCGGCGGGAACGAGCCTGTGCCCGCTGCCGATGCCGTGGGCTTCACCGTCGCGTTGGCCTTCCCGGAACGGATCGCCCGCCGGGTTCCGGGTGCGGGTCCCGAACGGTACCTGCTGGCCTCGGGCACCCGGGCCGGGTTGCCTGCGGGCAGTCCGCTGACCGGCCAGGAGTGGATTGCCGTGGCCGATGTGGCCCGTGCGGAAGGCCGCGATGCCGCCGGCACGGGCGCCGTGATCCGCGCGGCAGCGCCGCTGAGCCGGGAGTCGGCGGAGGCAGCCTCGGGGCCCCTGCTGGAAGAAACACTGACCGCGGAACTGCGCGGCGGCAAAGTGGCGGCGCGGCGGGAGTACCGGCTTGGAGCCATTGTGCTTTCCTCCACACCCGTGCGCCCCGCCGCAGCGGAAGGCCGGCACGCCGTGGCCGCAGCGCTGGCCCGGCAGGGACTGGGCATCCTGGGATTCTCTGCCGCCGCCGACACGCTGCGCCGCCGCCTGGCCCTGCTGCACCGCGAACTGGGGGAGCCGTGGCCCGATGTGTCCGATCAGGCCTTGCTGGCCCGGCTGGAGGACTGGCTGGCTCCGGAGCTTGAACTACTGGCCGGTGGCGCCGCCGTTTCCGGAATCGACCTGAATGACCCGCTGCGCCGGCTGCTGCCCTGGCCGGAAGCCTCCCGGCTCGCGGAGCTGGTCCCGGAACGGCTGGAGGTCCCGAGCGGTTCGCGGGTGCGGATTGACTACCCCGAATACGGCGACGGGCGGCCCGTGGTCGCCGTGAAGCTGCAGGAGTGCTTCGGCTGGGCGGAAACCCCAAGGCTGGTGCAGGGGAGGGTGCCGGTACTGTTCCACCTGCTCTCTCCGGCCGGCCGGCCGTTGGCCGTCACCGATGACCTGGCGTCCTTCTGGTCCGGCCCGTACGCGCAGGTGCGGGCGGAGATGCGCGGCCGGTATCCCAAGCATCCGTGGCCCCAGGATCCGTGGAGCGCCCGGGCGACGGCGAGGACCAAAGCCAGGATGTGATGCACGGCAACTTGCGACCATCCTCACACCGGCCGCTGCACAATCGGCGGCGGTACGGCTCCTAGGCTGGAAGTGCGGCAACGATTCCTAGGCCGCAGTGAAAGGCTGCCTGACACCAGTGATGTCCCTTGTCCGTGAATTCCTGAGCATTCCCTCCGGCCGCGGGCACCGTTTTCCCGCCGTGCGCGTTGGTCTCGGCTTGTTTTTGCCGCTGCTGGTCCTGGTCCTGCTGGGGCGCACGGACCTGACCATGTACGCAATCTTCGGCTCGCTGACCGGGGTGTTTGGCCGCAGTGAGCCGCATTGGCGCCGGCTGAAGCACCAGTCCGCCTCCGGTGCCCTGATGATCCTGACCGTGCTGGCCGGCGTTGCGCTGTCCCAAACCGACCCGGGGCCATGGGCCGTGGTGGCTATCGGCACGGTGATTGCCGGCTGCATTTCCGTGGCCGCGGACTACCTCCGGGTCAGGCCCGCCGGTCCGTTTACCTACATTTTCGCCTTCACCGCCACCTCCGCCGCGCCCTTCGCGGGATCACTCGCTGAAGCCTTCCTGACCGCCGCGGCCGGGGCGCTCCTGGCTGTGCTGCTCGGTGTGGCCGGCCGGGTGCATGCCCGCCGGCATGCCCCCGCGGTGCGACTTAGCCGTGTGCCGCCGGCCTGGGGACGGATCCTGCTGCACTCGGGCAGGTACACGGCGGCGGTGGCAGCGGCCGGCTCGCTTTCGGCGGTACTGGGACTGGGCCACGGATACTGGGCCATGCTGGCCGCCTGCGCGCCGCTGGCAGCCGCCGACGCCGCGTCGGGTCCGAAGCGGGCGGCCCACTTCATTCTGGGCACCTACGCCGGGGTGCTGCTCTCGGCCCTGCTGCTGCAGGTGCACTGGTCGCCGGTGGAGCTGGCGGTGCTGCTGGCCGTGCTGCAGTTCTGCGGGGAAATCTACGTCATCCGGCATTACGGGATGGCCATGGTGTTCCTGACGCCGGTGGCGCTGCTGATGACAGGGTTCACGCACAGCGCGGACGTGTGGGCGCTGACCGTGGACCGGGCGCTGGAGACCACCATCGGTGCGCTGGTGGCCGTGGCCGTTATCGCCGGAACAACGCGCAGGGCGCAGGCGTTGCGCCCGGGAGCCTAGCTCCTGGACGCAACGAACAGCTGCGCCGGGCCGCGGACCTGCGCCTTCACCGGATCGCCCAGGTATAGGACCTTGGAGCCCTGGTCGATCGGAGTGGTGGTATCACCCACCGTGATTTCGGCATCCCCCAGCGCCGCCAGGACTACCGTAAAACGGCCCAGCTCAATGTCCCGCGGCGTCTCATCGAGGACCGCACGCTCCAGCAGGAGCTCATCGCTCCAGAGCGGAATCCGTTCCCGGAAGCTGTCTGCCTGGGTGACCGGGAGCGGTGCCGGCCCCGTCTGTTCCGTGGCCAGGATCTGCTGGAGCTCGTCCACGTTTATATAGTCCTTGGTCAGGCCCACCTTCAGTGCGTTCTCCGAAATGCTCATCACCACCATGGCCAGGCCGGAGAGGTAGGTGTGCATGCAGCCGGCCGGAGTGACCATGGCCTGCCCCGGTTCGAGGTGGAACAGGTTCATGCAGATGGCCAGCAGGATCCCGTGATCCCCGGGGAACAGCTCGCGGAGGCGGTGGACGACGGCGATCGTGTCCGCCACCGGGCCCGGGGACGGAGGGGTGCAGGCGGCCCGGTCCACGGCAGCATAGGTTTCCGCCAGTGCCCGTGCCTTCTCATCGGGCGTCATCCGGAGGATGGCATGGCTGGGGGATTCGTGGCGGAAGGCAGTGAAGGACCGCAGCCAGGGCAGGCCGAGTTCCTCCGCGATAACCCGCAATTCTGCCGGGCTGCGCTCGCCCGAGAGGACGCGGACGGGAGTAATGGCGACGGCCACCTCCAGCCTTGCGGAGCAGTCTTTATAGTTCCGGGTCCGGGCGTTCAGCGGCAGTCCCCGGGCCAGCTCGCGGATAAAGCCGGCCTGTGCCTGCTCCACGGAGGGATGGATGAGAATCTCCGGAGGAACGTCCGCGTCCACCAAGCGCATCCGGAAGGGGACGGGGCGATCCGGCAGGGCATCCGGCCCGGTGAATATCTCGGGATGTTCGACTATGAGCTGGTCCAGGGCGGCGGGAACATCGGCGGGATCCCACCGGATGAGCATCCCCGGTGCCTGCCCAGGCGCAGCGGTCGGACCAGTGGACGGGACAGGGGCAGCTCGCCGAGCCCCGCCGTGCAGTGAAACGGGGGGAATCGGCTGATCCATGTTGGGCCGCGGAACATCTATGAGGCCGTACAGGCGCGTCACGGCAGCGGAACCTCCCTCCCAAAGCCGTGTTGGACGATGAAAGTTCTGAGGCGGCGGAAACATCTTTCCGAACTCACATCACCGTTGATTGTGGATTCAAATGCTTACCCGTTAATTTTAGCGAGGGGCCGGGAGCGTGCGAAGCGGAAAGTAAGCCCCCTTGCGGTGAAGATGCCCACCCGCCGGAGTGATGCGAGCCGCACCCGGGAACCGTCGAATCTGGGCTTGCACTGGATGCATTCCTACACTCTTGTGATTTGGGTGCAATAATTATCCGCAGACCGGTACGCAGTGACGCAAACCCGAAAGAGGTTACAGGCACATATGGCATGCACAGGAACGACAGTCTCCGACCCGTATTGCGGAAGGGGCTGAAGCAATGGAATTCCTGATGCTCCTGATCTGCCTCCTGTTCGGCACGGTGCTGGCCGCAGGCGTGGGCGAGCGGATCCGCCTCCCGTACCCGGTGTTGATGCTGATCTTCTCGGCAATGATTGCCTTCCTGCCGATCATCCCCGAGGTCCACATCAACCCTGAGTTGATCCTCCCGCTCTTCCTGCCTCCGTTGCTTTACGCAGCCGCCCAGCGCAGTTCCTGGTCGGTGTTCCGCCTTCGCTGGCGCTCCCTGGTGCTGCTGGCCGTAGCCCTTGTGGCGGTAACCGTGGCTGTGGTGGCCGGCGTGTCATGGGTGATGATTCCGGCTCTTGGCCTCCCTGCCGCCATCGCCTTGGGCGCCATTGTTGCTCCGCCGGATCCCGTGGCGGTGGAAGCTGTGGCCGGCAAGGTGAAGATGCCCCGGCGCCTGGTCACCGTGCTGCAGACCGAGGGCCTCTTTAACGACGCCATTGCCATCGTGATCTTCCAGGCCGCCGTTGCGGCCAGCACAAGCGGCGGCGTCGTGGGGTGGGACATAGTGCCCCGGTTCCTCATCGGGGCCGCGGGAGCCGTGGTTCTGGGCCTCGCCATGGCATGGGTAGTGGGCAGCCTGAACCGGTTCGTCCCCAACATGGTGGCCCGGTCCGCCGCAACCCTCGTCGCCCCCTTTGCCGTTTATCTGCTGGCTGAAGAAGCCCACTTCTCCGGTGTGGTGGCCGTGGTGGTCACCGCCCTGGAGCTGGGCCGCAGGGCCCGGCCGCAGGACTCCGAGGAGCGTCTGACGCGCACCGCGTTCTGGGACGTCGTGGAGCTGCTGACCACCGGCGTCGCCTTCGGCCTGGTGGGCATCGAAATGCGCTACATCATCGAGGATGAGGGTTCGGACCTGCTGGGCATGATTCCCGGCATCGTGGCGGTCTGCGCCGCGGTGCTTCTGGTGCGGTTCCTGTGGATGCTGGCGATCTACCGCCTCGGCGGTGCCGAAAAGAACCACGTTCCCGGCTCGCTTAAGGAAGTCCTGGTGCTGACCTGGTGCGGTATGCGCGGACTGGCAACGCTGGCCCTGGCCCTGGCACTGCCGGGCACCACGCTCGCCGGAGAAGCACTGCCCGGACGCAACTTTGTGGTGGCCTGTGCGGCCGCGGTCCTGGTAGTCACCCTGGTGGTCCCGGGGCTGACCCTGCCGTGGCTGATGCGGGTCCTGAAGCTGCCCAATGACCACAAGGACGCCAACCGCAAGGAACGCGAACTGGCCCTGCGGGCCGAGAAGGCAGCCGTTGAGACCATGAAGCGCTGCGGGGCCATCCAGGAGCTTCCGCCCGAGCGCCGGGCCGTCCTGGCCAAGCGGATGTCCTCCCTGCACTCGATGCTGCAGGGCGATGAGGAACACGATCCGCAGAAGCTGCTGGACCGTAAGGCCACGCTGGAGGTCATGGACGTGGTGCAGCGCGAGGCGATGGACGCCGCGCGCCGGGAGGTGCTTGCGGCCCGCCGGGAGCCGGGCATGGATCCCGAGGCCGTGGACCGCGTGCTGCGCCGGCTGGACCTGCGCACCGTCACCATGGACCACCGGGAACACCACTAGGGCAGTTAGACTGCGGGACCATGAGTACCAAAGAGGAAGCATGGCCGCACCTGGGAGCGGCTTGGCTGGTGCAGGCCGCTGCCGCACTGGCGCTGGCGGTCGCCGTCGTGCTCCTGCAGCTGTGGGTGTTGCCCGAACCGGTGCTGGTAACCGTACTGCTGGCCGTGATCCTGGGCGCGCTCGTTATGCTGCTGCTCGCAGTGCCGGAACTCTTTGGCTGGATCCGCCGCCGCTTTGAGCGCACCTGGCTAGTGGTATCGCTCATGGGTGTGGTGGCTGTTGTATGCGGCTGGCTGCTGGTGATTACCTTTGTGCTGGGGTTCGGGCTGCTCGTGATCGGATTCGGCTGACCGATTCCGCACCCGGTGCGGTGCACGCGTAAGCTGGCAGGCCGGGTCCGCTCCAGCGGCCCCGTATACCAACCGTTGTTTAGGAATCCTCCCTCTTGAGTCTTGACCCCCAAACCGACGTTTCCCCTGCGCAGGGAAAGCCGGGACGCACCCCTGCCCCCGATGCCCTGGACGCCCGGACCAAAACCGTGATCGGGCTCCTGCTGGTCTCCTCCTTCGTGGTGATCCTCAACGAAACCATCATGAGCGTGGCCCTGCCGCGGCTGATGTCGGACCTTGAGATCACTGCCGGCACCGCCCAGTGGCTTACCACCGGCTTTATGCTCACCATGGCCGTGGTGATTCCGGCTACCGGTTTCCTGCTGCAGCGGTTCTCCATGCGCGGGCTGTTCCTCACCGCCATGTCCCTGTTCAGCGCCGGTACGCTGCTGGCCGCCACGGCACCCGGCTTCGGCGCCCTGCTGGGCGGACGGATCATCCAGGCCGGCGGCACGGCTATTATGCTGCCGCTGCTGATGACCACGGTCCTCAATGCCGTTCCGGCGCATAAGCGCGGGCAGATGATGGGAAGCATTTCCATTGTCATTGCGGTGGCACCGGCCATCGGGCCCACCGTCTCCGGAATCATCCTCAATGCGCTGGACTGGCGCTGGATGTTCTGGCTGGTCCTGCCCATCGCCCTGCTGGCCCTCGGCCTGGGCGCGGTGAAGGTGCGGAACCTTACCGAGACCAAGCGCGTGCCGCTGGACGTCCTGTCCATAGTGCTGTCCACCTTTGCCTTCGGCGGGCTCATTTTCGGCCTCAGCAGCATCGGCGAAGCTGCGCAGGGCAAGGAACTGATGCCGCTGTGGATCCCGCTGACCGTCGGGGCCCTCGCCATGGTCGGCTTCGTGCTGCGCCAGCTGGTGCTCCAGCGCACTGACAGTGCCCTGATGGACCTTCGCACGTTTACCAGTAAGCCCTTTGTGGTGGCGATCCTGATGGTCCTGGTTTCCATGATGGCCCTGTTTGGTTGCCTGATTGTCCTCCCGCTGTACCTGCAGAATGTTCTCGGGCTGACCACGCTGCAGACCGGCCTGCTCCTGCTGCCCGGCGGCGTGGTCATGGCCATCCTCTCGCCGGTTGTCGGTAACCTGTTTGACCGGTTCGGTCCCCGCCCGCTGGTGATTCCCGGCGCCGTGCTGCTCAGTGCCGCCCTGTGGGGAATGACCATGCTCACAGATGAGACCCCGGTTGGCGTCGTCATCCTGCTGCACTGCTTGCTCAATGCCGGCCTGGGCTTCATTTTCACGCCGCTGTTCACCTCTGCACTGGGCTCGCTGGACAAGTCCCTGTACTCCCACGGCAGCGCCATCATCAACACGCTGCAGCAGTTGGCCGGAGCCGCCGGCACCGCCGTCTTCATCACACTGATGACCACCGGCACGACGACGGCGCTGGCCGACGGTGCGTCAGCTGTCTCGGCTGCGGCTTCCGGCGTCCACACGGCGTTCTTCTGGGGTGCGGTAGTCTCCCTCGTCGCCGTTGCGGCATCGCTCTTCGTCCGCCGGCCGACCAACGAGCTGCCGGAGACCGTGCTCCCGCACTAAAACGGTTGACCCGCGGTGTGATGCAGGCCATACTCACCACTAACTAAACGATCATTTAGCTGAGTGGAGCATCCCATGACCGTAACCCGGACCGACCGTCCCGCCTTCGAACCCGCCGCCGGCCAGGACGTGGATTCAGACCTCTACCTCTTGGACGAACTGCTCGACGAGCAGGCGCGCGACGTCCGGGACCGGGTGCGTGCCTTTGTGGACAGGGATCTGCTTCCAGTCATCAACGGGTACTGGGAGCGGGCCGAGTTCCCGTTTGAGCTGGTGCCCAAACTAGCGGCGCTGAACATAGCCGGAGGCACCATCACCGGCCACGGCTGCCCGGGGCTGAGCCGGATTGCCTCCTCCACGGCGGCAGCGGAACTGGCCCGCGGCGACGGGTCCATCAACACCTTCTTCGGCGTCCACTCCGGCCTGGCCATGGGCAGCATCGACATGCTCGGCAGTGAGGAACAGAAGCAGCGCTGGCTGCCGGCAATGGCCACGATGGAAAAGATCGGCGCCTTTGCGCTGACGGAGCCGGGCCACGGTTCGGATTCGGTCTCACTGGAAACCAGTGCCCGCCGGGAGGGGAACGAGTATGTCCTGAACGGCAGCAAACGGTGGATCGGCAACGCGAGCTTCGCCGACGTCGTGATCATCTATGCCCGGGACGAGGCCGACGGCGCGGTCAAGGCCTTCGTGATGGAAAAGGACGCGGACGGCCGGCACCCGGCCGGGTACATGGCAGAAGTCATCACCGGCAAGATGGGCAAGCGGGCGGTGCTGCAGCCGGACATCGTGATTGAGGACCTGCGCATCCCGGCGGCAAACCGGCTGGAGAACTGCAACTCCTTCAAGGACGTGAACAAGGTGCTGGCTGCCACGCGAGGGGGAGTGGCCTGGGAAGCGCTGGGGCATGCGGAGGCCGCATACGAGATTGCGGTGGCCTATGCCAAGCAGCGGGTGCAGTTCGGCCGGCCGATTGCCGGGTTCCAGCTGGTGCAGAACAAGCTGGCCAACATGCTCGCCCAGCTGACCGCCGTGAAGCTCACCTGCTTCCGGCTCAACGAATTGGGTGACGCCGGGCAGATGACCGGGCCCATGGCCTCCATGGCCAAGATGTTCGCCGCCCGGCAGGGCCGCTGGATTTGCCAGGAGGCACGGGACATCATGGGCGGCAATGGCCTGCTGCTGGAAAACCATGTGGCGCGGCACCTGACGGACATGGAAGTGGTCTTCACCTATGAGGGCACGGACAGCATGCAGTCGCTGATCCTGGGCCGGCACATCACCGGACTGTCCGCCTTCGCCTAGCCCAGGAGCCCGCCGCCGGCATTACCGGACCCGCAGGCCCATCACCTGCCCGGTTTTGCCTGCGGCGGGGTCCATTGCCTCGGGCCATTGGGCGGTCATCATGAACAGCAGGCCGCCGTCCTGGCCGCCGGTGGCGCAGGAGAAGCATCCCTGCTCCAGCTGCACGGTCTCCACTACGTTCCCGCCCGCCTGGATCCGCACGCAGCGTTCCCCCGGCACCTCGGCAAACCAGATGCCCCCGGAGCCGTCCCAGCAGATGCCGTCCGGCGCACTGCCGTTGACCGCTGCCCATTCCCCGGCCGGCGCCAGCCCCCCGCCGGGCGTAACGCTGAAGGAAGTGAGCCGGCCGGCGTTGGACTCGGCAACCACCAGCGTCCCGCCGTCGTCCGAGACCAGCATGCCGTTGGGGAAAGCCAGCCCGCGGGCGGCCTGCTCCGCGGATCCGTCCGGCCGGACCAGGGCAATGACCCCGTCCGCACGCGCCGCGCCGGAGTAGTCGTAGCCAATGCCGTTGACGTAGATGTTGCCGGAAGGGTGAACGGCAATTTCGTTCCACGGATAGTCCGAGAGGCCGCTGAGGTCTGCGTACGGGACCAGTCCGGCGTGGGGCACTTCCACCAGGACGTGGCCATCGGTCCCTGAAACCACCACCATGCGGCCGTCCGGCAGCCAGTCAAAACTGATGGGGAAGGACGGTACCGCGGTAACCCGGCGGACATTACCGTCCGCATCCAGTGCGGAAATGGTCCCTGCAGTCCAGTCCGCGAACCATAATTCACCGTTGTGCCACCGGGCCGATTCCCCCATGCCGATACCGGACACCAGTGTGGTCAGTTCCGCCATGCTTGCACCTCGATTACCTTGGGTCCCGGGCCTGCCGCCGGTGCGGGACCTCCAGTATGCCCGTGGGACGGGCGGTGTAACAGGCATGCGGGGTGCGGCGGCGCTCAGGCCGCGGCGCCCAGCATCCGCAGCGCCATGGAGCTGTGGTGTTCACCGATTGCTGCAGCACTCAGCCGGCCGTCGCTTCGGTACCAGCGCGCGACGTCAATGCACAGCGACAGCAGCGCGAACACGGCGAGCGATGTGTCCGGGACGTTGAACAGACCCTGCTCCCGGCCCCGGTCCACCACGGTGCGGAACTCCGCGTCCACCGCCCTGCGGATGTCCAGCACCTCGGCACGATGCTCGTCGCTGAGCGCGGCCAGTTCGAAGTTGACCACGGCCGACTTGGTGCGGTTGCTGCTCTGCCATTCCACGAAGTCCCGCACCATGGTGCGGATCTGTTCCACCGGATTGCTGCTGGTGGAAGCGCAGGCGCGGACCAGTTCCAGGGTGCGCTCGTGCCCGAGCTTGGAGATGCTGTAGAGCAGCTCTTCCTTGGAGCGGTGGTGCACGTACACGGCTCCGGGGGTGACGCCTGCGGCGGCGGCGATGTCCCGCGTCGTCGTGCCGTGGAAGCCCTTGGCGGCAAACGCCTCGGTGGCGGATTCCAGCAGCCGCTGGCCGGTCTGGACTGCAGGCACCTGGACCTCCGGGGATGGCAGTGAATGAGCGTTCAGAAATCAGGGTAACAGCGGCGGCGGGGTGGCTGCGCCGGTCCCGTGAGGCAGCAGCGCTGGAACCCAATTCGGCTGGCGCGTGGCTGTTTCTTCGTCCGCACCGCGCCCGCGGCGGCCTTCCGGACCTAGACTGAAGAGCTCAGGGGGAGGCGAAGCCCCGTGCGGGCTTGGCTGTATACGCCATACCAAGGGAGCATCCATATGTGCACAGGCATCAGGTTCTCGGACGGCAGCAACCTTTATTTCGCACGCAACCTCGACTGGACATCCGACTTCGGGGAACGGGTGGTGGTGACGCCCACCGGTTACGCCACCAAGTCGCCGTTCGGCGCGGTGCCCAAGATCCAGCACGCCGTTATCGGCATGGGCATTGTCCAGGAGGACACGCCGCTGTACTTCGACTGCGGCAACGACGCCGGCCTTGCCGTCGGCGGCCTGAACTTCCCGGGGTACGCGCAGTACGCGCCGGAACCGGTGCAGGGTGCCACCAACGTCGCAGCGTTCGAATTCCCGCTGTGGGTGGCCTCCCAGTTTGCCAGCGTTGACGAGGTCGAAGCCGCGCTGGACAAGGTGGTGATTGTCGACAAGCCGATCAACGACAAGTATCCGAGTTCATTGCTGCACTGGCTTATCGGCGACTCAACGCGGGCCATCGTCGTGGAACATACGAAGGACGGTATGCACGTCTTCCACGACGACGTAGACGTGCTGACGAACCAGCCCGGCTTCGACTGGCACCACGAGAACCTGCGCAACTACCTCAACGCCTCGTCCGCATTTCCCGAGGAAGTTGTGCTCAACCGGGCGCATCTGACCCCGTTCGGCTCGGGGTCACTGATGCGCGGGATCCCCGGGGACTACTACTCGCCGTCGCGGTTTGTCCGCGCGGCGTACGTGCATGCGAACTACCCGGAGCAAAGCACTGAGGAAGAGAACGTCAGCCGCGCGTTCCACACCTTGCAGCAGACCGCCATGGTCGCCGGCAGCGCTGCCATGGGGTCGGGGGAGTTTGAGATAACCACGTACACCGGCCTGTATTCGTCCCGGACCATGAGCTACTACTGGAACACCTACGACGACCCGGCCATCCAGAGCGTCCGGATGGCCGACCACAAGGCCGACGGATCGGACCTTGTGGTCATTAGCCCCGGCAGCTAAGCCAGGCGGGAGCGGACGATCTCGCTCACGGCCTTGCCATCGAACCGCCCTGCCACCTTGGCGGTCACCGGCTTCATCACCTGGCCCATCTGGCGCATGGACGGCTCAGTGCCTGCGGCGCGCAGGCCGGCGATGGCTTCGTCGACAATCGCTTCAACGTCTTCCCGGCCCAGTGGCGCGGGAAGGTAGGCCTCGATGACCTCCGCTTCGGCTTCCTCCGCGGCGGCGCGTTCGGTTTCGCCTGCCTCGGTGTAGATGCGGGCCGTGTCGCGGCGCTTAGCTGCTTCCTTCTGCAGCAGGGAAACCGTCTGCGCGTCGTCGAGCTCTACGGGAGTCTTCCCGGACTTTTCGCGGGTGGTGATTTCGCCCAGCACATTGCGCACCGTGGTGAGGGCAGTACGGTTGCCCGCCTTCATGTGCGTCTTCATGTCTGCCTGCAGCTGCTCTTTGAGCGTGGCCATAACCGATCCTCTTCCACTGGTGTGTTGCGTCCCTCCTATCGTCCCACCGGGTGACCCGCTGCTGCTCGGACCGCCTGCGTGGCGGGGGACACAGCGTCCGGAATCACACCCCAAAACCCCCCAAGTTGTCTTTAGCCAGTCAAAACAACTGATAGCGTTCTTGGTATGCAGACGGACCTGGAAGCGGATCGGCTGGCCGGAAAAATCCGGACAGCTGGACTGAAAGTCACTGCACAGCGCCTGGCGGTTTTGCGGGCGCTGGAGAACACCCCGCACTCCAGTGCGGACCGTGTTCTGGGTGTCGTCCGGGAAGAACTGCCGGCCATTTCGGCGCAGGCGGTTTACGGGATTCTGTCGGCTTTCACTGACGCAGGGGTAGCCCGGCGGATTGAACCCGCCGGATCACCCGCCCTGTACGAGTCCCGTGTGGGGGATAACCACCACCACCTCGTCTGCATCAGCTGCGGAACAATCCGCGACGTGGATTGCGTGATCGGCGAGGCGCCCTGCCTTGCCCCGTCGGATGACTCCGGCTTCACCGTAATTGCCGCCGAAGTAACCTTCAGCGGTGTCTGCAGCAGCTGCCGGCAACAGGCGGAATCCTCCGCCCGCTAAGCAGCACACCCGTCCGAAGCACCGGCGGGCCTTTCAATGGCGATTTTCCCTTTCCGGGCTGCACCATGCCCGGAATCCGCCTCGTCCCGGCCCGCGAAGCCGGCGGCAAAAACCCCGGCCCGAGTCTCACCGAACGCAATATCCGAGGAGAGAACTATGACCATCTTGATCAACCGACCCGCAGCAGCAACCACCACCCGGGAAACGAGCTACCGCGCCGCCCCGGCCGCCGCTTCATCCCGGCCCCTGGGCAGCTACACCACCCGCTACGACCGCCCGCAGGCAGCAGCCCGCCCCGAGGGCAGCTACGTCTCGGCCGCCAGCCAGGCAACGCGTGTCCGCGGCAGCTACACCCGCATGGAAGGTGCCGCACAGCGCAACCGTCCCGTGGGCACTTACACCCTCCGCGGCTAGGCTTCGAGGCCAGCCTGCGCCCCCGGCGATTACCGCCGGCCGTGCAACGGTAAGATGGGTGCTCGTTGTCCCGCGGGGCGAAGACCAACCCCTTGAGAGGACACCATGAGCCTGATCCGGCTGCAGGACGTCAACACTTCCTTCGAGAAGAAGCAGGTCCTGCGAGAAGCGTTCCTTCGGCTCGAACCCAAGGACCGGATCGGCCTGATCGGCCGCAACGGGTCCGGCAAGTCCACCATCCTCAAGCTTGTGCTGGGGCAGGTGGAGCCGGACTCGGGCACGGTAACCGTGGAAGCGGGGGTGAAGATCGGCTACTTCTCCCAGTTCTCGGAGCTCGACGGCGCTGCCAGCATCACCGAGGTCCTCGACGCTGTCTTCGGATCGGTCAAGGATGTGGAAGCCGAGTTGGCCCGCATCGACGGCGAGCTGTCCGGAAATCCCTCCGATAAGGAGATGGACCGCCTCATCCGGCGCCAGTCCGAACTGTTTGAAACCATGGACCGGCTGGACGGCTGGGACTATCCCCGGCGGATTGACACGGTCCTGACCACACTGGGGTTTACCGAGGCGCACCGGACCTGCCCCATTGACGCCCTGTCCGGCGGCTGGCGGAACCGGGCAGCGCTGGCGAAGATCCTGCTCGAGCAGCCCGACGTCCTGCTGCTTGACGAGCCCACCAACTACTTGGATGTGGCCGGCGTCGAATGGCTTGAAACCTGGTTCCGTGATTTCCGCGGCGCCGCCGTCATTGTCTCGCATGACCGGAAGTTCCTCGATGCCGTCGTCACCCGCATCGTGGAGGTGGAGAACTTCCACCTGCACGAATACCCGGGGAACTTCGCCGAATACGTGGTGCAGAAGCAGTTCCGGCTCAAGACGCTGCAGGCGCAGTTTGTCCACGAGGCCGAACTGCTGGCCTTTGAAGCAGAAGGCATAGCGGACCGCCGCGAGGCGGCCAAGGCCGGCGGCCGGCTGGGCACCCAGCTGGCCCGGATCAAGAAATCCCGCGCCCCGCGCCCGGTGGATGAAATCATCACGGCCATCTACGACGGGCTGCACGTCAAGGACGTCCTGGGCCGTTTCCGCGGACTGGCAAAGTCTTACGGCGACAAGGTGCTGTTCTCCGACCTGAGCTTCGAAGTGAACAGGGGAGACCGCATTGCGGTGACTGGAACCAACGGCAGCGGCAAAACCACCCTGCTTCGCGTGCTCACCGGCGAGGAAGCTCCTGACGCCGGCGAGGTCAACTGGCCCAAGGGACCGTCCATGGTCTCCTACAACCAGATGCTCGCCGAACTCGACGACGACGACACCGTCACCCACGCCGTGAACTCCCTTCCCGGATCCCTGGCTTTCAGTGCGACGAAAAAGTCCGTGAACCGGTTCCTGACAATGTTCCAGTTCTCCGAAGCGGACCTGACCGCCAAAATCGGCAACCTGTCCGGCGGCCAGCGCGCCCGCGTAGCCATGGCACAGTGCCTGCTTTCCGGTGCCCCCGTACTGCTGCTGGATGAACCCACCAACCACCTTGACATGTCCAGCACCCAGGTCATGGAGCGGGCCCTGCTGCATTTCCCGGGAGCGGTCATTGTGGTCAGCCACGACCGGTTCTTCACCGAAAAAATAGCCACCCGCTGGTTCATTTTCGGTGCGGAAGGTTCTGCTCCCGGGCAAGTGGAGATCCGCGAAGGCTGACCCCTCCGGCACGCCGGTTCCGCGGGGCACCTGTTTGTGCGGCGAAAGCCGCGGTAATGTTCAGGCGGTGTTCGACGGACCCAGCCTCGTCTTTTTCGCCGCCGGATTGGCGGTGTTCATGGCCGCCGTGCTGCCCAAAATCCTGCGCGACATACCCGTGTCGATGCCCATGGTGTTCCTGGGCGCCGGCATCCTGGCCTTTACCGTGCTCCGGAACCTGCCGGATCCGGACCCGGTCCGGTACGCCGACGTCACCACGCACCTGACCGAAGTATGCGTCATCATCTCGCTGATGGGTGCCGGGCTCGCCCTGGACCGGCCCGTCGGGTGGCGGCGCTGGTCCACCACCTGGCGGATGCTTGGCCTTGCCATGCCGCTGACCCTGCTGGGACTGACCCTGCTGAACCTGTGGCTGCTCGGCGTCGGACTGGCTGCCGCAGTGCTGGTGGCCGCCGCCCTGGCGCCCACCGACCCGGTGCTCGCCTCCGAGGTGCAGGTGGGGGAGCCGGCCGATGACGAGGAAGAAGACGCCGAAGGGGAAGCAGAGGACGAAGTCCGCTTCGGGCTGACGTCAGAGGCCGGGCTGAATGACGGACTGGCGTTCCCCTTTGTGTACCTGGCGATTGCCCTGAGCGTGGTGGGCACCGCGCCGTCGGCATGGCTGCCGCACTGGCTTGCCATTGATGTCCTCTGGCGGATTGGGATGGGCCTGCTCCTGGGCTTCGCCACCGGCAAGGGACTCAGCCGGATTTTCTTCTCCGCCCGGCTTGAGAGCATCCGGCTGTCCAACCACTCCGAAGGCTTCGTCGCCCTGGCCTCCACCTTCCTGGCCTACGGCATCACCGAGATGCTGGACGGCTACGGGTTTGTGGCCGTGTTTGTATGCGCCGTCACCATCCGTGCCGCCGAACGCACGCACGGCTACCACCGGGTGCTCCACAGCTACGTCGAGCAGCTGGAGCGGCTGCTCACAGTAGTGATCCTGGTGCTGCTGGGAGGGGCCATTGCCCGGGGGCTGCTGGCCGGCATCGGCTGGCGCGAAATAGCCGTGGCCGCGGCCTTCCTGCTGCTGGTACGGCCGCTGGCGGGCTGGATCAGCCTGCTTGGCGGCCGGCCCGGGCGCCGTGAACGGCTGGCCATTGCCTTCTTCGGCGTCCGCGGCATCGGCTCGCTGTACTACCTGGGCTATGCCCTGGGCAAGGGGAACTTTCCCGGCGGCGAGCAGCTGTGGGCGATGATCGGCCTGGTGGTAGCCTCCTCGATTGTCCTGCACGGCGTGACCGCCGCCCCGGTCATGAACCGGCTGGACCGCCTGCGCGAGCGGGTGGCGGAAGAGCGCTTCGGCGACGGCCGGCAGGCGCCGGACACCCCGGTCTAAGCCCGTCTCCACCAGCCGCTCTGGCAGCGGCAGGCCGCCGTTGCTACCTTGGCGGGATGGATGCGCGCGTGCACGGCACGGAGGATCCCTGGCCCGCCGGACCGAGGGTGGCCCCGCCCGTGCTGATGGCCCAGAGCTGGGCCAATACGGTGTTCCTGCACTGGCGGATCGACCCGGCCGCGGCAGCCCCATATATGCCGCCGGGTGTGGAGCCCGATGTATACCGCGGGTCCAGCTACGTGGGCCTCATCGGCTTCCGGGCTCCGGAGACGCGGCTGTGCGGTGTCCGGGTGCCATGGTTCGGTTCATTCACGGAAATCAACGTCCGCCTGTATTCCCGCGGGCAGGACGGCAGCCGCGGGGTGCTGTTCCTGAGCCTGGACGCCTCACGCCTGGCGCCGGTGCTGGCGGCCCGCGCGCTGCGCATCCCCTATGTCTGGTCCCGCTGCCGGCCCACACGCTCGGGCTGGTCCTGGGGGTACGACGTCGAGCGGTTCCGCAGGCAGGCACGGTCCTCCTTCACGGCGGTACCCGACTATCCCAACCAGGCTGATGACGAGCTGTCCCTGTGGCTCAGCGCCCGCTTCGGGCTGCATTCCGCGTTTGCCGGGCGAACCGTATTCATTCCCATTTCGCACCGGCCCTGGCCGCTGCATCCGGCCCGGCTGACCCATTTCTACGACGAGCTGGTGCCTGCTGCCGGGCTGCCGGTATCCGGACCGCCGGACACCGTGCATTTCTCCACCGGGGTGCGGACACTGTTCGGGCGGCCCTGGCGGGTGGCTTGATTCCGGCGCAGTTCCCGGCGCAGTCCCTGTTCGCCGCGGCGCATCAGCATGCTGTGGGCGGCGGTGAAGACCGGCCGTGCCACCGGGGTGAGCAGCCGCATCCAAGGACGCGTGGGCGTGACCCGCCAGTCGATCAGCATGCGGGTCCGCTGCGGAACCCGGGGGTCGGGGGCGAGACGGATCCGGCCGGTGCCGACCAGGTCGCCGCCGGCGTCGAACTCTATGAGGCGGGGGAAGTCCGCGCGCGTGGGCCGGATCGAGATGCTCAGCCGGTAGCCCAGGGCCGCCCTGAACTGCAGTGCCGCGGTGGTTGCCAGCAGGCGGGCGTCGTCGGTGCCCGTAGCGGCTTCCGGGGCGGTTGTCAGCTCCTCGAGTGTGCATCCCGGCCACCAGCGCGGCCAGCTCATGTCGCTCCCGGCGACCAACGCCCAAATCTCTTCCGGACCGGCAGGGAGCAGCCAGCAGGAGGGCAGATTGTAGAGACCGGGCATCCCACCAGCATGCCATCCCGGCGCAGGTGCCCGGAAAAGGCACCCGCACCGGGATGGCCGGCGGGATTACTCAGCTGAGGTAGTAGGGAACGGGCAGCTCCAGTCCCCGCTCAGCCATCACCTCACGCAACCGGGTGGGGTAATCGGTGATGAGGCCGTCCACGCCCAGATCCATCAGCGCATTCATGTCAGCCGTTTCGTTGACCGTCCACGGGATGACGGTCAGCCCCAGTTCGTGGGCGTCGGCGATCATCTCGGGGGTGACGGTAGTGGCGATGGGGGAGACGACGTCGTACCCCTGGGCCGCAGCGGCCCGCGGAACTGAACCGCCAAAGTCGTCAATGTCGATCCCGCCCAGCTGGGGTGCCGCACCGGGCTGGCCGACCCCCAGCTCCTCCGCCGTACCGGCCAGGGCCACCAGCGTCAGGTCGGGGGCGGTTTGGGCCACGATATTCAGGGTGGACCAGTCGAAGGACTGGATGGTGGTCCGGGCGGACTTGCCCGCCTCCCGGACTTCGGCCACGACGGCCTCGGTCAGCGCGACGCTGGCCGGTCCTCCCGCCATTCCCTCTTCGACCTTGGTTTCCACATTGAACCGGACCGTGTCGGCACGGTACTGGTCGGCCAGATCGTAGACGTCACTGAGTTCGGCGATGCGGTTGCCCTCCACCACGTCCTGTTCGGGGAACCCCGGCAGCTGCTGGTAGCCGCAGTCCAAGGTCTGCACCTGGGCCCAGCTCAGTTCCGCCACCCGGTCACCCACGTAAGGGAACTCGGGGTCCCCGGCACTGGCGGCACCGGTGTCGATGCATTTCTCGGGCTGGATCAGGTCGTCATGCCAGACGATGATCCGGCCGTCCTCGGTCAGGTGCGTGTCCAGTTCCAGGGTGCTCACACCGAGTTTCAATGAATGGGCGAAGGCGGCCAGCGATTCCTCGGTTTTTTCCCCTCGGCCGCCGCGGTGCGACTGCAGGTCAAAGTCCTGCTCCGTGCCGGAACGCATGACCTCGGTCATCACGTCGAAGATCCGGGTGTTCTCGTAGACGCCGGACAGCATTTCCGCGCCCGGACCCATGGCCGTCAGCGGCACGTCCTCGCCGGTGTGGCCGCCGGTGGTCCAGTCGATCCGGTACTGCTTGTCCGAACCTGCGACGCTGAAGGGTTCTTCCTGCACCGGGCTGTCCGGGTTGGTCTCGTCATTGAGCGGCTCAATTGCCATGCCGCCGGTCTCGTGGTCCCCAACCGTTATGAGCAGGGTGTTGCCGTCCTGCTCGGCGAACTCCTTGGCCAGCGCCACGGACCGGTCGAACTGGATGCCCGATTCGATGGTGAGGGCTCCGTTGTTCACATGGCTGAAGGCGTCAATGCCCTCCTCCTCGACCATCAGGAAGAATCCGTTGTCGCCTTCGGTGCCGTCCAGCACGTCCAGGGCTTTCTGCGTCATTTCCGTCAGCGGTACTACGGGTTCGTACTGTGCCTCAACGTCGTCGCCGTACTGGAACATCTCCTCGTTGGCGAACAGCCCCAGGATCTTTCCGCCGTCGGCGGCCTGCAGTCCGGCCCGGTCCGAGACGTACTCGTAGCCCTGGTTCTGGGCCTCTTCGACGAGGTTGCCCTCGGTTCCGGCGCTTTCCTCGGACTCGTCCTCCGGCGGGTTGTCGGGGAACCGGCCCGGGTCACCTGCCGGGTACCAGTGGTCTTCTCCGCCGCCCAGGATGACTTCGGGGTGGGAGCTGCGAAGGAACTGGGCGGCGATGGCGCTCTGCTCATCCCGGTCCAGCACATGAGAGCCAAACGCCGCCGGGGTGGCGTCCGTAACCTGGCTTGTGGTGACCAGGCCCGTGGACTTCCCCAACCCTTCGGCGATCTCCAGTGCAGTGGTTACCGGCTGGCGGTTAATTTCCGTGCCGATGGCCCCGTTGTACGTCTTGACGCCGGTGGACATGGAGGTGGCTGCTGCAGCTGAATCGGTGACGAATGTTTCTTCATCAGCGGAGTTGGTGTGGACACGTCCCACCTCCGGGAGGGTGTCCATGGTGAGTTCGCCGGTGAGCCCCACGGAGGCCAGCCGGATAGCGTCTCGCTGGCTGGCGCCCATGCCGTCGCCGACCATCAGGATGACGTTCACCGATTCGTCGTTGTCCCCGTTGCCGCCGGTAGGGCTGGGAGTTGGGCTCGCCGTCGGGCTGGAGGTTTCGCTGGCGGTTGGACTGGATGTTGGAGTCGGCGAGCCGGTGGCTGTGCCGCTGGGTCCGGGGGAGCCGGTGGGATTTGCCGTTCCGCCCGTAGCCGGTATGCCCCCCATGCCGCATCCTGCCAGGACGCAGACGCTTAGTACCGCGGTGGATAATGCCGAAGCCGTCTTATTCATGTGGATTCCCCTGCGAGTGACTTGCCTTGGTCCCCCTGACGGGAGCCACACTCTGCACCGGCAGACAAGGTGTCAACAGAAGGCAGGGGTATTCGCGGGCAGCCTACTCGAAGGGGGCAGGATCTCCGGTGCCGCGGCGGACCACCTCGGGAGCGCCGCTGGAGAAGTCCACCACCGTGGTCAGGTCCGGGCCGCAGAAGCCGGAGTCGATCACGGCATCCACCTGGTGGTCCAGCCGTTCCTTGATCTCCCAGCCCTGAGTCATCGGTTCTTCGTCACCGGGCAGCAGCAGCGTGCTGGAAAGCAGGGGTTCGCCCAAGGCATCCAGCAGGGACTGGACCACGGCGTTGTCCGGGATGCGCACGCCTACGGTGCGCTTTTTGGGGTGCGACAGCCACCGGGGAACTTCCTTGACTGCCGGAAGGATGAACGTATAGCTGCCGGGGGTGGCGGCCTTGACGCTGCGGAACACCGAGTTGTCCAGCTGGACGAACTGCCCCAGCTGGGCGAAGTCCCGGCACACCAGGGTGAAGTGGTGTTTGTCGTCCAGCTGCCGGATCTGACGGATACGTTCCAGGCCCTCCCTGTTTCCCAGCTGGACGCCCAGGGCGTAGCAGGAGTCGGTGGGGTAGGCGATGAGTCCGCCGGAGCGGAGCATCTCCACGATCTGGTTGATGGACCGCGGCTGCGGATTCTCGGGGTGGACGTCAAAGTATCTGGCCATGCTCAAAGCCTACCGGGACGGCTTGGCTACGCAGCCCGGAGCGCATAGGCGAGCGCTGACTCGGCCACGGATAGTTCATCACCAGTCTGGACGACATCGGGCAGCGGCGCCGGCAATCGCGTTCCCGGTCCTGGCGGGGCGCCGGGCAGGGGCGGAGCAGCAGAGCAGTAGGTGTGGCCGGTGGGTGTGCGGGTTTCCACGGTGTGCGTTTCCACGGTGTGCAGAGTGTGCCCGGGCTTGTCCGGCAGCAGCACCGTCCGTGCCGACCAGCCCGGTGCTTCCTTTGCATGGTTGCATGCTTCGCACAGGCCCTGTCCGTTGTCCCCGGTAGTGGGTCCGCCGTGGCGGTGCGGCCGCACATGGTCAATGTGCCGAATGGGTGCGCCGCACCAAGGCATACGGCAGGTTTGGTCCCGTGCGTCTATGAAGCGGGCCAGGGAAGCCGGAAACAGCCGCGCGGGAATCCATTGCTACCAGCTCGCCGGTTTCCGGGGCTGTGTACAACCGGCGAATCCACGTCCGGGCGGTCTTGTCCGACCGCCTGGCCGAGGTGCTGTCCGCCTGGGCGTCTGCGCGCCCGTCTGCGCGGTTGCCCCTGTCCCCGGTACGTCCGCCGCCTTGCCGGCGGACCAGGTCCCTTGCCCACTGGGCCGGAATCGGACCGTACCCGGGCACAAGTGCCGGTTCGGACTCGCCGGCAAGCAGCGTTCGGTCCGTCATGACCAACTGGACCTCTACCCCCATTCGGCCGGCATCGGCGTGGCCCGTAATGCGTTCAACCAAGGTGTCCGCCATGTCCGCGGCTGTCACCGGAAGCCCGCAGCCGGTCCGCCTCGCGTGACAGGGCGGCATAAACGCCCACGCCCTGGCTGACCGGCAACAGTCCAGTCAGGTAAGTCATGGTGTCCGGGGCAGGACGGCACGAGACGAAGCGTTCCGAAGCGGCCTTGGCGGCCCGGTTTACCGAAGTCTGCGGATCCAGCCGGTAGCCGGCAGCCTTTGCCCGGGCGATGATCTGCCGGTCCCCGAGGGTCTCCAGTACCTTTGGATCCCCGGCGACCTCGCGGTCCACGGTGCGGCGGTCCGCAACGCTGAGACACGCAGTCTCACGTACGAGCAAGGTGGCGCGCCATTCACTGATCAGTCCGCGGCTCAAAGCGTCCAAGGTGCAGGGCATCTCGGCGGTGAGCGCTTTCGCGAAACCCAAGAGCCTGCCGCCCCGGTTGGCAGATTCCCTGCGGGCCAGCGCTATTTGGCCGGCGATACCCTTGCCCAACTGTTCCCGCGGCAGGCCGGACAACTCCTGCTTCTGCCGGTGCAACGCGTCAAACGCAGCGGCGGCACGCGCCTGGGCCGCCGCTGCAGCAGCTTTTAGTTCCTCGAGGGCACGGATGCGGTCGATGAGTTCAGTATCCCCGGCAGCGCGGTCAGTACCCCCGCCGAGGGAAGCCACCCACCCGCCCACCAGCTCGGCGGTAACCTCGACGGCTACCGCAGGAGGCGTCTTGGAAGGTGGGGTGGAAGCCTCCCGGCGATGAGGAAGAGGTGCAGAATCTTCGAACATGTGTTCGAGTCTATTTGTCCCTGGATTCGAATGCGAGAGGAAAAATACCTGACCTGCTACCCGGTTTCCGGGATAGAAATTGCTGGCCTAGATTCGCCATGAACGACCGCGGCTGCCTAGCTCTGCGGACATCTCCTCCACAGCCCCTGCGAGCGCCGCCAAACCCTTCGGTCCAACGTGGCCTTCCCCGTCTATCACCGTCAGTCGGCTGGAGGGCCAAAGCCGGTGCAGCTTGCAGGCGGTGTCCACCGGGCTGCCGACATCCTTCCGACCATGGATCAGCCGAGCAGGTATGCCGTTGAGCTCATAGATCCGCCGCAGAATCGCCTCGGCGCCCGGGAGGAACCCGTCCTGCGCCCAGTACCGGGTCACCAGGAGGGCGAAACTCACCAAGCTGCGCTCGCCGTCGAACCGGGGAGCAGCGGACGCGGATGTTTTGGAACCGGCCGGCCCCGCTGTTTCCAGAGCTGCGACGGCGGATTCCCACCGGTCCCAAGCTAGCGCCGCAGCGAGGGCGTCCGTACGGTCCGGACCTGCCAGGCGGCGGGCATAGGCCTCCACTGTCCGCTCATGCGGCAGGGCGCGGGCATCCCTGATGAACTCCTCCAGGGCCTTCGGGCAGAAACGTCCGACGCCGCCGGTGATCCAGTCGATTTCGGCACGGCTGGTGGTGGTCACCGCGGCCATGGCAAGGCCCAGCACCCGGTCCGGATGCCGGAGGGCATATGCCATGGCCAGGGTGCTGCCCCAGGATAGTCCGGTCACGATCCATGCAGGGAACCCCAGCTCGGCCCGCACGGCTTCGATGTCCTCGATCAACTGCTGGGTGGTGTTCAGGTGCAGGTGCGCCAAGTCGTCTTGGACGGCGGGGGTGCTGCGGCCGCATCCGCGCTGGTCTATGCCGACGGTGAAAAAACGGGACGGATCGTGCCGCCTTCGGTAACCGCCGGACCCAAGCGAACTGCCGGGACCGCCGTGCAGGTACAGGACCGGGATGCCGGCCGGATTGCCGCTCGCTTCCCAGTAGATCCGGGCGTGCGGTACGGCTACCCAACCGCTGCGGTGCTGGCCCTGCTGATTCCCCATCCGACTAAGGTACGGCACGCACTTATTTCGCCATGCCCCGCCGCAGCTGCCGGACGGAGTGGGCTGCGGTCTTGAGCCGGGTGCCGGAATACGGGATTCCCCCGCACAGCCGCCGGGCCGCCGCAAGCCACACGCATACAGCCCGCTCAGCAACCCAGGCGGGCGCCCACAGTGCCGCCGTCGGCCCGAACACCTGCGTGCCGCCGTCGCGCCGCCGCCCGTATTCCGCCGCCGCCACGGCCGCTGCGCCAAAGGGCAGCAGCCGTACCGGCCGGCGCAGGCACCACGCCAGCACCGGAAGGAGCGCCAGCTCTGCGGCGAACCGCACGGGCTGGGCCAAACCGTCGTAGGCCTGCCGGACGCGCTGCCGCAGGAAGTGCCGGGTGGAGCAGGGGAGCCGGGCCACAAAGAGGTCATCGGCCCGTACTTCCACACCGCCCGCGGCCCGCACCGTCCGCAGCAGCTCGAGGTTCTCGAACAAAACACCGCCGCTGTAGCCGCCCGCCCGCCGGAGAGTCCCGGCCCGCACCGCCATGGTCCCGGGATAGTCCGACCCGAAGGCCCGGTTCAGCAGCGTCCGGCCGGTGTCCCATTTCGCGTGCCACGGCAGCGGGAGAGGGAAGTGGTTCTGCGGGCGGACGACGTCGGCCCCCTCCAGCAGTTCGAGGATCCGGGACAGTCCTGCCGGAGTAAAGCGGACGTCGTCGTCGGCAATGACCAGGTTGGCGGCCTGCGTGAGGTCCAAACCTGTCAGGACCCCGTCCACCTTCCCGTTGCGGCATTCCGGATGCTTGGGCCGGCAGTGCCGCACTGTCGGCGGGAAGGCGCGGGTGTGCGAGGCAAAGTGCTCCACGTCCGAGCCGTCCACCACCAGGACCGGCAGCTGCGCGGCCAGCACTGCCAGATACCCGCACAGCTCGTCCAGTCCGTCGTCAGTGCTCCATTTCAGCGGCAGGATGTACTCAGCGTCCAGCACGGGGCGGGCTTCCATGGCAGCGAAGATAACCCCACCGCGGTTGGTAAGCAACCTTAGTAATTACCGCGTGTCCCCGTGCGGCCGGCCGGCCCGGTCCGTAGAGTGGAAGCAAATGGAGGAACCCGACTATTTCGCCGGAGACTCCCGCAGCATGCGTGAACGGCTGCGGCGGGGGACCTGTTAGGAACGCATGCTTTTTATCCTTGGATTCAAGACCGTTGCCCGCGCCCTGTTCTCCCGGCCGGCCACCTGCCAATACTGCGGCGCCTATGCGCCGCAGCAGGTGGAGGAGCGCGCCAACCGGCTCACGCTGTTCTTCATCCCGGTCCTCACCACCAGCCGCCGCTATGCCTTCACCTGCTCCAACTGCGGGCAGAGCACCGGGATCAGTCGCATGCAGAAAATCGCGCTGCAGCGCGGCTAGAACCCGCAACGCCACCTCCCCGAAACCGTCCCGGGACTCTCCGTGTGTGCCCGGTGTCCCCGGCGCGCCGGAAAAATCAATAGAATGAATTAAGCACAACAGCTGCCGGCCCTGTTCTGGCCGCACCACAGACTTCCGGAATGCCGCCGTACGGCTGCCGTTCCACCCTGCAATTTGATCCCCGACGAAAGAACTACATCCGTGAATAGAACACCTGCCGTCCTCAAAGCCCCCCGGGAACTCGCCAAGGGAACCATGCGAGTGATGAACCTGGGCGGCCTCGGCGAAATCGGCAGGAACATGACCGTTTTCGAATTCGACGGCAAGCTCCTGATTGTTGACTGCGGCGTGCTCTTCCCTGAGGAAGAACACCCCGGCGTCAACCTGATCCTGCCCGACTTCACCGCCATCCGCGACCGCCTGCAGGACGTCGTCGCCGTCGTGCTGACGCACGGCCACGAAGACCACATTGGCGGCGTGCCGTACCTGCTGCGCGAACGTTCGGACATCCCCATTGTCGGTTCCAAGCTGACGCTGGCCTTCATCGAGGCCAAGCTGAAGGAACACCGGATCAAGCCCAAGCTGATCCAGGTCAAGGAAGGCGACCGGCGCACCATCGGCGGCTTCGACCTGGAATTCCTGGCCGTGAACCACTCCATCCCCGACGGCCTGGCCATCGCCATCCGCACTGCCGCAGGCTTGGCCCTGCACACCGGTGACTTCAAGATGGACCAGTTCCCGCTGGACCGCCGCATCACCGACCTGACCGGTTTCGCCCGGTTGGGCGTGGAAGGCGTGGACCTGTTCCTCACTGACTCCACCAACGCCGAAGTTCCCGGCTTCATGGCCTCGGAAAAGGAACTGGCGCCGGCCATCGACACCGTGTTCCGCACCGCTCCGCGCCGGATCATCGTCTCCAGCTTCGCCAGCCACATCCACCGCATCCAGCAGGTCATCGACGCTGCGTCGCGCTACAACCGCAAGGTGGCCTTCGTTGGCCGCTCGATGATCCGCAACATGACCATCGCCGAGGAACTGGGCTACCTGAACATCCCCAAGGGGATCCTGGTGGACTTCAAGGCCCTGCAGCGCACCGATGACCACAAGGTCGTCCTGATCTGCACCGGTTCCCAGGGCGAGCCCATGGCGGCGCTGTCCCGCATGGCCAACAACGACCACCAGATCCGCATCCACGAGGGCGACACCGTGCTGATGGCCAGCTCGCTGATCCCGGGTAACGAGAACGCCATCTACGGCATCATCAACAACCTGACAAAGATCGGCGCCAACGTAGTGCACAAGGGCAATGCCAAGGTGCACGTCTCCGGTCACGCCAGCGCCGGCGAACTCGCCTACTGCTACAACATCGTCAAGCCGCGCAACGTGATGCCGGTGCACGGCGAATGGCGCCACCTCAAGGCCAACGGAGCCATCGCAGAGGCGACCGGAATGGATCCCCGCGACGTGGTCCTCGCGGAAAACGGCATGACCGTTGACCTGCGCCGCGGCCGTGCCACGATCTCCGGCAAGCACCAGGTGGACCTGGTCTTCGTGGACGGCGACAGCGTCGGCCACACCACCGAGGAGACCCTGAAGGAACGCATGCAGCTGGCCGAGGAAGGCGCCGTGACGGTGCTGGCCCTGGTCGACGCCGACACCGGCACCATCGCCGAGCCGGCCGAGTTCTTCACCAAGGGCTTCACCATCAAGTCCGAGGACCTGAGCAAGGGTGAGGAAGCCGTGGAGAAGGCCCTGGCCAACGCTGCGTCCGGCAACCGCCGCGGACCCAAGGGCGAGGACCTCGAAGACGTCATCGAGCGCGCCGTCGCGAACTGGATGCGCCGCTTCTACAACCGCACCCCGGCGATCACCGCGATCGTCGTCGACGCGTAGCAGGATCCGCTCCGGATCCGCTGCTCCGGCCCGCTGCCCAACGGCGGCGGGCCGGAGCCCGTTAAGGGCGGATTCGGTGTGATCTTGTTCTCGCACCTCAAAGGCGGCAGTGCCGCTGCGAACCATCCGGCAGGCACCGCGGCCCTCACCGGATCCCTGTTCCGGCGCGGAATAGGCAGGGGTCCGACGCCGATGCACACATCGCGGGTTATACCTGCGGCTGCAACCGGGGTCAAAAGCGTTCACAGGATGACCCGATAACTTAGCCGGATGCAAGCCCCTAAAACCTCCTTCCTGGAACGACTCAGCATGCCCGGTCGGCTGGTCGCGTTTCTCCTCGTAAGCCTGGTTGCAGGCGTGCTGGCCGCGGCCACCCTGATTCCCGTAGCCGCCGTGGCTGCCACCGGCACCGACATGGGCGTTGAAGTGCTGGACCAGCTGCCGGACGAGCTCGAAACCGGGCCGTTGGACGAAGGATCGAAGATCTACAGCGCCGACGGCGTGCTGCTGGCCACGTTTTACGCCGAGAACCGGGTGCCGGTGAAGCTCGATGCCATCTCGCAGAACATGCAGGACGCGATCGTCTCCATCGAGGATGCGCGGTTCTTCGAGCACAACGGCATCGACTTTAAGGGCGTGGCCCGGGCTTTTGCCTCCAATGCCAGCGGCAGCGATACACAGGGCGCTTCCACCCTGACCATGCAGTACGTCAACAACGTCCTCATCAGCCGGGACATTGCAGCCGGCAAGGGCGGCAGCGACCTGACGCTGAGCGGCACCAAGGACCTGGGCGATAAGCTGCGCGAAGCAAAACTCTCCGTCGCCGTCGAAAACCAGTACTCGAAGGAAGAGATCCTTGAGGGCTATCTGAACATTGTGCTCTTCAGCGGCCAGACCTACGGCGTGGAAGCCGCAGCGCGCAGCTTCTTCGGTGTATCGGCCGCGGAGCTGACTCCGGCGCAGTCGGCCATGCTGGCCGGCATGGTGCAGTCACCCAGCGTGTACAACCCCTTCACCAACCCGGAAGGCACCCAGGAGCGCCGCGACACCGTGCTGGCCGCCATGCTGAAAAACGGGAAGATCAGCCAGGCCGAATACGAGGAAGCCGTGGCGACGGGGCTGAACCTGAATCCGCAGACCGTCACGTCCGGCTGCACCGGCGCGGAGAATGCCCAGTACTTCTGCAGCTATGTGGAACAGACCGTCCTGCAGTCGGACGCTTTCGGCTCCAGCGTGAAGGAGCGGGCAAGGCTCCTGGCCCGCGGCGGGCTGACCATCCGCACCACACTTGATTCCCGCCTGCAGGCCGAGGCGCAGAAACAGATTGAGGCCCAGGTTCCCGTGGGGGATCCTTCCGGTGCCGGGTCCTCACTTGTGTCAGTGGAACCGGGCACGGGAAAGATCCTGGCCATGGCGCAGAATACCGAATACACCCCCGAGCCGGGCGCGGGTCGGACGCAGCTGAACTTCAACGTGGATGCCGACATGGGCGGCACGCCGTACGGGTTCCAGCCCGGATCCACCATGAAGCCGTTCACCACCGCAGAGTGGTTGCAGTCCGGCCACGGGCTCAATGACACCATCGATGCCAGCCGCACGTCCTACCCGGCCGGCTTCAAGTGGAAGGCCAGCTGCCTGGGCGGCAGTGCCGAGTTCGACGAGTGGAAGTTCAAGAACGCTTCCGAGGGCTATGAGCGGTCCATGACCGTAAGCCAGGGGCTGACCTCATCGGTCAACACCGCCACCGTGGCGCAGGCCGCCCAGCTGGACCTGTGCGACATCCGCGATACTGCCACCAGCATGGGCATCCACCGCGCCGTGGACGGGGAGCCGCTGGAAGTCACCAGCCCCTCCTTCGTGCTCGGCGGGCAGGAAGTATCCCCGCTGACCATGGCTTCGGCCTATGCCACGTTTGCTTCCGGGGGACAGTACTGCGAGCCGACTGCCCTCACCGAGGTTACCGACCGGCAGGGCAATGCCTACGACATTCCCCAACAGGACTGCAGGCAGGCCATCTCCGCCGACGTCGCCGCAGCGGTCACGCTGCCCCTGCAGAACCTGGTCAAGGGCTCACCGGGAAGCATCCACCCCATCGGAGTTCCCGCGGCGGCGAAAACCGGCACCACTGACTTGTCCGAACAGACGTGGACGGTCGGCTACACCACCGGGATCGCCACCGCGTCCTGGGTGGGCAACTGGAATTCCTACTCGTCGCTGAACAACCAGGAGATCAACGGTGTGACCCGCTCCTACGTTGACGGTTCCGCCCTGGCCGGTGCGCAGTGGACCGGCTACATGAGCTCGATCGCCGCGCTGTACGACGCCGAGGCGTTCCCCTCGGTGCCGAACAGCATGCTTTAGGCGGTGCTAACGACGGCGGCCGCGGCTAGATGCTGCAGGTACCCGTGTAGGGATCACACAGTGACTGACCGGTGGGGACGGCAAAAACGCCGTCTCCGCCGGACACCAGCCGAAGTGCACCCATCTCCTCCAGCGACGTGAGCACGTTCAGTGTTTCAACGCCGCCAAGATCGAATTCCTCTGCGACGTCCTGCGGCTGCACCCGGCCGTAGCGCCGTACGTAGTCAATGACTTTCTGCTGCAGGGGATCAGCGGCGGTGCGCTGGTTGCCGATCTGTTCAAGTGCCATGGGGTCCTTCGCTTTCTGGTTGGTTCCATCTGCTTAAGCGCCGGCGGAGCGGCAGGAATTCCCCGCACGGGCGCCAACTCAGCGAAGGCTGCGGTCGCCGGGATCCACGGCCGCCATGATCCTGCGGCCGATTTCCCCCATCTGCCGCTGCTGCGCGCGGGTCAGGGGATCAAAGGCCAGTGAGCGCACTTCCTCCACGTGCCCGGGTGCCGTGGCTACTACCTTTTCCCAGCCTTCATCCGTGAGCGTCGCCAGCGTGGAGCGGCCGTCCCGCGGGTCGGGCGCGCGGGTGATCCAGCCCCGCTTCTGCAGGCGGCTGACAACTTGGGACAGCCGGGGCAGCCCGGACGAGGCAAGGACGGCCAGGGATCCCATGCGCAGGGTGCGGTCCGGTGCCTCGGAAAGGGCAGAGAGCACCACGTATTCGAAGTGGCTGATGCCTGCGTCGCGCTCCAGCTGCCTGTCCAGTGCACCCGGAAGGCGCAGCAGGACACTCGCGAATGCCTGCCAGGCCGCCTGTTCCTCCTCGTTGAGCCACCGCGTAGGTCCGGTACCTGCGGGGGATACGGCGGGGGATGCTCCGGTTGCTGCTGCGTCTTTGCGGGCGGCGGATTCCATGCGGGCAGACTAACACCGGGTGGTTAATCCCTGAAGAAAAAGTTCCTGCCGATCACTTGTAGGTTGAACTAAACCGCAGTACCGTTTCGTTCACGCTTGAACCAATCCGGCAGGAGAGACCATGACCATCGCAGTATTCGGTGCCACCGGCCAGCTGGGCCGCCTCACGCTGGCGGCCCTGCGGGACCGCGGCGTGCCCGCAGACGGAATCCGTGCGCTGGGACGCAACCAGGCAGTGCTGGATCAACTTTCGGAGGAAGGATTCGAGACCTTCAGGGTCGAACTGGATGAACCGGACACCCTGCGCCGCCCTTTGGCCGGGGTGGAAAGCGTCCTGCTGATTTCGGCCAGCGACGTCGGCCGCCGCGTACCCCAGCACCGTGCGGCCATCCAGGCAGCGCTCGACGCCGGGGTGCGCCGGCTGGTGTACACCTCGGCGCCCGGCGCCAGCACCGTACCCGGCATTTCCACCGAGCACAGGGCAACCGAAGCCTTCCTGGCCGACGTCGGGCTGCCGGCCACCGTGCTGCGCAACAACTGGTACACCGAGAATTACCGGGCCGACTTTGAGCAGGCCAGAACGGACGGCGTGATCCTCAACAGTGCCCGCTCAGGGGGTATCCCCAGTGCAACCCGTGCCGACTATGCCGAGGCGGCCGCAGCAGTTCTCACCACCGCAGGACATGAGGGAGCGGTCTATGAGCTCGCCGGAGACACCGCCTGGACGTGGGACGGGTTTGCCGCCGCCGCTGCAGAAGTCCTCGGCAGTCCCGTGACGTACCGCCCCGTCAGTCCTGATGAGCAGCGGAGGATGCTGCTGGACGCGGGCGTGCCCGCTCAAATGGCCGAAGCAGTGCTGGCCATGGATGCCAACGCGCGTGACGGCCTGCTTGAGCACACCACCGGAGACCTCAGCCGGCTCCTCGGCCGGCCCGCCACGCCGCTCAGGGACACCCTCAAGTCCTGGGCCTGACAGCCGCGCCACTTTCCGCACCGCCAGTTCACCACAACCTAAGGAGCAACCATGAGCTCTGCAAGTTCCCGGACCGCAGCCGCCCGAACCTCCGGTTCCAACCGCCCGCTGCTGCTGACCCTCGTCATCGTTGGCGCAGCGGCACTGAACCTCGTGCTCTTTTTCGTCTTCCGGGCCGCCGGTGCGGAGTATGCGAACGCGTCCGGGATGGTGGTGGGTGCAGCAAATGTGCTGATCATGTCGGTGGTGCCCCTGCTGATCGGGCTGGTTGCCGTTGTGCTCCTGTCCCGGCGCTGGCCCTCCCTGCTGCGGATTGGCCGGTGGGCCGGTGCTGCCCTGGCGCTGCTGACCATTGGCATGACGGCTGCGGCCGGGTTCGATACCCTCGGCTTCACCGGACTGGCCCTGATGCATGTGGTGGTCGCCGCCGGCGTGCTGGTTGCCCTGCGTCCGGGAGTGCCCGCGCAGCGGTAAGGGTACTGATGGTGGCAGACTGGTACCCGGACCGAAAGACAACGGGAAGGGCACTATGACGACGCCGGACTGGGTACAGCACGCCATTTGGTGGCAGGTGTATCCGCTGGGCTTTACCGGAGCCGAGAAGAGCGGCCCGGCAGCGGATGCGCCGGTGCAGCACCGGCTGCCGCAGCTGACCGCGTGGCTGGACTACATCCTGGAAATGGGTGCGTCCGGGCTGGCCCTGGGGCCGGTGTTCGCGTCCGAAAGCCACGGTTACGACACCGCGGACTACTACCGGATCGACCCCCGGCTCGGCGACGACGCCGATTTCGACGAACTGATCAGCCAGGCCCGTGCCCGTGGGCTCAGGGTGCTGCTGGACGGGGTCTTCAACCACACCGGCCGCTCCTTTGCACCCTTCCGCAAGGCCCTGGAGCAGGGTCCGGATGCCGCCGAAGCCCGGTGGTTCCATCTCGGCTGGCCGGACGGCTGGAAGCCCGGGGTTGAACCGGAATACGGAGACTTCGAGGGCCACCACCAGCTGGTGGCGCTGAACCACGGGGAACCGGAGGTGGCCCTCTTTGTTGCCGACGTGATGAAGCACTGGCTGCGCCGCGGGGCCGACGGGTGGCGGCTGGACGCGGCTTACGCCGTGCCGTCGTCGTTCTGGGCCGCAGTGCTCGACGATGTCCGGACCGAGTTCCCGGACGCCTGGTTTGTGGGGGAGTACATCCACGGCGACTACACCGCTGAGGTGGAGAACGGGAAGCTGGACTCGGTGACCCAGTACGAACTGTGGAAAGCGGTATGGAGTTCGCTCTCGGACGGCAACTTCTTTGAGCTGGAATGGGCCCTGCAGCGGCACAACATGTTCCTGGAGACCTTCGTGCCGCTGACGTTTGTCGGCAACCATGACGTGACCCGCATCGCGAGCCGGCTGGCGCCGTCGGGCCGCCTGGCGCATGCGCTGGTGCTGCTGTTCACGCTGCCGGGCACCCCGGTGGTGTACTACGGCGATGAGCAGGGCTACCGCGGCATCAAGGAAGACCGTGCCGGGGGCGACGACGACGTCCGGCCGCTTTTCCCGGCCGCGCCGGATGAGCTCTCTGCCGTGGGGGCGCCGCTCTACCGGCTGCACCAGACGCTGATTGGCCTGCGCCGCCGGCATGCCTGGCTCCACGGGGCCCGCACGCGCACGCACTCGGTGAGCAACGAGCAGCTTGTGTATGAAGTGCACGACGGCGGCAACTCGCTGGTTGTGGCACTGAACCTTGCCGCGGCCGCCGCCACCGTTGAGGTTCCCGCTGCGGCCCGGGACGTCCTTGCCGGCGAGGGCGGGCTGGACGTCCCGGGGCAGCGGCTTGCACTGCCTGCCTTGGGCTGGGCGGTGCTGCGGACTAGCTAGCTGGGGACCGACTAGCTGGGGGACCGACTAGTACAGCTTGATGCTGCCGCCGTCGGCCATGAGGGTCTGGCCGGTCATGTACTTCGACTGCTCGCTGGCCAGGAACACAACCACCGGTGCAATGTCGGTTTCGGGATCACCCAGGCGGCCCAGGGGAACGCCGTCCACTACTTCCTGGTAGGCCTCGGGGAAGGCCTGGCTCCACTGGACGATGCCCGGGGTCAGGGCGACCGGGGACACAACGTTTACGCGGATGCCGTCGGCTGCCCATTCGTTCGCGGCCGTGCGGGAGATGGCCCGGATGGCTTCCTTCGCCGCGGCGTAGGCCACCTGGTTTGGCAGTCCCTTTATACCGGCGCCGGAAGCGAAGTTCACGATGCTGCCGCGGGTCTTCTTCAGCTCCGGGTAGGCAGCGCGCATCAGGTGGAAGGTTGCCATGGTGCCGGTGTTGAAGGACAGGTCCCAGATTTCGGGAGTGGTCTCCATGATCGGCGCCTGCTTGGAGGCATGCGCGTTGTTGACCAGGATGTCCAGGGCGCCAAAGTGCGCCACGGTTTCGGCCACGATCGCCTCGGCGTTCTCCGCCTTGGAGATGTCCTTGGCGATGAAGATGACCTCGCCCTTGCCCTCAAGGTCGGCGAGCAGCTTGTCGCCCTGGGCCTGGTCAATGTCGACCACGGCCACCTTGGCGCCTTCGGAGAGGAACCGGCGGACAATGCCCTGCCCGATTCCGCCGGCACCACCGGTAATGATTGCTGTTTTGTTGCTCAGCTGCATGTTCTTCCTTCCATAAACCCGGGCGTTACGGAGTGTCCGGGGAGTTTTTGAGGCTTTGTGCGACGCCGTTGATGAAGTTGGCAACCAGGAAATCCAGTGACCGGCGGGAGGCCGTGTAGCTGATGCCCTGCTCCTGGAAACGTGCTGCGTAGGGATGGGGGGCCACTGCGGCTTCGTCCCAGCGGCCCGGTCCTGCAGGTTCCGCGCTCTCCGGGCCGCTGTGGGCGGTGATGGTGATGGTGGCGGTGCCGATCACGGCTGCGGAAACACCCAGGAGGCAGTCATAGGCCTGTTCTTCGGATAATCCGGCCCGGTGCAGTGTTGACAGCAGCAGTTCGACCTCTGAGGGACGTGCCGTATTCACCAGCCGGCGGGGAGTGAGGACAACGCTCAGCAGCCAGGGATGCGCGGTGAAAACGGACCACTGCGTGTTGGTCATGTGCACCAGCATCTGCTGCCAGGTGTGGTTGCCCGGCGGCAGGAGGGCGTAGTCACCGGCAACTTCCTCCGCCATCAGGATCAACAGGGCCTGCCGGTCCGCCACGTAGCGGTACAGCGCCATGGCCGATACGCCCAGTTCACGGGCCACCCGGCGCATGGACACGGCGTCCAATCCGTCCGCGTCGGCAACGCGGACCGCGGAGGCGGCAATAGCAGCAGGGGTCAGCGGGGACTGCGGCATTGGAGGTCCTTTCCTGGACGAGAAGTTTACAGTGTATACCCCGAACTTGGGAGGCCAGTGCAGCGGCCGGGACCGGGTCACAAACGCGGCGGAGCATAGGCATTCCGTAAGGGTTTCCGCTGCGTCCGTGAGGAAAACATGAGGATGGCATTTTGCCCTCCGGCGCGGGCATCTAATCGAAGGCGGCACACAGCGTGCCCGCGCAGCCGACCGGCGGCGCGACTTTTCTAGCCTGGGGGCAACTTCCGTGCTCGACGTTCTATTTATTACCGGCTTCGTGGCGCTGTTCGCCGCGTTTGTCCTGATGGCAGGGGCGGTGGAGAAGCTGTGACTTTCTTCGACATCCTGGCCCTCTGCCTTGGGGCGGCCTCCGCCGTCTACCTGCTGGCAGCCCTCGTCCGGCCGGAGAAGTTCTGATGGGCGGCTGGACCACGGCCACACAGGTACTTACCCTGGTGGTCCTGCTGGTGCTCGTGTACCGCCCGCTGGGCGATTACATGGCCCGGCTTTACACCTCCGAGAAGCACCTGGGCGTGGAACGCGGTTTCTACCGCCTTGTGGGGGTTGACGCCGGCGCCGGACAGTCCTGGCAGAACTACCTGCGCGGCGTGCTGGTTTTCTCCGCCGCCGGCATGGGCCTGCTGTATCTCCTGCAGCGGATCCAGCCCGTACTGCCCGGAGCCCTCGGGCTTCCGGCGGTTCCCGAGGCGCTGGCCTTCAACACGGCGGCGTCCTTCCTCGCCAATACCAACTGGCAGTCCTACTCACCGGAAGTGACCATGGGTTACGCGGTGCAGATGCTGGGACTGGCCGTGCAGAACTTCCTCTCGGCCGCCGTCGGCCTGGCTGTGGCGGTTGCCCTGGTGCGCGGTCTCGCTGCCCGCAAACAGGGCACCATCGGCAACTTCTGGGTGGACCTCGCCCGGGGGCTGGTGCGCCTGCTGGTGCCAATGGCCGCACTCGGCGCCATTGTCCTGATGATTGGCGGCATCATCCAGAACTTCAACGGCTTCTCCACCATCACCACCCTCCCCGGCGGTTCGCAGGTGGTCCCGGGTGGTCCGGTGGCTTCACAGGAAGCCATCAAGCTGCTGGGCACCAACGGCGGCGGGTTCTTCAACGCCAACTCGGCCCACCCGTTCGAGAATCCCACCGGCTGGACCAACCTCGTTGAGGTCTTCATGATGCTGGTTATTCCCTTCAGCCTGCCGCGCACCTTCGGCACCATGGTGGGGGACCGGCGGCAGGGTTACGCGATCCTGGCCGCAATGGGCGCCATCTTCACCGTTTCCCTCATCGCGATGACGGCCTTTGAGTTCTCCGCAGCGGATGGCGCTGCCGGGTCAATGGAAGGCAAGGAGCAGAGGTTCGGCATCGCCGCTTCTACGCTCTTCGGTTCCACCAGCACCCTCACCTCCACCGGTGCCGTGAACTCCATGCATGACAGCTACAGCCCGTTCGGCGGCATGATGGCCATGCTGAACATGATGCTCGGCGAAGTCGCCCCCGGCGGCGTAGGGTCCGGCCTGTACGGCATGCTGGTGCTGGCAGTAATCACCTGCTTCGTTGCCGGCCTGCTCGTGGGCCGCACACCGGAATACCTGGGCAAAAAGATCGGCCCGCGGGAAATCAAGCTCGCCAGCCTGTACATCCTCACCATGCCCACCCTGGTGCTGGTCGGAACAGCGCTGAGCTTCGCAATTCCCGGCATCCGTGCCGACATCGAGGGCACGTCCATCCTCAACTCGGGACTGCACGGCTTCAGTGAAGTGCTGTACGCCTTCACATCCGCGGCCAACAACAACGGCTCGGCGTTCGCCGGGCTCACGGCCAACACTCCGTGGCTGAACACGGCCCTGGGCGTGGCCATGCTGGTGGGACGGTTCCTGCCGATTGTGTTTGTGCTCGCCCTGGCCGGGTCCTTCGCCGAGCAGGGCAAGGTTCCCGTTTCGGCCGGGACGCTGCCCACCCACCGGCTTCAGTCCGTCACGCTGCTGTGCGGCGTCACGGTCATTGTCACAGCCCTCACCTTCTTTCCCGTACTCGCGCTGGGTCCCCTGGCGGAAGGACTGCAATAACCATGTCCACACTCACTCAACCCTCACCGTCCAAACCGTCACCGTCGGCCGAAGACGGATCCGCCTCACCGGCACCGGCTCGCCGGGGAATCACGGCCGCATCGCTGGCCGCGGCACTACCCGGGGCCTTCCGCAAACTGGATCCGCGGCTGATGGTGCGCACCCCGGTGATGTTCATTGTCGAGGTTGGTGCGGCACTGATTACCGCCATCGCCGTCGCCGAACCGTTTATGGGCGGCCCCCAGGACTCCGGCGGCACTGCAGTACCGGGATCCTTCGCCTGGCTGATCGCCGGCTGGCTGTGGGCAACCGTGCTGTTCGCCAACCTCGCCGAGTCCGTTGCGGAGGGCCGGGGCAAGGCCCAGGCCGCCTCGCTGCGTGCCAGCAGGGCCACCACCACCGCCTTCCGCGTTCCCGCCTATGACGGCCGCCGGGATCCGGCAGCCCTGAGCGCAGCGCCGGAGGAAGTGGCTTCCGCCGACCTCGGCCTGGATGACGTGGTGGTGGTATCCGCCGGCCAGGTCATTCCCGGCGACGGCGACGTCATTGACGGCATTGCCTCCGTGGACGAATCGGCGATCACCGGCGAATCCGCACCGGTAATCCGCGAGTCCGGCGGTGACCGGTCCGCCGTCACCGGCGGCACCCGGGTGCTGTCGGACCGGATAGTCGTCCGGATCACCAGCCGTCCCGGTGAAACCTTCGTGGACCGGATGATCCGGTTGGTGGAGGGTGCCGCACGGCAGAAAACCCCCAACGAGATTGCCCTGAACATCCTGCTGGCAACCCTCTCGCTGGTCT
This sequence comes from Arthrobacter sp. zg-Y750, assembly GCF_020907365.1. Classification (NCBI taxonomy): domain Bacteria; kingdom Bacillati; phylum Actinomycetota; class Actinomycetes; order Micrococcales; family Micrococcaceae; genus Arthrobacter; species Arthrobacter sp. zg-Y750. The sequence goes on along the minus strand of NZ_JAJJOC010000013.1, from coordinate 248,570 downwards.
TCGTCGTCGTCGTGCTGACCCTGAACCCGCTCGCCGGCTACTCGTCCGCCGCCGTCAGCATCCCGGTCCTGGTGGCCCTGCTGGTATGCCTGATCCCGACCACCATCGGGGCGCTGCTCTCCGCCATCGGCATTGCCGGCATGGACCGGCTGGTCCAGCGCAACGTGCTCGCCATGTCCGGCCGCGCCGTGGAGGCTGCCGGCGACGTCACCACGCTGCTCCTGGACAAGACCGGAACCATCACCTACGGCAACCGGCAGGCATCGGCCTTCGTGCCCATCAACGGCACGGAAAACCAGGACCTTGTCGACGCCGCCGTCCTGTCCTCCTTCGGGGACCCGACGCCTGAGGGCAAGTCCATTGTTGAACTGGCCGAGAAGCAGGGCTGCCGCCCACAGCCGCCGGCAGGTTCCGTGAGCGTTCCCTTCACGGCCCAAACCCGGATGAGTGGAATGGACTTCCCCGACGGCGCCAAGATCCGCAAGGGTGCTGCCTCGGCCGTCCTGGACTGGACCGCCGAATCCGGCGGGATCGAGGTCGATGTCCTGATGGCTGTCGAAGACCAGGTGCAGCGCATCTCCACCGGCGGCGGAACACCACTGCTCGTGGCGGTACGGGACGCCGACGGCGACACGCAGGTGCTTGGCCTCATCCACCTGAAGGACGTGGTCAAGGCGGGCCTGAAGGAACGCTTTACCGAACTGCGCTCCATGGGCATCCGCACCGTGATGATTACCGGCGACAACCCGCACACGGCCAAGGCCATTGCGGCCGAAGCCGGGGTGGATGACTTCCTGGCCGAAGCCACGCCCGAGGACAAGATGGCCCTGATCCGCCGGGAACAGGCGGGCGGCCATCTGGTGGCGATGACCGGCGACGGCACCAACGACGCACCGGCGCTGGCCCAGGCCGACGTCGGGGTGGCCATGAACACCGGAACATCCGCAGCCAAGGAAGCCGGCAACATGGTGGACCTGGATTCGGATCCCACCAAGCTGATCGACATTGTCGGAATCGGCAAGCAGCTGCTGATCACCCGCGGGGCGCTGACCACGTTCTCCATCGCCAATGACATTGCGAAGTACTTCGCGATCATCCCCGCCATGTTCGTGGGGGTTTTCCCGGGGCTGGCAGCGCTGAACCTGATGCAGCTGCATTCGCCGGCGTCGGCCATCCTCTCCGCGGTGATCTTCAACGCCCTCGTGATTGTGGTGCTGATTCCACTGGCCCTGCGCGGCGTGAAATACCGTGCCGCCGGTTCCTCGTCCGTCCTGACCCGGAACCTGCTGATCTACGGGGTAGGCGGCATCATTGCCCCGTTCATCGGCATCAAGCTCATTGACCTGCTTGTCAGCCTGCTTCCGGGCTTCTGACATGACCATTCCCAGCTTTAGGAGCAACAAATGAATCCCGTCCGCAGCAGCATGCGCCAGCTCGGCGTTGCCGTACGCGCCATGGCGGTGCTGACCCTGGTGCTTGGCCTGGCCTATCCGTTCGCGGTGGCGGCCGTGGGGCAGGTCGCCCTGCCCGGCCGCGCCAACGGTTCCATGGTCAGTTCCGGTGGAACCGACGTCGGCTCAGCGCTGATCGGGCAGTCCTTCACGGACGGCGACGGCGTGCCGCTGCCGGAGTTCTTCCAGTCCCGTCCGTCCGCCGCCGGCGACGGGTATGACGGCGGAGCCTCCAGCGGCTCCAACCTGGGCCCCCTCAACGAGGACCTTGCCGCGGCCGTCGCCGAACGCCGGCAGGCCGTGGCGGACACCGAAGGGGTTGCCCCGGAAGAGGTGCCCGCGGACGCCGTTACGGCCTCCGGTTCCGGCCTGGATCCCCACATCAGCCCTGAATACGCTCAGCTGCAGGTACCGCGGGTTGCCGCTGCACGCGGGCTCAGCGAAACGGAGGTACAGGAACTGGTAACCGAGGCTACCGAAGGGACGGATCTCCTGGGACGGGAGGGCGTGAACGTGTTGCTTTTGAACATTTCACTGGCGGAGCTGGACACTTAGTCCATGACGCGGGGACAACTAAGGGTATTTCTGGGGGCGGCGCCCGGCGTGGGGAAAACCTACGCCATGCTCGAGGAAGGGCACCGCCTCCACGGGGAGGGCCGCGACGTCGTTGTGGGACTGGTGGAAACCCACGGCCGGGCCGGCACAGCCGCCCTGGCCGCGGGGCTGGAAACCATGCCGCGGATCAACGTGCCGCACCGCGGACTGGACCTGGCGGAAATGGACCTGGACGGCCTGCTGGCCAGGCGCCCCGACTATGCGCTGGTGGATGAACTGGCGCACACGAATGCCCCCGGCCTGAGGCACCAGAAGCGCTGGCAGGACGTTCAGTCGCTGTTGGACGCAGGGATCAACGTCCTGTCCACGGTGAACATCCAGCACATCGATTCACTCAACGACGTCATTGAGCAGATCACCGGCACCCTGCAGGCCGAAACGGTGCCTGATGCCGTGCTGCGCGAGGCGGACCAGGTGGAGCTGGTGGACCTGGCCCCGCAGTCCCTGCGGGGCCGGCTTTCCGAAGGGTGCATTTATCCGGCTGAACGGGTGGACGCTGCCCTGTCCAACTATTTCCGGCTGGGGAACCTGACGGCACTGCGCGAGCTGGCCCTGCTGTGGCTGGCGGACGAAGTGGATTCGGCGTTGAACCGGTACCGGGCCGAGCACGGCATCAACCGTAAATGGGAGGCGCGGGAGCGGGTGGTGGTGGCCCTGACCGGCGGCCCCGAAGGGCACACCCTGCTGCGTCGCGGTGCACGGATTGCCGCCCGTTCCGCGGGCGGCAAGCTGCTTGCCGTGCACGTTTCCGGGAACGACGGGTTGAGCGGCCCGCAGCCCGGCGAGCTCGCGGCCCAGCGGGCGCTGGTGGAAAAGCTGGGCGGCAGTTTCCACCAGGTGGTGGGCAATGACATTCCGCAGGCCCTGGTGGACTTTGCCCGCGGGGTCAACGCCACGCAGCTGGTGATCGGCGTCAGCCGCCGGCCCCGGATTGCCGCCCTGCTGTCCGGTCCGGGGATCGGGGCGACGGTCATCCGCGAGTCGGGCGACATTGATGTGCACATGGTCTCCCATTCGGCCGCTGCCAGGACCCTGGTGCTGCCGCACCTGGGCAGCGCCCTCTCGATGCGCCGGCGCCTGCTGGGCTTCGCCTTCGCGCTGGTGGGCGGTCCGCTGCTCACCGCCGCCCTGGTGGCCGCCCAAAGCGCGGAAACCATTACCGGCGACGTCCTGAGCTACCAGCTGCTGGTGATCCTTGTGGCCCTGGTCGGCGGTATCTGGCCCGCATTGTTCGCCGCGCTGCTCTCGGGCCTCACCCTGGACTTCTTCTTCATCTCACCGCTCTACACCGTGACGGTGGCCACGCCGTCGCACATGCTGGCGCTGGGACTCTATGTGGTCAATGCGATGCTGGTCAGCTACGTGGTGGACGCTGCGGCGCGGCGCGCGCGCACCGCCCGGCGCTCCGCCTCGGAATCAGAGCTGCTCGCATCCGTGGCAGGCAGCGTGCTGCGCGGCGAGGACGCCCTGGCAGCATTGGTGGGACGCACCCGGGAGGCGTTCAATGTCAGCGCGGCCCGGCTGCGGGTGGACGGAGCGGATCTGTACTCCGACGGCGACTGGCCGGACAAGGCCGAACCCGAAGACCCTGCGTTCACCCGCCTGCCGGTAGGGGAGAACGGCTTCCTGGACCTCTGGGGCCGTGAACTGGCTGCCTCGGACCGCCGGCTGCTGGCGGTCATCACCGCGCAGCTGGAGGCAGCACTGGAGCACCGGGAACTGACCGAAACCGCGCGCGGCCTCGGCTCGCTGGCCGAAGCCGACAAGGTCCGCACGGCCCTGCTGGCCGCCGTCGGGCATGACCTGCGCCGGCCGCTGACCGCCGCCACTGCTGCCGTCACGGGCCTGCGCGCTACCGACGTCACCTGGTCCGAACAGGACCGGAATGAGCTGCTGGCCACGGCGGAAGAGTCCCTTGCCTCGCTGTCCGGCCTGGTGACGAGCCTGCTGGACGTCAGCCGGCTCCAGGCCGGGGTGGTGGGCGTGAGCCTGGCACCGGTGGACGTGGCCGACGCGGTACTGCCGGCACTGGAGGAGCTGGAACTGGGCCCCGCCGAAGTCGAGCTGGAAATTCCCTCCGTCCAGCGCACCGTCACAGCTGACCCGGTGCTGCTGCAGCGGGTGCTGGTGAACCTGCTGGCAAATGCAATGCGTTTCAGTCCGGAGGGCAGCAAGACGGTGCTGTCCGTCAGCGAGTTTGCCGGCCGGGTGGAAATCCGCGTCATAGACTCGGGTCCCGGTGTTCCCGAACAGCGGAAGGGGGAAATATTTGTTCCCTTCCAGCGGCTGGGGGACACGGATAACTCCACCGGACTGGGGCTTGGCCTGGCACTGGCAAAAGGATTTACGGAAGGAATGGGCGGAACACTGGAAACCGAAGACACCCCCGGCGGCGGGCTGACCATGGTCCTCTCGCTGCCGGCTGCAGCACGGGTTTCCATCCCGGGACGGTCCAATCGGGCGGTGGCGGGATGAAGATTCTGATAGCGGACGACGACGTCCAGATCCTGCGCGCCCTGCGCATCACCCTGGGCGCGTACGGGTACGAGGTAGTGACGGCTGAAAGCGGCAGCGCTGCCATCCGGAAGGCGGTGGACACGCATCCGGACCTGCTGGTCCTGGACCTGGGAATGCCCGGGCTCAGCGGGATGGACGTTATTGAAGCGGTCCGCGGGTGGAGTGCGGTGCCCATCCTGGTGGTGTCAGGCCGGGTGGACCCGGCAGACAAAGTCCGCGCCCTGGACCTGGGGGCTGACGACTATGTGACCAAGCCGTTTTCCACCGAGGAGCTGCTGGCCCGGATCCGTGCCCTGTCCCGCCGGGTGCCGGCCGCCGCCGGGCCCAGCGAGATCACGTTCGGCGCGGTCCGCGTGGACCTGGCCGCCCGGCGGATCGCCCGCCTCAAGGACGGCGCCGACGTCCGGCTGACGCCTACCGAGTGGCGCTTCCTCTCCGAACTGCTGGCCCATCCCGGGATGCTGGTGACCCAGCAGACCCTGCTGCACAACGTGTGGGGTCCCGGAACAACGGACTCCGGCTACCTGCGCCTGTACATCGGCCAGCTGCGGCGGAAGCTGGAGGCCGATCCGGCCAGTCCCGCCCACCTGCTGACCGAACACGGCATGGGATACCGGTTTGTGCCCTGACGGCCCGCTCCGGTCCGCGGGATTCCACAAGGGCCTGGGCAGATAACGTCAAGGACACTTAACAACAGAGCGTCCGTTCCCGGGAAGGGAACGGACGCTCTGTTTGGTCAGCGGACTAACGCCTGCCGGCCGTGCGATAGGGCGGTGAAGCCTTATGCGCGGTAGAACACGGGGCCGGAGCCGACGTTGACGGACTGGACTACGGTCTGGTTGCCGTTCCAGCCGCTGTGGATGGCTTCGCCGTTGCCTACGTAGATGGCAATGTGGGCCAGGCCCATGCCGCCGTCGGCGTAGTAGACCATGTCGCCGGGCTCCGGGGTGGAGACCTGGGTGCCGTATGCCGCCAGCTGGGCGGGAGCAAGGTCGCCTACGGAGTGGCCGGCGGCGCGGAGCGCAACCTCAACCAGCACGGTGCAGTCCTGGGCTGCGCCCAGCTGCGAGTAGGCCGAGGCCAGCATGATGGCGTTGGTGCCGCCCACCGGTGCAGCGGCCGGAGCCGGAGTCACGGAGGTGGCCTGCGTGCTGATCACGCCGGTGTTGGCGGCAGCGGCCTGGACCGGAGCGGCGTACGCCTCGGTGGAGTAGGACGCGGCAGCGTAGCTGAGCTCGGGGGCAGCAGCAGCGCCGTCACCGGACAAGGCCACAACGTCACCGGGGTAGATGACGGAGGCCATGGACAGGCCGTTGAGGGAGAGGATGTTCTCCAGGCTCGTACCGTAGGTGCTGGCGATGGCACCGAGGGTGTCACCGGCAACTACGGTGTGGGTGGAAGCGGCAGCCGGAGCGGCCACGGGAGCAGCCTCAACTACGGGGGCGGCAGCCGGAGCAGCCGGAGCAACCGGTGCGGCGGGTGCCGTGGTCTGGGTGGGTGTGTAGTTGTCGTTGGAGACAACGCCGGCGGAGGCCGGTGCTGCCATGCCGAGCATCAGGCCCGAACCTGCGGCGACAACGGCTGCGGTGCTGCCGATAGTCCGTCCGCGGGTAGCGGTGGCCAGTGAGATGGTGGACCAAACGCCGGTGGTCTCGGCGCGGTGGCGTCCCTGGGACTTGTTGAAAGACATGTAGATAACCTCTCCCGATACCTGCGAGGTGAGCTGTCGGATGCGGATGGGAGTCACCCGGCCGACCGGATTGAATCCGGTTTGGCTTAACCCCAAGGATTCAAGGAACCCATAATTGGTTCCCCCGCCTCTGCCGTGGTGTTGCGTTCTGTGGACCCCGGACCAGCGGCAGAGCTAGGTAACAAGCCCGGGGGAGCCGCATCAGAAAGCGGCATGCGTTCAACCATACGAGACGGTTACGGTTGGATAACCATTTAGTGAGCAGCTTCTCTGGAGGGTGTGAGTGGCGCCGCTGTGTGCTAGGCGCAGGTATTTACTTTGCTCCTGTTTAGTCACTCTGGCACCGGAAATTCCGGGCCGTTCCGTCTCGGTCCGGCTGCTGCGGGGCCGCATCCGGGTGGCGGTGCGCCCGGGAAGTGATACGTGTGTGGTTCCTGATGCCCCTGATGGCTTTTCCGCTACCCCGCAGTCCTGTGGCCTTCGTCGCTTTTTCCTTCCGCAGCAGCCCGGGCGCCCGTGTCCGCGCGTAAGATCGTTAGGTCGCCTTCCAATCGGTGGCGGCGCGTATCGGAGAAAACAGGAGAACGCAGTGGCTGGCAGCGGTCAGAAATTATGGACCAAGGGATTTGTGCTGGCGATCATCACCAATCTGTTCCTCTCAATGGTGTTCTACCTGCTGATGACCAGCATGGCCCTGTATGCCGTTGAGGAATTCGCGGCCTCGGACAGCGCCGGCGGCTTCGCATCCGGCTCCTTTGTTATCGGCGCCCTGCTGGCCCGGGTTTTCGCGGGCAAGTTCCTCGACTTTGTCGGACGGCGCCGGCTGCTGATTGTCAGCCTGGCCGTCTTCGTTGTGGCCGCGCTCCTGTACATCCCGGCGGACAGCCTGGCCCTGCTGCTTACCGTGCGGATCATCCACGGTGCAGCGTTCGGCGCGGCCAGCACGAGCCTTTCCGCGTCCGTGATGGGGCTAATCCCAATCAACCGGCGCGGGGAAGGCACCGGCTACTTCGGCATTTCGACCACACTGGCCACCGCCGTCGGGCCGTTCCTCGCCGTCATGCTGGTGGATTCGGTGAGTTACCGCGCCCTCTTCCTGGTCACCACCGCCTGCGCCGCGGTCGCACTTGTCCTGTCCCTGGTGCTGCGCCTGCCCGAGCGCACGCCCACGCCGGAGGAACAGAAGAACAAGTGGCGGATGCACCTGACGGACATCATTGATCCCGGAGCCTTGTCCATTGCCTCCGTAATGTTCATAGCCGGCGCCGCCTACGCGGGGGTCCTGTCCTTCCTGAACTCCTACGCCCAGTCCGAGGGCCTGGTCCTCGGTGCCAGCCTCTTCTTTGTGGTCTATGCCGCGGTGGTGCTGGTGTCCCGGCTCTTTGTGGGACGCATCCAGGACCGCCACGGCGACAATGCCGTGATTTACCCGACTCTGGTGTCCTTCGCCGCCGGCCTGGCCCTGCTTGCCTACGCACCCAACAACGCCGTTCTGGCCGTGGCCGGGATCTTCCTGGGCTTCGGATTCGGCGCCCTGATGCCGTGCGCCCAGGCGATCGCCGTCAGCATGGCACCGGCGCACCGGATCGGGCTGGCCACCTCCACGTTCTTCATCCTCATGGACGCAGGCATTGGCGTGGGGCCGCTGCTGCTGGGCATGCTCCTGCCGGTTACCGGGTACCACGGAATGTACTGGGTGCTGGCCGCCGTCGTGCTGGCATCCACCGTGCTGTACCACTTTGTGCACGGCCGCAAGAATGTCCGCCCCGGCACACCGGTGGATCCCAAGCTGGGCGTTCCTGCCGCCTGACACGGTAACCTCGTGGATCACAGGTCCTTAGAGGGGAAGCAGGCCCATGGCACGTGAGGAAACCACCCTGACCGTTCCCGGTCCGGAAGGGGAGCGGCAGGTCCGCATCTCCAGTCCGGGGCGGGTGCTCTGGCCCAAGCCGGGTATCACCAAACTCGACCTGGCCCGTTACATGGCCGAGGTGGGCGAGGCCTTCATCCGCGCCAACGGCGACCGGCCGGTGTCGCTGGAACGCTTTCCGGAAGGCATCGGCGGCGAAGTCTTCTTCTCCAAGAACCCGCCGCGCGGCATGCCGGACTGGATGCGAGGGGTCACCGTGAAGTACCCCAGCGCCCGGTCCCATCCGCAGGTGGTGCTGGACGAGCCGGCCGCCGCCGTCTGGGCCGTGCAGATGAACACCGTGGTGTTCCATCCGTGGCCGTCCCGGGCGGAAGACACGGACAACCCGGACCAGCTGCGCATAGACCTGGACCCGCAGCCGGGAACCGATTTCAACGACGCCGTCCGCCCGGCCCAAGAGCTGCGCACCATCCTGGCCGAGGCCGGCCTGGAGGCATTCATCAAGACCTCGGGCAACCGCGGCATCCACCTCTTTGCCCCGATCCGGCCCGAGCATGAATTCCTGGAGGTGCGGCACGCGGTGATCGCCGCGGCCCGGGAGGTGGAGCGCCGGATGCCGGAGCAGGTGACGACGGCGTGGTGGAAGGAGGAGCGCGGAGAGCGCGTTTTCGTGGACTTCAACCAGGCCAACCGGGACCGCACCATGGCAGGTGCCTACAGTCCGCGGGCCTTGCCGGATGCACCGGTTTCCTGCCCGATTACCTGGGACGAACTGGAGCACGTGCATCCGGCGGACTTCACCATCGCCACCATTCCGGAACGGCTGCGCACGGTAGGGGACCCGTGGGCGGACATGTACCGGAACCCGGGATCCATCGACGTCCTGCTCCAATGGTGGGAACGGGATGTGTCCAACGGGCTGGGCGAGCTGCCGTTCCCGCCGGACTATCCCAAAATGCCCGGTGAGCCGCCCCGGGTGCAGCCCAGCCGGGCACGCCGGAAGGATTAGAGGGACTCCGGGTGGGCGGGAGCACCGAGACGCCCGTCCACCATGCCCGCCACTGCGTCCGTCAACGGGACGAATCCTGTGTCGTGGGTGACCATCACGGTGCCCAGCCCGAATTCCCGGGTCACTTTCACCAGGAGCTGCACGATCGATTCGGACCGTTGAGTGTCGAGGGCAGCGGTTGGTTCATCCACGAGCAGCAGCGACGGGCTGCCCATCAGCGCCCGGGCGATGTTCACCCGCTGGCGCTGTCCTCCGGAAAGCTGGTGGGGACGCTTTCCGGCTTCGTGTGCCAGGCCCACGAGTTCGAGCAGTTCCAACGCGCGCCGTTCCGAAGCCGGACCGGCTTTGCCCCGCAGCCGGTCAGTGATGACCAGCTGCTCCGCGGCGGTCAGTGAGGCCAGGAGGTTGGGTTGTTGAAAAACAATCCCCACCCCGCTGCGCCGCAGGGCAGTCCGGCCGGCGTCGTTGAGGTCCCCGACGTCGGTTCCCGCTACCGTGACGGTCCCGCTGGTGGGGGCGATCAGTGTGGCGGCGACGGCCAGCAGGGAGGACTTTCCCGAGCCGGAGGGTCCGACGAGGGAAAGGATCTGCCCCCGGGGTACCCGGAGATCGACGTTGTCCAGCGCCTTGAGCGTACCGCCGCCGTCGGGGTACTCCAGCGTGACTGCCTGAAGCTCCAGGGCCGCCGGCGCTGCCGGTGCGGCTGGTGCCGCTGGTGCCGGTGCTCCTGCAGGGGCTGAGTGTGACATGGCTTGTGTGCTCCTTTGATTGAAGGTGGGGAAGGGGAAGCGGCCGTTGGTCCGGCCGGGCGGGCCTAGTTGCCGCCGAGTGCCGTCAGCGGGTCCACCCTCGTGACGCTGCGTACGGCCGCCGCGGACCCGGCCAGTCCAAGCAGGACAATGCCCGCCACGGGCAGCAGAGCCGTGGCAAGGGTGAGGTGGAACGGGGCGGCGCTGCCCGCGAGGGTGCCTGCAAGCACAGCCAGCAGCCCCCCGACGACGGCTCCGGAGGCCACGATGATTCCGGCCTGGGCAAGGGCGTCGCGCATGAGGTAGGCGGAACTTCCGCCGAGGGCTTTCAGCACCGCAATGTCACGGGTCCGTTGGATAGTCCAGACGGCAAGGAAAGCCACTACCACCAAGGCAGAAATGCCATAGAGGAAGGCCTGCATCATCACCAGCGAACCGTTCTCCGAGCTGTAGGAACCCAGCCCGCTGAACGAGCCCCGTACGTCCGTGGAAACCGTTCCAGCAGTGCGGTCAGCGATTGCGGCCGCGTCGTCTGTGCCCGCTGCCGCAATCACGGTGGCTGCAGGGCTGTCTTCTGCATCTGTGGTGCTGCCCGCATGCGACGCGTCCTGCCAACTGGCAAGGGACGTCCACGCCACCGGGGTATGGCTGTAATACGTGGGCTCAACAGGTGCCCCAACCCGGAGCACCTCCCCGCCCACCCGGACGTCGTCGCCGGGTTCGACCGACAGCAACCCCGCAGTCTCGGAATCCAGGAGCAGCTCACCGTCCCGGACCGGATCCGGCGGCAGGACACTGCCTTCCTCAACCCCGAAGAGTGCCACGTTGGCGCTGGATCCCCCGAGGACCCGGGTCTGGGCAATACCCAGAGGCTCGGCCCGGTCAATTCCGGGGGTCGCCCGCCAGCTGGCGAGTTGTCCGGCCGTGACGGAAGACTCGGTGTAGGACACCTTGGGGTCGGTGCCGGCCGGTGCACCGAAGGCCACCGTGTCCGCCCCGGCGGAGGACAGACCCTTGATAGCGGCGGTGTTTTGGTTGCCCAGTCCGGCCGTCAGGCCGGAGAGCAGCACCAGAAGCAGGGTAATCAGGGCGACGACGCTGCCCATGAGGGCGAACCGCCCTTTGGCGAACCGGAGGTCCCTCAATGCCAGATACACGGGTGATTTCCTTCCTGTCAGATGGCCGTCGAAACGGCCGGGAATGCTTACTCTTCAACCCTCCGGCAGCGGGAACCTGAAACCATCAGGGGCGTGGTTGATCTGCGGCGGACGGGCGGATGATCCCCCGTTCAACCGATTGGTTGATGCCTGTGCTTCCGGGCCCGCCTAGGCTGGGTGCATGAGCACGCCGAACACGGTTAGCCGGGGCAGCGGGGCCCCGGCCGTACCGTCCGGCACCGTGCTGCGGTTCCTGCGGGTGGCGCTGCACGTAGCTTTCGCGGGGTTGCTGGCCCTGGCGCTGTTCCAGCTGACTTTGGATCGCCCGGGTACCGCGCTGCTTGCTGCGGCCTACACCGGCAGCCTGCTGCTCGCCGTCGTCTACCTGGCGGGCACGGTGGCCGAGCAGAGGTACGCAGCACAGGGCCTGGGCCCGGACCCGGAACGCTACGGCACAGGCTGGCTGGCGCTCGTAACGGGACTGTGGCTTGTTCTGCTGGTGCTCAGCGAGGATTTCGCCTGGCTGGCATTTCCGCTGTTTTTCCTGGCATTGCACCTGTTGCGGACCTGGCCGGCCCTGGTCGCTGTGGGGTGCATGGCGGCGGCCGTGACGGTGGCCCGCTGGGCACACACGGGGATGTTCACATTCGCCGACGTCCTTGGCCCGCTGATCGGCGCCCTTTTTGCCGTAGTCATGGGATCCGCCTACTCAACGCTGCACGCTGAAAGCGTCCGTCAGCAACGCGCTCTGGAGGACTTGGAACGCACCCGCAGCGAGCTAGCCCTGTCCCAGCATGATGCGGGAGTGCTTGCCGAACGAACCCGGCTGGCACGCGAAATCCATGACACCCTGGCGCAGGGATTCTCCAGCATTGTCCTGATGTCCCGTGCCGCCGGCACCGCCATGGACAACGGAGACACCGGCCTTGCCCGGGAACGCCTGGCCACGGTGCAGGAGACGGCTGCGCAGAACCTGGCGGAGGCCCGCAGGTTTGTGCGCGGCCTTGCCGCCACCGGAGACGGTGGCTCGCTGACCGCGGGACTGGAACGCCTGTGCGCCCAGGTATCCAGGCAGGCAGCCTCAGGCGGACGCGTCCTGGAGTGCACGCTGCGCGTGGACGGGGAACCCAGGGCTATGACCGAAGCAGAGGAAACCACGCTGCTGCGGGCCGCCCGGGCGTCGCTGGCCAACGTCCTGTCCCACTCCCGCGCGTCACACGCGGTAGTGACCCTGAATTTTGGCGATGACGCCGTGACACTGGACGTGTTCGACGACGGCGCCGGCTTCGATCCGGCCCTGCTTCCGGAGGTGCCGCGCGCGGACGGCAGCGGTTTCGGGTTGCTTTCACTGCGGCAGCGGGTTGATGACCTCGGCGGAACGCTGAGCGTGGAGTCTGCTCCCGGAGAGGGCACCGTGGTGGCGATCAGCCTTCCGCTCCGCCGGAGGTCCGGAACATGACGGCGGCGGAACTGCGCCTGCTGCTGGTCGATGACCATCCCGTGGTACGGGCCGGGCTGCGGGCCATGCTGGAAGACTCCGATTCCCTGACGGTGGCAGCCGAGGCAGCCGACGGCGCGGCGGCCGTGGAGGAGGTCCGGAAACAGGAGGCTCTCGGAACGCCCCTGGACCTGGTGCTCATGGACCTGCAGATGAGTCCCGGCATGGACGGGGTCACCGCCACACGTGCGATTAGGGCAGCGGGCGGCCCGCCGGTGCTGATCCTCACCACCTATGACACGGACGCAGATATTCTCGCGGCGGTCGAGGCCGGCGCAGCCGGGTACATGCTCAAGGACGCACACCCGGACGAACTTCGCGCCGCCGTGACGGCAGCGGTGGAAGGCCGGACTGCCTTGTCGCCGCAGGTTGCAGCCCGCCTGATGGGCCGGCTCCGCAGCCCGGTTGCAGCGCTCAGCAGCCGTGAGCTCGAATTGCTGGAGCTGCTGGCCACGGGGCTGGGAAACCGCGCCATTGCGCGGCAGCTGTTCATCTCCGAGGCAACGGTAAAGACGCACCTCGTGCATATTTACGGGAAGCTCGGGGTGGATAACCGGACGGCCGCGATTGCCGAAGCGCAGCGGCTGCGGATCATCAGGTCCTGATACCGCTAGGCCTTCTGCACCGTAATGGACCATTCTGCCGGCCCGGTCTTGGCGAAGTCCGTAACCGGGTAGCCGCTTTCCGCCGCCCAGCGGGGGATGGCATCCGTAGCCTGCGTGCAGTCGAAGTTGATCACGAGTTCGTCTCCGGTGTTCAGCGTCTTTATAGCCTCTTTTGCTTCCACGAGCGGGAAGGGGCAGACGGATCCGTTGGTTTCCAGGGTGACCTGAGCCATTGTGGTGTTCCTTTTCTTCTTGCGGGGGTGGGGTTAGACGCCGGCGGGCACGCGGGCCGGAGCAGGCGCCGAGCGGCGGTTGAGGATGGTCAGCTTCGCGGCCAGGCCGGTGCCGAGGATCATAAAGACCAGGGCCGTCCAGCCCTGGAAGCTGAACTGCGCGGTCTGCACCATGGCGTTTCCGATGGTGCACCCGCCGGCCAGCGCGGCACCGATGCCCATCAGGGCACCGCCGCCCAAGCTCTTGAGGACGGTGGCGGCGTCGGGCACGCGGACCCGGAACTCGCCGCTGCCCTTGGCCGCAATGTAGGAGCCAAGCAGGATGCCGATCACCAGGAACACACCCCAGTCCACCAGTTCCGGATCACCGGTGACCAGGTAGCCCACCAGCTTGGAGGACGGCGTCGTGATGCCCAGCCCGTCCTGGCGGCCGGTGGCCCAGCTCAGCGGCCACGCGGCAATGGCGATCAGGCCAATCACTACAGCGGTGGCGAAGGCGTTCCACGGCTTCTCGAACAGCAGGTGCGCCAGTCCGGTTTTCGCCGGAGGCAGCGATGCCAGGCGGATCTTCGGCTTGCGCAGGTGGTGGCGGACCGCCAGGCCGACGCCGGCGACCAGCAGGGCCACAAACAGCCAGGGTGATACTCCCAGCACCGAATAGAAGTTGCTCTGTTCCACGGTCACCGAGCGCATGGCCGTGTTGAAGCCGGACAGCGGGCCCGTCTTCATGACGGCCGCGAACAGGGCATAGGCGGCCAGGGCGAACCAACTGCCCACCAGCCCTTCACCGGCACGGTAATAGGTGCCGGTTGCGCAGCCCCCGGCCAGCACTATGGCGAAACCGAAGATAAACCCGCCAATAATCGTGGCCAGCCACGGGAATGCGTTGGCGGAGAGGCTGATGACCCCGGCGGCGTCGAGCGCGAAGACGCCGACGCTCTGCACGGCCACCACTACCAGGAAGGCGGTAAGCCAGCGGGTGCTGCGGGTGACCCACACGTCCCGGAACGCTCCGGTGACGCAGAAACGCCCCCGTTGCATCACGAAACCGAGGGCAACGCCAACCAGCAGGCCTGAAACAAGCATTGCAACTGCTCCTAGGGGAAGAACCTTTTGCGGCGGGTGTCCGCCGCAGTTCAGCAACGCTAGTTGTGCAGGTTTCCCGCAGCCAAGGAATATGGCCCGGGATTACCGCGGGTTAAGCCCCGTGACGTGCCGGTGGACACTGCGCATGGCAGAATCGACAAAGCCCCACCCGGACCGGGCCGTCAGGATGAGATGTCGACTATCTCGGTGGTAATTCCCGCCCGCAATGACGCGGCGATGCTCGCCGTCTGCCTGCGGGCACTGGCGCAGCAGACGCGGGTACCGGATGAGATTGTGGTGGTGGACAACGCCAGCACCGACGGCACCGCGGCCGTCTGCCGTGCCGCAGGCGTCCGGCGCGTCTATGAGCCCAACGTCGGAGTGGCTGCGGCAACCTTCCGCGGATTCGATGAGGCAAACGGGGAATGGCTGGCCCGGCTTGATGCCGATTCGGTGCCGCCCCCGTCATGGCTGGCGCAACTGGAGGCGGCCATGCTCGACGCCGGTGAAAACACCGCGGTCACGGGGCCCGGCGATTTTTACGGCTCCGGCTCACTGATCCGCTGGGTTGCGCAGAATCTGTATATCGGCGGCTACCGGTGGTCCATGCGCCTGCTCATGGGGCATCCGCCGCTGTTCGGGTCGAACTTCGGCTTCCACCGCAGCATGTGGTCCCGCCTCCGCGGACGGGTGCACCGCGGCGCCCCTCCCGTGCATGACGACCTGGATCTGGGGTACCAGGTGCGGGCGGAGATGGATGTCCGCTGGGACCGGCA
Source organism: Arthrobacter sp. zg-Y750 (assembly GCF_020907365.1). Lineage (NCBI taxonomy): Bacteria > Bacillati > Actinomycetota > Actinomycetes > Micrococcales > Micrococcaceae > Arthrobacter > Arthrobacter sp. zg-Y750. Next base: position 233,314 of record NZ_JAJJOC010000013.1, on the reverse strand, counting down.
CCTGCGGGTGGGCGTATCCGCGCGGCCGCTGTACACCTGGGCAGACGTGTACCGCCGGGTGGCCATGGCGTACGTGACCTTCAAAGTGGATTTCCGCGGCGAACCGCCGCTGCGCCGCCTGCGCGAACGCCGCCGGTACCGGCGGACGGTGCGGCGCCGGCTGCGGAGTTCACGGCGTGCCCGGCGCCGCGGACCGGTACATCCGCAGCAGGTCGCGCGTGAGCTGGTGCGGAGATTCCTCGCACGGGCTGTGCCCGCTGCCGTAGGCGGCGAACGAGGCGCCGATGCTCGCGGCAAATTCGCGGTGCAGCCGCACCGGCCACACGTCATGTTCGCCGACGGCGACGAACTTCGGCAGCGTGGACGCCCCCAGGGCGGCCCGCAGGTCCGGGGCATGGCGCATCAGCCCCACCATGTCCCGGACGGAGTCCCGCCGGGTGACGGTGAACCGGTGGTTGACCAGCTTCATCCGCCCGGCGTCGGCCCGGATGAAGTTGCGCCGCACGCCCCAAACAATCAAGTCGGCGCTGAGGCGGTCGCTGACCAGCGGTGCGAGCCAGCCGATCCGGCTGACGCCCCGGAAACTCTGCCCGCCGCGCGGCGGGCAGCCAAGCAGGGCGATGCTGCGGAACAGGTCCGGCCGCCGCAGCGCCGCAAGCTGGACTACGACGCCGGCGAATGAGTACCCCACTACGTGCGCCGGTCCATGGACGGCCAGGACGGCAAGCAGGTCCGCGATAAACAGGTCGTAGTCGTACCGGCTGCGCGGCGGGTCCAGGTTTTCGGGGCCGGCGGCGGCCGACTCGTACTGGCCGGCCAGATCAAAACTGAAGGCGAAGTACCCCGCAGCAGCCAGCCCGGGGAGCATCAGGGAGAAATCTTCTTTCGAGCCCATGGCCCCGGGCACCAGGACCACTGCCGGATCCTCCGGATCGCCCATGCTCAGTGCCGCCAGGGAGCCGCTGGGGGCGTCGAAGCGGGAGCGGACCGACCCCCGGGGATGCAGCATCCAGTCCACGTTGCCCAGGCGTGCATCCTCCAGCGCGGCGGGATCCAGGGCGGCGGGATCCGAGGCAGGCGTGGCTTTCCCGCGAATGGCCATGGCTCAAAAGATAGCCCTCCGTACGGCTCCCGTCTGCTCCCCGGAGCCGCGGGGGAGCCGCGGGCAACGAAAGGAGGCCGGCGGCAACGGGATCGGCAACGGGGACGGCGTGTCCACGGTAGGATTTTATTGCCTGCCCCGATTTTCCCCCCAAACTCAGGAGCCGACGTTGCCTGCCAAGCGTTCCCCCAACAAGTATGTGTACCGAAGCATCGTGTTTACGGGGCTTGCAGCCCGCGCCATTTTCTCTGTCCCGGTGATCCCGTCCGGGCTGGAGAACCTTCCGATGGACGAGGAAATCCGCGGCTTGGACCGGAAAGTGGTCCCCGGCAAGGGCGCAGTAGTAGCCATCACGCATTTCGGTTATCTGGACTTCGCCTTCGCAGAGCTGCTGGTGTGGCGCAAGCTCAAGGTCCACATGCGCTTCCTGGTCACTAAGAAGGCCGCCAGGAAGTCCTTTGTGAAGGCTGTATGCGACTGGTGCGAGCACGTCATTGTGGATCGTGCCGACGGCGCAGCGGCGTATACGGAGTCGGTTGAAAAGCTCCGCGGCGGCGATTATCTCGCGGTGCTGCCCGAAGCAGGCGTCAGCCGCAGCTTTACCGTCCGCGAGCTGAAGACCGGTGCGGTGCGCATGGCCGCCGAAGCGGGCGTGCCCATCATTCCCGTCTCCGTGTGGGGCGGTCACCGCATGATGACCCGCGGGCACGGGCTGAGCTTCAAGTCCGTCTGGAAGAACCCGGTGCGCGTGCACGTGGGCGAAATGATCCGTCTCGACGGCGACGTGGACGTGGCACAGGAGACCCTCCGGCTGCAGGAGGAACTGCAGGCCGGTATAGACCATTGCATTGACACCTACCCGGTGGCTGCCGAACCCGGTGCATGGTGGATGCCGCGCAGCCGCGGCGGCAGCGCCATGGCCTTGGAAGAGCAGCGGGTCCTGGATGCCGCGGACCGGGAGAAGTACAAGATCACCGGCTAGCTTTTCCGGGCGTGCCAAGAAAAGGACCAGCCGTGCGGTTTGCACGGCTGGTCCTTTTGGTTGCGTACGGCTTTCAGCGGCCGCCGGAACTAGAGGATGGGATTTCCTCCGGTAACGGCAATTCGGGCACCTGAAATGTAGCTCCCGTCATCGGAGGCGAGCAGCACGTAGGCCGGCGCCAGCTCAGCGGGCTGGCCGGGACGCCCCAGCGGGGTGTCCGCACCGAAGGAACCCACCTTGTCCGCCGGCATGGTGGCGGGGATCAGCGGGGTCCAGATGGGTCCCGGAGCCACGCTGTTCACCCGGATTCCCCGGTCGCCAAGCAGCTGCGACATGCTCGCGGAGAAGTTGGCAATGGCGGACTTGGTGGCTGAGTACGGTGCCAGGGTGGGTACCGGCATATCCGAATTGACGGACGAGGTGCCGATGATGGAGGACCCCGGACCCATGTGCGGCAGGGCGGCCTTCACCAGATAGAACATCGCGTTGATGTTGACCTTGAAGGTGTACTCCCACTCCTCGTCCGGGATGTCCTCAATGTTTTCCCGGTCCATCTGGAAGGCGGCGTTGTGTATCAGGATGTCCACCTTGCCGAACTCTTCCACGGCAGTGCTGATGACTTTCCGGCACTGCTCAGCAGTGTCCAGGTCCCCGCGGACCAGGACTGCCTTCCGTCCTGCTTCTTCCACGAGGCGCGCAGTGTCGCGGGCGTCCTCGTCCTCACTGAGGTAGGAGATCAGCACGTCGGCGCCCTCGCGCGCGTAGGCAATGGCCACGGCGCGCCCGATCCCGCTGTCACCGCCGGTAATGACCGCTGCCTTGCCGGTGAGCTTGCCGCTTCCGCGGTAGGTTTCTTCACCGCAGTCGGGGACAGGCGTCATCTCCTTCTGGGTTCCCGGCACTTCCTGCTGCTGCTCCGGCTGGTTCATGGTGTTCCTTTCGGATGGGGGGTGTTCGGGACTTTAGACGGTTCCGCCGGCACAACGCCAGCGAGAGACCCGGCTCAGGCGAGGGAGTCCAGGGCCTCTGCCACCGGCGTCGGGCCGTTGTTGAACTCGATCGTCCGGCCGATGGTTGCGGGACGGTCCAGGACTTCGGCGGCCACCTGGGCCACATCTTCGCGGGAGACCTGCCCGCCGGTGATGCCCGGCCCGGTTTCGATCCGGCCGGTTCCGGGGTCCATGGTCAGTGCGCTGGGCCCGAGGATTGTCCACTCCAGGTTGCTGGCCTTGAGGTGTTCATCGGCGTCCGCCTTGGCCTCGGCGTAGGAGTAGAAGGAGTCGTCTTCAGGAACGCCGTGGTTTTTGCCGGCCCCGAAGTAGGAAACCATCACATAGCGCCGGGCACCTGCGGCCTCGGCCGCGTCCATGGAGCGGATGGCGGCATCACGGTCGACGGCGTAGGTGCGCTCAGCGCTGCCGCCGCCTGCACCCGCAGTCCAGACGACGGCGTCCGCCCCGTTCAGCAGCTCGGTGAGCTGTTCCGTGGAGAGGTTTTCGACGTCGGCGACCACCGCGTCGGCCCCGGTCTGTTCCACGTCGGAGGTGTGCTCCGGATTGCGGAAGAGCGAGCTGACCTGGTGTCCGGATGCGGTAAGCCGGCGGGCGAGGTGCAGTGCGACTTTTCCGTGCCCTCCGATAATGGCGATGCGTGACATTCGACATTCCTTTCGTTGATTACGGTTCCTCCACCATAAGCATGCTGTCGATATTTTGCGGAGTGGGGCCGGGTGCGTCCGCCCTCGGTTAGCTCATTTGCCAGCGGAAGGGGGTGCAGCCGTAGCCCGCGCTTGGCCGGCGCGGATAGGATCGCGGTGCCTTGAACACCCGCGGAAGGAAAGCTGTGTCAATAACTACGGCTCAACCGAACCTGACCGTTGCGACCACGGAAGGGCTGGTGCGCGGCACGGTCCTTCGCGGTGTGCGTTCCTGGCGGGGGATACCGTACGCGGCACCGCCCACCGGGGAACGCCGCCTGCGCCTGCCCCAGCCGGCGGCGGCGTGGAACGATGTGCTGGACGCAACACGGTACGGGCCTGCGGCGCCCCAGGTGCGGAGCCGCACCGGACTTGGGGCCGGCCCGAAGACGCGCATGGATGAAGACTGCCTGACCATCAACGTAACGGCACCCCCCGAACCGGCAGCACCTCGCCCGGTGCTGGTCTATTTCCACGGGGGAGCGTTCACCTCCGGCGCCGCCTCGGCCCCCGCCTATGACGGCACCAACCTGGTCCTTCGCGGCGACGTGGTCTACGTAGGCATGAACTACCGGCTGGGTGCCCTGGGGTTTATGGACTTCCGCCGTTATTCGACAGCACAGCGGGCCTTTGACGTGAACCTCGGCTTGGCGGACCAAGTGGCGGCCCTGCGCTGGGTGCAGCGGAACATAGCGGGCTTCGGCGGTGACCCCGGCAACGTCACGGTGTTCGGCGAATCCGCCGGCGCCATGTCGATCACCGCCCTGATGTGCGTACCGTCCGCACGGGGGCTTTTCCACCGGGCATTCGCCCAGAGTTCAGCGCCCGCCACTGCCTACGGACCGGGCCTGCCGGAAAAATGGGCGGCTTCGCTGCTGGAACTGCTGGGGGTGGACGAGGCCGGGGCAGCGGATGCGCTGGCCCGGATACCGGCCGAGCGCCTGGTGGAAGCAACCCAGCGGCTGACACGCGGGATAGCCCCGGAGACGGATCCCGGAACGCGGGCCGTGGCGCCGGTGGTGGACGGGCATTTCCTGCCCCTGCATCCTCTCGACGCGTTCCGCACGGGCAAAGCGCATCCCGTGCCGCTGGTCATCGGCAACATGTCCCGTGAAGGGGCCCTTTTCGACCGGTTCGAAGACATCCTCCCCACCAAGCCGGATCGGATCGAGAAGATGTTCGCCCGGACCGCGCCGGAGCTGCAGGACCAGGTGCTGGCGGCCTACCCGGGCTACCCGGGCAAACACCAGGCGGTCGACGTCGGCGGGGACGCTGTTTTCTGGCTGCCCAGCGTCCAAGTCGCAGAGGCCCACAGCGCCCATGCCCCCGTATGGTCCTACCGGTTCGACTACGCCCCGACGATGGCCCGGATCCTGGGCGTGGGCGCCACGCACGGACTGGATATCCCAGCGGTGTTCGGCAACTACGACTCCGGGCCGGGCCGGTTCCTGACCTTGGCCGGCGGCAAGTCCACAGCCGTTGCGGTGGGGGACCGTTTCCGCGGGGCGCTGCTGCGTTTCGCCCGGACCGGACATCCGGGCCCGCTGTGGCCGGGCTACGACAGCCGCAGCCGGACCACCAAGGTATTCGACGCCACGGATCTGATCGTTCCGGATCCGCACCGCGCCCGCCGGCTTGCCTGGAACGGCTACTGCGGCTACCGCTGAGCCGGGGAGGTCAGACGGGAAGATCCCGCAGCAGCCCACCCAGCCGGAGCAGTTCCAGGGGTGCATGCTGGGCAAGGGACAGACCGACAATTTCCCCTGCCTCGCCCACGGCATCCATGATGCGCAGCAGGTCCGGAACGCGGACCCCGCGGGTTCCGGAGCCTGTCCTGTCCGCGAAGTCCCGCCGGTCAAGGACGTCCAGATCCACGTGGATGGCCAGCTTGGTGGCCCCGGTCAGCGCGAGCCACTCCAGGATCCGCCGGGTGTCCTCGGGGGTGTCAGTGATTCCCACGCTGCGTATACCCAGCCGCTGCTTCGTTTCGATCCCCGGGTCCTGCCAGTCCCGCAGCCCAATCTGCAGGACATTGCCCGCAGGCACCACCGCCTGCAGCGCGGCGAGGAACTCCGGGTCGCCCAGCCCGGCAAGGGTGGCCAGGGACATGGACCGGAAGCCGGTGTAGCCGTCGCCCGGCATACCGGTATCCGGGTGCGCATCCACCCACAGCACTGCCAAGTCATCCCCGTACAGGGCGGCCAGATGGCTGAACGGCGCAACGCTTACCGAGCACTCGCCGCCGAAGGTCACCACGGACTGCGGATCCGCTTCCTGCATCACCCGCACGGCTTCCTGGAGTTGCAGGAGCACAGCAGACCGGGCGTAGATGCCGTCCACCGTTTCGACGGCGGCTTCGGAGGTGTCGGTGCTGACGGGTACAAAAGCCGTGGGTCCGTCATGCTCGGGGGAGAGCAGCTCAAGGAGCGACGGGCCCAGATGGTAGGACAGCTGGGTCTGGTGCGGCTGGCCCGCCGGCAGCGAGCCGACGGCACCGGCGCCGGCAGCGCCTTGCCACTGGGGGAATATGAGCCGGAGGGCCCCGGGGCCCGAGGGATGCATGGCAGTCATGGCAGTCCTTTGGTGCGGCGGCTGGTGCGGCGGCAATCCAGCCACCATACCGCTGCCCTCCCGGACGGAAACAGTGCCGGCACAAAATAGGATGGAGGTATGACTGCAACCCTTGTCGCCCGCGACCTCTCCGGCGGCCATGCGCACCGCACCCTCTTTGAACACCTCTCACTGACGGTCGCCCCGGGCGACGTGGTGGGCGTTGTGGGGGCCAACGGTGCCGGCAAGTCAACCCTGCTGCGGCTCCTGGCCGGGGCGGCGGTACCCCAGGCGGGAACGGTGAGCACCTCGCCGTCGGACGCCTTTGTCGGGTGGCTCCCGCAGGAACACGAGCGGCTGGCCGGGGAAACCGTGGGCGCCTATCTGGCCCGGCGGACCGGCGCTGCAGCGGCAACGGAAGCCATGGAAGCGGCGGCGGCCGCCCTGGGCGAGGAAATCCCGGGTGCCGACGACGCCTACGCCGCGGCCTTTGACCGCTGGATGGCCTCCGGTGCCGCGGACTTGGAGGACCGGGCCCCGGCTGTCCTTGCGGACCTGGGACTGAACGTTGGGCTGGACGCCGAGATGACCGGTCTTTCGGGCGGGCAGGCGGCCCGGGCGGCACTGGCGGCCCTGCTGCTGAGCCGCTTCGATGTGGTGCTGCTGGATGAACCGACTAATGACCTGGATCTTGACGGACTGGCGCGGCTGGAACAGTTTGTCCGCGGGCTGCGCGGCGGCGTTGTCCTGGTCTCCCATGACCGGGAGTTCCTGGCCCGCTGTGTGACCACGGTGGTGGAGCTGGACCTGGCGCAGAACAGCGTGGCGGTCTACGAGGGCGGTTATGAGGCGTTCCTGGAAGAACGTGCCGTTGCGCGCCGCCATGCGCGGGAAGCGTACGACGAGTTCGCCGACAAGAAGGCCGATCTGGTGTCCCGGGCACGCACCACCAGGGAATGGAGTTCCCAGGGTGTGCGCAATGCCATGAAGAAGAACCCGGACAATGACAAGATCCGCCGCAAGGCAAGCACCGAGTCCTCCGAAAAGCAGGCCCGCAAGGTCCGGCAGATGGAATCGCGGATCGCACGCCTGGACGAGGTCGAGGAGCCACGCAAGGAATGGCAGCTCCAACTGCGTATCGGTTCCGCCCCGCGTTCCAGTTCGGTGGTTTCCACGCTGAACGAGGCCACATTGACCCGTGGCGGATTCACCCTCGGTCCGGTTTCTGTTCAGGTCAACGCCGGGGAGCGGATCGGCATCACGGGTCCCAACGGCGCCGGCAAATCAACGCTCCTGCGGCTGCTGCTGGGCCGGGAGGTGCCCGACGCCGGGACTGCCTCCCTGGGTACCTCTGTTGCCGTGGGGGAAATCGACCAGGGCCGCGGGCAGCTGGACCCGGCGCAGGCGCTGGGCACCGCCTTCGAAGCGGCCGTTCCGGAGCTGTCCTCTGCGGAGGCCCGGACCCTGCTGGCCAAGTTCGGGCTCAAGGCCGATCAGGTTGCCAGCCGGGTCGATGCGCTGTCTCCGGGCGAGCGGACCCGCGCTTCGCTGGCCCTGCTGCAGGCCCGCGGCGTGAACCTCCTGGTTTTGGATGAGCCCACCAACCACCTGGACCTGCCCGCCATCGAGCAGCTGGAAGAGGCCTTGGAAAGCTACGAGGGCGCTCTCCTGCTGGTTTCCCATGACCGGCGGCTGCTGGAAAACGTCCGCCTCGACACGCGGTGGCATGTTCAGGGTGGAACGGTGTCGCTCGGGTAGTCTTCCGCGCCTACCCGGTCTGTGCCGTGGAATACGTAGGTATGTGATACAAATTATGTTATGTTGCGTCCCTGCAGGGACGCAGATACTTAGGTCTCGGGCGATTTCACGGAAGAAGTGTCCTCATGGCTCCATGGATTGGAAATGCCGGCTGCGGAGCAGCCTTTGTGCACAGTGGCAGGGAAAGCCGCTGTGCCCTATCTGTAAGTGCAGGAAAAGCACACGCAGGAACAGCGCAGTGAAGGCGCTGAAGACGGCGGACCTGCCGGTCCTGATCACCGTCTGGCTCCTGTGCGTAGGGACCGACTGGTCCACCGGCACCAAGATTGCCCTCAACGTCATCGCCGTTGCCCTGCTGTGCGCCAAGGAAGTGGCGGTTCACCGGCGGGAGTCCCGGCGGAGCAGTGCGGCCGTCCGCCGAAGCCCCGCGCACCGGCTTGCCGCTGCAGCGTAGTTCCCGGCCGGATACCCAGCTCCACTAAAGGCCGCAGTACCCAAATGGTGTAGCTGCAGCCCGCACGGAAGCCCGCATCTGGTGACCCCGGTATGCCGCGGCTATGGTGGATAGTCGCAAGCGTGCAGGTCTTCGCCGGCTGGAAAGAGTCGATCGTGGCTATAGACGTGGCCTCATTGGTAGTCGAGACCAGCAATGGGCTGGTGCAGGGAATCGCAGAGCATGGTGTGCGCACCTGGCGGGGCATACCCTACGCTGCTCCGCCCGTGGGGGAACTGAGGCTGCGCGCTCCGCAACCGGCGAAAAGCTGGAACGGAATCCGGGATGCACGCTCCTTCGGTGCTGTCCCGCCGCAGTCCAAGGCGCCGAACCTGACCGGCAGCCACCGGCGGGTGCCGATGGACGAGGACTGCCTGAGCCTGAACGTCACGGCGCCCTTGGAGCCCTCGGACTCCCTGCGCCCGGTCCTCGTGTACCTGTACGGCGGTGCGTTCAGCTCCGGGTCGTCAGCGGAACCCACCTACCGCGGTACCAACCTGGTGCGCGACGGCGATGTGCTCTACGTATCGCTGAACTACCGCATCGGTGCCCTGGGGTTCATGGATTTCCGCGCTTATTCCACTCCTGACCGGCCCTTTGACGCCAATATGGGCCTGCGGGACCAGGTTGCCGCGCTCGAATGGGTGCAGCAGAACATTGAAGCGTTCGGCGGAGACCCGGACAACGTCACCCTCTTTGGAGAGTCGGCCGGGGCCATCGCCGTAACCTCGCTGATGTGCATCCCCAGAGCGGCACCGTTGTTCCATCAGGCCTACGCGCAGAGCCCCGCGCCGTCGGGAGCCTACTATCCGGAAATGCACGCGGCGTGGGCCGAGGACCTGCTGGAGATTCTCGGCATCCGCCCCGCCCGTGCGGCCGAGGCACTGACCTCGATCAGCGCCGCGAAACTGGTGGACGCCACGCGGAAGATGACCACGAAAATCGGGCCGGTGAAGCAACCCGGCACGCTGAGCGTTTCCCCTGTCATTGACGGGGACTTCCTGCCGAAGCACCCAATCGACGCCTTTTTGGACGGGGATTCCAACCCTGTTCCGCTGGTCCTGGGCACCATGGCACGGGAGGGGGCACTGTTCGCGAAGGTCTCGAATATCCTGCCGTCCACACCGGAGCGGATCGAGAAGATGTTCGCCGGTACGGATCCGCTGGCCCGGGACCGGGTAGTGGCCGCCTACCCCGGGTATCCCTCACGGCAGCGGTCAGTGGACATCAGCGGTGACCTGGTCTTCTGGTATCCGAGCCAGATGGTGGCCGAGGGCCATTCCAGAACCGCACCAACATGGGCGTACCGCTACGATTACGCCACGCCCATGATGAACCTGCTCGGGTTCGGTGCCACCCATTCCTTTGATGTTCCGGTGATGTTCGGGGACACCCGGACCGGGATGGCCAGGGCCCTCTCCCTGCTCGGCGGCGCCGAGGAACTCAGGGCCCTGTCGCAGCGCTTCCAGGGGTCCCTGCTCAGCCTGGCCCGGCACTCCCATCCGGGCGTGGACTGGCCCGGCTACGACGAGATCCACCGGCATACCCGTGTCTTCGACAAGTCCGACCGGATCGAGTCCGACCCGTTTCCCGAACGGCGGCGGGCCTGGGCGGGCTATCGGGGTTACGTCTGATCCGGCGGCATCTGATCGGGCAGCGTGCCGGATCCGGCACGCGAACCGGTGCCCCTCGCGGCCCATGCGTGAGAGTCTTAAGCCGGCTTATGATTTTCCCGCCCCGCAGCTTGTCCCGCACCGCAGCTAAGGAGAGTTAGTCAGCATGAGTGAACATTACGACCTCGTTGTTCTCGGAGCCGGACCGGGCGGATATGTGGCCGCGATCCGGGCGGCCCAGCTGGGCCTGAAGACTGCGATTGTGGAGGAGAAGTACTGGGGCGGCGTATGCCTGAACGTCGGCTGCATTCCTTCCAAAGCGCTGCTGCGCAACGCGGAACTTGCACAGATTTTCACCAACCAGGCCAAGACGTTCGGCATCAGCGGTGAGGTGAGCTTTGACTTCGGCGCTGCCTTTGACCGCAGCCGGCAGGTGGCGGACGGGCGCGTCAAGGGCGTCCACTTTCTGATGAAGAAAAACAAGATCACCGAATACGACGGCCACGGCGTGTTCTCCGATGACCACACCATCGAGGTCAGCCTCTCCAAGGGAGGTACCGAGACCATCACGTTCGACAACGCCATCCTCGCCACCGGCACCTACGTCCGCCTGCTGCCCGGAGTGGAGCTGAGCGAGAACGTCGTCACATATGAAGCCCAGATCATGGACCGGGACCTGCCGAAAAAGATGGTGATTGTCGGGGCCGGTGCCATTGGCATGGAGTTCGCCTACGTGCTGCGCAGCTACGGAGTGGACGTCACCATCATCGAGTTCCTGGACCGCGCGCTGCCCAATGAGGACGTGGACATTTCCAAGGAGATCACCAAGCAGTACAAGAAGCTCGGCATTCCCATCCTCACTTCCACCAAGGTGGAAACAATCCAGGACAACGGGTCCTCCGTGGCTGTCACCTATACGGACAAGAACGGCCAGCAGGGCAGCATCGAGGCGGACCGGGTCATGCTGTCCATCGGCTTTGCGCCGCGGACCGAGGGCTACGGGCTCGATAAGACCGGCGTCCAGCTGACCGACCGCGGTGCCATCGGCATTAACGAGTACATGCGCACCAACGTGCCGCACATTTACGCCATCGGCGACGTGACCGGCAAGCTGCAGCTCGCGCACGTGGCGGAAGCCATGGGTGTGGTGGCTGCTGAAACCATCGGTGCCGCGGAGACCTTGCCGCTGGGGGACTACCGGATGATGCCGCGGGCCACGTTCTGCCAGCCGCAGGTCGCCAGCTTCGGGCTCACCGAGCAGCAGGCGCGCGACGAGGGCCACGACGTCCTGGTCAGCACCTTCCCCTTCACCGCTAACGGGAAGGCCCACGGGCTGGGGGAGCCGGTGGGCTTCGTGAAACTGGTGGCCGACGCCAAATACGGCGAACTGCTGGGCGGGCACATGATCGGCCCCGATGTTTCCGAGCTGCTCCCCGAGCTCACGCTGGCGCAGAAGTGGGACCTCACCGCAGCTGAACTGGCCCGCAACGTGCACACCCACCCGACGCTGAGCGAGGCACTGCAGGAAGCCTTCCACGGGCTGACCGGCCACATGATCAACTTCTGACGGCTGCCGCCTTGTGCTGAATAGGCGGGTTCGGGTTCGGGTTCGGGTCGGCACTGGCCCGGGGCTTGGTCTTGGTATTCCTTGACACTGTGTGCGGCGGCGCGAACGCTGGAATCAGGCACCCACGGCGTCCGGACCGTGCCTGCCACGGCTGGGATGCGAGAAGGGCACGGCCATGAACCCTGGCAGAATCGTCATGATTGTTATTGGGGCGCTGCTGGTCCTCATTGGGCTTGGATTGGGTGCGGCGGCTGCGGCGGTGGGGCTGATCGCCGGAGCCCAGCGCGACAACGGCTACCTGTCGGTGCCGGAGGAGACCTACAGCGTCAACTCCTACGCCATCACCACCGGCTCCGCGGATATCGGCCCGGGCGCGGACGGCAATGAGGACATCGCATCCCTGCAGGTGCGCGGCACCGGGGTAGACGGCGACCTGTTCATTGGGATCGGCGCCGAAGCTGAGGTACGGCGGTATCTCGACGGGGTGGCGAGCGCCGAAATTGACGAGGTGAGGTTCAACCCGTTCCGGGTCGATTACCGGCGGACGGCGGGCACGGAGGTACCGTCCCCGCCGGGGATGCAGGACTTCTGGGTGGCTTCCGCTGCGGGCAGCGGGCCCCAGGAGATTAACTGGGCGCCGACGGAGGGCGACTGGATTGTTGTGGTGATGAACGCCGACGCGTCCCCGCAGGTTACCGCCGAACTGCAGGCCGGCTTTCGGTCGGACCTGTTTGGTGTGGCCGCCGTGTGGCTGCTGATCGGTGCCGTGGTGTTGTTCCTTCTGGGAGTGGCGCTGATCCTCGCAGCGATCCTCGCCGGACGGAAACGGGGGGCGTACCCGCCGGCCGGCGGGTATCCGGGGCCGGTCCCCGGCGGTGCCTACGGGTACCGGCCGGTTGGGGCGACCGCGCCCCTCCCCGCTCCGTCCGGCGCCAGGGCGGCGGGAAGTGCTCCCGGCCCGGATTCAGCCGTCACCGGCGGACCCGATGCCGGCGGACCCGATGGTGGCGGACCCGGCGGGGGAGCTCCCTATCCGGCGCGCCTCTACGGCGAATTGGATCCGGGTTTGTCCCGCTGGTTGTGGCTGGTGAAGTGGTTCCTGGCCATTCCTCACTTCTTCCTGCTGTCCTTCCTGTGGATCGCCTTTTGGATTGCCACCGTAGTGGCCGGCTTCGCGATCCTGTTCACTGCCCGGTATCCGCGGCCGCTCTTTGACTTCAATGTGGGGGTGATCCGGTGGAGCTGGCGGGTGGCGTTCTATGCCACGGGGGTGCTCGGCACCGACCGCTATCCGCCGTTCAGTTTGGAACGGGAGCACTACCCTGCGGATTTCGACGTCGACTACCCCGAGCGCATGTCCCGCGGGCTGGTCCTGGTGAAGTGGTGGCTGCTCGTTATTCCCCAAGCCCTGATTGTCGGGGCCTTCAGCGGAACATCGTTGATGCTGGTGCGCGCACCGCGGTATTTCGGCGGGCCAAACGGGTACGGGCCGGACGGGTACGGTCCCGGCGGGGTCCGCTGGAACGACGGTCCCGGCGGGTTCGGCGCCACGGAGTGGGTGACGGCAGGCTTCTCACTGCTGGGCCTGCTGGTGTTCATTGCCGCCTTGGCGTTGCTCTTCACCAGCCGCTACCCCCGCCAGCTGTTCGACTTCATCATGGGGCTGCAGCGCTGGTCCTACCGGGTGCTGGCCTACACCGCACTCCTGCGGGACGAATATCCGCCGTTCCGGCTGGACCAGGGGCCGGCAGACGCCCGCGACCTGCCCCCGGCCGGCGTCGAACGTCCACCAAACCAGCAGTAGGTACCGTGCAGCCCAGGTGCCGTGCCGCCCAACCCGGAACGATTAGCCGAGCACGCAGAATTCGTTGCCCTCGGGATCAGCCATCACCACCCAGGTCACCCCGGGCTCCTGGCCCACATCCACCCGCCGGGCGCCAAGTGCGATCAGCCGCTCCACTTCTTCCTCCTGGGTGCAGCCGTCCGCCACCAGGTCCAGGTGCAGGCGGTTCTTCACGGTTTTGCCCTCGGGTACCGCCATGATGTCCAGGTCCAGTCCCGTGCCGTCCTTGGCCGTGAGGCTGTACAAGCCGTCCTCAACGGTGAGGTCCCAGTCCAGCGCCTGCTGCCAGAAGGATGCGGAGGCATCGGCGTCGACGGCGTCCAGATGCACTGTGGAAATCCTGCTGGTCATGATGGGAAAGTCCTGTCGTTTCGGCGGTCGAGGTGTCCCGGGCGCATCGATTTCAGTGCCGTCCGGAAGTGAGGCCAACTTACAGCACTGCCACCGGCAGGATCCCGCCGGCAGGATCCCGCAGGCCGCCGGGCGGGGCGCGCGGTCCGCGGGAGCGGCACCATTCCTGCTGCCGGTTAGGGCATACTGGCCGCATGACGACGCCGCTGGAGGGTCCACTCGCCGATTCGGATGCCGGTCTCTGGATTACGGAGCTGCTGGCACCGCCGGGCACCGTTACCGGAACAGTGCCCGGCGGGTTCGAAGCCTATGCGCGGATATTCCATCCGATCCACGCCCAACTGATGTCCTGGGACCAGGACTATCCCGAGGTAGTGGAGTCCCGACGGCTGCTGTGGAGCGAACTGGCGCAGGAACGCGGTACGGTAGCCCACCCGCTGATGCAGTGGGACTCCGTCTTGGCCGGCTACCGGAACCCGGTGTGGAACGAGCCCGGCTGGCAGTACGAAGACCCGTTGGTCGGCTCCCTTGCCACCGGCTCACTGGCCGAAGTGGCCCGTATCCTCGCCGGCCACACAAGCACGCCGGAAGAGTGCCTTGCCGGCCTGTGGGAGGGCTGGGGGTGGGTGAGCGGTGCGGAGGTGCGCCACACCGTGGGCACCGACGGCCGGAGCCGCACGGAACCGGCCTCGCCGCCGTTCGGCGAAGCAGGGGTGTTCGGTGCGACCCGGCTCGAACTGCCGGGCCGGAAGTACCTGCTCTTTAACGCCGGGCTTTCCCTTTTCGCGGATCCCCGCTGGCAGGAAGCCAGCGGCTGGGACGGTCTGCAAAGTCCCAACCTGCTGTGGCCCAAGGACAGGCAGTGGTTCCTGGCCACTGAGATCGATTTCGATTCCACGCTCGTGGGCGGCTCGGCCGCGCTGATAGACGCGCTCGTGCAGTCCGACGTCGTGGAGTGCCTGGCCGTTCCGCCGGACGGAGACCTTACGCAGCTCGGCGACCTGCTCAACGAACGGCCCGACTAGCCCGTTCCGCACGAGCGCCGCGTGAGCGCCGTCGTCGTCCGGGGGCGGCGCGGGACGGGCGGCTGGGGACGGGGCTGCGCAGGACGGGCGCCACAGCACCGTCAGGGAGCTAACACCGGTCTGTGAGCAAGGCATCGGCGGATCCGTCGGGTCCGCGTCCGGGCTGTGGATAAGCTGAATATATGCCTCTAGAAAACATCAATTTCCACACCCGTAAGTGGGTCCGGCCCGAAGACCTGAATGCCAACGGCACGCTGTTCGGCGGAAGCCTGCTGCGCTGGATCGACGAAGAGGCAACCGTCTACGCGATCCTGCAGATGGGTAACGGGCGGGTCGTTACCAAGTTCATGTCCGAGATCAACTTCGTCAGCTCCGCGGTGCAGGGAGACCTGATCGAGATGGGCCTTACCGCCACCAAGTTTGGCCGGACCTCGCTCACCATGCAGGCCGAGGTGCGGAACATGATCACCCGGCACAGCATCCTGACCATCGACAAGATTGTCTTCGTGAACCTGGACGAGCACGGCAAGCCCGCGCCTCACGGTTACACCAGCATCAGCTACGACCGCGACCGTCTGCCGAACCACCACTTCCCGCCGCTGCCCCTCGACGCGGAGCCCTTCTCCGCATAGGGTCCTACAGGGCCGCGAGCGTCGCCACCGTCCGGCTGCGCCTGCAACCGGCAACGCGGCGTCGCCTGAATCCGCCTGTAGCATCGCTGAGATGGAGCGCTCCCATCCTCTGCCGCCCGGCGTGACGAGGAGCGGAAACTGAGCGACCGCGTGCGCTGGATCGAGACGGATGCCACCACCTGGAACGACGGGGTCTTCGACGTGGTGCTGTGCGTCGGTGCCAGCCACGCCTTCGGCCGGTTGGAGGACATGCTGGGTGCTGTCCGGAGGCACCTGCGCCCCGGTGGGCAAGCGCTGATCGGCGACAGCATCTGGGAGGGCACCCCGTCGGCTTCCGCGCTGGCAGCACTTGGGGTTTCTGCCGACGCCTATCCCGACCTCGCCGGCCTCGCCGGCCTCGTGCGAGCCATCCATGAGTACGGGTTCGAGCCGTCGTACGGGCACGTCAGCACGTTGGCCGAGTGGGACGACTACCAGTTCAGCTGGACCGGGTCGCTCGTCGACTGGGCCGTGCGGGAGGCTTCGACGGCCGAGGATCGTGACGAGGCATTGGCCGCCGCACGCGAGAACCGCGACGCCTGGCTGAGCGGCGCACGGCGCGAGCTGGGGTTTGCAACCTTCGTCCTGCACGACGCCGCCGCTGGCATGCATGACTGAACGCTGGTCTTGACTATTCCTCCCGCAGAGGGCCTTTGACGCCCAGATCCCCGCAAGCTGGTTCTTTTCCACAAGGATAGAAAGTACTTGTTGCGGCCCTCTGCGGAGTGGATACCATCGAACACATGTTCGAATCATTGGAAGTGGCGGAGTGCTTTCCGTCCGACCTCTCGGGTCACCATACCCCGCTTGTTTCCCGGTCTGCCGCCGGGCAAAGTCCCTCCGCTGCGGAGGCTGCGTCCCCGGTTGAGGTGGCCTCTTGGTCCCGGGCGCTCGCCTCCGAGGAATCCCTGGCCGCGATTGCTGCTGATTCGGATGCAGGGCTTGTTGACCGGCTCCGTGCTTTGGAGGAGCTGAAGGCTGCTGCGTGTGCGGCGCAGGCCCGGGTGGCGGCGGCGTTGGACGTGTCCGTGCGTGCGGCTCATGCCCGGGCCGGGCTGCCGGCGGAGAAGCATGGTGTGGGCGTTGGAGCGCAGGTGGCGTTGGCTCGGCGTGAGTCTCCGGCCCGGGGCGGACGGATCCTTGGCTTCGCGAAGGCCTTGACCCGGGAGATGCCGTGCACGCTTAAAGCGTTGTCGGAGGGCCACATTAGTGAGTGGCGGGCGACCCTGCTGGTTCGCGAGACCGCGTGCCTGTCCGTGGCGGACCGGCAACTGGTAGATCAGGAAATCGCCGGGGATCCTGCCGGGTTGGACGGATTGGGGGATCAGCGCCTGATCGCGAGGATCCGGAAGATCACGTACCGGATTGACCAGGCCGCGCTGGTGCGGCGGGCGGCGAAGGCGGAGGCGGACCGGTTTGTGTCCTGCCGTCCGGCTCCGGACACCATGACCTACCTGACGGGTCTGCTGCCGGTGGCCCAGGGGGTTGCGGTGTATGCGGCACTGAGCCGTGCTGCGGATTCGTTGCGGGCCCGGGGCGATGCCCGCGGTCGGGGCCAGATCATGGCCGACACCATGGTCGAACGCATCACCGGCCAGGCAAAGGCTGAGCAGGTGCCGGTGGAAGTGCAGCTGGTAATGACGGACCGAACCCTGCTGGCCGGGGATAAAGAGCCGGCACACTTGACCGGCTACGGAATAGTGCCGGCGCCGTGGGCGCGGGATCTGGCAGGTAAGGGCGCCCGTCGAAGGGCTCAGAAGACAGGGAAGCCGGGGGAGTCGGGGGAAACGGGGGAGCCGGGGGAGTCCTGTCCCGGATTCTGGCTGCGCCGCCTCTACACGGCCCCGAGTTCCGGGGAGCTGCTGGCTATGGACTCGAAGGCGCGTTTCGTGCCGGCGTCCCTGGCACGTCTTGTCACGGTACGGGACCAGATGTGCCGGACCCCGTGGTGTGATGCGCCGATCCGGCACCAGGACCATATTCGGCCGCACCGTGACGACGGTCCTACGCAGGCAGCCAATATCCAAGGGCTGTGCGAGGCATGCAACCAGGCCAAGGAAGCGCCAGGGTGGAGGGCAACAGTCATCGGGGCGTCCGGTCCCGGAAAGCCAAGGGCCCCGGGACCCGGTCAGAGCTCCACAGCCCGGAAGGCTGCTGCTGCCCGGAATGCCGCAACTGTCCGCCGGCACACTGTGGAGATCACCACACCAACCGGCCATCGGTACCGGTCAACGGCCCCGCCGCTTCCCGGCACCCCGGCCCCGTGGTTTCGGTAGCCGCAGGAAGGCAATGCCGGGCCGCGCCGGGGATACAAGGCATACTTACTAATATGAGTATCGAGTTCCCCCTGCCGCAGGGGCATGCGGCCGAGGGGAATGCGCTGCGGATAGCTGTCCTGTCCCACCTGCACCATCCGATCGCCAGCCCCTACCTCGGCGGACTCGAGATGCACACGTCCCTCATGGCCGATGAGTTCGCCTCCCGCGGCCATGACGTCACGTTGTTCGCGAAGGAAGGGTCCGACTCGTTGGGCCGCGTCGTGCCCGTGCTGGAGGCGTCCTTCGAATTCCGCCGCGGGCTTGCCCCGGAGGAAATGTCCGTTCAGCAGCAGAGGTTGGATGCCGCGCTGCACCGGGCCATCGAGGAGGTGCGTAACGGCGGATTCGACGTCGTCGTCAACAACTCGTTGAGCCTGCTGCCCTACATCGAGCTGGCGGATGTGCCCATGCTGACCATCCTCCACACCCCGCCCCTGCCATGGATCGTTGACGCGGTGGTTGACGGCCGGGCGCCGCTTTCGCCCCTGCACCGGTTCCTCAGCGTCTCGGCACGCAACGCCACCGGATGGCAGCCGCACCTGCCGGACCTGCACGTGGTCCACAACGGCATCCGCCTGGCGGACTGGCCCGCCGGCCCGGCGCAGCGTACCGGCGTCGCCGTTTGGGCCGGCAGGGTGACGCCGGAGAAGGGCCTGCATATTGCCATCGACGCCGCCCGGGCGGCCGGGATGGAACTGCACTTCGCCGGGCCGATCAGCGACCGCAAATACTTTGAGCGTGTTGTGGCTCCGCACCTCGGCAGGGGTGTGCGGCACGCAGGCCACCTGGACCACCGGCAGCTGGCGGCATTCCTCGGGTCCGGCGACGTATTTATCGCCTCGCCGGTCTGGTCCGAACCTTTCGGGCTCACCGCCCTGGAGGCAATGGCCTGCGGCACCCCCGTAGCTGCCCTGCCGCTGGGCGCCATGCCGGAAATCATCGACGCCGATGGCGGCCGGTTGGCTGAAGGGCTGGGCGCGGACGCACTGGCCGACGCCGTCACCGCAGCCCGCACCCTGGACCGCCGCGGCGTACGCAAATCCGCGTCCCGCTTCAGCGCCGCCGTCATGGTGGACTGCTACGAGGACCAAATCCGGTCCGTGCTGCAGCCGGACGGGCTGCCATCGTCATCCGATGCCTCAACCGCGCTGGTGCGCTGACCGGAGCCCGGACTTGCCTTCTGCACGCCTTCCCCGGGTGGCGTACTACGCCCACCACCACGGCACCGGACACCTGCGCCACGCGGTCAACATTGCCCGCCTGGACGCGGTGGAGCTGCTGGTCACCGGCACGGCTCCGCCCGGCGGCATCCCGTCCCTCCCGGGCAGTGCACAGTTCGCCGCCCTTCCGCCCGACGTCGGGCCCGACGGTCCCTTCGGCCCCGGCCCCGGCAGCTTCCTGCACTACGCACCGGCAGCCCCGCTGGTCCGGGAACGGTTTGCCCGGCTGCACCAACTATGGCAAGAGTTCACCCCCGACGTAGTGGTGGTGGACGTGTCCGTGGAGACCGCTCTCTTCGCCCGCCTGTGCGGATACCCGGTCATCCACCGGCGGATGCACGGCGAGCGCACGGACACACCGCACAGGCTCGCCTATGAATCGGTCAACGGCCTTATTGCCTACTTCCCCGAGAGCATCGAGGAACCGTCACATCTGGCGGAGCACGGCGGCAAGAGCAGCTACCTCGGCATGCTCGCACCGGCCAGCGCGCCGGCGCCTGGATCCATTCCGGTCCGCCCGCGGACGGTCAGCGTGCAAACCTCGCTTGGCGGCAGCGGAGTGCAGCTGTCCGATCTGCTTCGCGCCGCCCGTCGCACACCGGACTGGCAGTGGGAAGTGATGGGCCGCACCGCCGGAGCGCCGACGGACCTGCCCGACAACGTGCAGCTGCTCGGCGTCGTGTCCGATCCGGGACCCCGGCTGGCCGCGTCGGACGTCATTGTGACCTCCGGCGGGCACAACGCCGTCGCCGCCGCAGCCGCAGCGCGGCGGCCGGTACTGGTGATCCCCGAGCCCCGGCCGTTCCGCGAACAGGAACTTTTCGCCCGGGCGCTTACGCCGGCGGGGGCCGCCTCAGCCCTGACCTTCGCCGATGTGCCGGACTGGCAGCACACACTGGAGCAGCTGCGGAACGGGGATCCCGAACAGCTGGCCAAGACATTGCTGGTGCCGGTGGAGGACTTCCGCGCCCGGTTCCTCGCCGCCGTGGAGCAGGCAGTGTCGGGCGGTCAGTACGGCGCGTCCACCCGAACGGCCGCCAGCTCGGCGGGGCCCGGCGAGCGCAGCAGCCGCAGGTCACTGCCTGCGGGGTCCCAAGCGACATAGCCCGCTTCGGCAAAAGCATCCAGCCAGCCGGTCATGGGCCAGTTCCCCCATTTGCGGCGGAACGCCCGGGCGTTGACCACAATCGAGTCCAGGTGCTGCAGCGGGGGCCGGTGCACCCCGTGGTGCTGGTGGAACATGACCGCCGCGGAGAACGCCAGCGGAACCCCTTCGCGCCGTGCCGTGAAGGCGAAATCGGTGTCTTCGCCGCCGTAGCCGGCGAACGATTCATCAAAACCGCCGATACGGTGGAAGTCATCCTGCGCCACAGCGAAACCCAGGGACCAGAACAAGGCGTACTCCGCAGAGGGCAGCGCCGGCCGGCCTGGTTCGGGCGCGAGCGCGGACCGCGCATGGTGCGCGATGGAGTCCCGGAAGAGCACCTCGGCGTCGCCGCTGCCGGCCCAGGCGGCCACGTCGGCGCCTGCGGCCAGATAACGCGGTGCGGCCATGACCAGGCCGCCGGTCCGGCCCGCATCGGCCAGCAGCACCTCGAACATGGTGGGGGCCGGTATGCAGTCCACGTCCAGGAACACCAGGACAGGGAAACGGGCTGCAGCTGCGGCGGCATTGCGGCCCGCACCCAGCGGCAGCGGCGCACCAGGTCCGGTGTCCAGGTGGACTACCCGCAGGGGCACACTGCTGGCCGGAGGAACCGCACCGGGCTGGTTCATGTAGCAGAGGACAATTTCGGCCGGGAGGAGGGTGGACCTGTTGATTCCCAGAACCGTGTTCGCCAGATGGGCGTCGCGGCCGGAACTGATGATGAGTACCGAAAACTGCCGGTAGGCCCCGGTGGGCTGCTCAGGCATTCTTCCCTTCCGCCGAAGGGCACCCGCCCGCCGGACACCCCGAACTAGTAAGTATACTGAAGACAGATTTCACAGGGACGGATTTCGGGAGTAAGTACATATGAGCGCAGCTGGGGATTCGATCATCAGGGTGGCTTCGGTGCCGCACAGCCAGGTCTACATTCGGCACACAGACGCCGTCCCCGGCGAGCCGGGCAGCGTGGTTCGGCTGCCGGACCCGGATCCCCGCAACCCGGGCCAGTCCACTGAAGCCAAGTGGTGGCCGCCGGTCATGCTCGACGCTGGCTGGATCCGGGAGAACGCCGGCAGCTTTGACCTCATGCACATCCACTTCGGCTTCGATGCCATCACGCCGGAGGACCTGCGCGCCGTCACGGAAGAACTGAAAGCCCAGGGCAAGCCGCTGGTCTACACGGTCCACGACCTCCGCAACCCGCACCACCTCACGCCGGATGCGCATAACGCGCAGCTGGATGTCCTCATCCGCGCGGCCGATGAACTGATTACCCTCACCCCGGGCGCTGCCGCCGAAGTTGAACGTCGGTGGGGGCGCGCGCCGCACGTGCTGCCGCACCCGCATGTGGTGGACCTGGACGAACTGGAACGCCGGCAGGCCCGCCGTCTCGCCGAGACGCCGCGGAATGAATTCCGGGTGGGAGTGCACCTGAAGAGCCTGCGCCCGAATATGATGGAGGGCGCCGTCCTGCCGTCCCTGCTCGACGCCGTGGAGGCGCTGCCCGGGGCGGTCCTGCAGGTCAACGGACATCCGGACATCCTGACGCCGGAGGGGGACAAGTACCGCCCCGAACTGTACCGCTGGCTCACCGAGGCGGCCGACGCCGGCCGGCTGGAACTGCAGGTCCGGGATTATTTCGACGAACCGCAGCTCTGGGACTACCTCTCGGGCCTGGACGTATCCGTGCTGCCGTACCGCTTCGGAACCCATTCGGGCTGGCTGGAGGCATGCACTGACCTGGGCACCAGCGTGCTGGCCCCGTCCTGCGGCTTCTACGCACAGCAACGGCTATCGGTTACCGAGTTCGTGCACAACGAAGAAGGCCTGGACGCGCAGTCGCTGGCCAACGCCCTCAAGCAGCTCCACGGCAACCGGCCCTGGCCCGGGCTGACCCGGGAAGAGCGGACAGCCGAACGCCGCCGGGTGGCCGCAGCGCACGAAGCGATCTACCGCTCGCTCCTGGACAGGTAGCCCCGGCAGCCCCGGCCGGACCGGCTGGTCCGCCCGGGGCTATCGGCCCGGCGCCAGTGCCTGCTCCAAACCGGCGAGCACCTCCGGCGTCAGCGGGCTGCCCGGAAACCGGGCCAGCCGCCGCAGCGGGAGCGAACCCATCATCGCCAGCGCACCGGCGAGCCCGGAAGGACCGGCGTCCCCGGCGCCCGCCCCGCCCATTCCGCCCAGCAGCTGGCGGCCCTGCGGATCCGCCAACCACTCCGACACGGTCGAGTTCAGCGTGAGCGGGTGCCGTTCCCCGGTACTGCCGGCACCGGGCAGCTCCACGGTGCCGGTCAGCCGGATATCCCGCGAGGAGGAGCCGACGTCGATCCGGCATTCTCCGGCGTCGGTGACCCAGTGGTGAGCGGCAGTGTCATATCGTGCCAGGGCAGTCAGCGGCAAGGTGAAAAGCACCGTATCGGACGCCCCCGCTTCCAGGAACACCTTGCTGAAGGCCCGCAGCTGCCGCGGCGCGGTTCCAGATGCAGGAGCCGGAGCGCCGGAGTACACCTGCACCACCTCGGCCCCGGCCCGCGCCCCGGCGTTGGTAACCGTGAGTTCCACCGTGAGCAGCGGTCCGGCTTCCGAATCGGTGGTCCCCACCGTGAGGGAACTGTAGGCGAAGCTGGTGTAGGACAGCCCGTGGCCGAAGCAGTATGCCGGTGCCACGGCGCGGGCGTCGTACCAGCGGTAACCCACGAGCAGGCCTTCGCCGTAACGCACGGTGCCGGCCTCGCCGGGGTAATTGCCAAAGGCGGGAGTGTCCTCGATCCGGTGCGGAAAGGTTTCCGCCAGTTTCCCGGAGGGGTTCACGTCCCCCAGCAGTACATCCGCCACTGCTTCACCGCAGGCCTGGCCCGGAAGCCATGCCTCCAGCACCGCTGGTACCCGCTCGCTCCATTCGGTTTCGACTGCGCCTCCGTTGAACAGCACCACCACCGTCCAGGGGTTCGCCGCCTGAACTGCCCGCAGGGTGTCCAGTTGGCTGGCTGGCAGGCCGAGGTCCGGACGGTCAAAGCCCTCCGACTCCCGGTCCTCGGGCAGGCCGAGGAAAAACACCACCGCATCGGCCGCGGCCGCGGCCGTTTCGGCTTCGGCCACCAGCGCCTCGTCTGGTGTCCCGTCCAGCCGGTACCCGGGCGCGAACACCGCTGCCGCTGTCCGTTCGGCCAGGACATCCAGGGGAATGCTGACCTGCGTGGGCGTGACCTGCGAGGACCCTGCGCCCTGGTAACGCGGAGTCCGGGCCAGTTCGCCCACCACCGCCAGCCGGAGGTCCGGGGAGAAGGGGAGGATGCCGCCGTCGTTCTTCAACAACACCATGGACTCCGCCGCGGCTCGGCGGGCGAGCTGGTGGTGTGCTGCCGGATCGACCGGTTCACGCACTGGTCCAGCGGTGTGTGCGCCCAGCTGCACCAGCCGTGCCACGGAGGTGTCCACCATGTCCCGGCTTATCGTCCCGGCGTCAAGGCCGGCCTGCAGTTCGGCTGTTCCCAACCCGTTGCTGGCCGGCATCTCCAGATCCAGGCCGGCAGCGAGCGCCGCAGCTCGGTCGGTGACGGCGCCCCAGTCCGACATCACCAGGCCGTCAAAACCCCACTCGCCGCGCAGCACCGTGTCCAGCAGCCAGGCGTTCTCCGCGGCGTGGATGCCGTTGACCTTGTTGTACGCGGCCATCAGGGTCCACGGTCGGGCACTGCGTACTACTGTTTCGAAGGCGCGCAGGTAGATCTCACGCAGGGTGCGCTCATCCACTGCCGCGTCGATCCGCATCCGCTCCGCTTCCTGGTTGTTGGCGGCGAAATGCTTGGGGCAGGCGCCCACGCCCACGGCCTGCACCGCACGGATCCAAGCCGCACCGAGCAGCCCGGCCAGCAGGGGGTCCTCGGAAAAGTACTCGAAGTTGCGTCCGCACAGCGGCGTGCGTTTGATGTTCAGCCCCGGACCCAGGACCACGTCCACCCGGGCAGCTGCCGCCTCCCGCGCCGTCGCCGTGCCCAGCAGCGCCAGCAGCTCCGGATCCCAGGAACAGGCCGTGAGGCACTCGGCAGGGAAACAGGTGGCGGGCAGGGAATCACCAATCCCGGCTTCCGTCTCGCTGCGGGCACGGCGGATTCCGTGCGGGCCGTCGGAGAGCACCAGGGAACGGATGCCCGCAGCCGGGGCAGCTGCCGTTGTCCAAAAGGTTTCCCCGGAGAGCAGCAGGAGTTTCTCCTCGATGGGCAGGGACGCCACAGGTCCGGGCAGTGGCCCGGGTACGGATGTGCGGGGATAGTCGCCGAGCGGTCCGGCTGCGGGGATTGGCATGTGCCGGAGTCTAGGACTCCGGTACGGTCCGCCGGAAGAGCACGAACGCGTTGGGGGGCCCGGGCCCGGGCATACACACGGGACCTGTGCGGAGGTTGGGCACGGCGGCTAGTGTTTCGGTATGCACCTGGCCGCAGAGCCGTGTCGGCGGATCGGAGCAGATCAATGATTAGCCATCTGGACCGGTACCGGCAGATCGCCGAGATACTCTCCCGGAACGGTTTGGGGTTCCTGGTGTCCGCCATGGGATTGGAAGGCCGGCTCCCGTTCCGCCGGCAGCAACCTCCGAATGAGGGCAGGCAGCGCCGGACCCGCCCGGAATACCTGCGCACCGCCTTGGAGGAACTGGGGCCCACCTACGTGAAGATAGGCCAGCTGCTCTCCACCCGCCCGGACCTGCTGCCGCCGGAGTACCAGGAGGAGCTCGCCAAACTGCAGGACGACGCCGTGCCGGTGCCGTGGCCGCGGATCCACGAGGAACTGCGGCAGGAGCTGGACGCGGACCCCCTGGAAGTTTTCGCGTCCTTTAACACCAGCGTCATGGCCAGTGCCTCCATTGGCCAGGTGTATGCCGCCTCCCTTCGGGACGGCACGCAGGTAGTGGTCAAAGTTCGCCGGCCGGGAATCGCCGAGGAGGTGGCCCAGGACCTTGAGATCCTGCAGAACCTGGCGAATACGGCGAGCAAGCACTGGGAAGCCGCGCGCGACTATGACGTCACCGGGCTGATGGAGGAGTTCGCCTCCACCCTGCGCGGAGAACTGGACTACCTGCAGGAAGGACGCAACGCGGACCGGTTCCAGCTGAACTTCGAAAACAACGCGGCCATCACCATCCCGGTCATCTACTGGGACTACACCACCTCACGGGTGCTGACCATGGAGCGCATCAGCGGGACAAAGGTCACCGACACGGCCGCACTCGACGCAGCTGGCATAGACCGCCCGGCGCTCGCCCGCGCAGCTACTGCATGTGAGATGCAGATGGTTTTCGACGACGGTTTCTTCCATGCCGATCCGCATCCCGGGAACCTGTTCGTGGAGCCCGGCGGCAGTGTTGGATTGATCGACTTCGGCATGGTGGGGGAGGTGGATGAACGGCTGAGGAACCAGTTGTCCGGCCTGTTCGTGGGGATTGTCCGCCAGGATCCGGAACGAATGGCCAACGCGCTGGTGCGCATCAATGCCTCCGGGGTCCGGGTGGACCGGGTCAAGCTGCGGATGGACCTGGGTCCGCTGATCCGGATGTATTCGGGAAAGGACCTGCACACCGCACCGGTGGGCAACATCATCACCACCGGGCTGGGCATCCTGCGCACGCACCACATCCAGCTGCCCCGGGAAATGGCGCTCTTGCTGCGCATGCTGATCATGACCGAGGGGATGGGCGAAGTGCTGGACCCGGACTTCCGGCTGGGCCCGGTCCTGGGGCCGTATGCCCGGCGGATGGCCCGGCAGCAGCTGAACCCGGTGAACTACGCCCGGCGGCTGGGCCGGGCGGGTACAGAGGTCCTGGAACTGGGCGCAGAGCTGCCGGACCAGGTCCGCCGGCTGCTAAACACCCTGGACTTCGAGGGGATGGAGGTCCACATCCGGGCGGAGGAGCTGCTGCCGCTGGTGATCCGGCTGGAGCGCGTGGGCAACCGCATGGTCGCAGCCATTTTCGCCTCCGCCTTTATCCGCGGCGTGGGCGAGCTGGCCCTGGGGGATTCCTCCCGCTGGAAGTCCTGGCAGGCACCGCTGATGAGCGCAGGGCTGGCGTCCACGGGTGCGCTCGGCGGGTACATTGCCTGGACCTCCCGCCGGACGCGGCTCCGCGGCCTGTAGCCGAAGACGGTCAGGGAATCACGGGCTTCACCCTGGCGGGGCGGGCGGGATCTGCCGCAGGAACCTCGCCAAGCTTCGCCGTCGGAACGTGTGCGGTCTCCCTTGCAGTGAAGGCCGAGACGGCTGCGATGAGGCAGATCACCGCAGTGAAACCGCTGGTCACCAGCCAACCGCCCGGGTCCAGGCCGCCGAGCGCCGCAACGATGGACGGCGCAAAGCCAGCCATCAGGAAGCCGAGCTGGGTGCCGATGGCCAGCCCGGAGAAACGCACGTTGGCGCTGAACATTTCGCCGTAGAAGGAAGGCCACACGGCATTGGCCGCGGCGTAGCCGCAGGAGAACACCGCGATGGACAGGGCAAACTGCAGCAGCGTGTTCCCCGACTCCATGGACAGCAGGTAGAAGGGCATAATCACCGCACTGGACACGGCGCCATAGATAAAGACGGGCCGGCGGCCGATCCGGTCGGCCACCCGGCCGAAGAGCGGCTGTGTCAGCAGGGCGACGGCGTTGCCGGCCACCACCAGCCACAGCGTGATGTTCTCGTCGACGTCGCCCACTTCCGTGCCGTACTTGATGGCGAGGGTGCCGTACACCGTGGACACCGCAGCAATGAAGGCGCAGCAGATGACCCGAAGGACATCGCGCCAGTGGTTCTGCAGCAGTACGCCCACCGGCAGCTTGGCAAGTTCGTTGCGTTCCTTGGCTTCGGTAAACGTAGGGGTTTCGTGCAGCGACCGGCGGATGAAGTACGTAACTATTACCACCACGGCGCTGAGCCAGAACGGAATGCGCCAGCCGATGCTGTATTTGATGTCATCGGGCAGCGAGACAACGGGGATAAAGACCATGGCGGCAAGGATCTGACCACCCTGGGTACCGGTGAGGGTCCAGGAGGTAAAGAAGGAGCGGCGGTTGTCCGGTGCGTGTTCCAGGGTCATGGAGCTGGCGCCGGCCTGCTCGCCGGCGGCCGACAGCCCCTGCATCAGGCGGCAGAAAACCAGCAGGATCGGCGCCCACCAGCCGATGGTGCCAAAGTCCGGCAGGCAGCCGATCAGGAACGTCGAACCGCCCATGAGCAGCAGCGTGAACATCAGCACGCGCTGGCGTCCCACCCGGTCACCGAAGTGGCCCAGGATGACGGCGCCCACCGGGCGCGCCACGTAGGCGAAGCCGAAGGTGGCGAGCGACATCACGCTCGCCTGGGCGTCAGCGTCCGGGAAAAACACGCGGGGAAAAATCAAGGCGGCAGCTGAGCCGAAAATGAAGAAGTCGTAATACTCGACGGCGCTGCCCATAAAGCTGGCAGTCGCGGCCTTGCGCGGGGTCTTGCCCGGTGCTGATCCGGCGGGGGCGGATGCGTCCATTGCATCTCTCCTGACATGGGCGGAAGCGGTAGGGGAAGCTGTGCTGGAGGAGATTGTGCGGAACATGTGCGGATAGCGCACGCCTGTGCATTATCCGTACACGTGAAGTAATGTAGCTCACAGCGAAGTCTCCGGCAAGGCGCAATCCCTTACACAGGGAATGCTCCGTCACGGCACGGAGACGGGTGAATCATGCAGCGGGAGGAGCTGGTCCATGAGCGGCACCAATGAAACATTCATTGTCGGACTGATCGGTGAAGGCATCACCGCCTCGCTCACGCCGCCCATGCATGAGCGCGAAGCCGCCCACCAGGGACTGCGCTATATCTACCGCCCCATCGACCTCCTGACGCTGGGGCGGCCCGGCACCGATGTCGGCGAGGTGCTGCGTTGGGGCCGGGACCTGGGCTTCAACGCCTTCAATGTCACCCATCCCTGCAAGCAGCTGGTCCTGGCCGAGCTGGATGACGTCTCCGACGACGCCGCCCGGCTGGGCGCCGTCAATACCGTGCTGATCCGGAACAGCCGGTTCATCGGGCACAACACCGATTTCTCCGGTTTCGGCAGTGCCCTGGCGGATGGCCTGCCGGACGCCGAGCTGGACTCGGCAGTGCAGCTGGGCGCCGGCGGCGCCGGCGCCGCCGTGTCCTACGCACTCCTGACCGCCGGAACCCGCCGGCTCACCATCCTGGACCTCGAGCCGGCACGGGCCGCGGACCGGGCAGCGGCCCTCACGCATCTGTTTCCCGGCCGGCAGATCACCGCCGGCACGCCCGGGGACCTGCCCGCAGCGCTCCCCGGGGCGGACGGACTGGTGCACGCCACTCCGCTGGGAATGCACTCCCATCCCGGCCTCGCCGTCGACCTGGACCTGCTGGACCCCTCCCAGTGGGTCGCGGACGTGGTTTACCGCCCGGTGGACACGGAACTCGTCCGCGGCGCAAGGGCCAAGGGCTGCCGGGTACTGGACGGCGGCCGGATGGCCGTGGGACAGGCCGTGGACGCTTTTGAACTCATCACCGGCATCCGGCCCGACCCCGCCCGGATGCACGCCCACTTCACGGAACTCATCAGCCAGGGCCGCTGAGGCCGGGAACCGGAGCACCCATGCGCACCTCTATCGCCACCGTCTGCCTGAGCGGCAGCCTCGAAGAGAAAATGCGGGCCTGCGCTGCGGCCGGCTTTGACGGCGTCGAAATCTTCGAACCGGACCTGGTGGTTTCTCCCTCCACCCCGGAACAGATCCGCGCGCTGGCCGGGAGCCTCGGCCTCAGCCTGGACCTCTACCAGCCCTTCCGCGATTTCGAAGGCGTGGGTGGTGAGGAACTGGCGGCGAACATGGTGCGGGCCCGGGCCAAGTTCGAGCTGATGAACCGGTTGGGTATTGAGACCATGCTGCTGTGCAGCAACGCGGGCACGGCAACCGTTAACGACGACGCCGTGGCTGCCGGCCAGTTGAGCAGCCTCGGAGACCTTGCTGCCGGGTACGGCGTGAAGGTGGCCTATGAGGCCCTGGCCTGGGGCCGCTACGTCAACGATTTCGAGCACGCCCAGCGCATAGTGGATTTGGCCCGGCATCCGAACATCGGCACCTGCCTGGACAGCTTCCACATCCTCTCCCGCGGCTGGGACCCGGGAGCCATCGAAAAAATCCCGGCGGAGAAGATCTTCTTCGTCCAGCTGGCCGACGCCCCGAAACTGTCCCTGGACGTGCTGTCCTGGAGCCGGCACTATCGGGTCTTCCCCGGCCAGGGCGCTTTTGACCTGGCGGGCTTTATGGCGCATCTGGTCCGCACCGGCTACGACGGACCGGTCTCGCTGGAGATCTTTAATGACGTGTTCCGGCAGACGGCCGAGGAAGGCACCGCCGTGGACGCCATGCGTTCGCTGACCTTGCTTCAGGAACGCACCGCCGCCCGTCTGGCGGCGGACGACGGCGCGGCACGCTATCCGATGTCCCTGGCTGCCCTGCCGCCGGTGGCCGAACCCAGCGGCTTCAGCTTCGCCGAGGTCAAGGCGGAGCACCCGGAGACTGTATCCACCTTGCTCCGCCAGCTCGGCTTCGAATTCGGCGGCCGGCACCGGACCAAAGCCGCGCAGCTGTGGACCCAGGGCCAGGCGAGGGTCATCATCAACGGTGCCGGCGCACTGGAACCGGGCATCTCCGCCCTCGGCCTGGACGTGCAGGATCCGCTGGCCGCCGCCTCGCGTGCCGTGCAGCTGCGCACCCGCCGGGTGCCGCGCGAAACCCAGGCGGATGAGCAGGTGCTGCAGGCCGTGTACGCGCCCGACGGCACCGAAGTCTTCCTCTGCGAGGCCACCGCGGACGGTACGGCCGCCTGGGCGGGGGAGTTCAGCGCGGATCCGGGCTCCGGCACGGACGCGGAGCCGCTGGTCACCGGCATCGACCACGTCAACCTGTCCCAGCCGTGGCAGCATTTTGACGAAGCCGTACTTTTCTACGAAGCCACCCTTTCCCTCTCGGCTGCCGCTGCGCAGGAGGTTCCGAGCCCGATGGGCCTGGTCCGGAGCCAGGTGATGCGCAGCACCGCCGGCGGGGTGCGGCTGGCCCTGAACATCGCCCCGCTCGCGGTCGAGTCCGAACCGGGCGGCTATCCCCAGCACATCGCATTCGCCTGCACCGACCTGGTCGCTGCTGCGCGGCAGGCCGCCGGCCGGGGATTGCGGTTCCTGCCCGTACCGGCGAACTACTATGAGGACCTCGCTGCCCGGTTCCGGCTGGAGCCGGACTTCCTGGCTGCGCTGCAGGAATTGAACCTGCTGTACGACCGAGACGGCGACGGCGAGTTCCTGCACTTCTACACGGCCACCGTGGGGAACGTGTTCTTCGAAGTGGTGGAGCGGCGGGGCCGCTATGACGGCTACGGCGCACCCAACGCCCCGGTCCGGCTGGCGTCGCAGTATCTGGCGGCCGAAGGCACGCTGGCACGGAAGGACGGCTGAGAATGGAGGACAGCTACTACGTCAAGTCCGTGGAGAAGGCCTTCGCCGTACTCGGCGCCTTCAGCAAGGACGTTCCGGAACACACGGTCAGTTCGGCTGCGGCTGCGGCCGGCACCAGCCGGGCAGCGGCCCGGCGGTTCCTGCTGACCCTGCGGGACCTGGGGTATCTGGGCTACGACGGCACCGCTTTCCGGCTCGCTCCGCGGACCCTGGACATCGGCGCCTCCTTCCTGTCCCATCTTTCGCTGCCGCACGCCGCCGAACCGCACCTAAAGCAGTTGTCCGCAGATCTGGGGGAGACGACATCGCTGTGCATCCTGGACGGCAGTGACGTGGTCTACGTTTCGCGGATCACTTCGCCGCGGTTGGTGCGGGTGGCGGTCAACGTGGGCACCCGTTTCCCGGCCTGGGCCACCTCCATGGGACGGGTGCTGCTGGCTGCACTGCCGGAAGCCGAGCAGGAGGAGTACTTCGCTGCGGTCCAGCTGATGCAGTACACGGCCGGCACGGTCGGCAGCATTGCGGAACTGCAGCACGCAGTGCGGCGCGCGGGAACCGAAGGGTTCTCGCGCGTCGCGGACGAACTGGAAAACGGACTGCGGGGCGTGGCGGTGCCGGTCCGCGGAGCCGACGGTTCAGTGGTCGCCGCAGCGAACGTGTCCCTGCAGCTGCACAGTTCCCCGGAGGAACACATCGAAGAAACTGTGCTGCCGCACCTGCGGGCCGCCGCGGACCGGATCAGCAGGGACCTCGGCGGCCGCGCCTAGTGCATGCACCCGGCCCCTCAGGGACTAATGGTGGAAGCCGGGGTGCTCTGCTTCGCGGGGCATGGGCGCGTTCAGTTGATCCAGATAGGCCGTTTCGCGGCGGATATCGGTCAGCAGGTTCTCGGCCAGGTCCATGCTCAGTCCGTTGCGGACCACAACCCGCTCCACCGTGAGGTTGGCCAGGTTGTCCGGCATGGGATACGCCGGTACCAGCCAGCCCTTGGTGCGGAGCCGTTCGGCAAGGTCGTAGAGGTTCCATTTGTCCGTCTGGCCGTCCTTCAGCCGCCATGCGAACACGGGGATATCAGAGCCGTCATTCCATAGTTCGAAGGGCCCGATTCCGGCGATTCCGCTGGACAGGTGCAGGGCCACATCCTGGGACGCCTGCTGGACCTTGGCGTAACCGTCCCGGCCCAGGCGGAGGAACAGGTAGTACTGCAGGACCACCTGGGCGCCGGGACGGGAAAAGTTCAGGGCGAACGTAGGCATGTCGCCGCCGAGGTAGCTGACATAGAAAATCAGGTCCTCCGGGAGCCACTGCCGTTCCCGCCACACCACCCAGCCCAGCCCAGGGTAAACCAGGCCGTACTTGTGTCCGGACGTACTGATTGAATGCACGCGCGCCAGCCGGAAATCCCATTCCAGATCCTGCTGGAGGAACGGGGCGATCATGGCGCCTGAAGCACCGTCCACGTGGATGGCGATGTCCAGGCCGGTGGAGGACTGGATCTCATCAAGCTTCGCGGCAATCTGCTTTACCGGCTCGTACATGCCGGTGTAGGTCACGCCCATAATGGCGACGACGCCGATGGTGCCCTCATCGACGTACTTTTCCAGTTCAAAGCCGTCCAGGCACTTGTGCTCCTCGCTGATGGGCACCAGCCGGGCCTCGATATCGAAGTAGTTGCAGAACTTTTCCCAGCACACCTGCACCGCGGAACTCATCACGAGGTTCGGCCTTTCCGCGGGTTTCCCCTCGCTGCGCCGTTTGTGCTGCCACAGCCGCTTCAGGGCCAGGCCGCCGAGCATGCAGGCCTCCGAGGAGCCGACCGTCGAGGTGCCGATGGTCCCCTCCGGGTCGGGTGAGTGCCACAGGTCCGCCAGGATCCGCCAGCAGTTCTGTTCAATCTGCGCGGTCTGCGGGTATTCATCCTTGTCGATCATGTTCTTGTCGAACGTCTCGCTGTAAAGCCGGTTCGCCTGGTCATCCATCCAGGTGCTGACAAACGTGGCAAGGTTCAGGCGCGCATTCCCATCCAGCATGGTTTGATCATGCACAATCTGGTACGCGGTTTCCGGCAGCATTTGCCCCTCGGCCAGCCGGAATTTCGGAGCGGACGTTTCTTCGCCCGGGCGGGAAAAAAGGGGATTAACCGATACGGAATCCTGGTTGTTCTGCGCCATTGTGGAAGCCTCTCGACGTGATGCCGGTCGGTATCGTGCCGTAGTGGACGGCGGGCGGATCCTCACAGGACTGTGCGCACCTGAAAACTATACGCGGGGCGAAAATCCATTACTAGGCTCAAGGCCAGCGGCCCGGACCGTGGGGCAAAGGCGTTTCCGCCACCACCCAATACGCCGGCTGGGCCCTGTTTGCACGGGGGTATCCATTGAGGGCAGGAACCTTCCGGACGTAACCTAGCGGCACCGGCATTCCTCCCCGCCCGGCGGCAGGGCCGGAGCAAAACCGGCGCAACCTGCGGCGAATCCGGGCCATACACAGGAGATATCCATGGCTTCACTTGCAAGGCGCGAACGCTTCGAACTGCCCGACCAGGTCCGAAAATTCTTTGAGGGGGACTGGGAGGTCCCGGCCTTCCCCATCGAGGAGTACCAGGACGGTAACAGCATGGTGATCCGTGCCGAACTGCCCAACATCAACCCCGAGCAGGACCTGGACGTTACGGTCAGCGACGGGATGCTGCATATCAAGGGTGAGCGGCGCGAACAGACCGAACACAAGGGCCGCAACGGCTACCGCTCGGAGTTCCGGTACGGCTCGTTCACCCGGGAAGTTGCCCTGCCCAGCGGCGCCAGCCAGGACGACGTCACCGCCTCCTACAACGACGGCGTCCTTGAAGTCCGCGTCCCCGTTCCCGAGGTTGGTCCCTCCTCCAAGAAGGTGCCTATCTCGCGCGGTTAGTTCCACCGCCGGAAGCCCAACCGGAAGGACCGGTATGACCACGCAGCCGGCACGGAAGCAGCGAACGTACCCGGACTGGCTGGTCATTGCCGTCCTGGCCTGCGGCGGCATTGTGGTTTCACTGGAAAAGACCGCCGTGGTGCCGCTGCTGCCCGAATACCCGCGGGTCTTCGGGGTCAGCAGCGACGACGTCTCATGGATGGTCACCGTAACCCTGCTGGCCGCCGCCGTGGCCACACCCATCGTGTCGCGGCTGGCGGACATGTACGGCAAGCGCCGGATGCTGCTGCTGGCAATGGCCGTGATGGTGGTCGGAGCCTTCACTGCCTCGGTTGGCGGAACCTTCACCTGGGCGCTGGTGGGCCGGGGACTGCAGGGCTTTTCGGGGGCGGTGATCCCGGTGGGAATCAGCATCCTGCGCGATGCCCTGCCGCAGAAGAAAATTGCGGGAGCCGTGTCCCTGATGAGCGCCAGCTTCGGAATTGGCAGTGCCCTGGGGCTGCCGTTGTCCGGGTACATCTACGACCGGCTCGGATGGCAGGCAACGTTTTGGGTGGTGGGAATAATCGCCGCGCTGCTCATGGTCGCCGTTGTCGTTTTTGTCCCGGAGTCGCACGTGCGCACACCCGGCCGCTTCGATTACCTCGGCGCAGTGCTGCTCTCGGCGGGGATGACCGCGCTGTTGCTGGCCATTACCAAGGGCGGTGTCTGGGGGTGGACCAGTTATCCGGTGGTGGGCCTGTTCGCCGGTGCCGCCGTGTTCTTTGCCCTGTGGTTCCCGGCGGAGCTGCGCAACGGCCAGCCGCTGGTGGACCTCCGGACCTCTGCCCGCCGCCCCGTCTTGCTCACCAATATCGGGGCAGTACTGGTCGGCTTCTCCATGTACGCCAACATGCTGGTCACCACGCAGCAGCTCCAGCTGCCCCGGGAAACCGGCTTTGGATTCGGGCTGAGCGTGGTGGTGGCGGGCTTGACCATGATCCCGTCCGGGCTGGCCATGGTGGCGGCTGCACCCGTGTCGGCAAGGATCACCAACGGTTTCGGCGCCAAAACCACCATGGTGAGCGGCTGCGCGGTAATGGCGGCCGGCTACCTCTGGCGTGTGCTGTTTGTGGGTTCGGTGACCGAAATCATCACCGGGGCAGTGATCATATCGGTGGGAACAGCCATGGCCATGGCCGCTATGCCCACCCTGATCATGAGCAACGTACCGCTGACGGACACTGCCGCGGCCAACGGAGTCAACACACTGCTGCGTTCGGTGGGCACCTCCACCTGCAGCGCCGTGGTGGCCACCGTCCTGGCATCGCTGACGGTGAGCATCAGCGGTGCCGCCTTCCCCAGCTTGGACGCCTTCCGGACCGTTTTCGTCTGCGCCGGAATCGCGGCACTTGCGGCCACCGGAGTGTCCTGCCTGATCCCGCGCTCCCGCCGGCGCGAGGCCACCCACCCGGATCTGCACGCGGCACCGGGGCAAGTGCAGCCGCAGCGCGCAGACGCGAAACGGGAAATCATGGTCCACGGACGCATGCTCTCGGCGGCGGACGGTAAGCCTGTGCAGCGCGGCACCGTCACCGCGCTGGATGGCACGGGCCGACCGGTGGACTGGGACCGCGCCGACGACGCCGGCTCCTACAACGTGGTGCTGCCCGGGGACGGGGAGTACGTGCTCGTCGCCAACCATGCCCACTGGCGGCCGGTGTCGGAGGTGCTGGCCTTCCCCGGCTCGGCGGCGAACCATGACATCCACTTCCGCCAGCGGCTGACCCTCTCCGGGCGGATCGAGCATGCCGGCCGCCCGCTTGCCGGTGCCCTGGTCATCCTGGTCCGGCCGGGAGGCCAGCCGTCGGTGGCCGTGCGTTCCGACACTGCCGGGAACTACGAGCTGCCGCTGCCCGGGGCCGGCAGCTACATCCTCAGCATCGTGGAGCCCGACGGTGTGAACACGCATTCCCGGCGTGTCGTCCTGCCCGCTCCGGAGACAAACATCGACGTCGAACTTGGCGGCCGCGGGCCCCGGACCAGCCTGCGGATCTGAACCGAAGACTGCGGGTAGGTCCGCTCGGTGCAACCAGCGGGCGAGAGCAAGCGCACAACCCCCGCTTTGGTCCGCGCCTGCCCGAGCGCATACGATCAATCTGGCGTAAAGCGGGATTTCGGCAACACGTGCCGAAGCTGAACCCGCCACGCGGACTCTTTTCACTCGTCTTTAGTTAGGGTATGCGGTGGATCTCACCCTCATGGTCGCGCTGGTGATCGCGCTGGCTTTATTCTTCGACTTCACCAACGGATTTCATGACACCGCCAACGCGATGGCAACTCCCATCGCCACCGGCGCAATCAAACCGAAAACAGCAGTGGCCCTGGCGGCCGTGCTCAACCTGGTTGGCGCTTTCCTCTCCACCGAGGTAGCCAAAACCATCTCGCACGGCCTGATCCGCGAGGGCGACGGCGGAATTCAGATCACCCCGGTAATGATCTTCGCGGGCCTCATGGGTGCCGTGATCTGGAACCTGATCACCTGGCTCAAGGGACTGCCCAGCAGTTCTTCCCACGCCCTGTTCGGCGGGCTGATCGGTGCCGCGGTAGTGGGTGCCGGGTTCGGCTCGGTGGACTTCTCGGTGCTGGTCTCCAAGGTGGTCCTGCCGGCACTGATCGCTCCGGTCATCGCGGGCTTTGTGGCGTACCTCGCCACCAAGCTGGCCTACCGGATCACCCGCCGGCATGACCCGGACTCCGGGGAGAAGCTGCCCCGCAAGCGCGGCGGCTTCCGCTACGCACAGATTTTCTCCTCCTCGCTGGTGGCCCTGGCGCACGGCACCAACGATGCGCAGAAGACCATGGGCGTCATCACCCTGGTCCTGGTGGCCGACGGACTGCAGACCGCCGGAACCGGCCCCCATTTCTGGGTGGTCGCCTCGTGTGCCGTTGCCATTGCTGCCGGTACCTACGCAGGCGGCTGGCGCATCATCCGGACCATGGGAACCGGCCTGACCGAGGTCAAGCCGGCCCAGGGCTTCGCTGCCGAAACCAGCACCGCAGCCGCCATCCTGGCCTCCTCCCACCTTGGCTTTGCCCTCTCCACGACCCAGGTTGCCTCCGGCTCCGTCATTGGTTCGGGCCTGGGCCGCAAGGGCGCGGTGGTCCGCTGGGGAACTGCCGGCCGGGTCGCCAGCGGCTGGCTGCTGACCCTCCCTGCAGCAGCGGTCATGGGTGCCGTCACCGCCGCCGTCGCCTCCATGGGAACAGCGGGCGTGGTCATCGACGCCGTCGTCGGGACGCTGGTTATCCTCGGCATCTTCCTGTGGTCCCGGCGGGACAAGGTGAGCCATGACAATGCCGTCAGCAACAGCGGTATTGAAAACGCCGGTGAAGTCGTGAGCATCAAGAAGCGCCGCGGCAAGGGCAAGAACAAGGGCGGCAAGAAGGCCAAGCAGGGCAAGAACCACGGCAAGGCCAAAAAGAGCTCCAAGGGCCGCAAGAACAAGAACGGCAAAAACACCCGCAAGGTCAAGGCAGGTTCCAAATGAACATCCACTGGCTGGACTACCTCGTGGTCTTCGGCGTCACGCTGGTAGCCGCACTGATCGTCGTCGGCGTCTACTCCTTCGGAGTGCGGCTGTACGCCGTGTCCCAGGACGAAGCCACTGCTTCCACCCCGGGCAACCGTGTTGCCTTGGCGAAGGCCGGCGCGTTTGCGTGCTTCGGCGTGAGCGCCGTTGCAGTCCTGTACGGCATCTACCTGATTGTCCGGGCGCGGCAGGTTTACCAACTAACAAACCCTAAACACCCCATCCGGCCGGCAGGATCGTTGATCCTGCCGGCCTTCTGCGTTGCCGGGCCCGGTTCGGGTCCCGAAACGTCAGTTCTGCGACGTCAGTTCTGCGAGGTCAGTTCTGCGACGCGGCGTCGCCCCCGGAGTAGAAGGGGTAGTCGGTGTAGCCCTCCGGGCCGAACGAGTAGAACGTCGTGGCGTCAGGGGTGTTCAGGGGCAGCCCCTCCTGCCAGCGGCGCACCAGGTCGGGATTGGCGATGGCCGGGCGGCCGACCACGACGGCGTCTGCGAGTCCGTCGGCAACCATGGCGATCGCTTCGTCACGGGTGGTGATGACGCCGAAGCCGGAGTTGAGGAACACCGGCCCGCCGAAGCGTGAACGCAGGGCCTGCACCAGCTCTCCGGCAGGGTCACGGTGCAGGATGCTGAGGTAGGCAAGGCCCAGCGGTGCAATGGCGTCCAGCAGGGCGCCGTGGGTGGCCAGCACGTCCGCCGGATCTGTCTCGAGCGCCCCCTGGACATTGTGTTCGGGGGACAGGCGCAGGCCCACGCGGTCCGCCCCGATTTCGGCGGCCACGGCGAAAACCGTCTCGATGACAAACCGTGCCCGGTTCTCCGGGCTGCCGCCGTAACCGTCGGTGCGCTGGTTGGAGGCGGGGGAGAGGAACTCGTGCAGCAGGTAGCCGTTGGCCCCGTGCAGTTCGACTCCGTCAAAGCCCGCGTCAACTGCCGCACGCGAAGCGCGTACGAAGCCGGCGGTCACTTCCGCCAACTCTTCGGTTTCCAGTGCCCGCGGCACCTCGTACTGCTGCTTGCCGTCATAAGTGTGGGACAGCCCGTCCACCGCGATGGCGCTGGGGGCAACCAGTTCCAGCCCGCCGGTGGTGTTGGTGTGGCTTACGCGGCCGGCGTGCATGACCTGCGCAACGATCCGCCCGCCGGCGTCATGCACCGCGTCGGTGACCTTCCGCCAGCCGTCCAACTGCTCCGGGTCCACCAGCCCCGGCTGGCCCGGGAAACCCTGGCCTTCACGGCTGGGGTAGGTGCCTTCGCTGACAATCAGGCCCAGTGAGGCGCGCTGCCGGTAATGCTCAACCATCATGGGTCCGGGGATACCGTCCCGGCCGGCGCGCTGGCGGGTCAGCGGTGCCATCACCAGGCGGTTGGACAGCTCCAGGCTGCCGGCAGTCATCGGGGAAAACAGGTTCAAAACGCAACTCTTCCTATAGTGCGCCGCTGCGCACGCCTCTTGGGGTGGCAGCGGCAATTCCAATCCATAGGCGGCAACCCCGAAGCGGGCGCCCGTATTCCGCAGGGCTGTCTTCCGCCGCGCATCCCGGCCTGGTTAGCATTGCCAGATGGTCCGGACCGTGTACTACGCCTCGGCCTCACTCGACGGCTTTGACGCCGCCGGACACAACCCGGCGGGGTTCAACTCCGCCGATTACCTGGCCGCAGGCTTCGACCCCTTTTCCCCGCATCCGACGGAAGCCGCCGGAACCGAAGTGCCATCCGCCGCGGGAGCCGTGGTGATGGGCGCAGGCACCTACGCGCGGCTGCTGCGCCAGGTCCAGGAACACGGGCCTGCGGCATGGGACTGCCCGCAGGCGCCGGTGTGGGTCTATACCCACCATGAGTTTCCCGGCATAAACGGCGCTGACGTGATGTTCGTGCGCGGCCCCGTCAGTGAGTTCGCCGCAGACATTGCCGATTCCGCGAACGACGCCGACGTGTGGCTGCGCGGAACAAACCTTGCCGCCCAGTACCTCCGGGAAGGCCTGTTGGACGAGCTGCACCTGACACTGCACCCGCTGCTGCTGGGCTCAGGGCAGGCGCTGCTGCCGGCCGCGGCGAATCAGCAGGTCCGCCTGCTCCGGTCAGAGCCTTCCGCGGACGGCAGCATGCGCCTGCACTACTCGTTCCTGCCGGGTGCCTAGCGGGTCTCGCGGATCATGTTGGTGATCCGGGCGGTGGACAGGCGCCGGCCCTGCTCATCCGTCATCACTACTTCATGCGTGGTGAGGGTATTGCCCAGGTGCAGCGCGGTGGCCGTACCGGTGACCAGCCCCGAGGAGACGGACCGGTGATGCGTGGCCCCTATTTCAATACCCACCGCGTGCCGGCCCGGGCCTGCGTGCATTCCGGCACCAAAGGAACCAAGGGTCTCAGCGAGGACCAGGTGCGCTCCGCCGTGCAGGATTCCGGCCACCTGTTCGTTGCCTTCCACCGGCATGGTGGCGACCAGGCGGTCCGGCGCCATTTCCAGGAACCGGATGCCCATCTTCACCACGAGCCGTCCGACACCGTGCGCGGCAAGCCAGTCGTGCAGCTCCTCCGGGACACCTGCGTCCAGGAGTTCCTGCCGGTGCGGGTTCGTGTGTGCCGCGGGGCCCCCCGGGCCCGGCGTGAAAATCTCGCTCATGGCAACTAGGCTTGCATTTGTGAGTGAATCTACCAAACTGGCCGGCACCCCCCTTAGCAACAGCGACACCGAAAACAGCGGCACCGAGGATAGCAGCACCAAAAGCAACGGCACGGACGCCGGCACTGCAGCGGTTCAGCTCGGGAACGTGAATGCCGGGGGACACAACCGGTTGCTGGTGATTGACGGTCACTCCATGGCTTTCCGGGCCTTCTACGCCCTCCCGGCCGAGAACTTCTCCACCGACACGGGCCAGCACACCAACGCGGTGTACGGATTCACGTCCATGTTGATCAACCTGATCAAGGAAGAGAAGCCCACCCACGTAGCGGTGGCCTTTGACCTGGACACGCCGACGTTCCGCTCGGAGGAGTACACCGAGTACAAGGGCGGCCGGAACAAGACGCCCGAGGAGTTCCACGGGCAGATTGACCTGATTATCAAGGTCATGGAGGCCATGCGCATTCCTACCCTTTCCATGGACGGCTACGAAGCGGACGACGTCCTGGCAACCCTCGCCACCAAGGCGTCGGCGCAGGACTGGGACGTGATGGTGGTCTCCGGTGACCGCGATGCCTTCCAGCTGGTGGATGACCATGTCACCGTGTTCTACCCCAAGAAGGGTGTATCCGATCTGCCCCGGATGGATGCCGCGGCGGTCGAAGCGAAGTACCTGGTGCCGCCGGACAAGTACTCCGACCTTGCCGCGCTGGTGGGCGAGACCGCGGACAACCTGCCGGGCGTTCCCGGTGTGGGACCCAAGACGGCGGCGAAGTGGATTAAGCTCTACGGCGGCCTCGAGGGGATCCTCGAGAATCTGGACGCCATCAAGGGCAAGGTTGGCGATTCCCTGCGCGAGAACATCGAAGATGTTAAGCGGAACCGGCGCCTGAACCGGCTGCTGCGGGACCTGGACCTGCCCGTGGAGCTCGACGCGATGGCGGCCCGGCGCCCGGACCGGGAGGCCATCGAGGAACTCTTCGACGCCCTGCAGTTCAACGCGCTGCGCAAGCGGCTCTTCGACGTTTACGGGGAAGAGGAGGGCGAGGCCAGCACCCATGCCGAAGTGGCTGCCCCCGAACACAGTGTCCTGACGGACGCCGGTGCCCTGCAGGACTGGCTGCGGGCCACCAACCAGGCCCGCACCGCCGTGCAGCTTGTGACCGAAGGAGCGGCCGCGTCCCGCGACGTCGTCGGCATCGCCCTGGTGACCGACGCCTCCGCGGCCTATGTGCCGCTGACCGGGCTCGACGCCGAGGCCGAGCAGGTGCTCGCGGCATGGCTCGGGAACCTGGCTGCTCCCAAGGTGGTGCACGATTTCAAGGAGGCCTACAAGTCACTGGCCGCCCGCGGGCTGCACCTGGCCGGGGAAGTGGATGACACCGCCATTTCCGGCTACCTGATCCAGCCGGACCGCCGCAGCTACGAACTGGCGGACCTGGCCCAGTACCACCTGAAAATGAATATTGTTCCGGCGGCAGCAGCCAGCAACCAGTTGGAACTGTCCCTGGGCGATGAAGATGCAGCCACCCCTGCCGTATCCAAGGCCTTCGCGGCACTGCGCCTGAGCGAGCACTTCGCCGGCCAGCTCGTGGAGCGCGGAGCCAACCAGCTGCTGGGCGGACTGGAGCTGCCGCTGTCCGAGGTGCTGGCGGAAATGGAACTGGCCGGTGTTGCCGTGTCCTCCGAGAAGCTGGACCGGCTGCTCGATGATTTCAGCGCCACCATCACGCACGCCAGCGACGAGGCCTTCCGGATCATCGGCAAGGAAATCAACCTCGGTTCGCCCAAGCAGCTGCAGGCGGTCCTCTTTGATGAACTCGGCCTGCCGAAGACCAAGAAGATCAAGACCGGCTACTCCACCGACGCAGACGCGCTGACGGACCTGATCGTCAAGACCGGGCACCCGTTCCTTGAACAGCTGCTGGCCTTCCGGGACGCGTCCAAGCTGCGCTCCACCGTGGAGGGACTGCGCAAAGCCGTTGCCGACGACGGCCGCATCCACACCACGTACGCCCAGACGGTGGCGGCCACCGGACGCCTGTCCTCGGTGAACCCGAACCTGCAGAACATTCCGATCCGCTCGGAGGAGGGCCGCCGCATCCGCGAGGTGTTCGTGGTGGGCAACGGCTACGACGAACTGCTTACCGCCGACTACTCGCAGATCGAAATGCGGATCATGGCCCACCTTTCCGGTGACGAAGGGCTGATTTCCGCCTTCCGTGCCGGCGAGGACCTGCACCGCTTTGTAGGCTCGCATGTGTTCAACGTGGCGCCCGAAGAAGTAACCAGCGCCATGCGTTCCAAGGTCAAGGCCATGTCTTACGGCCTGGTCTACGGCCTGAGCTCCTTCGGCCTGTCCAAGCAGCTGGCCATCCCCGTCGATGAAGCCCGGACCCTGATCCGGGACTACTTCGAACGCTTCGGCGCCGTGCGCGACTACCTGCGCGGCGTCGTCGAGCAGGCCCGCAAGGACGGCTTCACCTCCACCATCGAGGGGCGCCGACGCTACCTGCCGGACCTTTCCAGCGACAACCGGCAGCTGCGCGAAATGGCTGAGCGTGCCGCGCTGAACGCCCCCATCCAGGGGTCCGCGGCGGACATCATCAAGAAGGCCATGCTGGGCGTGGATGCCGAGCTGAAGGCACAGGGACTCAAATCCCGGATGCTGCTGCAGGTCCATGATGAACTGGTCCTCGAAGTCGCTCCCGGCGAGCGGGACACGGTGGAAAAGCTGGTCCGCGCGCAGATGGGCGCGGCGGCGGACCTGTCTGTGCCGCTGGATGTCTCGGTTGGTCAGGGCGTCAGCTGGCACGAAGCCGGCCACTAAGTGCGCGGCGCCGCCGCTTCAACACAGGGGGAAGCATGGGAACGGACAACGGCACGAACAACGGCGCGAACAACGGCGCGGTCGGGCTGCGGTTCGCTTCGTTCCCGGCCGGTTACGACTCCGCGGACCATAGCAAGGCCGATGAGCGGACAGTTCGGTGGTTCGACGCCGTTAACCTTGGCTTCCACGAGGACCGCAGCATCCCGGAACGCTTCCCGGCCCAGGTGGACGGTTACCTGCGGGACGGGCGGATCCTGACCGCGGTATACGACGACGATATGCCGGAGTATGCCTGGGATCCGGCGGTGCCAGTGGCCACCTACGGCACCATGGTCAACGACTTGAACGTAGGCGGACGGGAGCTGCTTCCCGCTCATTTGGTTACGGCGGTCACCGTGCGTCCCACGCACCGGCGCCGCGGGATCCTGCGGCAGATGATTACCTCGGACCTTGCGCGGGCCAAAGCGGCCGGCTTGGCGCTGGCGGCCCTCACGGCGTCGGAGGCAACCATCTATGGACGGTTCGGGTTCGGCGCCGCCACTTCCACCGCCCGAGTAGAGCTGGACACCAGGGGTGGCCTGGAGTTCAGTGCGCCGCCGAGGGGCAGCATTGCCGTTGCCGACCCTGACAAGATCCTGGCGTTGGCGCCGGAACTTTTCCGGGCCCATCTGGAGCGTACCTTCGGTGCCCTGGGCCGGCAGCATGCGTACGCCATGCGTGCG
This sequence comes from Arthrobacter sp. zg-Y750, assembly GCF_020907365.1. Classification (NCBI taxonomy): domain Bacteria; kingdom Bacillati; phylum Actinomycetota; class Actinomycetes; order Micrococcales; family Micrococcaceae; genus Arthrobacter; species Arthrobacter sp. zg-Y750. The sequence continues at coordinate 189,860 of NZ_JAJJOC010000013.1, read as the reverse complement.
GCCGGGAAATGGAACGGGGAAAACACGGAACCGGACCGGGCGGTGCGCAGTGTCCTGCGCTTCAACGCAGAAGGGCTCCCGGACGGCTACGCGGCCTACAAGTCGCTGGGCTGGCGAAACGAACCGCACACCATGAAGGTCATCGACCTGGTGGCGGCCAGTGACGAGGCGTACCGCGAACTGTGGCGTTACCTGGGGTCCATCGACCTGGTGGACCGGTTGACGTATGCCGAAGCTCCGGTGGAGGATCCGCTGCCATGGATGCTCGCGGATCGGCGCCGCTACACCGTAAAGGACATCGAGGACGTCCTGTGGCTGCGGATCCTGGACGCTCCGGCCGCCCTGGCCGCGCGCGGCTATTTCGGCGACGGCGCGGTGGTGCTCCACGTCACGGATCCGATGGGCCTGGCGGACGGGACCTTCCTGCTGAAGGTGCGTGACGGCGTCGGGACATGCGCTCCGGCCGAACCGGGAGAGGACGCCGGCACGCTCCGGGCGGAGCTGACGGTTGCGGCCCTGGGCTCGCTCTACCTGGGGGCGGTGAGTGCCCGGACCTTGGCAGCCGCCGGGGGAGTGCGGGCTCAGGATGATGCGCTGTCCCTTCTGGACTCACTGTTCGCGGCAGGACCGGCGCCCTACTGCAGCACGCATTTCTAGGCCCCCGGGGTCCCCGCGCGCCGGATCCGGGTGTTTTTCTCCAGGTCACCGGGCAATCCCCTTTGACCTGCGTTGGCGGGTCCGGCTAGACTGATCGGGCGCGTAATAGCGCGAGTTATTACCCATCCTGTCCATCTCCGGGCAAACAAGCTGTTCGTCGCAGGCATTTACGTGCCTTCGTCTTTCACTTGGGCCAGTATCTGCCTGCGGGTTACCCCGCCGGTTAGTGGAAACCAGTCCGGAATACAAAACAACTTCCACATCGGAGTCCCAACTACATGACCATCACCACCAACGAGAAGTCCGGTACCCCGCAGGTCGCCATCAACGACATCGGTACTGCCGAGGACTTCCTCGCCGCGATTGACGCAACGATCAAGTACTTCAACGACGGCGATCTCGTCGAAGGTACCGTTGTCAAGGTTGACCGCGACGAGGTCCTGCTCGACATCGGTTACAAGACCGAGGGTGTCATTCCTTCCCGCGAGCTTTCCATCAAGCACGACGTTGATCCCGGAGACGTTGTCTCCGTTGGCGATCAGGTCGAAGCCCTGGTGCTCACCAAGGAAGACAAAGAAGGCCGTCTGATCCTGTCCAAGAAGCGCGCACAGTACGAGCGCGCCTGGGGCGACATCGAGAAGGTCAAGGAAGAAGACGGCGTCGTTACCGGTACCGTCATCGAGGTTGTCAAGGGTGGTCTTATCCTCGACATCGGGCTGCGCGGCTTCCTGCCGGCATCCCTCGTGGAGATGCGTCGTGTCCGCGACCTGGCTCCGTACATCGGCCAGCAGATCGAAGCCAAGATCATCGAGCTGGACAAGAACCGCAACAACGTTGTTCTGTCCCGCCGCGCATGGCTCGAGCAGACCCAGTCCGAGGTTCGCTCCACGTTCCTCAACAAGCTGGAAAAGGGCCAGGTTCGTCCGGGCGTTGTTTCCTCCATCGTCAACTTCGGTGCATTCGTGGACCTGGGCGGCGTCGACGGCCTGGTTCACGTCTCCGAGCTGTCCTGGAAGCACATCGACCACCCCTCCGAGGTTGTCGAAGTTGGCCAGGAAGTCACCGTTGAGGTTCTGGAAGTTGACCTCGACCGCGAGCGTGTCTCCCTGTCGCTGAAGGCTACGCAGGAAGATCCGTGGCAGACCTTCGCCCGCACCCACGCCCTCGGCCAGGTTGTTCCGGGTAAGGTCACCAAGCTGGTTCCGTTCGGTGCGTTCGTCCGCGTCGAAGACGGCATCGAAGGCCTGGTCCACATCTCCGAGCTGGCAGTGCGCCACGTGGAGCTCGCCGAGCAGGTTGTCTCCGTTGGTGACGAACTGTTCGTCAAGGTCATCGACATCGACCTTGAGCGCCGCCGCATCTCGCTGTCCCTCAAGCAGGCCAACGAGGGCGTCGACCCCGAGGGCACCGAGTTCGATCCGGCTCTGTACGGTATGGCTGCAGAGTACGACGAAGCCGGCAACTACAAGTACCCGGAGGGCTTCGACCCCGAGTCCAACGAATGGCTCGAAGGCTACGAGACCCAGCGTGCCGCTTGGGAGCAGCAGTACGCTGACGCCCAGGCCCGTTGGGAAGCCCACAAGAAGCAGGTCGCCCAGCACAACTCCGAGGACATCGCTGCTGCATCGGAATCCCACGATTCCGGCACCACCAGCTACTCCTCCGAGCCGGCCGTTGCCGAGACGGGTGCCGGCACGCTGGCTTCCGACGAAGCCCTGGCTGCACTGCGCGAGAAGCTCACGGGCAACTAATTCCGGCCAGGCCGCTTCTGTATGTATGCCGTTCCGTTGGCGCTAGGCAGATTCCCGGACCACAAGGGACGTGGGCAGCCGCGTGACGCGTTCCGCCGGACGCCCTTCGATCAGGTCCACCAGGATCTCGGCCATCTTCTCGCCCAGCAGCGAGATCGGGTGGTGGATGGTGGTCAGCGCCGGGGCCACGCTGGTGGCGTAGTAGTCATCATCAAATCCGACGACGGCGACGTCGTCGGGGATCCGCAGCCCGCGTTCCTTGAGCACCGTGTAAGCACCGGCTGCCATCTGGTCATTGGCGGCGAAAACGCCGTCCAGGGGCTGCCCGCGGTCCAGCAGCCGGCGCATGGCGGCGGCCCCCGAGGCCACGGTAAAGTCACCGGCTTCCACTAGGAGGTCGCTGAGGCCGGCACGCTGCACTGCAGTACGCCAGCCCGCCAGCCGGTCCACGCCCGGATGCATGTCCTGCGGGCCGGCAATGGTTGCAATACTGCGCCTGCCGGCACTAATCAGCCGCTTGGTGGCCGTCGCCGCCCCTTCCTCGTTGTCCACCTCGACGAAGTAGGCCTCAGCGGAGTCCAGCAGGGGACGGCCCGCGAAGACCAGCGGCAGGGAGCCGTTCAAATGCGTCCATGAATGATCCCCGGTGTGGTGTGACACCACCAGGACCCCGTCCACGTTTCCGCCCAGCAGGTACCGCCGGGTTTTCTCCGGATTGGACTCAGAGGACGTCACCATGTTGAGCATGTACTCGGTGGTGCTTAGGTAACGTGCAACGCCTTCCACCACGGCCGCGAAGAAGGGATCCGCGAAGACCTTGGAGGTGGACTCCGGGACCAGCAGGGTCACAGTGTAGGTGCGTCGGCTGGCGAGGGTCCTGGCAGCACGGTTCGGCACATAGTTCAGCACCTTCACTGCCTGCTCCACCGACGTGACGAGGTGCGGGTCAACGGAGGATGAACCGTTGACCACGCGTGACACCGTGGCACGGGAGACTCCGGCCAGGGCCGCGACCATTTCGAGGGTCGGGGCGGAACGGACCTGGCCGGACTCAGCTTTCACTTATATCTCCCTGCGCCTTGGGCCGGGGTGCCCGGCTGATGCCAGCTTACGGGACCTCACACGGCTGTCGCTGCCCCTGCGGCGCTCCGGGTCCCGGCGATGAGGCCGCGGTAGGCATGTCCGCTGTCCTTCACCGTCCGCTCCTGCGTGTCGTAATCCACCCGGACAATGCCGAAGCGTTTGCTGTAGCCCCAGGACCACTCGAAATTATCCAGCAGGGACCACACGAAGTAGCCGCGCACATCGGCACCGGCGGAGATGGCCTCTCCCACGGCGCGGATGTGGTCGAGGATGAAGCGCGTGCGCTCAGCATCCGGGACGCTGCCGTCTTCGGCAACCTCGTCCTCGTACGCGGCACCGTTCTCGGTGATGTAAAGCGGAGGCAGGTCCGGGTACTCCTCGCCCAGCCGCAGGAGCAGCTTGCGCAGCCCGTCCGGGTTCACCTCCCAGTCCATCCCCGTGCGCGGCAGGCCGCGGCTGGGGAAGGTGATGTGTTCGGCCCCAACCCACGGAGACGCCGTCGGCCGTCCTGCACCCCCGCCGTGCCCGTCGGAGCCGCTGGTATCCGGGTGTCCGCTGATTTGGTCATCGTGGTAGTGGTTCACGCCCAGGAAGTCGATGCGGGCGCCAATGGTTTCCATGTCGCCGGGCTGGATGACCTCTTGGAGGCCATAAGGCGCCAGGTCGCGGAGGGAATCCTCCGGATATGATCCGCGCAGGATGGGATCCAGGAAAATCCGGTTCTGCAGGGAGTCGAACTGGCGCGCGGCCTCGAGGTCTATGGGGTCCGCCGGGTCACGGGGGATGGAGTTGCTCAGGTTCAGGGTGATGCCGATCTGCTCCGCGCCCAGGCGGCGGAGTTCGTTCACCGCCATGCCGTGGGCCAAGTGCTGGTGGTGGACGGCGGCAACCGCTGCACGCGGCTCCTGCCGGCCGGGAGCGTGCGCCCCGGACCCGTAACCGAGCAGCGACGAGCAGAACGGTTCATTAAACGTTGTCCAGTGCTCCACCCGGTCGCCCAGCGCGGAGTAGACATCCTGTGCATACTCCACGAACCGGTATGCGGTGTCGCGGTTGGTCCACCCGCCGGCCTCCTCCAGGGCCTGGGGGAGGTCCCAGTGGTAGAGGGTGAGCCAGGGAAGGATCCCGGCTTCCAAGAGTTCGTCCACCAGACGAGAGTAGAAATCCAGCCCCTTGCGGTTGAGGTCCCCGCCGCCCGGCCGAACCCTCGCCCAGCTGGTGGAAAACCGGTAGGAGTCCAGTCCCAGGTCCTTCATCAGGGCCACGTCCTGCGGCATCCGGTGGTAGTGGTCCACGGCAACTGCCGGGGTGTCTCCGTTGCGTACGTTGCCGGGTACTGCGGCAAAGGCGTCCCAAATGGAGTCTTCCTTGCCGTCCTCCCGCGCTGCGCCTTCAACCTGTGCGGCCGCGGTGGCGGATCCCCAGATGAAGCCGGCCGGGAAGTTGTTCCATTCCGGGGTGTTGTTAGTCATTAACCCTTCACTGCTCCCTGCATAATTCCGGATATAAGTTGTTTGCCTGCCAGCACAAAGAGGATGAGCAGGGGGATGGTGGACAGTACAGCGCCGCTGAGGACTACCGAGTAGTCCACGTACCGTGAGGACTGCAGCTGGCTGAGCGCGGTTTGGAGCGTGGGATTGCTTGCATCCAGGACCAGCAGCGGCCACAGGAAGTCGGTCCACGCGGACATAAACGTAAAAAGGCTGAGGATTGCCATGGCCGGACGGGCCGCGGGCAGCGCGACGTGCCAGAACGTCCTGATCATGTTGGCCCCGTCCATACGGGCGGATTCGATGAGTTCGTCGGGAATGACGTCCACGAGATATTGGCGCATAAAGAATACGCCGAAGGCCGTTACCAGCGTCGGCACGATTACGGCGCCGATTTCACCGGTCCAGCCGAGCTCCCGCATCACCATGAACAACGGGATGATGCCAAGCTGGGTGGGAATGGCCATGGTGGCCACAACCGCCACCATCAGCACACCGTTGCCGCGGAAGCGCAGCTTGGCAAACGCGTAGCCCGCCAGCGTGGAGAAGATGACCACGGAAACGGTGATGATGCTGGAAATCAGGATGCTGTTCCACAATGCCGTCCAAAACGGGATGGTGTCCAGCACCTCGCCCACGTTCGCCCAGAAGTTACCGCCCGGCAGCAGCGGCGGGTACGTCAGGCCCAGCGCCTCGTTGGAGCGGCTGCCTACTACTGCAGACCACCACAGGGGATAGGCCGAGCCGACGAAGAAGGCCAGCAGCAGGCCGTACGTCAGGAAACCGGGGCGGAGCCCATTCCCGAGGATCCTGTTCCGCAGGGCCTGCTTCCTCCTGGGAGGGACGCTTCCGCGCCCCGGGGCGGGGGCTTTGCGTTCAATGACACTCACTTGTTCTTCCCTTTCAGTGCCGCACGACGGCGGGACCGCCGGCTGTCCGAGGAGGCTATGCGCCTGGACAGGGCCAGGTTGACGACTCCGAAAACGACAATCAGGAGGAACAGGAGCCAGGCAATGGCCGAGGCCCTTCCGAAGTCCTGGCGCTGGAAAGCCATCTCCCAGAGGTACAGCACAGTTGTCTGGAACTGCCGTTGGGCGCCGCCGGCGTACGTCGGATCCAGCAGGCGCGGCTCCGTGAAGATCTGCAGCCCGCCGATGGTGGAGGTGATCACTACGAAGATCATGGTGGGCCGGATGCTGGGCAGCGTAATGCTGAAGAACCGGCGGACGGCGCCCGCACCGTCCAAGGCTGCGGATTCGTAGATTTCGCGCGGTACCGACTGCATGGCGGCCAGCAGGATCAGCGCGTTGTAGCCGGTCCACCGCCAGTTGACCATGCTCGCCACCGCGACGTGGCTGGGGAAGGTTTCCGTGCGCCACTGGATCGGATCGATTCCGAAGTTGCCCAGGATGCTGTTGATCAGTCCGTGTTCTTCACCGAACATGTTCGTGAAGATCAGTGCAACGGCCACGGGGGTCACAACGTAAGGGACCAGCACACTCATCCGCCAGAAGGTCTTGGCGCGGATGTTCTGATCCAGTACGGCTGCAATCAGCAGTGCCCCGGCAAGCTGGGGGATGGCGGACAGAAGGAAGATGCTCAGCGTGTTGAAGAGCGAGTTCCAGAAGAAACGGTCACCCAGGACGTCGGCAAAGTTTCCCAGACCGACGAAGTCGCCCTGGCCCTTCAGCAGGTGCCAGTCGTAGAGGGACACAAAGAACGTGTAGATGAGCGGGAACAGGCCCACCAGTGCGAAGAGCAGGAAGAAGGGGGAAATGTACAGGTAGGGGGAAACTTTGAAGTCCCACACATTGAGACGCTGCCGGAAGGACAGTTCGGGCTTGGGGGCCGGTGCTGCCGGCGCGGGTGGCTTTACGGTTACGGTCATGTTGATTCTCACAGTCCATGCGGGGGCCTCCGGTTTCCCGGAGGCCCCGACGGGTGTGCTAGTCCTTGACGACCAGCTCGTTCAGTAGCTTGACTGCTTCATTCCAGGAGCCCTCGCCGTCCAGGCTGCCCGAATCGAGCTGGGTCAGTGCGGCACCGAACACCTTCTCCTGGATGACGGAGTCATCCGGGCCCTTGAACTGAGCCTTTACGCCTTCTGCACGCGAGGCCAGGATGGCTCCGGTCGGCGCGTTGTTGAAGACGGTATTGGGTTTGGCTTCCTCGGCAAGCTGCTTCTGTGCTTCAAGGGTGCTGGGGAAGTTGTTTGCCGCAGCGGACTGCTTGACCTGCTGTTCCGGGGCGGTGAGCCAGGCAGCCAGGGCTGCTGCTTCTTCCTTGTGCTCGGAGGTTTCGGGAACGGAGAGGAATGCACCGCCCCAGTTCGAGGCGCCGCCGGGGAAGACATCAGCAAAGTCCCAGCCGGAGTTCTCGCTGCCGCCGGCAGATTCCAACTGTTCCTGGATGGTGCCGAGCATCCATCCCGGGCAGACGAACGTGGCGAAGGAACCGTCGGTGAAGGCCCGGCCCGTGCCCCAGTCCCACTTCTTTTCGTTGGCGGAGAGACCGGCTTCGGTTCCCGCTGCCAGCTGCATGAACTGTTCCTTCATGGCGGCGTTGTCCTCGATGTTCAGCTCGCCGTCAGCCGTGTAGTAGCCCTCTTCCATCTGGTTCACCATCGAGTTCCAGACGAAGCCGGACTGGTCGTACCAGGCCTTGCCGGTCTTCTCGTGGTACTGGTTGCCCAGTTCGAAGTAACGGTCCCAAGTGGCGTCGTCGCCGCCGAACAGTTCGGCAACAGCTTCCCGGTCGCTGGGCAGGCCGGCGGCTTCGAAGAGCTTGCCGTTGTAGCACAGGCCCTGCGGACCGATATCCGTGCCGTAGCCGATAACGCGGCCGTCAGCATCGGTGCCCTGCTCGAACTTCCAGTCGACCCAGTTGTCCTTGATGTCAGCGGCACCGTAATCGTTCAAATCGACGAACTGGTCCGAGACCTCCATGACGGCTCCGAGCCAGCCTTCCTCGATGGCCACCACATCGCTGACACCGGAACCGGCAGCGAGTTTCGTGAAGAGGTCGGTCTGGGCGTTGGCGCCGCGGTCAATGTTGTTGTGGGTGATCTTGATGCCCGGGTTGGCCTCTTCGTACTCCGCGTAGAGGTCGTCGTAGCCGAAGGTGCCGAAAGTGGTGACAGACAGTTCGATGGGGTCCTCGGCGGTCCCTGCCTGGCTGTCCTTGTCGCCGCCGCCGCAGCCTGCGGCAAGCAGGGCCAGAACGGCGGCGCCTGCCACTGCTCCTGCCCGGTGTTTAAAGTTCTTCTTCACGGTCACTCCTTTGTGTGTGGGTCTAGCCGGTAAATAAGTGGACCGTGCCGTGAGCTGAGCCGGGGCTGATCCGCTGAGATGGGACTGGTTGTGGATTTCGAGAGCTGCCCGGCGCGAACGTGCCTGTGAGAGAGCGCTCTCTGATCTTCGTCAGAGCCTAAGTGTGACGCAGGGCACTGTCAAGAGAGCGCTCTCTCGCGCGTCGCTGAGAGGCCGTTTGCGCTGTGTCGGCGCCGGTGAGCGCGGCGCGCCCGGGTTACGCTGGTGCCGCCGACGCCGATCAGGGGGACCAATGCCGGAACAAGACCCGCCGCAGGGCTATCAGCCGCAGCAGCCGCACCCGCCGCAGGGCTATTGGCCACCGCCGGTGCAGGGGAACCTCCCGCAGCAGCCGCACCCGCCGCACCCGCCGCAGGGCTATTACCCTCCGCAATGGCAGCAACCGGAGAAGGCGCGTCGGTCAGGAGGGGAAAAGGCGGTGCTTATCGGCGGTTCCGTGCTTACCTTCCTGCTCGCGTGTTATAGCGCGTGGATTGCGTTCCTGGGTTTCATCATCCTGGGACTGAGCCAGGGAGGCTCCTACGCCCCGGGGGAGCTGGAGAAATATGAACTGATGCTCGTCCTGCTTTGCCCCGGACCCCTCGTCGCCCTGGGGCTCGCCTGGGCCGGCTACGGCGTGCTCCGCCGCCTAAAGCGTCCCGTTGGGGCGCTGTCTTGGTTCAGCGTGTTCCTGCTGGCGTGGCTGCTGATTTTCCTTTTGTGGCTGGGTCCGGAGCTGGCCTTCCCGATGACCGGCTCTTTGTCGAACGGCGGGACACCGCGCTAAGCGAACAGCAGCGCCATGCCTGTCTCGGCTAGCGCCGGGTGCTCACAGTGACGGTGAACTTGGGGTTGCGCGCCACCTCGCGGGTAGGTCCCACCAAGCGGTTCAGCGCGGCCTTGTAGGTGAGGTGGCTGTTCCACACCGTCCACAGTTCCCCGCCGGGAGCCAGGACCCGGCCGGCGTCGGCAAAAAGCTTGAGCGCGATGCCGGCGTGTACGCTGGCGCCGATGTGGAACGGCGGGTTGAGCACCACCAGTTCCGCCGACGCATCCGGCCGGGTGCTGAGGGCATCGTCCCGGTATACCTGCACCCGGTCTGCCACCCCGTTCGCGGCCATGGTCTGCACTGCAGAAGCCACGGCGGCTGCGGATTGGTCGGTCGCGATGACCTGCAGGGACGGGCGTGACAGGGCCAGGTAAGCCGCAATGGCGCCGGTGCCGCACCCCAGGTCGATGGCTGCGGAGGCGTCCCGGGCGCCGCTGAGGTGCGGCAGGAGGAAACGGGTGCCGATGTCCAGCGACGCGCCGGCAAATGCCGCCCCGTAGGCGCGCAGTTCAAGCGGTGCCGGGAGGCCGACGTCGTGCTGCCCGGCCAGCGGGAACCGGTTGGCCGGGAGCGGATCCAGCGGTGCCGACACCGTGAGGACGCGCGATTTCTGCCGTGCCAGTGAAGCGGTGACGGAGCCGAACCAGCGGCTGAGCACCGTATTCATGGCCGTGGTCATGTGCTTGAGCCGGCCGCCGGCGTACACCACCACCCGCGGATCGGCATGCCGGGCAATCAGCGCGGCAATCTCCTCGAGTGCATCCAGGGACCGCGGCAGGCGCAGCAGGACGGTCCGGGCACCGGTCAGCAGTTCGGGTCCAAGGGGCAGGGAGCTGAACGTCCCCGCGAGCCCGGCTGCGTCCGCATTGCGCTGCAGGGCCAGCTCGCCGGAGTACGGGTCCTGGTGCACGCGGATTTCCCGTACACCGTAACCGGCCGCCGCGCCCAGGGTGAGTGCACCGTAGGAGTCGCCGATGACGACGACGCCGCCCGCCAGCAGCCGGTCAGCTGCGGTGTCCAGCAGCAGCCGGTCAGCTGCGTCATGCGCCTGCAGGTTCCCGGCCTCGACGTCGGGGTATCGCCGGAGCGCCTCAAAGTCGAAGCCGGCGGGGGCGTGCGTCACAGATCGATCCATTCTGTTCTCAGCGGTTCAGGGGTGCTGCCGCCGGCGGTAAGGGCTGCCAGGCGGTCGCGGAATTCTTCAGCCGTGCCGGGTACATCCGGCAGGGCCACGGTGATGCTGGCGCCGGAGGCGCCGTAGTCCGTGCCGGTGACACTGATACCGGCGCTGCGCAGTTCGTTCTCCAGCCGGCCGGCATCGGCGTGGGACGCCGGGACGGCGTAAAGCTGCATGCGCCGGCGGCGGAGCAGGGGAGCGGCTGCCAGTGCGGAGGAGACGGACTCGGAATAGGCGCGCACCAAGCCGCCGGCACCGAGCAGGATGCCGCCGAAGTACCGCACGGTCACCGCGGTGATGTCGCTCAGATCGGTGGCACCGCCGAAGGTTTCCCGTTTGGTCAGGGCCTCCAGCATCGGGATGCCGGCCGTTCCGGAGGGCTCGCCGTCGTCGTTGGAGCGCTGGACTGAACGGGTGGGGCCAAGGACGAACGCACTGCAGTGGTGCCGCGCGTCATGGAACTCCCGGCGGAGCCCGGCTACCAGCGCGCGGGCCTCTTCCTCGGTTTCGGTGCGCTGCAGCACGGTGATGAAGCGTGAGCGCTTGACGTCCAGTTCGGAGCGGTGTTCCCCGGCGATGGTGGTGTAGCGCCCCGCCGCCGCGTCGATATCACTCACTCTTCCATTCTAGTGGCCGCATCTGCTGGCGCCGACGGCGTGACGGGTGGCGCTGACGGGAGGGCCAGCGCCGGAGGACTACGCTGGTGGACATGCTTAAGGTTGGACTCACCGGCGGAATTGCCGCCGGAAAATCCCTGGTGGCCCGCACCCTCACCGAATGCGGTGCCGTACTGATCGACGCGGACGCGTTGGCCCGCGAAGTGGTGGAACCCGGCACAGCAGGGCTGGCCGCGGTGGTGGACGCGTTCGGTCCGCAGGTCCTGGCCGCGGACGGCAGCCTGGACCGCCCCGCCCTGGCCGCCGTTGTGTTCGGCGACGAGAAGCGGCGGGCAGTGCTGAACGGGATCATCCATCCGCTGGTGCGCGCCCGGGCCGCCGAGCTTGCGGCTCAGGCGCCGGAGGACGGAATCCTGGTGCAGGACATACCGCTGCTCGTGGAAACCGGGCAGGCCGGGAACTTCGATTTCGTGCTGGTGGTGGAGGCTCCCGAAGACGTCCGGCTGGAGCGGATGGTGCGCGACCGAGGAATGGCTCCCGAAGCTGCACGGGCCAGGATCGCCGCCCAGGCCACCGCCGAAGAGCGGGCCGCTGCTGCCGACGTCGTCCTGCACAATACCGGTGGCCCCGACGAGCTGGTGGCCGCGGTGCGTGCGCTGTGGGATACGCGCCTTGTGCCGCTGAACCGGAACGTTTCCGGAGAACGCGGCGCTGCCGGCGCCTGAGGTTCAGCCCGTAGCAAAGCGGACAGTGGCTGTCCGCGCAGCGGAGTATTTTTGTAGGCATGAGTCTTGCGCAGGACATCAAGAGAGTTGTGGCGCCTTTCGAGGTCGTCAGTGAATATAAACCCGCCGGTGACCAGCCCGCCGCCATTAAGGAACTCGCCGAGCGGATCAACGCCGGCGAGAAGGACGTAGTCCTCCTGGGTGCCACCGGCACCGGTAAGAGTGCCACGGCGGCGTGGCTCGTGGAGCAGGTCCAGCGGCCCACGCTGGTGATGGTGCAGAACAAGACCCTGGCGGCGCAGCTGGCCAACGAATTCCGGGAACTGCTGCCCAACAACGCCGTGGAGTATTTCGTCTCCTACTACGACTATTACCAGCCCGAAGCGTACGTTCCGCAGACGGATACCTTCATCGAGAAGGACTCCTCCATCAACGAGGAAGTGGAACGGCTGCGGCACTCGGCCACCAACGCGCTGCTGACCCGCCGCGACGTGATTGTGGTGGCCACGGTGTCCTGCATTTACGGCCTGGGCACCCCGGAAGAGTACATCGAGGGCATGGTGACGCTGCGCCGGGGCCAGCAGATGAACCGTGATGACCTGCTGCGCAAATTCGTGTCCATGCAGTACGTGCGCAACGACATGGATTTCCACCGCGGGACCTTCCGCGTGCGCGGAGACACCGTGGAGATCATTCCCATGTACGAGGAGACCGCGCTGCGGATCGAGTTCTTCGGCGACGAGGTGGAGAGCATCCACACCCTGCATCCGCTCACCGGCAACGTCATCCGCGAAGAGGATGAGATGTATGTCTTCCCCGCCTCGCATTACGTGGCCGGCGAGGACCGCATGCACCGCGCCATCCGGCGCATCGAAGATGAACTGCAGGTGCGGCTGAAGGAACTGGAGTCCCAGAACAAGCTGGTCGAAGCCCAGCGGCTGCGCATGCGGACCACCTATGACCTGGAAATGATGCAGCAGATGGGTTTCTGCAACGGCATCGAAAACTACTCCCGGCACATCGACGGCCGCGGCCCGGGCACCGCCCCGCACTGCCTGCTGGACTACTTCCCGGACGACTTCCTGCTGGTGGTGGATGAATCCCACGTCACCATCCCGCAGATCGGTGCCATGTATGAAGGCGACATGTCCCGCAAGCGGACCCTGGTGGACCACGGCTTCCGGCTGCCCTCCGCCATGGACAACCGGCCGCTGAAGTGGGACGAGTTCCTCGAGCGCATCGGCCAGACCGTGTATATGTCGGCCACGCCCGGCAAGTACGAGCTGTCCAAGGCCGACGGTTTCGTGGAGCAGATTATCCGGCCCACCGGCCTGGTGGACCCGCAGGTGGTGGTCAAGCCCAGCAAGGGCCAGATCGACGATCTGCTGGGGGAGATCCGCACCCGCACCGAACGGAACGAACGCGTCCTGGTCACCACGCTGACCAAGCGGATGGCCGAAGACCTGACCGGATACCTGCTGGAGCACGGGATCAAGGTGGAATACCTGCACTCCGACGTCGACACGCTGCGCCGCGTGGAGCTGCTGCGCGAACTGCGGATGGGCACCTTCGACGTGCTGGTAGGCATCAACCTGCTGCGCGAAGGCCTGGACCTGCCCGAGGTGTCCCTTGTGAGCATCCTGGATGCCGACAAGGAAGGCTTCCTGCGTTCCTCCACGTCGCTCATCCAGACCATTGGGCGTGCCGCCCGTAACGTCTCGGGCGAAGTGCACATGTACGCGGACCGGATCACCGATTCCATGGCGCATGCCATTGATGAGACCAACAGGCGCCGCGACATCCAGATTGCCTACAACAAGAAGCACGGCGTGGACCCGCAGCCGCTGCGCAAGAAAATCGCGGACATCACGGACCAGCTGGCCCGCGAGGACGCCGACACCAAGGCTCTCCTGGAAGAGGCAGCGAAGAAGAAGACCAAGGGCAAGGGCAAGGGCGTGCGCAAGGACGGTCTGGCCGCGGCCCCGGCGGAAGACCTGACCGAGCTGATTGCCTCCATGACCGAGCAGATGCATGCCGCAGCCGCGGAGCTTCAGTTCGAGCTGGCCGCGCGTCTGCGGGACGAGGTCGGGGACCTGAAGAAGGAACTGCGGCAGATGCAGTCAGCCGGGCACGCATAGGCGGCTGCTCACCGCCCGGCCAGCATTGCGCGGGCAATGCTGGCCGGGCGGTAAGGACGCTAACGGCTTAGGGCTGTCAGGGCTTTGCTCCGCAGCGAGCGGATACCTGCCGGACGGTTTTCGGCCGGGTACAGGCGTGCGGCCTCCGCACGCTTCTGTTCGATTCGCAATCCCAGCGAATTCTTCAGCGTGCCGGGGACCTTCGGCATGGACAGCGGACCGCCGTTTCCGGTATCCACGGTCCATCCGCTGCCCAGCGTGGTCAGGGACGCATGCTTGACGTCGTAGTAGCCTTCTTTCACGCTAAGCGCGACGCCCCTTGCCCCGGCTGCCGCAGCAAGGAAATGGAAGTGGAAGCGCGTGGTGATCCATTGCTGGCGCGGACCAATTGGAAGCCCTTCCTGCCATACCCGGACAAAGGGATAGAAGTTCTCCGCAGGGATCAAATCCGCCAGGAGGGCGTACGCCGTATGGTCGACCCCCGGGATGGCTTCCACATAGTAGACAGGCGTGCCGTCGAGCGTCAGCTGCTCAATCAGGGTGCGCGCCGAGGCTACCGCCTGGTGGAACCTGCCTTCATCGTTCATGTCTTCCTGGATGCAGACGAAGATCCCTTCGGGGCCGTCGGACCTGGCGATCTCCGCTTCGACTCCCAGGAACGCATCATCCAGTCCCCGTTTGGCTGAGAAAGCCGCAGCGCTCTGATCGTCGCGGACACTGACATAGTCAAAATCCCCGAACAGTCCGGCGGCGTCCTCTTCGGCGACCGCCAATGGCATCAGGCCCTGCCCGGTGGCGTACAGCCTTGCGCCGGTCAGCTCCTTGACGGCCTGCATGCCAGCCACGAGTCCGGCGTGCTGCGGCCACACTCCGTTCACATAGCCCCCGCCCAGGAGGTGCAGCGACTGGACCTCGCGCAGCTTGAGCAGACCGAGGTCATAGGCCGCTGATCCGAGGTTCCGAACCAGGCCGGCAACCCTCTGCGGGACCTCTTCCGGGGACAGCGCTGCCGCAGCTTCTCCGACCGCGCGCCACAGCGTGTTGGTGGTCCGGAGCCGAGGATGGAGATTGCCGAACAACAGATCCGCCATACCCGGCTGGGGGCAGTCCAGCCATACTTCGGTGTCCGGGGACGTTGCAGCCAGGTGCCTGAGCCATGAAGCAGTGATGAATTCGTCGCCGAAATTGGGGTTCCCCGCCGTGGCGACCAAGTAGTAGGGTCGAGTATCCATCTCCTCACCCTAGCGCAGCCGGCAGGGGGAAACGGCAGGGGAAACGGCAGGTCGAAACGGGGAAAACGGCAGGGGCCGGGTAGCGTGCCGCGCCAGTGGCCGGGGGCCCCGCGGTTAGGCTTGTGACATGGTCCCGCCTTTCACCGTGCCGACGCCTCCTGCCGCGCCTGAGCCGGCCGCCGTCGTCGGCGCCCCGTGGTGGGAGATCCTCGGAGCCCTGGGACCGCTGGCCGTGCTGGCTGCGGCCATCCTGACCTTCATCATCGGCTGGAAAACACTGGAGCAGCGCCGGAAGGCGGACCAGCGTTCAGAATGGTGGAACCGCGCCCAGTGGGCCATCGAGGCGTCCATGTCCGAAGATCCCCGGCGGCAGGAGACCGGGCTGGGAGTGCTGGACCTGCTGGCCCAGAGCGACCTGGCCGGGGAGGAGGAAACCGCCATCATCAGCATCGCGTGGGCGCGCCCGCTGACGGCAGTCGTGGACGCGGACGCCCGGATGAGTGAGAATGAACTAGCGAGCACACCCGGAACGAAGGAGGCTGACCATGACTACGGCAGCACTGTCACAGGGAAATAAGACTCCCGGCCGCTCCGAGTCCGCCGGCCATAATACGGAGCAGGGGCGGGACCAGGAACGCGTGCAGATCAGGGCCGCCCGGCTGCGGCTGACCACGGACCGCAAGCTCGGCAAGACCACCCCGGACTGGGTCCGGAAACTGGCGGACCGCCCGCTCTAACCCGGTTACCCCCCCCGGTTACCCCCCCCCCGGTTATTCCCCGCCGCGCACCATGCCCAGCAGCCGGTCGAAGATGGCCTCGCCGTCGTCGGCAATACCGTCGTGGTGGTAGTCGGCGCTCTCCCAGACCTTTAGTCCCTGGACGGCGGCGGCCGTCTCCAGCGAGATATCCCGGTCCACGTAGATGTCATCCGTGTATACCGCAGCGGCCACGGGCACGGTGTTGCCGGCCAGCCGGCCGGCGTCGTACAGCGGCACCCAGTCCGCTTTGCGGGCCAGCAGTTCCGCGGTCTGTTTCAGGGGCACCAGCGCCGGATCCTCGTCGAAGTACCAGGGGTAGACCATTTCGCCGGTGAACAACGGCGCTTCGGCGGTGGGCTCAAACTCCGGGTAGGACTTCAGCACCCGCCACGCCGCCCAGTCCGTGGCGGATCCCTGCCCGTAGATCGACTCATGCATCAGCGCGTAGAGCGGGTTGGAAGCGCGGCTGACCAGCCCGTGCACAGTCTCCAGGAAGGTGTCGGAGAGCCGTTCGCCTCCGGGTGCCGGCACAAAGGCTTCCTCCAGCAGATGATGCAGCCCGTCCACCCGGGTGTTGCCGCCCAGATAGGAACCGGCCATCTGGAAGCGCTGTACGCTGAGCCGTTCCCCGCAAGGCAGGAACTCGGGCACGGCCTCCAGGTGCCGGGCAATCCGTGTGGTCAGCTCGCGGTCTTCCGGATAGCGGGCAAAGTATTCGGCGTTGCGGGCAGCCACCCGGCGGAAGGTCGCGTCGTAGACCCGGTCAGCGGGACCGGACAGCGGTGCCAGTCCGCCGGTGATCAGAGATTCACGCAGCCCTTCGGGGGCAAAGGACAGGTACGTGAGCGTGCAGAAGCCGCCGTAACTCTGTCCGTAGGTGGTCCACGGTCCCGAGCCCAGCGCCTGCCGGATCAGCTCGGCGTCGGCCACGATGGAATCGGCCCGGAAATGCGTCAGGTACGCAGCCTGTGCTGCGGCATCGCCGCGCAGGGCCAGGGTCTGCCGGTCCGCCGGGGTGGAAAGACCGGTGCCCCGCTGGTCCAGCATCAGGATGCGGAAGTGCTTGGAAGCGGCCTTCGTCCAGCCGCCGAACTGCAGCAGCCGGTTGCCCTTTCCGCCGGGTCCGCCCTGCAGGTACAGCAGCCAGGGCAGTTCCTGCACCAT
The DNA here is from genome assembly GCF_020907365.1 of Arthrobacter sp. zg-Y750. NCBI lineage: Bacteria > Bacillati > Actinomycetota > Actinomycetes > Micrococcales > Micrococcaceae > Arthrobacter > Arthrobacter sp. zg-Y750. The sequence continues at coordinate 172,931 of NZ_JAJJOC010000013.1, read as the reverse complement.
GGCCGGGCGCTGCCCGGCGTCGGAATACTCGCGCGCGAACACGGTGATCGTTTCGCCGTCGGGCACCGAGTGGTCCAGCGGCACGGTGAACCGGTGCTCGGTTACGTTCATGCCGCGGACCCGGTAGGTGCGCGACGCCGCGTGGGGGACGGGCGCGTTCATTCGGCACCGCCGAAGGAGGCCAGCGCCTCGCCGGTGAGCCGGAACGTGGTCCACTCATCCTGCGGCAGGGCCCCCAGGGACTTGTAGAACCGGATGGAGGGTTCGTTCCAGTTCAGCACGCACCATTCCACCCGCGCATAGCCGCGCTCCACGGCGATGTTCGCCAGGGTGCGCAGCAGTGCCTTGCCCATGCCCTTGGCCCGCGCCTCAGGACGCACATACAGGTCCTCAAGGTAAATGCCGTGCACACCTTCCCAGGTGGAGTAGTTCAGGAACCACAGCGCGAAGCCCTGCACTGCACCCTGGTACACCGCCACGTGGGCGAAAATTGCCGGATGGTCCCCGAAAAGGTTCTTTTCCAGCGCCTCGGCCGTGTTTTTCACGGCGTGCGGCTCTTTTTCATAGATCGCCAGGTCATGGATCAGTTCCAGGATGACGGGGACATCTTCTTTGCGTGCGGGGCGGATCTGCATGGGGTCCAGCCTAATCCAGCCGTCCGGCGGAGATCACCCTGATGACCGGGCTGCCGGCTTCGTCCGACGCCGCCAGGTCCACCTCCGCGGTGATGCCCCAGTCAAGGTGGCCCGCCGGATCCTTGAAGATCTGCCGCACGTTCCACTTGCCGGGAACTTCCGTGATGATCAGCAGGTCCGGGCCGCGGCCGTCGGGGCCGTCGTCGATGTCGTCGTGTTCCTCGAAGTAGGCGTCCAGCACCTGGGCCCAGCGGTCGGCGTCCCAGCCGGCGTCGCCGTCGAGCTCGCCCAGGGCGCGGTCATCCTCGTCGGCAAACAGCTTCACCCGGGAGAACATTTCGTTGCGCACCATCACCCGGAAGGCCCGCACATTGGAGGTGAGCCGGTCCGGGGCAGGCGGCAGGACGGGTTCATCCGTGGCGGCCGGATCGACGCCGGAGGTCAGTTCCTCCCATTCGTCCAGCAGCGAGGAATCGGTCTGCCGGACCAGTTCGCCCAGCCACTCGATGATGTCCTCCAGATCCTCCCGCAGCCGCTCCGGGGGAACGGTGTGCAGCAGTGCCTTGTAGGTGTCCGAGAGGTAGCGCAGCAGCACACCCTCGGAGCGCGCCAGGGAGTAGAAGGCCACGTACTCGCCGAAACTCATGGCGCGTTCGTACATGTCCCGGACAATCGACTTGGGGCTGAGCTCGAACTCGCCCAGCCAGGGGGCGCCGGACCGGTAGACCTCGAAGGACTGTTCCAGCAGCTCAGCCAGCGGCTGGGCGTAGGTGACCTCTTCGAGCAGGGCCATCCGCTCGTCGTACTCGATGCCCTGGGATTTCATGGCCGCGATTGCCTCGCCGCGGGCCTTCTTCTCCTGGGCGGAGAGCACCTGGCGGGGCTTTTCCATGATGGCTTCGATCACGGACACCACGTCCAGCGCGTAGGACGGGCTGTCCGGGTCCAGGATCTCCAGGGAGGCCATGGCGAACGGGGACAGCGGCTGGTTCAGGGCAAAGTTCGGCTGCAGGTGGACCTTCAGCCGAACCGTGCGCCCGTCGGCGTCGGGCTCGGGCAGCACTTCGACAATGCCGGCGGTCTTCAGCTCGCGGTAGATGCTCAAAGCCTTCTTCATCAGCGCCAGCTGCGAGGAACGCGTCTCGTGGTTGTGCGTGAGCAGCTTCTTCGCCGCGGCAAACGGGTCACCCGGACGCTCCAGCAGGTTCAGCAGCATGGAGTGGGTGATGTTGAAGCTGGAGGTCAGCGGCTCCGGGGTGCCGTCCACCAGTTTCTCGAAGGTCGGCTTGCCCCAGGACACAAAACCGGCCTGCGGTTTCTTCTTCACCACCTGGCGCAGTTTCTTCTGGTCGTCGCCGAACTTCGCGTGCGCCTTGGCCATGGCCTTGGCGTTTTCGATCACGTGGTCCGGCGCCTGGACCACCACGGTGCCGGCCGTGTCATAGCCGGCCCGCCCGGCGCGTCCGGCAATCTGGTGGAACTCGCGGACCTTCAGCGGCCGGGTGCGGGTGCCGTCGTACTTGGACAGCGCCGTGATCAGCACCGTGCGGATGGGCACGTTGATGCCCACACCCAGGGTGTCGGTGCCGCAGATGACCTTGAGCAATCCGGCCTGCGCCAGCTGTTCAACCAGGCGGCGGTATTTGGGCAGCATGCCGGCGTGGTGCACGCCGATCCCGTGCCGCACCAGCCGGTTCAGCGTCTTGCCGAATCCGGGGGCAAACCGGAACCCGGCAATCAGCTCCGCGATCCGGTCCTTTTCCTCCCGGGTGCAGACGTTGATGCTCATCAGCGCCTGCGCCCGGTCAATGGCCTCGATCTGAGAGAAGTGCACCACGTACACCGGGACCTGCTTGGTGGCCAGCAGTTCCTCCAGTGATTCCTGGACCGGCGTTTCCACGTAGTAGTAGTGCAGCGGGATGGGCCGCTGCACGGAGGAGACCGTCACCGTGTCGCGGTTGGTCAGCTCGCTCAGTTCGTTGGCGATGCGGGTCATGTCGCCCAGGGTGGCGGACATCAGCAGGAACTGCGCCTGCGGCAGCTCCAGCAGCGGCACCTGCCAGGCCCAGCCGCGCTGCGGATCCGAGTAGAAGTGGAACTCGTCCATGATGACGGTGCCCAGGTCCGCGTCCGGGCCTTCGCGCAGGGCAATGTTGGCCAGGATCTCCGCAGTGCAGCAGATGATGGGCGCGTCCTTGTTCACCGAGGAATCGCCGGTGACCATGCCCACGTTCTCCGCCCCGAAGATCTCGCACAGCGCGAAGAACTTCTCCGATACCAGGGCCTTGATGGGGGCGGTGTAGTAGCTGCGCTCGTCTTGGGCCATGGCATAGAAGTGCGCGGCAATGGCCACCATCGACTTACCGGACCCGGTGGGGGTGGCCAGGATGACGTTGTTGCCGGTCACCAGCTCCATGACAGCTTCGTCCTGGGCGGGGTACAGCGACATTCCCCGGCTCTCGACCCACTCCAGGAAGGACGTGTAGGTCTCGTCGGGGTCAACGGTGCGGGTGGCGGAATCCGGGGAGGGCAGCTGCTCAAGAAGTTTCATGTCCATACCAGACTATCGGGCCGCGCCGATCCCGTTTTACGGCCTCAGCAGCGGCTAGGCTCGGCGGCATGAAATGGGATCCGGACAAGTACACACAGTTCTCCTCGCACCGGGACCGGCCATTCTTCGACCTCACCGCCCGGATAGCGGCATCCTCACCCCGGCGGGTGGTGGATTTGGGCTGCGGCACCGGCGCCCTGACCGCGGCGCTCGCTGCCCGTTGGCCCGGGGCGCAGGTCACGGGGGTGGATTCCTCCCGCGACATGATCGAAGCCGCCCGGGGGCTGGAGGACGTGCCGCCGAACCTGGACTTCGTGCACGGCCGGATCGAGGACTGGGAGCCGGCCCCCGGCACCGGCGTCGTTGTGTCCAACGCCGCCCTGCAGTGGGTGCCGGGACATCAGGACCTGCTGCAGCGCTGGGCAATGGCGCTCGACGACGGCGCCTGGCTGGCCGTGCAGGTACCGGGCAACTTTAATGCACCCTCCCACGTGCTGCTGCGGGAACTGGCGGCGAGCGCCGAGTGGGCCGGCAAGCTGCAGGGGGTGCTGCGCCACAGCGATGCCGTGGATGAACCGGAGGATTACCTGGCATTGCTGACCGAGGCCGGCTTTGCGGCCGATGTATGGGAAACCACCTACCAGCAGGTCCTGTACGGAACGGACCCGGTATTGGACTGGGTGCGCGGGACCGCGCTGCGGCCGGTCATCAATGCCCTGTCCGAAGCGGACTTTTTCCAGTTCGAGGCGGAGTACGCCGAATTGCTGGAAGAGGCCTATCCGTCGGAAGGGTGGGGAACGGTGTTCCCGTTCCGCCGGCTGTTTATGGTCGGGCGGAAGCAGGGCCAGGCCTCGGGCGGAAGCTTTCCGCGCGGCCGGTAGCCGGTTTTACCAGCCGCGTTCCTTCCATTCCTGCAGGTGCGGGCGCTCCGCACCCAGGGTGGTGGCCGCCCCGTGCCCGGGGTGCACCACGGTGTCATCCGGCAAGTATTCGAACACACGTTCGAATACGTCGCGGTACAGGGACGCAAACCGCTCCGGATCCTTCTGGGTATTGCCCAGTCCGCCCGGAAACAGCGAATCCCCGGTGAAGAGGTGCGCAGGGCCGGACGGGTCCCGGTAGAGCAGTGCCACGGAGCCGGGTGTGTGTCCGCGCAGCTTGATCGCCTCGAGTTCGGCTCCGCCGAAGGGCACGGTATCGCCGTGTTCCAGCGGCAGCAACGTGGGAACCTCGATGTCCGGAATGTCTTCCGTGCCGGCTGCGGTACGTGACCCCGTCTCCGCTACGGTCTCTGCCAGGGCCCGCACATGGTCCCAGTGGCTGTGTGTGGTGATGACCGTTCCAAGCCGCGCGGGGGCCTGGGCATCGGCAGCCCCCTCGCCCAGCAGGCGCCGGATCGCGGGGAAGTCGTCCGCCGCGTCAATGAGCACCTGGACACCGGACTCCTTGTCGGTGAGCAGGTACACGTTGTTGTCCATGGTGCCCACGGACACGCTGCGGATGGTGATGTTCTGCAGATCTTCCATCCGGCAAGTCTAGCCGGGCAGGGGCTTCCGAACCCGGCCCGTGGCGCTATTGTCTTACGCCCGCGGACGGGCGTAAGTTGCAAGGATGCTCCTGAGGCTGGTCCGGCAGAACCTCGCCCCCTATAGAGGCGCGGTCGCCGCCGTCGTTCTCCTGCAGCTGCTGCAGACCGCGGCCACGCTGTACCTTCCCACACTGAATGCAGACATCATTGACCGCGGCGTCGTCACCGGAGATACCGGGGTGATCCTCGACGTCGGCGGCTGGATGCTCGCGGTCACGGCCGGCCAGGTGGTGTGTTCGGTTGCCGCCACCTATCTGGCCTCCCGGGTGGCCATGAGCGCCGGGCGGAACATCCGGTCGCAGCTTTTCACCAACGTGGAGACGTTCTCTTCCCGCGAGGTGGGCCTGTTCGGTCCGCCGTCGCTGATTACCCGGACCACCAATGACGTGCAGCAGGTGCAGATGACCCTGCTGATGACGTTCACCATGATGGTCTCGGCCCCGATCATGGGGGTGGGCGGCGTGCTGCTGGCCCTGAACCAGGACATTCCGCTCTCGGGGATCCTGCTGCTGATCCTGCCGGCCCTGTTTGTGGTGATCGGATTGGTGCTGCGCCGCCTGGTGCCGCTGTTCCGGCGGGCGCAGAAGCAGATTGACAGGGTGAACTCCGTACTGCGCGAGCAGATCATGGGCATTGCGGTGATCCGGGCGTTTATCCGCGAGCGTTCCGAGGAACAGCGGTTCGCCGGCGCCAATGCCGACCTCACCGGCACCCAGCTGCGCGTCAGCCAGCTGCTGGCCCTGCTGTTTCCCGCGGCCATGCTGGTGGCGAACCTGGCCACTGTTGCCGTGATCTGGTTCGGCGCGTTCCGGATTGACGACGGGCAGATGCAGATCGGTGCGCTGACGGCCTTCATTGCCTACATCATGCAGATCCTGATGGCGGTCATGATGTCCATGTTCATGATCATGATGCTGCCCCGCGCTGCCGTCTGTGCGGAACGGATCTATGAGGTCCTGGATACCCGCACCAGCGTCAGCGACGCCCCGGGGGCTGGCACGCTGGCGTACGACGGCGGCCGGCTCACCTTCACCGACGTCGGCTACAGCTACCCGGGTGCCGAGGATCCCGTGCTGTTCAACATCAGCTTCGAGGCGCTGCCCGGACAGACCACGGCGATCATCGGGTCCACGGGTGCCGGGAAGACCACGCTGCTGAACCTGGTGCCCCGGCTGCTGGACGCCACCTCCGGGCGCATTGCGGTGGACGGGCAGGACATAGCGGGAGTGACACTGTCATCGCTGCGTGCCGGAATAGGCCTGGTGCCGCAGCGCGCCTACCTCTTCAGCGGCACCATCGCCTCCAACCTCCGCTTCGGCAAACCCGAGGCTACCGACGAGGAGCTGTGGGCTGCACTGGAGACGGCGCAGGCCGCCGCGTTTGTCCGTGCCGGGGAGGGCGGGCTGGAGCATCCCGTGGAGCAGGGCGGCGCGAACTTCTCCGGAGGCCAGCGCCAGCGGCTGGCCATAGCCCGCGCGCTGGTGGTGCGCCCGTCCATCTACCTGTTCGATGACAGCTTCTCCGCGCTGGACTTCGCCACCGACGCACGGCTGCGGGCAGCGCTGAAACCACAGACCCGCAATGCCACCGTGATTGTGGTGGCCCAGCGCGTGAACACCATTACCGACGCAGCGCGGATCGTGGTCCTGGACGAAGGCCGGATTGTCGGACAGGGAACGCATGCCGAACTGATGGAATCCACGGCAACGTACCGGGAGATCGTTGCCTCGCAGCTCACCGCGGAGGAAGTAGCGTGAGCGGGCCCATGCGGGGACGCCCGGGCGCAGGAGCCGCCGCCAAGCCGGAGAACTTCGCCGGCAGTGTCCGGCGGCTGATGGGACTGATGGCCCCGGACCGGCTGCGGGTGGCTGCGGTGCTGCTTTCTGCCGTCGTCTCCGTGGCGCTCGCCGTCTCCGCGCCCCGGATCCTGGGCGAGGCCACCAACGTCATCTTCGACGGGTTCATCGGGCAGGGGCTTCCGGCGGGGACGAGCAAGGACGCACAGGTACAGGCGCTCCGGGATACGGGGGAGGGGAAACTGGCCGACATGCTCGCCGCCATGGATGTGGTGCCCGGGCAGGGGCTGGACTTCGGCCGGCTGGGCGGGATCCTGCTGGGCGTGCTGGCCATCTACCTGGCCGCTTTCGTGTTCGGCTGGTTCCAGGCCCGGGTGACGGCCCGGATTGTGCAGAACGCAATGTACCGGCTGCGCCGCGACGTGGACGGGAAGCTGTTCCGCCTGCCCATGTCCCATTTCCAGCAGCAGTCACGCGGAGACGTACTGAGCCGGGTCACCAATGACATCGACAACCTGGCGCAGACCCTCTCCCAGAGCCTGACCCAGATCATCACCTCGGTGCTGACCATCATCGGCGTGCTGGCGATGATGATCTCCATCTCCCCGCTGCTGGCCCTGGTCGCCGTGATCACGGTGCCGGTTTCCGCACTGGTGACGGTGCTTATCGCGCGGCGCTCGCAGGCGGAGTTCAAGACCCAGTGGAAGTCCACCGGAGAGGTCAACGGCTACATCGAGGAAATGTTCACCGGGCAGGACGTGGTGAAGGCCTTCGGCCAGCAGCAGCGGGTGATCGAGGGCTTTGCCCCGGCGAACAACCGGCTGTTCCGCTCCGCGTTCCGGGCCCAGTTCGTATCCGGGATCATCATGCCGGCCATGATGTTCATTTCGAACCTGAACTACGTCGCCGTTGCCGTGGTGGGCGGACTGCAGGTGGCCAACGGCCAGCTGTCCATCGGAGGAGTGCAGGCCTTTGTCCAGTACAGCCGGCAGTTCAGCCAGCCGCTGGGGCAGCTGGGCGGGCTGATCAACATGCTGCAGTCCGGCGTCGCCTCCGCTGAACGGGTGTTCGCCCTGCTGGACGCCAAGGAGCAGGAACCGGATCCGGTGCAGCCGGAACACCTGCACAACGTGCGCGGCCGGGTGGCCTTCGAGGACGTCTCCTTCAGCTACAGCCCGGAGGCCCCGCTTATCCGGGACCTGTCGTTCACGGCGGAGCCGGGGCAGACCGTGGCCATTGTCGGTCCCACGGGAGCGGGAAAAACCACCTTGGTGAACCTGCTGATGCGTTTCTACGACGTCGACGCCGGGCGGATCACCGTCGACGGAACCGACATTGCCCGGCTGCGCCGCGAGGAGCTGCGCAGCACCATGGGCATGGTGCTCCAGGACGCGTGGCTCTTCGAGGGCACGGTACGGGAGAACCTCGCCTACGGCGCTCCGGACGCTACCGAGAAGGACATCAGGGCCGCGGCGGCAGCTACGCACGTGGACCACTTTGTCCGGTCCCTGCCGGAGGGGTATGACACAGTGCTCGGCTACGACGGCGGCACGCTCAGCCAGGGCCAGCGGCAGCTGCTGACCATCGCCCGGGCCTGGCTGTCGGACCCGTCCATCCTGATCCTGGACGAGGCCACCAGCTCCGTGGACACCCGCACCGAGATTTCCATCCGCCTGGCCATGAACGCCCTGCGGCAGGACCGGACCAGCTTCGTCATTGCGCACCGGCTGTCCACCATCCGCGACGCGGACGTGATCCTGGTGGTGCGGGACGGGCGGATCGTGGAGCAGGGCACCCATGACGCACTGCTGGCCGCGGAGGGGTTCTACTCCGAGCTGTACCGCTCCCAGTTTGCCGGGCAGGCGGACGCCCAGGAGCAGGGGCTTTCGGCACCTGCCGACCCTTCCGGGCACTAGCATGGCACCATGACTTCTGATCCCAGCCCACAGCGCACCTCTGCCGGCAGCGACGCCGGGGTGCTCAAGTGGATCCGCATTGATGCCGCCAGTTCGGTGCCGCCGTATGAACAGCTCCGCCTGCAGATCCTGGACGCGGCAAACGAGGGGCGGCTCGCCGTCGGGACCCGGCTGCCCCCGGTCCGTGCCCTGGCCGGCTACCTTGGCCTGGCCGTGAACACCGTGGCCCGCGCCTACCGGGAACTGGAACAGGCGCAGGTGGTCACCACCCGTTCCCGCGCCGGCACAGTGATTGCCGCCGGCAGCGATACCGGCCGGACCAGGGTGGCCGAGGCGGCGCGCACCTACGCTGATGCCGTCCGCGCCAACGGGGTGTCCCCTGACGAAGCCGTCTCCTTCCTGCGTGCAGCCCTGCAATAGGGCGGCCAGCGCTTCGCCTGCGGCGAAACACCGCACCTCGAATACGTTTTCGAATCAGCGTTTGAACTAGAGTGGAAAACGTGCCTAAATCGACTCTTACGACGGCGGACACCACGTTTGCGCCGCATACTGCCAATGACCTTTCCCGCCTGGTAGTGAAAGGTGCGCGCGAGCACAACCTCCAAAACGTTGACCTGGACCTGCCGCGGGACGCCATGATCGTCTTCACCGGCCTCTCCGGCTCGGGCAAGTCCTCGCTGGCGTTCGACACCATCTTCGCGGAGGGGCAGCGGCGCTACGTCGAGTCACTCTCCGCCTACGCGCGCATGTTCCTGGGCCAGGTGGACAAGCCTGACGTTGACTTCATCGAGGGCCTCTCGCCCGCGGTTTCCATCGACCAGAAGTCCACCAGCAAGAACCCGCGCTCCACGGTGGGCACCATCACCGAGATCCACGACTACATGCGCCTGCTCTGGGCCCGTGTGGGCCGGCCGTTCTGCCCCGTCTGCGGCGAGCCCGTCAGCCGCCAGACCCCGCAGGCCATCGTGGACCAGCTCCTGGAACTGGAAGAGGGCACCCGCTACCAGGTCCTCGCCCCCGTGGTCCGCGGCCGCAAGGGCGAGTTCGTGGACCTGTTCAAGGAACTCGCCGCCAAGGGCTACTCCCGCGCCCGCGTGGACGGCAAGCAGATCCAGCTCTCCGACCCGCCCAAGCTGGGCAAGCAGATCAAGCACAACATCGAAGTGGTGGTGGACCGCCTCGTTGCCAAGGAAGGCATCCGGCAGCGGCTGACCGACTCCGTGGAAACCGCCCTCGGCCTGGCCGACGGCCGCGTGGTGGTGGACTTCGTGGACCGTCCCGAAGACAGCGAGGACCGCACCCGCACCTTCTCCGAAAACCTGGCCTGCCCCAACGAGCACCCGCTGGCCATCGACGAGATCGAGCCGCGCTCCTTCTCCTTCAACAACCCCTTCGGTGCATGCCCGGTCTGCACCGGCATCGGCTCGCGGCTGGAGGTGGACGAGGACCTGATCATCCCGGACCCGTCCAAGTCCCTGGCCGAAGGCGCCATCGCGCCCTGGTCCCTGGGCACCGCCACCACCGAGTACTGGAACCGGCTGCTCGACGGCTTGGCCAAGGACATGGGCTTCTCCATGGACACCCCGTGGAAGAAGTTGCCTGCCAAGGTCCGCGAGGCCGTGCTCAACGGCAAGGACCACAAGGTGGTGGTCCAGTACCGGAACCGCTTCGGCCGTGAACGCAAGTACAGCACCGGCTTCGAAGGCGTCATCCAGTACATCCACCGCAAGCACCAGGAAACCGAATCCGACCATGCCCGCGACCGGTACGAAGAGTACATGCGCGAAATCGCCTGCCCCGAGTGCGGCGGCGCGCGCCTGAACCCGGCGTCCCTGTCGGTGCTGATCAACGGCCGCAACATTGCCGAGATCAGCGCCCTGCCGCTGCGCGAGGCCGCCGACTTCCTCGGAACACTCACGCTCACCGGCCGTGAAGCACAGATTGCCAGCAACGTACTGAAGGAAATCCAGGCCCGCCTGACCTTCCTGCTCGACGTCGGGCTGGAATACCTGAGCCTGAACCGGCCGGCAGCAACCCTGTCCGGCGGCGAAGCCCAGCGCATCCGCCTGGCCACGCAGATCGGCTCCGGCCTCGTGGGCGTGCTGTACGTGCTGGATGAACCGTCCATCGGCCTGCACCAGAAGGACAACCGGCGGCTGATCGAAACCCTCAGCCGGCTGCGCAGCCTGGGCAACACCCTGATCGTGGTGGAACACGACGAAGACACCATCCAGGAAGCGGACTGGATTGTCGACGTCGGCCCGGGGGCAGGGGAGCGCGGCGGCGAGATTGTGCATTCCGGCTCGCTGGCGGACCTGCTCACGAACGAGCGTTCCATTACCGGCGCCTACCTCTCCGGCCGGAAGAAGATCGAGATCCCGGCCAAGCGGCGCAAGGTGGACAAGACCCGCCAGCTGAAGATTGTCGGGGCGCGGGAAAACAACCTGCAGAACCTGAACGTGGACATTCCCCTGGGCGTGTTCACCGCAGTGACCGGTGTCAGCGGTTCGGGCAAGTCCACCCTGATCAACGACATCCTGTACAAGACCATGGCCAACAAGCTCAACGGCGCCAAGCATGTGGCCGGCCGGCACACCCGGGTGGAGGGCCTGGAGCAGCTGGACAAGGTTATCCATGTGGACCAGAGCCCCATCGGCCGCACGCCGCGCTCCAACCCGGCCACCTACACCGGCGTCTGGGACCACATCCGCAAGCTCTTCGCCGAGACCAACGAGGCGAAGGTGCGCGGCTACCTTCCGGGCCGGTTCTCCTTCAACGTGAAGGGCGGGCGCTGCGAGGCCTGCCACGGCGACGGCACCCTGAAGATCGAAATGAACTTCCTGCCGGACGTTTACGTACCCTGCGAGGTATGCCACGGCGCCCGGTTCAACCGGGAGACCATGGAGGTCCACTACAAGGGCAAGAACATTGCCGAGGTCCTGGACATGCCTATCGAGGAAGCCGCGGAGTTCTTCGCCGCCTTCGGGCCCATTTCCCGGCACCTGAACACCCTGGTGGACGTGGGCCTGGGCTATGTCCGGCTGGGCCAGCCGGCCACCACGCTGTCCGGGGGCGAGGCGCAGCGTGTGAAGCTGGCCAGCGAGCTGCAGAAGCGTTCCAACGGCCGCAGCATCTACGTGCTGGACGAGCCCACTACGGGCCTGCACTTCGAAGACGTCCGGAAGCTCCTGGAAGTGCTGCAGGGCTTGGTGGACAAGGGCAACACGGTGGTGACCATCGAGCACAACCTCGACGTGATCAAGAGTGCCGACTGGATCATCGATATGGGTCCCGACGGCGGCACCGGCGGCGGCAAGGTGGTCGCCTCGGGCACCCCGGAGAAGGTGGCCAAGGTCGAAGGCAGCCACACCGCCACGTTCCTGGCGGAGATCCTCAACCCGTAAGGCACACCGGCTGCACGCCGGCGCAGGAATATGTCGCGGTCCGACATATTCCTGCGCCGGTATACCTTTTCGCGTTAGCCCGCTTTGGTATGCCAAACTTGGGCCGTGACTTCTCCCCGGCTCTTGGTTCTTTTTGATTTGGATGGAACGCTGGTTGACCCGGCGGACGCCATCACCGGCGGCATCAGTGCCGCACTTGCCGCCTGCGGCCTGCCGGTGCCTTCAGGGGCGGACCTGCAGCGAATGGTCGGTCCGGCTCTGGTGACCTCGCTGCGGGACATTGCCGGGGTTCCCGCCGACCTGCTGGACGAGGTCATCGGACGCTACCGCGCCGGCTACCGGGAGTCCGGAATGGCACAGAGCCGTCCGTACCCCGGCATCCGAGCAGCTGTCGAACGCCTCCGGGAGAACCACACGGTTGCCGTAGCCACCCAGAAGCCCGAGCCGCTGGCCGCGGAACTCCTCGGCGTCCAGCAGCTTGCGGACCTGTTTGCGTCCGTGCACGGCTCACCTGCCGATGAGCAGGCCGCCGCCGCCCTGGACGGCAAGCGCAGCATCATCCGCGCCGCCCTGGACCGGCACAAGGGTTCCTATGACCGCGCCGTGATGATCGGCGACCGAAGGCACGACGTCGAGGGCGCCTCCGCCAACGGCTTGGACTGCATTGGCGTCTCCTGGGGATTCGCAGCGGCAGGAGAGCTGGAAGAAGCAGGTGCAGCCGCCGTCGTTGCCACCGCTGATGACCTGGTGGATACGGTGCTGCGGTACGCACGGAACGGATCGGCACTCCATGGCGCTGTATAACCTCACCAGGACAGGTATCCGCGCATTCGTGGGCGGGCTGTGCCGGCCAACCATCACCGGCCTGGAGAATGTTCCCGCCACTGGGCCCTTTATCGTCGCCTGCAATCACTTGTCCTTCCTGGACAGCGTGCTGGTGCAGGCGCTGCTGCCGCGGCGTGTCGGATTCTTCGCCAAGGCCGAATACTTCACCGGCACCGGGCTGAAGGGCTACGCCATGAAGAGCTTCTTCGAGGGTGTCGGTTCCATCCCGGTGCAGCGGGACCAGCAGGCCGCCAGCGTCGCGGCGCTGAAGACGCTGCTGGACATCCTCGAGGAGGGCGGGGGTGTGGGGATCTATCCCGAGGGCACCCGTTCCCGCGACGGACTGCTGTACCGCGGCCGCACCGGCGTGGGCTGGCTGGCACTGACCTCCGGCGCCCCGGTGGTGCCCGTGGGCCTGATCGGCACGGAAAACCTGCAGCCAGCGGGCAAGAAAACCGTCAAGCCCGGGCACTTCACCCTCAAGGTGGGACCGCCCCTGTACTTCCAAAAGACCGGGCCGGACCACGCCCTGCCCGCCCGGCGCCAGGCCACGGACCGCGTTATGGACGCCATCGCCGAGCTGAGCGGCCAGGAACGCTCCGAGAGTTATAACCGGAACCGCCCCGAGGGGTAAGGCGCGGTCACGCACCAGGGCGCCCGGGGTTCAGCGCCGGGCGAAACCGCACGGCGTCGTCCGGCCGCACCCGCGGGCGAACGTAGGATGGAAAAGTGGCAGATCCAGCAACTTACCGGCCGAAAACAGGGGAGATCCCCACCGCCCCGGGCGTCTACCGTTTCCGGGATGAACACGGCCGGGTCATTTACGTGGGCAAGGCCAAGAACCTCCGCTCCCGCCTGAACTCCTATTTCGCGAATCCGCGCGGGCTGATGCCCAAAACGCGTGCCATGGTGCATACCGCGGCCAGCGTGGAATGGACGGTGGTGGGCACCGAGCTCGAAGCGCTGCAGCTCGAGTACACCTGGATCAAGGAATTCAATCCCCGGTTCAACATCATGTTCCGGGACGACAAGTCCTACCCCTACCTGGCCGTCACCATGGGAGAGAAGTACCCGCGGGCGCAGGTCATGCGGGGGGACCGGCGCAAGGACACCCGCTACTTCGGCCCGTTCTATCCGGCCAAGGCCATCCGCGAAACCCTCGACACGCTGTTGCGCGTCTTCCCGGTCCGCACCTGCAGCAGCGGAGTGTTCAAGCGGGCCGAGCGCACCGGCCGGCCGTGCCTGCTGGGCTACATCGACAAGTGCTCCGCACCCTGCGTGGGACGGATCAGCCCCGAGGACCACCGCCAGCTGGCCGCTGAACTGTGCGACTTCATGGCGGGGGAGGGCAAACGCTTCATCTCCGGCCTGGAAAAGGAGATGCAGGCAGCCGTCGCCGAACTGGACTATGAATCCGCCGCCCGGCTCCGCGATGACATCTCCGCCCTGCGGAAGGTCTTCGAGCGCAACAACGTAGTCCTGAGCGAAGACACCGACGCGGACATCTTCGCCCTGGAAGAAGACGAGCTGGAAGCCTCGGCCCAGGTTTTCCACGTCCGCGGCGGGCGCATCCGCGGCCAGCGCGGCTGGGTTGTGGAAAAGGTGGAGGACAACGACACCGCGGACCTGGTGGAACACCTGATCCAGCAGGTCTACGGCTCGGCAAACTCCACGGACCGGATCCCGCGCCAGGTGCTGGTTCCCGTGCTGCCGCCCAACGCCGAAGAACTTGCCGAATGGCTGTACGGACTGCGCGGAGCCCGCGTGGACATCCGGGTGCCCATGCGTGGCGACAAAAAAGCGCTGATGGAAACCGTGGCCCGGAACGCATCGGATGCACTGCGCCTGCACAAAAGCCGCAGGGCCGGGGACATTACCACCCGTTCGGCTGCCCTGCAGGAACTGCAGGAGGCCCTGGATCTGGCCTCCCCGCCGCTGCGCATCGAGTGCTACGACATCTCCCACGTTTCCGGCACCAACGTGGTGGCCTCCATGGTGGTGGCTGAAGACGGCCTGCCGAAGAAATCGGACTACCGCAAGTTCTCCATCACCGGCGACGCAGCCCGGGACGACACGGCGTCCATGTATGACGTTATTTCGCGCCGCTTCCGCAACTACCTGGCCGAGAATGCGGACCCTGCCGCCGATCCCGACGCCCCGACGGACCTGCCCGACGAGCGCGCCGGCGGCCCCGACGCCGACGTCCGGCCCCTGACCGACACGCTGACCCCGGCGCCAAAGGCCAAGTTCGCCTACCCGCCGAACCTGGTGGTGGTGGACGGCGGGCAGCCCCAGGTTGCCGCGGCCTCCAAGGCCCTGGACGATCTGGGCATCACGGACGTGCAGGTGGTGGGGCTCGCCAAGCGCCTGGAGGAAGTATGGGTGCCGAACAGCGACTTCCCGGTGATCCTGCCGCGTGCTTCCGAAGCCCTGTTCCTGCTGCAGCGCATCCGCGACGAGGCGCACCGCTTTGCCATCACCTTCCACCGGCAGAAGCGCGGCAAATCCATGACCGCTTCGCTGCTGGACGAAGTACCCGGACTCGGCCCGGCCAAACGCCAGGCACTGCTTAAGCAGTTCGGTTCCGTGAAGAAACTGCGTGCGGCCACGGAGGAGGAACTGCGCCAGGTTCCCGGCATCGGTCCCGCCATGGCCGCTAACCTGCGCAGCCGGTTGGCCGATAAAGATATGGCGGGGGCTCCGGCGGTCAATATGACCACCGGCGAAATCCTGGAAACTTAGTTAGTCTTGGAAAACCGGCGTGTCGTCACTACGGCGTGTCGGAGGATGCCGCATACGGTTTCCGCTGCACCAGCGCCGGCGCAACCGGGCAACAGGGTAAACAGGATGGGATCACAGCAATGACGCAAGAGGACGGGTTGACCATAGTCAAGCCTGAGGAATCGGAACTGCTCGTGGTCACGGGCATGTCCGGTGCCGGACGGAGCACGGCCGCCAATGCGTTGGAAGACCACGGCTGGTACGTGGTGGAGAACCTGCCGCCGCTCATGCTGGGTACCCTCACCGAACTCGTTTCCCGGATGCCGCAGTCCATTCCCAAGCTCGCCGTCGTCATCGACGTCCGGAGCAAGGAACTGTTCCAGGACATCCGCGAAGCGCTGCGCAACCTGCGCACCGCCGGGGTAACCTACCGCCTGCTGTTCCTGGACGCCGACGACGCCACCCTGGTCCGCCGGTTTGAGCAGGGCCGCCGTCCGCACCCGCTGCAGGGGGACGGCAGTATCCTAGACGGCATCGCCGCCGAACGCGAGGTAGTGCAGGAACTGCGCGATTCCTCCGACGTCGTGGTGGACACCTCCAAGCTGAACGTCCATGCCCTGGCCACCACGGTGACCGAGCTTTTCACCGAGTCCGGCCCCATTGTGCTGCGCCTGAACATCATGAGCTTCGGCTTCAAATACGGGCTCCCCGTTGACGCCAACTACGTGGCCGATGTCCGCTTCATTCCCAACCCGCACTGGGTCCCGCAGCTGCGTCCGCACACCGGGCTGGATGAGGACGTCCGGGACTACGTGCTGCAGGCCAAGGGCACCGCTGAATTCCTGGACCGCTACGTCGAGGCGCTGGAGCCCGTGATTGACGGCTACCGCCGAGAGAACAAGCACTACGCAACCATCGCCGTGGGCTGCACGGGCGGTAAGCACCGTTCCGTGGCGGTCACCGAGGAACTGGCCAAGCGCCTTGCCCAGCTGCCCCGGGTCACGGTCAGCTCGCACCACCGGGATCTGGGGCGCGAATAATGTCCTTCCTCACCGGCCCGCTGCCCCTGATTCCGGAGGGCAAGGCCGGCCGGGGGAGCGGTGGCGGTCCCGGATCGGTAGTCGCGCTGGGAGGCGGCCACGGCCTTTCCGCTTCGCTTTCCGCCCTGCGCCTGCTGACCACCGACCTCACCGCCGTCGTGACGGTGGCCGACGACGGCGGTTCCTCCGGCCGGCTGCGCCGCGAGCTCGGCGTCCTCCCGCCCGGCGACCTGCGCATGGCGCTGGCTGCGCTCTGCGATGACACTGACTGGGGCCGGACCTGGCGCGACGTGATGCAGCACCGTTTCCGCTCCCAGCCCGGGGTGGACGGCTCCCTGGACGACCATGCGCTGGGCAACCTGCTGATCGTCACGCTCTGGGAGCTGCTGGGGGATCCGGTGGCCGGACTGCAGTGGGCCGGAGCGCTGCTCGGTGCCCGCGGACAGGTCCTGCCGATGTCCACTATGCCGCTGACCATTGAGGGCGACGTGATCCGCCGCACGCCGGACGGGGACCGGGTGGAAACCGTCAGCGGCCAGGCCCGGCTGGCAGCTGCAGGGGCCCGCACCAATGTGACGGACGTACGGCTGCTGCCCACCGACGCGCCGGCCTGTCCGGCTGCCCTGGACGCCATTGAGGGCGCCGACTGGGTGATTCTGGGGCCGGGGTCCTGGTACACCTCGGTCCTGCCTCACCTGATGCTGCCGCAGATGCGCGACGCACTGTGCGCCACGGCAGCCAAGCGGTGCCTGACCATGAACCTCAGCAACGAAACCACTGAAACTGCAGGCATGAGCGCGGTGGACCACCTCGCCGTAATCCGGCGCTACGCACCGGAGTTCAAAGTGGACGCGGTGCTGGCGGATCCGTCGGTGGTGGGTGACCGCGCGGCCTTCGAGGACGCTGTCGCCCAAATGGGCGGCCGAGCCGTCTTCGGTAAGGTGGGGGCAGCGACGGGGCGTCCGATCCATGATCCGCTCCGCCTCGCAACCGCCTTCCACGATATTTTTGGGGAGAACTAGGAGTGTATTTGTGGCGTTGACCGCAGCTGTAAAAGAGGAACTGTCACGGCTGGACGTGAAGAAGTCCTCGGTCCGAAAGGCCGAAGTGTCGGCAATGCTGCGTTTTGCCGGCGGGCTGCACATTATTTCCGGGCGCATCGTCATTGAGGCCGAGGTGGACCTCGCGTCCACGGCCCGCCGGCTCCGCTCGGCCATTGCCGAGGTCTATGGGCACGCCAGCGACATCATTGTGGTGTCCGGCGGGGGACTGCGCCGCGGGAACCGCTATGTGGTGCGTGTGGTCCGCGACGGGGAGTCCCTGGCGCGGCAGACCGGCCTGCTGGATGCCCGGGGAAGACCCGTCCGCGGCCTGCCCTCCGTGGTGGTCAACGGTTCTGCCGCCGACGCCGAGGCTGTCTGGCGCGGAGCGTTCCTCGCCCACGGTTCGCTCACCGAGCCCGGACGCTCGTCCTCCCTGGAGGTCACCTGCCCCGGGCCCGAGGCGGCCCTGGCCCTGGTGGGCTCCGCACGCCGGATCGGCATCGCCGCCAAGGCGCGCGAGGTGCGCGGCGTTGACCGGGTAGTGATCCGCGACGGCGACACCATTGCCGCCCTGCTGACCCGGATGGGCGCCCACGACGCGCTGATGGTCTGGGAAGAGCGCCGCATGCGCAAGGAAGTGCGGGCGACCGCCAACCGCCTGGCGAATTTCGACGACGCGAATCTCCGCCGTTCCGCGCAGGCCGCCGTTGCTGCCGGCGCACGGGTGGAACGAGCCCTGGAGATCCTCGGCGAGGACGTGCCCGAGCACCTGCGCTACGCGGGTGAATTGCGCGTTGCGCATAAGCAGGCCAGCCTGGACGAGCTCGGGCACCTGGCCGACCCGCCCATGACCAAGGACGCCATTGCGGGGAGAATCCGCCGTTTGCTGGCCATGGCGGACAAACGTGCGGCGGAATTGGGCATTCCGGGTACCGAATCCAGTGTCACTCCGGAAATGTTGGACGAATAGCGCCGTCCCGGCCCGGCAGCCCAATGTTGGCTGGATGGCGTAATTGCATAGGATGGACTAAGTCTGCTGCCTTTTGGGGCGGCACGAAGAATTTCCGGATGGGAATTCCGTCCGGATCTTTGATCCGACACTTCAACGGAGGATTTTCGTGAACGAATACACACTGCCGGAACTGCCGTACGACTACGCAGCCCTGGAACCGCACATTTCCGCACGCATCATGGAGCTGCACCACGACAAGCACCATGCCACGTACGTAGCCGGCGCGAACACTGCCCTGGCCCAGATGGCCGAAGCACGCGACAAGGGCGAGTTCGGTACCATCGGCAAGCTCTCCAAGGACCTGGCCTTCCACCTGGGCGGCCACACCAACCACAGCATTTTCTGGAACAACATGTCCCCGGACGGCGGCGACAAGCCCGAAGGCGAGCTGGCGGCAGCCATTGACGAGTTCTTCGGCTCCTTCGACGGCTTCCGCGGCCAGTTCACTGCCGTGGCCAACTCCATCCAGGGCTCCGGCTGGTCCATCCTGGCCTACGAACCGCTGGGCAAGAACCTCGTTATCGAGCAGCTCTACGATCAGCAGGGCAACGTTCCCGTCGGAACCATCCCGCTGCTGATGCTGGATATGTGGGAGCACTCCTACTACCTCGACTACGCCAACGTGAAGGGCGACTACGTCAAGGCATGGTGGAACATCGTCAACTGGGCCGACGTCGCCGCACGTTTCGACGCCGCCCGCACCGGTGCGAAGTCGCTGATCGTTCCCGCCTAGTCGCCGCCTGTGCCGCACAATTGTGCGGGTGCCCCGGTCCCTACGGGGACTGTGACGCGTAAGATAAATCCGTAGGTCCCCGTCCAGCCGGCAGCGCCGGCAGGACGGGGCCACGGCCCCGTTCCGCCGGCACTGCCGGAAAGCTTTCCCCAGCGGAACGTGTCAGGCCGCAGTCAGTCCGGTGGCTTCATACCCGAGGTCACACAGTTCTCAATTGACCCCCTATCAAGGAGACAGAAAAGTGACTACTCGTGTTGGAATCAACGGATTCGGACGTATCGGCCGCAACTACTTCCGAGCCGCCCTGGAGCAGAACGCAGACCTCGACATTGTCGCCGTCAACGACCTGACCAGCCCCGAAACCCTCGCCCACCTCCTGAAGTACGACTCCGTGACCGGCCGGCTGGGCGCCGACCTCGAAGTGCGTGAAGGCAACATTGTGGTGGGAGGCAAGACCATCAAGGTCCTTGCCGAACGCGATCCCTCCAACCTTCCCTGGAAAGACCTCGGCGTAGACATCGTCATCGAGTCCACCGGGTTCTTCACCAAGGCCGAAGACGCCAAGAAGCACCTTGATGCGGGTGCGAAAAAGGTCCTGATCTCCGCTCCGGGCAAAGGCTCGGACATCACCGTCGTGATGGGCGTCAACGACGGCGACTACAACCCCGCCAGCCACAACATCATTTCCAATGCCTCCTGCACCACGAACTGCCTCGGCCCGCTGGCCAAGGTCCTGCACGAAGCCTTCGGCATCGAGCGCGGCCTGATGACCACCGTGCACGCCTACACTGCAGACCAGAACCTGCAGGACGGCCCGCACCGGGACCTGCGCCGGGCACGTGCCGCAGCCCTGAACATTGTTCCCACCTCCACCGGAGCAGCCAAGGCTATCGGCCTGGTCCTGCCGGAACTGGACGGCAAGCTGGACGGCTTCGCCCTGCGTGTTCCGGTCCCCACAGGTTCGGTCACCGACCTCACGGTCACCGTGGGCCGGGAAGCCTCCGTGGATGAAATCAACGATGTCTACAAGACGGCCGCCAGCGGTCCGCTGGCCGGGATCCTGCGCTACACCGACGAGCCGATTGTGTCCTCCGACATCGTCACCGACCCGGCCTCCTGCATCTTCGACTCGGGCCTGACCCGCGTAATGGGCAACGAAGTAAAGGTTGTTGGCTGGTACGACAACGAGTGGGGCTACTCCAACCGACTGGTGGACCTCACCACGCTCGTTGCCTCCAAGCTTTAACCAACCGAGTACGCAAAGGTAGACATGACTGTCAAAACTCTCTCCGACCTGATCAGCGACGGCGTCGAGGACAGGTACGTGCTCGTCCGATCGGATCTGAATGTTCCGTTGGACGACGGCCGGGTCACCGACGACGGCCGCATCCGTGCCTCCATCCCCACTCTCCAGGTTCTGGTGGAGCACGGTGCCAAGGTCATTGTGATGGCTCACCTCGGCCGTCCCAAGGGGCAGCCGGACGAGAAGTACTCGCTGCGTCCCGCCGTCGACCGCCTCGACGAGCTCGCACCGTTTTCGGTGGAGTTCGCCGAGGACGTGGTCGGCGGCAGCGCGAGCGGGCTGGCCGGTTCGCTGGCTTCAGGTTCCGTGCTGGTGCTGCAGAACATCCGGTTCGACCCGCGTGAGACCTCCAAGGACGACGCCGAGCGGCAGGCACTTGCCCGTGACCTGGCGGCGCTGACCGGCGGCAACGGAGCGTACGTGGATGATGCCTTCGGTGCAGTGCACCGCAAGCACGCCAGCGTCTACGACATCGCCGAAGTCCTGCCGGCCTACGAGGGCGACCTGGTCCATACCGAGGTCCAGGTGCTCAAGCGCCTCACCGAAAACCCGGAAAAACCCTACGTGGTGGTGCTGGGCGGTTCGAAGGTTTCGGACAAGCTGGCAGTGATCGAAAACCTGATGGACCGCGCCGACTACCTGCTGGTGGGAGGTGGAATGGTGTTCACGTTCCTGGCCGCACAGGGATACAACGTGGGCGCCTCCCTGCTTGAGGCAGACCAGATCGAAAATGTGAAGGGCTACCTCAGCCGGGCAAAGGAAGTGGGCTGCGAGTTCGTCCTGCCCACCGACATTGTGGTGGCGGACAAGTTCGCTGCCGATGCCGACGTCCAGACCGTTCCTGCGGACGCGATGGAGAGCAGCCGCTTCGGTGCCGCCGGCATCGGCCTGGACATCGGTCCGGATTCCGCGGACGCGTTTGCCGAACATATCGGCAAGGGCCGGACCATCTTCTGGAACGGCCCCATGGGCGTGTTCGAGTTCGAGGCCTTCGCCAATGGCACCCGCGCCGTAGCACAGGCACTGAAGGACTCCTCGGGCTTCAGCGTGGTCGGTGGCGGCGATTCGGCGGCGGCAGTGCGCAAGCTCGGGTTCTCGGAAGCCGACTTCGGGCACATCTCCACCGGCGGCGGCGCCAGCCTCGAATATCTGGAAGGCAAGGCCCTGCCGGGCCTCACCGTCCTGGACCAGTAGTTTCCCGGTGCGGGTCCGCGGCCCTCAACAGCTGCGGACCCGCATCTGCATGTCCTGTCCCAAGAACCATTAAGCAAGAAACCGGAGCAACCATGACAACCTCCACGAACGGCAAGTTCGACCGCACACCCCTGATCGCCGGCAACTGGAAGATGAACATGGACCACGTCCAGGGCATCACCCTGCTGCAGAAGCTGGCCTGGACCCTCAGCGACGCCCGCCACGACTACGGCCGCGTGGAGGTGGTCGTGTTCCCTCCGTTCACCGACCTGCGCAGCACGCAGACCCTGGTGGCCGGCGACAAGCTGAAGGTGGAATACGGAGCCCAGGATCTTTCCCCGAAGGATTCGGGCGCCTACACGGGCGACATCTCCGGACAGTTCCTCTCCAAGCTCGGCTGCAGCTACGTCCTGGTGGGCCACAGCGAACGCCGTGCAGTGCACGGCGAAACCGACGAGCTGCTGAATGAAAAGCTGAAGGCTGCCTACCGCAACAACCTTGTACCCGTCCTCTGCGTGGGGGAGGGCCTTGAGGTCCGCCAGGCCGGAGACCACGTGATGCACACCCTGGAGCAGGTCCGCGCCGACCTCGCCGGACTGGACGCCGAGCAGGTCTCCACCCTGGTCATCGCGTACGAACCCATCTGGGCCATCGGCACCGGCGAAGTAGCCGGACCGGATGATGCACAGGAAATGTGCGCCGCCATCCGCGCCGAAATCGCCGATCTGTACGACGACGCGACAGCCGCCAAGACCCGCCTGCTTTACGGCGGCTCGGTCAAGGCCGCAAACGCAGCAAGCATTCTGGGCGAACGCGACGTGGACGGCGTGCTGGTGGGCGGTGCCAGTTTGGATGTAGGCGAATTTGCTAATATTGTCAGGTTCGAACAACATCTGGTGACTGACTGAACTGCAGCTGAAGGACGCCGCAGCGGCGTCCCCAATCCATGAGTCACCCGAAAGGCCGTAAGTGGAAATTCTGAAGATCATCCTGCTGGTGCTTCTTGCCATCACGAGCCTGCTGCTGACGCTGCTTATCCTGCTGCACAAAGGCCGCGGCGGCGGTATGTCGGACATGTTCGGCGGCGGCATGACCAGCAGCCTCGGCTCCTCCGGTGTTGCCGAAAAGAACCTCAACCGTTTCACCGTGGCCCTGGCCCTGTCCTGGGGCCTGGTTATCGTGGCTCTGGGACTGCTCCAGCGCTTCTCGGGCGAAGCCTAGGCACGCACCCCGGACACGGGAAGACATAAAGAAGGCCCCCGGATTATCCGGGGGCCTTCTTTGCTGCATGCCGTTACCGGCCGCTAGTCTTCGTCGTCATCCTCGCCGGCGTGCTCCTGATCGGAGTCCAGCAGGCGCCGCGAAAGCTGGGCAGCGGCGGCCTGGTCGATCAGCCACCGCGTTTTGTTCCGTCCCCGGGCACCGGCGGCCGGAACCTGGATCTCCCCGGCGCCGGCCAGGGCAAGGCCCACGGCGCCGGCCTTGTCATCACCGGCAACCCCCAGCCACACTTCGGAGGCCGTGTTGATGGCCTCCAACGTCAGCGAGATCCGCTCCGGCGGCGGCTTGGGCGCGTCCCGTACCGCCACCGTGGTCTGCCCAACGGTCCGCACTCCCGGCGTCTCCGGGAAAAGCGAGGCGATGTGGGCGTCCGGGCCCACCCCCAGCAGCAGCACGTCGAAGCGCGGCAGGCGCGGATCAACGGACTCAAAGCCGGGCGCCAGGTCTTCTTCCTCCGCTGCCAGGGCCAGCCGCCGGGCATAATCCGCGGCGGCGTCCTCCACGGTGTCAACCTCGCCGGCGGTGGCGACGGCGTGGATGCGCTCCGCCGGGACACCCATCGGCTCCAGCACCGCGTGCCGCGCCTGGAAGGAATTCAGCTCCGGGTCATCCGCGGGCAGGAAGCGTTCGTCTCCCCACCAGAAGTTCACCCGGGTCCAGTCCACGGCCGTGCGCGCAGGGTTGGCAGCTACGGCTTCCAGCGTCGCAATGCCCACGGTGCCTCCGGTGAGGACCACTGTGGCTTCCCCGCGCCGGCTCTGCACATCCACCAGTTTGGTAAGCAGGCGGGCGGCCGTCGCCGATACAAGGGCGGACGGATCCGGGTGGATGCTGACGCCGTTGGGGGAGTGCTTCACGCCGTCGCCCCTTCCTGGACCAGGCACGCGGCCAGGCCCTCAGTAAGTACTTCTCCGAAAACCTCATCCGGGTCCAGCCGGCGCAGTTCCTCGGCCAGGCAGTCCCGCAGGGTCCGGCGCGGCAGGGAAATCTGCTGTTCCGGCTGGCCCGGCTGGGTCAGGTGCGCGGTGACCTGGTCCGGGCGTGCCAGTTCCACGTCTCCCTCGGGACGCTCGAACACCACACGGTGGATCCCGGTCCCGGCTTCGCCTTCGATGATCTGCACGGGAACTTTCAGTGCCTTCTTCAACCAGGCGGCCAGCAGGAAGGTGCTGGCCGAATCCGAGGCGCCCTCCACGACCACCCCCTGCACGGGCGATGATCCGGCGTTGTCCAGCACCGCAGCAAGCTGCACCCGCCAGTTGGTCAGGCGGGTCCAGCTCAGGTCCGTATCGCCGGCCGCATAGGTTTCGGCCAGGCGCAGCAGGGCCTTTTTGGGGTTGTCCTCCGTGGCTGCGTCAGTGATGCGCCGGTGCGCAATGCAGCCCAGCGGGGTCTGCGCCGGATCCTCGGGCACACCGTGCGGCCACCAGGCAACAATGGGGGCGTCGGGCAGCAGCAGCGCGGACACCAGGGATTCGCTCTCCCCGGCCAGCTCGCCGTGCCCGGACAGGACAATCACTTCGGAGGCACCGGCGTCGCCGCCCACCCGGATCTGAGCATCCAGCCGGGTCTCGTCGCCGGCGCTGCCCTCAGCCAGCACAATGATGCGGCAGGGGTGTTCGCGGCTGGCTTCGTTGGCCGCCGCGATGGCCTCTTCCACGAAGTCCGGCTGCGTGTCCACCACCAGGGTCAGGACACGGCCGAGGGTGACCACGCCGCCCCGCTCCCGCATGGCGACAATTTCCTTGGACACCTTGGAGGTGGTGGTGTTGGGCAGGTCTACAATCACGGCCTTCTCCAGGTCCTTCCGTCTCGGGCGAGCAGTTCGTTAGCGGATTCCGGGCCCCAGCTGCCCGGAGCGTATGGCTCCGGCTGGCCGTCCAGGGTAGCCCAGTATTCTTCGAAGGGGTCCACGATCTTCCAGGACAGCTCCACTTCCTGGTGCCGGGGGAAGAGCGGAGGCTCGCCCAGCAGCACGTCCAGGATCAGGCGTTCGTACGCCTCGGGGCTGGATTCCGTAAAGGAATGCCCGTATCCGAAGTCCATGGACACATCCCGGACCTCCATTTGGGTGCCCGGCACCTTCGAACCGAACCGGATGGTCGCCCCTTCGTCCGGCTGGACACGGATGACGACGGCGTTCTGGCCGAAATCGTCTTCACTGTGTTCACGGAAGAGCAGGTTGGGGGAGCGCTTGAAGACCACGGCGATCTCCGTGACGCGCCGGCCCAGCCGTTTGCCGGCCCGCAGGTAGAACGGCACTCCGGCCCAGCGGCGGGTGTTGATGTCCAGCCGGATGGCAGCGAACGTTTCCGTGGTGGAATCCGGGTTGAAGCCCTCTTCCTCCAGGAAGCCCGTCACCTTCTCGCCGCCCTGCCAGCCGCCGGTGTACTGGCCGCGGGCGGAGCTGTGCGAGAGGTCCTTCGGCAGCCGGACGGCGGCCAGGACCTTTTCCTTCTCGGTGCGCAGGTGGTCAGCATCAAAGGAGATGGGCTCCTCCATGGCGGTGAGGGCCAGCAGCTGCAGGAGGTGGTTCTGGATGACGTCTCGGGCTGCGCCCACGCCGTCGTAATACCCCGCACGCCCGCCAATGCCGATGTCCTCGGCCATGGTGATCTGCACGTGGTCCACATGGTTCGCGTTCCAGATGGGCTCGAAGAGCTGATTCGCGAAGCGCAGGGCCAGGATGTTCTGGACGGTTTCCTTGCCCAGGTAGTGGTCGATCCGGAACACCGAGTCTGCCGGGAACACCGATTCCACCACGTTGTTCAGTTCGCGGGCGGAAGCCAAGTCGTGGCCAAACGGCTTCTCGATCACCACCCGCCGCCACTTGCCCTGGGAAGTTTTGGCCAGCCCGTGCCGGGAGAGCTGCTGGCAGACCTGTTCAAAGGACTTCGGCGGCACGGAGAGGTAGAAAGCATGGTTGCCGCGGGTGCCGCGTTCGGCGTCGAGGTCCTCCAGGGTTTCCTTCAGTTTCCCGAAGGCCTCGTCGCTGTCGAAGCCGCCTTCAACGAACCTGATGCCCTCGGCGAGCTGCTTCCATACATTCTCGTTGAAATCCGTGCGCGAGTGCGCCTGCACGGATTCCTTCACCTGCGCAGCGAATTCCTCGTTGCTCCAGGGCCGGCGGCCGAAGCCGACCAGCGAGAAGCTGGGCGGCAGGAGCCCCCGGTTGGCCAGGTCGTAAACGGCCGGGATGAGCTTTTTCCGGGCGAGATCGCCGGTGACTCCGAAGATCACCAGGGAGGACGGCCCCGCGATGCGGCTCAGCCGCCGGTCGCGCGGATCCCGGAGGGGGTTGCCCGTCCCGGACTTTTCCTCTGCGGACATTTAGTTGCTACCACTTTCTGCAGCCAGGGACCGCACGACGTTCTCGATTTCACGGATGCCTTCATCGCGGTTCAGCAGGTGCAGCCGCAGCACGGGCCGGCCCTGGTCCGCCAGGACAGACGCGTCGCCGGCCGCCTGCGCGCTGATCAGTTCAGCGAAGCTGAAGGGCCGCTCGGGGATGGCCACGTCGCCGGCGGGACGGCCGGTGATCTGCAGGTACACACCCTGTGCCGGTCCGCCCTTGTGGAACTGGCCGGTGGAGTGCAGGAAGCGCGGGCCCCAGCCGAAGGTAACGGGACGGCCGGTAGCCGCCGCCAGGTCCGCGCGGATGCCCGCGAGGCCGGACTGCTTGGCGCGGTCCAGGTAGGCCTGGATGCTCAGGTAGCCGTCCGGGCCCAGCTGCCCCAGCAATGCCGTGAGGGCGCCGCGCAGGGTGGAGGCAGTGCCTAGCAGGTCGGCGGGGCCGCGGACCTCGACGGAACCGTCAATGAACGCCGGTTCGGTGGGCTCGGGGGTGGCATCAAGCAGGCCCCGGGCTGCCTTCTTGGCAGCCTCCACGTCCGGCTGGTCAAAGGGGTTGATGTTCAGGAGCCGTCCGGCCACGGCGGTGGCGAACTCCCACAGCATCATTTGTGCCCCCAGGCTGCCCGACACCACCACCTGGTCTCCTTCGGGCAGTTCCTCGGAATCCACCGGCACAATCCGGACGGTCAGCACGTCGGCGGCACCGGAGGTGATCTCCGGAGCACCGGCTTCGACGACGACCGGCAGCACACCTGTACCGAGCTTGCCTGTTGATTCGGCGATCAGCTGCTCGGCCCAGTCCGGGAAACCGGCCAGGCCGGAACCCTCGTCCACTATGACGATCTTGTTGCGCAACGGCTCGGTTCCGCCAAGGGCGGCACCGAGTTCCAGGCCGATGTTGTCCGGAGCATCGTCCCGCAGGATTTCGGCGGTCATTTCGGCGTCGTCGAGGAGGGTCTCAATGTCCGCGCCGGCCAGGCCCGACGGGACCAGCCCGAAGGCGGTGAGGGCGGAGTAGCGTCCGCCCACGTTGGGGTCGGCGTTGAAGACGGCACGGTAGCCGGCTTCGCGGGCCGCGGCGTCCAGCGGCGATCCGGGGTCGGTGACCACTACGATCCGGGACTTCGCATCGATCCCGGCGTCGGTGAAGGCCTGTTCAAAGACTCGGCGCTGGGAATCGGTCTCCACGGTGGAACCGGACTTGGAGGACACCACAATCACGGTTTCGGCCAGCCGTTCACCCAACGCGGCCGCAACCACGTCGGGGTCGGTGGAGTCCAGGACGGTCAGGTCCACGCCCGCGGTGCGGGTGATGACCTCGGGCGCCAGGGAAGAGCCGCCCATGCCGGCCAGGACCACGCGGGTCACCGACTCTGCGGCAAGCTCTTCCCTCAGCGCCGCAATCTGTCCCAGGAGCGGCCGGGAACTCTCACCGGGGTTGAGCCAGCCGAGGCGGATGGAAGCCTCGGCTTCGGCGTCGGGGCCCCACAGGGTGGGATCCTGCGCCACCAGGCGGGAGGCGACTTCGTCGCCTACGAGTCCGGGAACCTTGGCGTCGACGGCCTCGCTTGCGGCGCCGGCTGCTTCAAAGGACAGTGTGGTCATCTCTTCTATGCCTCTTTCGCGGTATCCAGTGCGGTCTGAACGGTCTGCAGCAGTTCTCCCCAGCTGGCCACGAACTTGTCGAGGCCTTCGGTTTCCAGCTGCTCCACAACCTCGTTGTAGGAGATGCCCAAGCCGTCCAGGGAATCAAGCACGGCGTTGGACTCTTCGTAGGTGCCGGATACCGTGTTGCCGGTGACTTCGCCGTGGTCGGCAGTGGCTTCCAGCGTCTTCTCAGGCATGGTGTTCACCGTGTGCGGTGCCACGAGCCCCGTGACGTACAGGGTGTCCGGCAGGGCCGGGTCCTTGACACCGGTGGAGGCCCACAGCGGGCGCTGCGCGTTGGCGCCGGCAGCGGACAGGACCTGCCAGCGTTCGGAAGCGAACTGCTCCTCGAACACCTGGTAGGCCAGGCGGGCGTTGGCCAGGCCGGCCTTGCCCTTCAGTGCCTTGGCTTCGTCGGTGCCAATGCCGTCCAGCCGCTTGTCGATCTCGGCGTCCACGCGGGAAACAAAGAAGGAGGCCACGGAGTGGATGGTGGAGAGGTCGTGGCCGTTTTCCTTGGCCTGCTCAATGCCCAGCATGTACGCGTTAATGACCTCGCGGTAGCGTTCCAGCGAGAAGATCAGCGTCACGTTGACGCTGATGCCGGCAGCCAGGGTCGCCGTGATCGCGGGCAGTCCCTCTTTGGTGGCGGGGATCTTGATCAGCACGTTGTAGCGGCCAACCTTGTCGAAGAGTTCCTTCGCCTCATTGATGGTGCCCTGCGTGTCGCGTGACAGGCGCGGATCAACCTCAATGGACACCCGGCCGTCAACGCCGTGCGTGGCCTCGGCTACGGGGGCGAAGACATCGCAGGCCTGGATGACGTCGTCGGTGGTGATCTCGAAGACGGACTTGTCGACGTCGGCGCCGGAACGGGACAGCTGCTGCACCTGGGCGGCGTAGGACTCGCCGTTGGCCAGGGCGGCCGCGAAGATGCTCGGGTTGGTGGTTACGCCAACCACGTTCTTCTCATCGATGAGCTTCTTGAGGGAGCCGGAGACAATCCGTTCGCGGGAAAGGTCGTCCAGCCAGATGGAGACGCCGGCTTCGGAGAGCGCGGCGGTGGGAGTTGAAGTCATGGTGTTACTCCTTAGTAAGGGTCTACTGCTGGTCGCCGGTCTCGGTGGACTTGGCTCCGGAGGAGGCACCGGTGGTGCCGGCCGGGGCGGATCCGCTGCCGGAAACAGCTGCGAGGGAATCGCGGGCTGCCTGCGCCACGGCGTCGGCCGTAATGCCGAATTCGCGGTACAGCGTCTTGTAGTCGGCGGAAGCGCCGAAGTGCTCCAGGGAAACGCTGCGGCCGGCGTCGCCGACAACCTCGCGCCAGCCCAGGGCGATGCCGGCTTCCACGGAGACGCGGGCCCGGATGTCCTTGGGCAGCACGGCCTCGCGGTAGTCCTGGTCCTGCTTGTTGAACCATTCGATGCTGGGCATCGAGACGACGCGGGCCGCCACGCCTTCGGCGGCGAGGGCTTCGCGGGCCTCGACGGCCAGCTGGACCTCGGAACCGGTGCCCACCAGGATGACGTCCGGGGTGACAACCAAGCCGTCGCGTACAGCTTCGGCCAGCACGTAGCCGCCTCGGGCGGCGCCCTCTGCCGAGGCGAACGTGTTGGCGGTAGCCGCACCTTCACCCCGGGCGTAGGTGGGAATGTTCTGCCGGGTCAGCACAATGCCGGCCGGGTTCTCGGTGTTCTCCAGGATGGTCCGCCAGGCCACGGCCACCTCGTTGGCGTCGCCCGGACGCACGACGTCGAGCCCGGGAATGGCGCGCAGGGACGCGAGCTGTTCCACCGGCTGGTGGGTCGGTCCGTCTTCGCCGAGCCCGATGGAGTCGTGGGTCCAGACGTAGATGGCCGGAACGCCCATCAGGGCACCAAGGCGGATGGCCGGGCGCTGGTAGTCGCTGAAGATCAGGAACGTACCGGAGAACGCGCGGGTGTTGCTGTCCATCGTGATGCCGTTGACGATCGCCGCGGCTGCATGCTCGCGGATGCCGAAGTGCAGCACCCGGCCGTAGGGGTTGCCGGCCCAGGCGTTGGTCTGCTTCCCGGCGGGAATGAAGGACGGGGAGCCTTCGATGGTGGTGTTGTTGGACTCCGCGAGGTCAGCGGAACCGCCCCACAGTTCGGGCAGGGCCGGGCCGATGGCGGAGAGGACCTTGCCGGACGCGGCGCGGGTGGACATGTCCTTGCCTGCTTCGAAGACGGGCAGGGACGCTTCCCAGCCCTGGGGCAGTTCGCCCTTCTCCAGGCGGGCCAGCAGGGCCGAACCTTCGGTGTTGGCTTCCTGCCAGGCCTTGAAGCCTTCGTTCCACTTGGTGTGTTCCTCGGCACCGCGGGCTACTGCCTGACGGGCGTGCTCGAGGACCTCGGGGTCGACGTCGAAGCTCTTAGCCGGGTCGAAGCCCAGTGTTTCCTTCAGCGCGGCTACCTCGTCGGTGCCCAGGGCGGAGCCGTGGATCTTGCCGGTGTTCTGCTTGTTCGGAGCAGGCCAGCCGATGATGGTGCGCAGCGAAATGATGGACGGCCGGCCGGTTTCGGCCTTGGCCGCCATCAGGGCATTGTAGAGCTCGTTGACGTCTTCGACGTATTCGCCGGTCTTGGTCCAGTCCACGCGCTGGGTGTGCCAGCCGTACGCTTCGTAACGCTTGAGCACGTCTTCGGTGAAGGCAATATCGGTGTCGTCTTCGATGGAGATGTGGTTCTCGTCGTAGATCACGACCAGGTTGCCCAGTTCCTGGTGCCCGGCCAGCGAGGAGGCTTCGGCGGTGACGCCTTCCTGCAGGTCGCCGTCGGACGCGATAACCCAGACAGTGTGGTCGAACGGGCTGGTGCCTTCTGCGGCGTCGGCGTCCAGCAGGCCGCGCAGGCGGCGCTGGGCGAAAGCGAAACCAACCGAGGAAGCCAGGCCCTGGCCCAGCGGACCCGTGGTGATCTCGACGCCGTCGGTGTGGCGGTACTCGGGGTGGCCGGGGGTCTTGGAGCCCCAGGTGCGCAGCGACTTCAGGTCTTCGAGTTCCAGGCCGTAGCCGGCGAGGAAGAGCTCAATGTACAGGGTCAGGGAAGTGTGCCCGGGGGAGAGGACGAACCGGTCGCGGCCGATCCAGTGCGGATCCGACGGATCGTGGCGCATGACCTTCTGGAACAGAAGGTACGCGGCAGGGGCCAGGCTCATGGCCGTGCCGGGATGGCCGTTGCCGACCTTTTCCACGGCGTCGGCCGCCAGGACGCGGACAGTGTCCACTGCCTTGCGGTCCGTTTCGGTCCAGGTCAGTTCTTGCTCTTCCATATGTGGCACGTTTACCGGGCCCCTCTCTGTGCAGATAACCGGCGCCGCACAGCGCCGGACATGCCCGGAAGTCCCCGTGAACCCACAGGGTGCCTCCGGTGCCTTTACCACTACAACCAACTGCGGGCGGAAATCGATACCGCATCTGCGGCAGCAATTGATTCCGCCTTTCGCAACCTGCGTTGCGGAGACTGAAAATACCGGGCGCTTCGAAAAGCGGGTGCTTCGAAAATACCGGGTGCTTCTTTGTATTGGCCCACTCCCGCCACGCCGCAGCGTTGCCGGGGGAAAGGTCCGCTCCAACCTTATCCTCTACGGCTGCTTCCTGCCTGCCCCGTGCCGCTCCGGCGGGCCTCCGGCAGGGTCCGGACCGGGGCTCCACGGATCCGCGGGCCGGGGCTGCGCCGTCCACCTGTGTGCGGATACGCCCGGGCGCGTTTGATGCTTCGATTTCTACAGCCGATAGAGGTTATGATGGGGACGGACTTTTTCGTTCCAGATTGGATAAAGTGATCGCTTCGTGACTACCCAGCATGCCGAATCCCCTATCTACACGGGGAAGATGACGGCGGGCCGCAAGGCCCGGGCTTACGTGGCGCTCACCAAACCACGCGTCATCGAGCTTCTGCTCGTAACCACCCTGCCCACCATGATCTTCGCGGAGCGGGGCCTTCCCTCGCTTGGCCTTATCCTGGCCACCATGGTTGGCGGGGCGTTGGCGGCCGGCAGCGCCGGTGCGTTCAACTGCTACATCGACCGCGACATGGACAAGCTGATGAAGCGGACAAAGAACCGTCCGCTGGTCACCGGCGAGGTTTCCCCGCGGGAAGCGCTGGTCTTCGCCTGGGTGCTGGGCATCGTGGCCATCGCCCTGCTCTGGTTCGGCGCCAATCCGCTGACCGGCCTGCTCGGCGTCGGCGCAATCCTGCTCTACGTGGTCTTCTACACGCTGATCCTCAAGCGGCGCACCACCCAGAACATCGTGTGGGGCGGAATGGCCGGCTGCATGCCGGTGCTGATTGCCTGGGCTGCCGTCACCAACAAGGTGGAATGGCCCGCAGTCATCCTCTTTATGATCATCTTCCTGTGGACGCCGCCGCACTACTGGCCGCTGTCCATGAAGTACGGCGAGGACTACCGCAACGCCAGCGTGCCCATGCTCGGCGCCGTTGCCGGAGCCAAGCTCGTCTCGGTCCAGGTGGTCCTGTACGCCTACGCCACGGTGGCCTGCTCGCTGCTGCTGGTTCCCGCCGGTGGAGCCGGCTGGGTCTACACGGTGGCCGCAGTGCTGGCCGGTGCATGGTTCGTGGCGGAGTCCCACAAGCTGCATTCCCGTGCACAGCGCGAGGAGCTTGACGACAAGTCGGCCATGAAGGTCTTCCACCTGTCCATCAGCTACCTCACCATCCTGTTCCTGGCCCTGGCCGTGGACCCGTTTGTGGGCAGCTCGCTGGTCTAGCTTTTACGGTTCCTGCGTGGCCGGGTCCTTTCGGGGGTCCGGCCACTGCTGTGTTTGGGGCCGGTACCCTTGCCCCCTTCTGTACAGGTAATGCGGCCCGGCGGGCAGCCTAGCCGCATCAGCTGTCCGAAAGAGCGCCCAAAGCCCCTGCTCACGCCGTCTCCTGTACAGGTAACGCGGCCTGGCGGGCTCTCAGGCCGCATCAGCTGTACGGAAGGTCCGGGAACGGCACTGTCCGCGGGACTGTGCCCGGAACCCTTCCACTGCAGGTACCCGGCAGCAAAAAGGCCGGGCCCCGAAGGGGACCCGGCCGTTAGCGTTAAGTCAGTGCGGCCTAGCGCCCGGCAGGGGCACCGGACACCGGAGCGGCAGCATCACCGGCGCTGCCGGGGACCTGCTTGGCATATCCCGTAAAGACCGCCTGCGCAGCCGCAGCAGTGAGCAGGCATGCACCGAGCATGTGCAGTGCCACCAGGGCGATCGGCAGGTGCAGGAAATGCTGTGTGTAGCCGATCACGGCCTGGGCCAGGACGACGACGGCCAGCAGCACCACCGCATTGCGCACCCGGGCGTCGGCCGTGCGGCGGAAGACCAGGTAAAGGGCAACCGCCAGCGCGAAGACCAGCAGATAGACGGGCACCACGTGGACGCGGGTAATGAGGTCCGGGTTGAGCCCGTTGCGGGCCGCACCGTGGTCTCCCGCGTGCGGACCGGAACCGGTGACCATGACGCCGAGCAGCACGGTGATGCCGGAAAGGACGCCCATGGCGCCCAGCAGCGGGCGAAGGGTCTTGCCGGCAAGCGGGGCGTGACGGACGGCCAGGTCTCCGGAGGACAGCCAGGCACGGTTCACAAACACCACGGCGGCGACAATCAGCACCATGGAAATGATGAAGTGCAGGCCCACAATCCAGGGGTTCAGGCCGGTGAGCACGGTGATGCCGCCAACCACGGCCTGCGCCGGGATGCCGGCGAGCAGTCCGATGGACAGCCACCAGA
The DNA here is from genome assembly GCF_020907365.1 of Arthrobacter sp. zg-Y750. Taxonomy (NCBI): domain Bacteria; kingdom Bacillati; phylum Actinomycetota; class Actinomycetes; order Micrococcales; family Micrococcaceae; genus Arthrobacter; species Arthrobacter sp. zg-Y750. The sequence goes on along the minus strand of NZ_JAJJOC010000013.1, from coordinate 139,139 downwards.
GGTCGCGGCGCTGGGCCCGGATCCGCCAGACGGAGAACACGGTGGCAAAGGCAACAGCGGTCAGCACGAAGGTCAGCATCCGGTTGCCGAACTCGATGATGCCGTGCACGCCCATTTGCGGCGTCGTCACCAGCGAGTCGGCGGTGCACAGCGGCCACTCGGGGCAGCCAAGGCCGGAGGCGGTCAGGCGGACCGCACCGCCGGTCACCACAATAACGATGTTGGCCACCAGCGAGGCCACGGCGAGGGAGCGGATCAACCGTCCTGCCGCAGGCAGGGGACCGGTGGATTGCCGGGCCGGAACTCCGGCCGAGGTTGATGACACGGTAGCTAACTCCATTTGAACCAGCGGACAGCACCCAGGCCGCCCAGTATTGTCCACGCCAGAAGGATCAGCGTGGCGGAAATATTGAACTGCGAGTCGATCAGCGCGGACCGCAGGGCGTCCCCAAGGGCGGCCGAGGGCAGGACTTCGATGAACGGCTGCAGGAGGTCGGGCAGGTTGCCTACCGGGATGATGATACCGCCGGCGGCTGCCAGCAGTATCCACAGCAGGTTGGTTATGGCCAGTGTGGCCTCGGGTCGCACGGTTCCTGCCACCAGCAGGCCAAGAGCCGTGAAGGCAACGGCGCCCAGGGCCAGCTGCAAGGCTGCGGGCACCAGGCCTGCCAGCTCCGGCCGCCAGCCGAGCAGCAGCGCAACCACGGACACCAGGACCACCTGGATGCACAGCACGGCGAGAACGGCAATGACCTTGCCCGCAATCAGTCCGGCCCGGCCCAGCGGGGTGGTGGAGAGGTACCGCAGCACCCCGTACCGGCGGTCAAAGCCCGTGGCGATGCCCTGCCCGGTAAAGGCAGTCGACATGGCGCACAGCGCGAAGATGCCCGGCGTGGCCATATTGATCCGGCTGGTGCCGTAGCCGTCCAGCAGGGGAGTGACCACCAGGGCCACCATGGCCATCAGCGGCAGCACCACGGCGAGGATCAGCTGCTCCCCGTTGCGCAGCATCATCACGGCCTCATAGCGGCCCTGGTTCAGGATGCGTGCCGGAAGCGAAGCGGGAGCGCTCAACGGATGGTCCTTCCGGAAAGGTCGAGGAACACGTCTTCCAAGGTGCGCGAGGCCATATGGACCGACGACGGCAGGATCTGCCGCTCCGCCCACCACGCGGCGACGGCGGCCAGGTCCGAAGGAGTAAGGGCACCGCGCAGGGCGTAGTGGCCGGGGGCTGCCTCGGCAATGTCCAGGTGCTGCAGGGCACCTGACGCGAGGGCCGCGACGTCGAGGCCCGGGTCGGCGTCGAACGTCAGCAGGCGCTGCTCGGCCTGATGTCCGGTGGCCGAGGTCAGCTCGGCCACGGTACCGGAGGCAACGGTCTTGCCGGCGTCGATGATGTAGACGTAGTCCGCAAGCTTCTGCGCATCGTCCATCAAGTGGGTGGTGAGGATGATACCCAGGCCCTCGGAGCGCAGTTCGGAAATCAGGTCGAAGACAATCTGCCGGGACTGCGGGTCCAGCCCGGCACTGGGCTCGTCCAAAAACAGCACCTCGGGCCGGCCGATGAGGGCCGCCGCCATGGCCAGCCGCTGCTTCTGGCCGCCGGAGAGCCTCCGGATGCCGGTGTTGGCGAAGCTTCCAATACCCAGCCGCTCCACGAGTTCGGCCACCGGACGGGGCGACTCGTACATGCGGGCAACGTGTTCCAGCAGGGCCACGGGACGGGCCGACGGCGGCAGGCCGCCTTCCTGCAGCATCACGCCTACGCGGCTGCGCAGGTGGGCGTCGGCGCGGTAAGGGTCCTGCCCGAGCAGCCGGATTTCCCCGCCGTCTATGGGCTGCAGGCCCTGAGCGCACTCCAGGGTGGTGGTCTTGCCGGCGCCGTTGGCGCCAAGGAGGGCGGTGACGGCGCCGCGGCGGGCAGTAAAGTCGACGCCGGCCAGCACGCGGACCATCTTGCCGTCCAAACCAGCAACCGGGCCACAGTCCTTGATCAGACCTTTAATGGTCAGGCAGGGTTCATCGTTAGGCACCTGCATATTCTACGTTAGGTAGTACAAGCTCCCGCACGAGGCACTGCCGGGTCCGGCACGGCCGATGGCAAGCCTTGCCTTAGTGGAATCAGGGAACAGATTAGGTCATGCTTGTGTTGTGTATTCTGTGAGCAACTCTGATACGAAGGCGGCGGCCCCGCCGAGCGCTGCCCGCGAAGCGGAGGAGCGCACCCGGGACAAGGTGCTGGGTGCGGTTCTGGAACACGGCCCGGTCAGTGCGGCTGAGCTGGGCGAACGGCTCGGCTTCACGCCGGCAGCCGTGCGCCGCCACCTCGACGCCCTGTCCACCAAGGGCCTGATCCAGGTCAAGCTGGTGCGGAACTCCTCATCCGGAGCCGGCCGCCCGGCCCGCCGCTACGTGCTTAGTCCGCAGGGCCAGGCATATCTGGGCAATGACTACCTGGACATCGCCACCGAAGCGCTGCGCCAGCTGGGTGCAGCACTGGGCCCGCAGGCCATCGAGGCCTTCGCGGCCGAACGCTTCGGCCAGATGGAGGAACGGTACCGTCCCGTTGTCGACGCCGCAGGCCCCGAGGTCGCCGACCGCGCCCAGGCGCTGTCCGCGGAACTGAGCAAGGACGGCTTCGTGGCATCAACCACCATGATCGGCGCCGGGGCGAAGAAGAGTACGCTGCTTAGCATCCAGCTGTGCCAGGCGCACTGCCCCATACAGGGATTAGCCACGGCCTATCCCGTCTTCTGTGACAAGGAGACCGAAGTTTTTGCCCGCCTTCTGGACGTGGACGTCCGCAGACTGTCCACTTTGTCCCGGGGCGGACACGTTTGTACGACCCACATTCCCGTGGGTCGGAACAGATCCGCGCCGCAGGTTCCACTGCACGCCGAGACCCCCCAGTCCACATCCATTCATCAGCAAGAAAGGCCGTGATGACGGATCAAGTAACCCAGAAGCCGACGGCACCTTCCATGGTGCCGGAGTCTGTTATTTCAGACATCCTGGAAAAGAACCCTGAACTCGAGGGCATCGGTACATACGAGTACGGATGGGCAGACTCCGACGTCGCCGGCGCCACCGCCCGGCGCGGCCTGAGCGAGGAAGTTGTCCGCGACATCTCGGCTAAGAAGAATGAGCCGCAGTGGATGCTGGACCTTCGCCTCAAGGGCCTGAAGTACTTCGACCGGAAGCCCATGCCGACCTGGGGCGCAGACCTCTCCGGCATCGACTTCGACAACATCAAGTACTTCGTGCGTTCCACGGAGAAGCAGGCCAACACCTGGGAAGACCTCCCCGAGGATATCCGTAACACCTACGAAAAGCTTGGCATCCCCGAGGCCGAGCGCGGCCGCCTGGTGTCCGGCGTCGCCGCCCAGTACGAGTCCGAGGTGGTCTACCACCAGCTCCGCGAGGACCTGGAGCGCCAGGGTGTCATCTTCCTGGATACGGACACCGCGCTGAAGGAACACCCGGAAATGTTCCAGGAGTACTTCGGCACGGTCATCCCGGTTGGCGACAACAAGTTCGGCTCGCTGAACACTGCCGTGTGGTCCGGCGGATCCTTCGTCTACGTCCCCAAGGGCGTCCACGTGGAAATCCCGCTACAGGCCTACTTCCGCATCAACACGGAAAACATGGGTCAGTTCGAGCGCACGCTGATCATTGCGGACGAGGATTCCTACGTCCACTACATCGAAGGCTGCACCGCACCGATCTACACCTCGGACTCACTGCACTCCGCCGTCGTGGAAATCATCGTGAAGAAGGGCGCCCGCGTCCGTTACACGACCATCCAGAACTGGTCCAACAACGTGTACAACCTGGTCACCAAGCGTGCCATTGCACACGAGGGCGCCACCATGGAGTGGATCGACGGCAACATCGGTTCCAAGGTCACCATGAAGTACCCGGCTGTATACCTGGTCGGCGAGCACGCCAAGGGTGAGACCCTGTCCATCGCCTTCGCCGGCGAGGGCCAGCACCAGGACACCGGATCCAAGATGGTCCACATTGCCCCCAACACCAAGAGCTCCATCATCTCCAAGTCCGTGGCCCGCGGCGGCGGCCGCGCCGCCTACCGCGGCCTGGTCCAGGTCCGCGAAGGCGCCACGCACTCGGCCAACACCGTGCGCTGCGACGCCCTGCTGGTGGACACCATCTCCCGCTCGGACACGTACCCGTACGTGGACATCCGCGAAGATGACGTCACCATGGGCCACGAAGCCACTGTTTCCCGCGTCAGCGAGGAGCAGCTGTTCTACCTCATGTCCCGCGGCCTTCCCGAGGACGAGGCAATGGCAATGATCGTGCGCGGCTTCATCGAGCCGATTGCACGCGAACTGCCGATGGAATACGCCCTTGAACTCAACCGCCTCATCGAACTCCAGATGGAAGGAGCCGTCGGTTAATGTCGAAGCTTAACGACGTCGTCGAAACCGTGACCGAAAAGGTCAGCAATGTAGTGGAGGAGGTCAAGGCGAAGGTTGTTTCCCCGAAGGAAACCAACCGGATGCGCATTGACGGCTTCACCGAGGAAGGCGAAAACCTTTCCCCGCTGAACGATGACTCCTCACCGCTGGGCGGCGACAGCAGCAAGTCCCACAGCCACGGCGGCGGAGAGGGCATCCCGGACAGCTCGCGCGCCGGACGCACCACGTCCTTCCACCGGGCTGACTTCGGCAAACTGACCGGCCGTGAAGAAGACTGGCGGTTCACCCCGCTCAAGCGCCTGCGCGGACTGCACACCGCGGACCTGGACGGTACGGCTCCCGAGCTGGCCGTCGTCGCGCCGGACGGCGTGCGGGTGGAGAGCATTGCCCGCACCGACGCCCGCGTCGGTTCGGCCGGCATCCCCGAAGACCGGGTTGCCGCTGCCGCATGGGAAGACTTCCGCGAGGCCACGTCCGTGACCATCCCCGCCGAGACTGTTATTGACGGCAGCGTCACGCTGACCATCAACGGCGTCAGCAAGGACCCGGCCGCCCAGCACATCGTCATCACTGCGGAGAAGTTCTCCAAGGGTGTTGTGGTCCTGGACCACAAGGGCTCGGCCGTGCTGTCGCAGAACGTCGAAATTGTTGTCGAAGACGGCGCAGAACTCACCGTTGTTTCGGTCCAGGACTGGGACGACGACGCCGTGCACGCCTCCGCGCAGTACGCGAAGATTGGCCGCGACGCGAAGTTCAAGCACGTCGTCGTCAGCCTCGGCGGCGACCTGGTGCGTGTCACCCCGTCCTCCAAGTTCACCGCCACCGGCGGCGACGTGGAAATGTTCGGCCTGTACTACGCCGACGCCGGCCAGCACCTGGAGCAGCGCCTCTTCGTGGACCATGCAGTGGCCAACTGCAAGTCCCGCGTGATGTACAAGGGCGCCCTGCAGGGCCGCGACGCGCACACCGTGTGGGTTGGCGACGTCCTGATCCGCAAGGAAGCAGAAGGCACCGACACGTACGAGGTCAACCGCAACCTGCTGCTGACCGACGGCGGCCGTGCCGACTCCGTGCCGAACCTGGAAATCGAGACCGGGCTCATTGAGGGTGCCGGCCACGCCAGCGCCACCGGCCGGTTCGACGACGAGCACCTGTTCTACCTGATGGCACGCGGCATCCCCGAGGACACCGCCCGCCGCCTGGTGGTCCGGGGCTTCCTCACCGAGATCATCCAGCAGATCAAGGTTCCCGCCCTGGAAGAGCGTCTCACCGACGCCGTCGAGCGCGAGCTCGAAGCCTCCGGAGCCTACTAGGACACGGGTTCGGGTGCCGGAGCGATCCGGCACCCGAACCTGAGCCGCCTTCCATCCCCAACGCTTAGTTACGCACCTCTGGGTGCAAAGGAGAAAGCCAACTCGCATGTCTACTCTTGAGATCAAGGATCTTCACGTCAGCATTGAGACCGAACAGGGCCGCAAGCCGATCCTGAAGGGTGTCAGCCTGACCATCAACACCGGTGAGACGCACGCCATCATGGGCCCCAACGGCTCCGGCAAGTCCACCCTGGCCTCCACCATCGCCGGCCACCCGCGCTACACCGTGGACAGCGGTTCCATCACCCTTGACGGCGAAGACGTCCTGGCCATGAGCGTGGACGAGCGTGCTCGCGCCGGCCTCTTCCTGGCCATGCAGTACCCGGTCGAGGTTCCCGGCGTCACCATGACCAACTTCCTGCGCACCGCCAAGACCGCCCTCGACGGCGAAGCCCCCTCGCTGCGCCACTGGACCAAGGACGTCAAGGCTGCCATGGGTGACCTGCGCATCGACGCCGACTTCGCCCAGCGCAACGTCAACGAAGGCTTCTCCGGCGGCGAGAAGAAGCGCGTCGAGATCCTGCAGCTCGAGCTCTTCCACCCGAAGTTCGCCATCCTCGACGAGACCGACTCCGGCCTCGACGTCGACGCCCTGAAGATTGTGTCCGAAGGCGTGAACCGTGAGCACTCCAAGGGCGGCATGGGTACGCTGCTGATCACGCACTACACGCGTATCCTTCGGTACATCAAGCCCGATTACGTCCACGTTTTCGTTGACGGACACATTGCCGAGCAGGGCGGCCCGGAGCTGGCCGACCGGCTCGAAGAAGAGGGTTACGACCGCTTCACCGGCGCCAACGCCGCGGCCGGCGCGTAATTCGGAACAGCTGAAGGAGCAATAATGAGCGACTCCGATCTGGCCTCCACGTCCCTTGAGGACGTCGAAGAGGCCCTCAAGGACGTCATTGACCCCGAGCTGGGGGTGAATGTCGTTGACCTTGGCCTGCTGTACGGCCTGAAGTACGCCGAGGACGGCGCACTGCTGATCGACATGACGCTGACCACTGCGGCCTGCCCGCTGACCGACGTCATCGAAGAGCAGACCGCGCAGGCGCTGGACGGCGTCGTTGATGAGTGGCGCCTGAACTGGGTGTGGATGCCGCCGTGGGGACCTGAAAAGATCACCGACGACGGCCGCGACCAGATGCGCGCCCTCGGGTTCAACATCTAGCAGCTGTGGATACGGCAAAGAGCCGCTTCCGGATTTTCCGGGGGCGGCTCTTTGCGTGTCGGTATCAGCATCCCAGCCGGCGCTGCTAGCGTTCGCGCCATGGGCAATACTGCAAGCACAGACCATTTTCACGACCGGTACCTCACTGCCTGGAACGCGGCCATGGCGTCCGGAGACAGTGCACCCATCGAGGCGTTCCTGGCGCCGGAGTACCACGGATGGCTGGGCTCCGCGGCTGCGTCTGCCGAGCCGTTCGACGGTGCGACGGCTCGGAAGGGTTTCCGCGCTACCGTCTCTGCATTGAAGGGCTGCACGGTCCATGCCGATTTCCGTACTGTAGCCCCGCGCGGCCGCGACGAAGCGGTGGTGTTCTACGAGATGACCTACCGGGTGGGCGGGGATAACACGGCGCGTGCGCTGCTGATGGAATCCTGGCGGCTAACAGAGGGACAGTGGCTGCTCTGCCGGGACCTTACCGAAGTCAATGTGGGCCAACCTGCGGCCTAGCAGCGTCGCGCCGGCTACCCCTCCTTCGGCTTGACGTAGTCCTCGAACTCTTTGGCTCCGTCAATCTTCCAGTCTTTTCCGACTTTCACCATGAAAACGTCCCTGCTGGTTGTCGACGCGTCGTGGTCCGGATCTTCGTACATGATTACCGCGTGCCGTGCATCGATGACCATGATGTCCTCATCCGCGATGTCCGCCGCCGCCTTCGCATCGTTCTCGTCCGTAAACGCAGTGATCAGCATGGAGTTGTACCCGATGATGGCGCGGTCTGAATCGCTCATCCCCTCCCAGTGGTAGGAACCGGACATCGGGTTGAACTCCGCGTGAAAGTCCGCCAACGCCTTTTGGCTCTCGGGTTTCAGGGCGTCGTAATTTTCTTCAACCGTGTCATAGTCACCGGTTTTGAACTTCGTCATTTCTTCAGGGCTCAAAGCATCCTGAAACTTGGCTTCATAGGCGTCAAAGTTTTCGTTCATGGTCTTGGCCGCCTTTGCTGCCGCGGACTGGTACTCCGCAAAGGCCGCTCGTACGTCCGAACGGACTTCGGCCGGGTCATCCCTGCTGTCCTGGCCGCAGCCTGACAGTGCGGTAGACAAAGCCAGTGACAAGGCCAAGACGGGCAGTGCGGGCAGTCCATAACTCTTCTTCACTGAGGTTCCTTACCTCTAGGGCTTCCGGAATCGGAATTCAGTATGCATTGAAGCGGCAGCTGGTCACTCTTGACACGCCAGTCACTGCCGCCTCCGTGTGCTGGCCGGAAGGCACGGACACTTATGTCAGTTGCCGGGACCCGGTCAAGCGGAGGAGAACCGGTTATGGCCGTTGACATCCGCTGCTAGGGTTCGCCGCATGGGGAACACCGAGGACATTTCCAAGCCCGGCACCTGGTACCTGTTCGATTACGGCATGGTGATCTCCACCGCGCCGGAGCCGGCAGACTGGGCCGCACTGAAGCTGGAGACCGGCCAGCATCTGCAGGATCCCGCGAGCCCCTATTGGACGCACCGGGAAAGCTATGACGCGGGCCTGCTCAGTCCGGCTGCGTACTGGGCCGCCGTGCTTGCCCTGCCCGAGGCGGACGAGGAGCGGGTGCGGGTGCTGGAGGACTTGGACGCAGCACAGTGGTCCCACCTCAACCCGGACACAGCCGGCATCTTGCGGGCCCTTGAAGGCGAAGGCGCGAAGCTGGCTGTGCTTTCGAACATGCCGACGGAAATGTCCCGGCGCTACCTTCGCGATTCAGCATGGGCCCGGCACTTTGCCAAGACCTATTTCAGCGGCCCGCTGGGAATGACCAAACCTGACCGCCGGATCTTCGAGCTCGTCCTGAAGGACCTGCACGCAGAGCCCGGCGACGTGGTTTTTATCGACGACAACGAGGCAAATATCTCCGCTGCACGGGCGCTCGGCATTCGCACCGTGCACTTTCGTCCTCCGGGGGATGCCGATCCTACGGATTTGCGGGAGTTGCTGGGCCGGATGTGAGCGGTTCGCTCGGGGCACCGCGGGCGGTGGCTCCGCGGGCACGGGTGCTGAGCCGGATGGAAACCCTTACGGGCGTGACAGGTCAGCGGCGCTGAAGGTGTCGCACGTTTCCAAGGAGCCGCCGTCGTTGTAGCCCGCCAGGAACCACGCCTGGCGCTGCTCGCTCGAGCCGTGCGTCCAGCTCTCCGGATTGACCTGCCCCGTGGCGGAAGCCTGGATCCGGTCATCACCTACGGCAGAGGCAGCCGAGAGGGCGTCGTTGATGTCCGTTTCGGTAAACGGTGCGAGGAAGGGAACGTCGCTGCCCGGTGCGGGAGTAGACGCCGCATGGCGTGCCCAGAGGCCCGCATAGCAGTCGGCCTGGAGCTCGGTCCGGACCGAGGCGGACTCGGGTCCCTGCGGGTCGGCATTGCGGCCTGTACTGGATCCCGTGAGCTGCTGGATGTGGTGGCCGAATTCGTGCGCCACCACGTACTCCTGGGCCAGCGGTCCGCCGGAGGAACCATAGCTGTTCACCAGGTCGGAGAAGAACGCCGTGTCATAGTAGGTCTGTTCATCGGCGGGGCAGTAGAAGGGCCCCACAGCACTGGTTGCAGCTCCGCAGCCCGTGGTGGTCTGGTCTGAGAACAGCACCACGCCGGGCTCGGTGTAGGTGACACCGCGCTCAGCGAGCTGCGGTTCCCAGAAGCTGTCCAAACTCTCCGCAGTACCGAGGATGCGGCAGTCCAGGCGTTCGTTGGCATCCTCGCCGTTCAGGCACGTGCTGATGCTTTCGGATTGGCCCTGCCCAGCGGAGGAGGCGCCGCCGTCGCTTAATCCCAGCCCATCGATAACGTCGGAGCCGAAGAACAGGGAGAGGATCAGCAGCAGTCCGCCGCCCAGCCCTCCGCCAACAGCGATGCCTTTGCCTTTGCCGCGCCGGTCGCTCACTCGCGAGGAATCAAGGCGCGCGTTTTCGTTGAAACTCATGCCATCGATTATCCCTGACGGCCAGCATGCTTCCGTTTGGAGGGCTGCTGCGGCGTTGGTTCACCCAACCCACGGGCGGCCAGGGCTTCACCGGTCTGGTGGGCATACGCCACCGCCCGGATGACCACGGGCACCGCCAATGCCCTCGGGTTGCGTTCCAGTCCCCGGGCCATTGCTGATTGGCGGACTTCGCCTGCCGAACCGAGAAGGAACGGAAGGCTGCGCATCATCAGGGCAAGCGTCAGGGCGAACCGCTCCGGGTCCGCCCCCAGGCACGTCAGCGGCCGGGCCAGCGCTGCCAGCCCGTCCATCAGTTCCTGGGGCGCCGTGGTCAGCGTCAACAGCCGGGCGGCTACTACGCACAGCACTATCCGGCCGGTGACCAGCACTGCCGCAGCCGGTCCTTCCATCCACACCTGGACCGCAGCCAGCAGGACCAGCAGCGGCCACATCAGCCGCAAGGGCACCCACAACTCCCGCACCATCCGTGCCAGGACATAAAGCCCGGCCACCAGCACCGCAGCGGAGGCCTGCACCACAAAGGATGACGAGGCGAGCACCACCGCGGAGAGCAGCACCAGGACTACAGCCTTCAGGGCTAGCGGTGCCCTGTGCAGCAGGGAGGTTCCGGCCCGGTATCCGCCCGTCAGGAGCGCGGCTGAAGCCAGCCCGGCTGAACGCCTCTTCACCTCAGGTCCAGCGCCATCGCACGGTATCTGGTGACAGCCTCCCCGGGGTCGCCGTCGAACACCACCCGTCCGCAGTCCATCACCAGCACCCGATCTGCGTCGGCAGCAAACTCGAGGTCATGGGTGGTGTAGATGACTTGCTGCGGCAGCCCGGCAAGCGTCCTGCGCAACCGGGCCGTGTTGCGCAGGTCCAGGAGGGTGCTCGGTTCATCCGCCACGAGGACCGCCGGCTCAACGGCCAGGACCGAAGCAAGTGCCATCAGCTGGCGTTCACCCCCGGACAGGTCGTAGATGCTGCGGTCCGCCAGGGGGAGAAGGCCGAATGAATCCAGCCGTTCCTCGGCCGCCGCACGGCGCTCGGACCGATTGCGTACGGACGCGCGCAGGGAAAGCTCGACGTCGTCCCTGCCGGTGGGCATCACCAGCTGGGCCAGCGGATCCGTGAAGACAAACCCCACCCGCCGCCGCACCGCAGCACCCTGGCGCACAGTATCCAGGCCGTCCACGGTGACGGTTCCGGTATCGGGCAGCACCAGACCGTTGATCAACTTCAGGAGGGTGGATTTCCCCGAGCCGTTGGCACCGATCACCGCCGTACGGGGGTTGGTGAACTGCAACGAGAAGGGACGCAGGATCGGCTCGGCGCCACTCCCGCCGCCAGTCCCAGCGCCAGTCCCGTCGGCGGACGGCAGCACCGAAACATTGTCCAGGGCAATGCGTGGCATCAGGGGCGCCGCCGGGTGGCCGGTGCCATGCGGGGGAACGCCCTGAACACACTGACCGCCACCGCCGCGGCGAGCATGTTCTTGAGGACGTCGCCGGGCCAGAACGCTATATCCGTAACCAGGGCGCCGGAAAAGGGCAGGTGGGCATTAACCATGAGCCCGGCAATGCCGGCAGGGTGGACCACGAGGAAACTGGTGGCCAGCCCGGCAGCGAACAGCAACGGGAACCGCGCCCGGTTCGCCCGCCGCAGCACAATACCGGCAAGGACGCCCGCAACGGCGGCAGCCAGCGGGAAGGACAGCAGGTAACCCGCAGTGGGGCCGGCCAGCACGCCAAGGCCGCCGCGGAAGCCGCTGAAGACGGGCAATCCGGCCAGACCCGCGAGCAGGAACAGTCCTACGGCTGCCGCACCGCGGCCGGGGCCGAGGAGGATTCCCGTCAGTATCACCGCCAGGGTCTGCAGCGTGATCGGCACCCCTGAACCCAGCGGAATGCCGGGCAGAACCGAGAAGGCAGCCGTAAGTGCGGCGAAAACAGCAATCAGGGACAGGTCGCCGGGCTTCCATCCCCGCTGCCTGCGGCGGACTGCCGGCGGGGGTGAACCCTCGGCAGCAGCGCTGGTGGAACCCGGTGCATCAAGCGGTGTGTTGTCCATCGCAGCTCTCTCGTCTGGGGAAGAAATCGGTATGGTCCTGCGTTTTGAACACTAGTGGCGGGATGACGGGATTCCATTGGAGGTTTTCTACAAACCGGCCATGGCGGCTACACTGGGAAGGCTGATCCGGCCAACAAGGCCTTGCCACCGGTCACTGTGACCATTCCCGCCTCGGTGGATTCCCACCCGGTACGAGGCCCGCGCACCGCGCAGCGTTATATCTGCAACACCTATAAACCCTTCGAAAGGTCCACTGAGTGATTTCCGTATCTGGTCTCGAGCTGCGCGCAGGCGCACGCCTTCTCATGGAAGCGGTTTCGTTCCGTGTGGACAAGGGAGACAAGATCGGGCTGGTGGGCCGCAACGGTGCCGGCAAGACCACTCTCACCAAGGTGCTGGCCGGTGAGACCCTCCCGGCGTCCGGCAGCGTCAAGCGCGTCGGCGAGATCGGCTACCTGCCCCAGGATCCGCGCACACCGGACATGGACCAGCTGGGCCGGGACCGGATCCTCTCCGCCCGCGGCCTCGATGTCGTTTCCGCGCAGCTGAAAAAGTGCCAGGACGAGATGGCCAGTGATGATCCGAAGATCTCGCAGAAGGCCATGAACCGCTACGACCGGCTCGAATCCGAATTCCTGTCCGCCGGGGGATACGCCGCCGAATCCGAAGCTGCCACCATCTGCGCCAACCTGGCCCTGCCGGACCGGCTGCTGAACCAGCCGCTGAAGACCCTTTCCGGCGGTCAGCGCCGTCGTGTGGAACTGGCCCGGATCCTGTATTCCGACGCCGACACCATGCTCCTCGATGAGCCCACCAACCACCTCGACGCCGATTCCATCGCCTGGCTGCGCGAGTTCCTGAAGAACCACACCGGTGGTCTGATCGTGATCAGCCACGATACCGAGCTGCTCGAAGCCACCGTCAACAAGGTCTTCAGCCTGGATGCCAACCGCGCCACCATCGACATCTACAACATGGACTGGAAGCGGTACAAGGTCCAGCGCGAGACAGACGAGCGGGCCCGTAAGCGGGAGCGTGCCAATACCGAAAAGAAGGCCGGGGTCCTGCTTGCCCAGGCCAACAAGATGAAGGCACGTGCCTCCGGTGCTTCTGCTGCCCAGAGCATGCTCAAGCGCGTGGACCGGCTGCTGGGCGGGCTCGACGCCGTCCGCGCCAGCGACCGTGTGGCAGCACTGCGCTTCCCGGATCCCGCACCCTGCGGCAAGACCCCGATGATGGCCGAGGGCCTGAGCAAGAGCTACGGTTCGCTGGAAATCTTCACCGACGTTGACCTGGCCATTGACCGCGGCTCCAAGGTGGTCATCCTGGGCCTGAACGGTGCCGGAAAGACCACCCTCCTGCGGATGCTGGCCGGCGTGGATAAGCCGGACACCGGAAAAATCATCCCCGGCCACGGCCTGAAGGTCGGGTACTACGCCCAGGAGCACGAGACCCTGGACACGGACCGGACGGTCCTGGAGAACATGCGTTCTTCCGCCCCGGACATGGACGACGCCGAGGTGCGCAGCGTTCTCGGTTCCTTTATGTTCAGCGGCGACGACGTGGAGAAGAAGGCTGGTGTCCTCTCCGGCGGTGAAAAGACCCGTTTGGCGCTGGCCACCATCGTGGCCTCCTCCGCCAACGTGCTGCTCCTGGACGAACCCACCAACAACCTCGACCCGGCTTCGCGTGCCGAGATCCTGGGCGCCCTGAGCAATTACACGGGTGCAGTGGTGATGGTCAGCCACGATGAGGGCGCCGTGGCAGCACTGAACCCCGAGCGCGTGGTGCTGCTGCCGGACGGCGACGAGGACCACTGGAACGAGAACTACCTGGAACTGGTGACCCTGGCCTAGGAGCCGTTCCCGGGAGATTCCCGAAAACTCCCGTACTCCTGGACCGCCCGCTCCAGTTCGGCAGGGTCGAGCCCAACAGGATCCGAATCAACGTCCCGGCGTCCGGGCATCAGGAACGGCTCCACGTCCACCGTGGAGCCGTTCCTTTCCCATATCCCGGCAATCCGCCCGTCCACAAGCAGCACGTTCCGGAACAATCCGTTTTTCGCCGGGCCCACCACTGCGCGGTGCTCCGCGGCCATGATCAGATCCCGGTCTGCGTAACCGATGTGGTATTCGTCAAAACCCGGCAGCAGGCGTACGCCGCCTGACCGGCCCGTTTCCTGCTCCTCGAGGAGTTCCGGCGCCACCCACCACCGGTCCTCCCCGCGGGCAGGCTCCGCGGCCGTCAGCGGCGTGATCCGGTCTCCGGCCACTTCGAAGGCACGCCTGGCGTCGCGCAGTGTGAGCCCGCTCCACCAGGCCAGGTCCTGCGCCCGCACCGGGCCGTGACCCTGCACGTAGCGGACCGCCAGCGTCGCCAGGGCATCATCGCGGGGCAGGGGAGCGGCCGGGGAAATGACCCGCGCATAGAGCTCAAACGTGGCTGTCTTGCCTGCCGGCGGAGCGAACACGATGACCTGTGACTGGGCCAGGAACCGCAAGACGTGCGACGCCGCAGCACTGTCGGTCAGTCCGCCCGCAGTAGCCAGCACTTTCACGAGTACGGACCGGGCCGCAGGACCGCCGCTGAGGGCTTCGGCCACGGCGCGCGTGCACCGGTCCAGGATTTCTTCGCTCACTCCGGCGGCCCGGCGAAGGCCCGCCTGCTGGGCGTTGGCCCGGGGTCCGAGCAAGGGTACCAGCCATGCAGCATCGACGGCGCGCACCAGGTGTTGGGTCCCGCGCATGGTCCAGGTGAGAACCAAGCCGCGCCCGGCAATGGCTGCGCGGACACCGGATTCGGTGCCGCCGACGGTCCGCTGGCCTATGCTCCACGCGGCTCCGGCGGCGTTTTGGGCCTGCACCGCCAGCAGCCGTCCCACGGCATCAGCGGGGGAGGCAGCCTTGGCTGCCGCCAGCCCGGAGGCGGCCAGCCGCAGGCGGCGCAGTTCCCGGCGGGTCGAGGGGAGCGTGGTCATGGCTCCGGATCGTACCGGAAACTCCATGCCCCCAGCTGCCTGGAACCCGGCTGCCTGTTAGAACCCCTGCGCGTCCAGGATTGCGTCTTCCTCTTCTTCGCCGGTTGGTCCGCGCTTTTTCCGCGGCGGACGACGGCGGGACGGAGTCGGATTGGCGGCGATGATTTCGTCGTCGTCCTCGTCATCCTCGATCCCGTCGTAATAGCGGTTCAGGGCTTCCTGACGGGCGGCGTATCCCAGGCCCAGGAACATCATCAACGCGAACCCGTACCACTGCAGTCCGTAGGACAGGTGCAGGCCTTCATCCACTTCCGGCCGCGGCGCAGCTTCGGGGACAACGGCCGTGCGCGGATCTTCGCTGGCCATCAGCCCGTAGGAGCCCTCGTGCAGCGGGTACTCCAGTTCGTCCGCAAACGCGGAAAGGTCAATCGACGCCAGCTGGCCTTCGGGAGCCCTGCGAGTCAGCTCCGGCTCGGCGGCCTTGACCCGGGCAACAACGCTGACCCGTCCTTCCGGCGCAGCCGGAATGCTGTCCGGGTGCCCCGCTTCATCGTCGCCGATCGGCAGCCAGCCGCGGTTGACCGCCACCGCCGTGCCGTCGTCGAGCTTCAGCGGAACCAGCACCTCGTAGCCGGGCCGTCCCTTCAGGGGCCGGTTCCGCACAATACGCTGCTCCGAGGAATCGTAGGTGCCCTCCAGGGTCACGGGCAGCCACTCGGCCGATTCGTCGAACCGGTCGAAATACTTTCCGGCCTCCGCGTACGCAACCGGGGCGGCGTCGTAGTTGGATTCGATGCGCGCACTGTCGGCCAGGGACTCCGTACGGCGGTCCATTTGCCACAGACCCAGTCCGACGCACGCGGCAGCCAGGACGCAAACCATCACAAACCAACCGAGCCAGCGCGCGGATAAAAGGAAGCGGTACATCTACAGGGCTCCGCTTTGGGTGCCGGACGCCAGCGGGAGGGTTTCTTTCCACAGGCCCCGGGTGCGCAGGTAGTCCTCCAGCCAGTCGCGGTGCTCGCTGCAGGAAAGCCAGGTCTTGCGGCGCTCGGGGGTGTGGATGCGGGGGTTGTTCCACAACAGCTGCCACGCCGCTTCCTGCCGGCAGGCCTTGCGGGAGCAAATTGGGGTGCCTTCGGGGCCGGACGGCGCCCCGGATTCGGAGCGGGTACCGGAGTGCGAGCCGGAGAGGCCGCCGGATAGTGAGTCCAAGAGGTTCATGCGCTGGGCTTAGGCCTTGTCGTCGTCGTCGTCATCAGTGTTCTCTACTATCTCGCCCGGCACCACGGAGGTCTCGGGGGATTCTTCTGTGTGTGCGGTGTCCGGCGGCGGAGCAGGAGCGTCAATAGCTGCAGCCGGAGGCTGGTTGATCATGGCGTCGGAGGCCTGCATGTTGCGGGTGTCGGCGCCTCCGTTGGCCATGATGACAGCGAAATAGGGCAATACCACTGCACCGGCAATAACCACCCACAACAACCAGCCGTGAACGAAGAACAGCAGGAAAAGGCACACCACGCGGATGCCCATCGACACGCCGTACTTGATCATGCGGGCATGCATCTCATCGGTGTGCGGGTTAGGCGCGGCGGTGATCCGGGGAACACTGTCCCCGCGATTTGTGTCCTTAGCCATCTATAGCAGCCATCACTCTCCAAACAGGTTCGTCCATTCTCTCACTAGCGGGGGCGTTGCAGAAGTTGAATCCGCCGCACGTAGGATCGAGGCAACCCCCATCACAGGCTGAAAGAAGGAAGATCCGTGCAAAGCACCCCAGAAAACGAGTCCGGCCGCAGCGTCCTGGTGACCGGCGGAAACCGCGGTATTGGGCTGGCGATAGCCCAGGCATTCCTGGCCGCGGGAGACCGGGTGGCCATCACGTACCGCAGCGGCGACGTTCCCGAGGGGATGCTGGGCGTCAAGGCCGATGTGACAGATATGGCATCCGTGGACGCGGCCTTCACCGAGGTCGAAGCCGCACACGGGCCGGTAGAGGTGCTGGTGGCCAACGCGGGTATTACCCGCGACACCCTGCTGCTGCGGATGAGTGAAGAGGACTTCGCCGACGTCATCGACACCAACCTCACCGGCGCTTTCCGCGTGGTCAAGCGTGCTTCCAAGGGCATGCTCCGGATGAAGAAGGGCCGCGTGGTGCTGATCTCCTCGGTGGTAGGCCTCTACGGTTCGCCCGGCCAGATCAACTACGCCGCGTCCAAGGCCGGCCTGATCGGCATCGCCCGGTCCCTGACCCGCGAACTGGGCTCCCGGAACATCACGGCCAACGTGGTGGCTCCCGGCTTCATCAACACGGACATGACCCGGTCCCTGCCCGAGGACACCCAGAAGAACTACCTGTCCTCCATCCCGGCCGGCCGGTTCGCGGAGCCCGAGGAAGTGGCCGCCGTCGTCCGCTGGATTGCAGGCGAGGAAGCAGGCTACATCTCCGGCGCTGTCATTCCGGTGGACGGCGGCCTGGGCATGGGGCACTAAGTACCGTAAGTCTCCGGCCCGCATTCGTTGGAGGTTTCCTCAACTGCCTGCGGGCCGGACGGCTGGCAGGATGGGAGTCGGAGCGAGATGCTTAGACACTTTCTACAAAAGGAGTTTGTATGGGCCTGCTTGAGGGCAAAGCCGCGGTTGTTACCGGATCATCGCGCGGAATCGGCGCCGAGGTAGCCCGCTTCCTGGCAGCCGAGGGTGCCGGCGTGGTGGTCAACTACCGCCAGAAGGCACCGCGGGCCAACAAGGTGGTGGCCGGCATTGAGGCCGACGGCGGCCGGGCTGTGGCAGTGGGCGCCGACCTCACCGTTCCAGAAGGACCGGCTGCACTCGTGGTCGCTGCGCAGGAGAACTTCGGCGGACTGGACGTCCTGGTGCTCAACGCCTCCGGCGGCATGGAGACCGGCATGGAGGAGGACTACGCGCTGAAGCTCAACCGCGACGCGCAGGTCAACATGCTCACCCAGGCCCTCGAGGCCATGCCCGCCGGCTCCCGCGTAGTGTTCGTGACCAGCCACCAGGCGCATTTCATCGCCTCGGTTCCCACCATGCCGGAATACGAAGCTGTTGCCTTGAGCAAGCGTGCCGGGGAAGACGCGCTGCGCGCGATGCTCCCGCAGCTTGAGGAAAAGGGGATCTCCCTCGTGGTGGTCTCCGGTGACATGATCGAGGGAACCGTCACCGCAACCCTGCTGGACCGGGCCAACCCCGGCGCAATCGAAGCCCGCCGGGAGGAAGCAGGCCGGCTGTACTCGGTCGCTGAGTTCGGTGCCGAAGTGGCACGCATGGCCACCGCCGATGTTCCCTCCGGCCACACCGAGTACGTGGGCGGCGCCGACTACCTCGCGGCCGGCGAGAACGCCTAGAGCTTCACGAAGTGCTGCACCACGTCCAGGTTGGGCAGGTTCAGCACGGCATCTGCGGCGGCCTGCACTGCCGGCTTGGCGTTGAACGCCACGCCCAGCGCGGCCGCCGCCAGCATGTCCAGGTCATTGGCGCCGTCGCCCACGGCAATGGTGTGTTCCGGTGATACACCCAGTTCACCGGCCCAATCGGCCAGTGACCGGGCCTTGACCGCACCATCCACCACTTCGCCGGCCACCGCTCCGGTCAGCACACCGTCCTTGATGTCCAGCATGTTGGCGCGGGCGAAGGTCAGTTGCAGGCGGGCAGCCAGCGGATCGAGCACCTGGCTGAACCCGCCGGACACCACTGCCACGCCGTGTCCTGCGGCCAGGAATTCCTTCACCAGCACCTCGGCGCCTGCGGAGAGCTCAATCCGGGTACCCACCTCGTCTATTACGGAAGCGGGGAGCCCGGCCAGTGTCTTCACCCGCGCGTGCAGGCTGGCGGCGAAGTCCAGTTCGCCGCGCATGGCGGCTTCGGTGACGGCTGCAACCTCTGCTTCCCGCCCTGCATGGGCGGCCAGCAACTCAATGACTTCCTGGCGGATCAAGGTGGAGTCAACATCCAGCACCAGCAGCTTGCGGGCCTCCTCAAGGAGCGACGGCGGCACCACCGCGGTCTGCTCCCCACCGTTTTTCTGCGGCACCGCTGCCGCAGCGGCCGCAACGGTGCGCCGCAGCCTGGCTGTCCCGCCGTCGTACCCGACAAAAAGCTTGGACACCGTATAGCCGTCCCCTGCAGCGTTCTCCAGCTCAAGGATCCGCGCCCCGATCCCCGCCACTGCGGCCTGCACCGAGCCCAGGTAGGCATCTGACAAGTCGCGCCCATAGCTGACGACACTGTACTCGGGGGTGTTCGGCATGGCATCCGTTCTGCTTGGTCCGGCATCGGGTACCTGTACGGTACCGGGGCATGCGGGCCGCATTGCACCGGCGCTGCGGCGTATCGTTTCGCCAATGTCCCTTTCTTTAGCCTAGTGTCTAGTGCTATGAGTGATGTTCTTGAATTTGCCGGCGTGAGCGTGGTTCGCGGCGGTAAGACCCTGTTGGACGGCATTAACTGGCAGGTCAAGGAGGGGGAGCGCTGGGTTATCATGGGGCCCAACGGCGCCGGAAAGACTACGCTGCTGCAGATAGCCGGCGGACGCATGCACCCCACCCGCGGTGTTGCGGGAATCCTCGAAGAAGTCCTGGGCGCGGTGGACGTTTTTGAACTGCGCCCCCGGATCGGCCTCGCATCCGCAGCCCTGGCCGGCCAGATTCCAGAAGACGAAACTGTCCTGAACGTAGTGGTGACCGCCTCCTACGGTGTAACCGGGCGGTGGCGCGAAAAGTACGAGAAGCTCGACGAGCGCCGTGCCTTCCGTCTCCTGCATGACTGGGGAATGTCCACGTTCCTCAACCGCCGCTTCTCCTCGCTGAGCGAAGGTGAGCGCAAGCGCGTGCAGATCGCCCGTGCCCTCATGACCGACCCGGAGCTGCTGCTGCTGGACGAGCCGGCTGCCGGGCTGGACCTCGCCGGCCGCGAGGACTTGCTCTTCCGGCTGGGCGAACTTGCCCGGGACGAGGAAGCGCCCGCCATGGTGCTGGTGACCCACCACTTGGAAGAGGTCCCCACCGGGTTCACCCATGCCCTGCTCCTGCGCGACGGCGGGGTGGTAGCGTCCGGGCCCATTGAAGAGGTCTTCACCGAAGAACACCTGAGCACCGCTTTCGGTCTTCCGCTGGACCTGAAGCGCGACGGCGGCCGTTACTCGGCCACCGCGCGCCGCAGCTAAGGCCAGTGCACAGGTGAGCCTTCAGTACCTGCAGTCCGCCGCTGATCCGCGGGTCAGCGACTACACCTCCCTCACGGATACCTCGCTTCGGCGGCGCCGCGAACCGGAGGAGGGCATGTACATTGCCGAGTCCTCCAAGGTCCTGCGCCGCGCAGTCGACGCCGGCCACCGCCCGCGTTCCTTTTTCCTGGCCGAGAAATGGCTGCCGGACCTGCAGGACATCCTGGACCGTTTCCCCGACGTCCCCGCCTTTGTGGGCACGGCGGACGTTTTGGAGGAGATCACCGGATTCCATCTGCACCGCGGCGCCTTGGCGGCCATGGAACGGCCGGCGCCGCTGAAGCTGGACGCGCTGCTGGCAACCGCCCGCCGGGTCGCGGTCCTGGAAGATATCGTGGACCACACCAACGTCAGTGGTCGCAAAACACAAGAGTCTGATCGAGCTCATCTGCCGGGACGATCAAGGATCGCGGTCCTGGAGAACCTTACCGACCATACAAACGTAGGTGCGATTTTTCGCAGCGCCGCCGCCATCGGCGTCGACGCCGTCCTGGTCTCACCCCAGTGCGCCGACCCCTTCTACCGACGCTCCATCAGGGTTTCGATGGGCACCGTGTTCCAGGTCCCGTGGACCCGGATCGAGTCGTGGCCGGGGGACCTTGAGGTCCTCAAGGAAGCAGGCTACTTCGTGGCCGGCATGTCGCTGGGCGAAGGTGCCATCACACTCGATGAGCTTGTCGCCCAGGACCACCAGAACCTGGCGCTGGTCTTCGGCACCGAGGGTGAGGGGTTGAGACCTGAGACAGATCAGGCGCTCGACGCGCGCGTAACAATCCCGATGATGAACGGAGTCGATTCGCTCAATGTCGCGGCGTCCTCTGCTGTGGCGTTCTACGCGACGAGGTAGCCGATGCCGGACGATAGCTTCAGGACAAGCCGCAGGAAGCATGCCCACGAGTTCCGGGAGAAGTGCCAGATGACACCGACCAACAACACTGGACTACACCTGGCTGATTTCTCCCTGGACGCGCTCCAGTGCCGCGAGAAGGGATACGGGTTCGCCGAATTCCGGCAGCTGCCGAAGGCCAGGCAACTTCGCTGGCCCGATGACGTGCTCGAACAATGGGTGTTCGACCACGCAGGGTATGACCCCTTCCTGAATGACTACGGTGAGATCGACCTCAGCGGGATCGATTGGCAGGTAGAAACCTTGCCTGTCGAAGACTTTGTGGCGATGCCGACAGGGCCCTCCGATGGTGATGCCATCGAATGTTACGAAGCTGATCCTGACCACTCGATAGCTGTGCGGAAGCACGGCGTGCACATGGGCGTGAAGCTCTGCTGGGAGACCCACGGGACCTGGAAGCGGTGGCCCATCGTGCTCGACCGGGATCTGATCAATCCGGGTGATCAAGGTCTTCAGTTGGTCGAGGGCCGAACAAGGGTTGGCGTGCTGCGGGGCCGTATGTTGCGCGGGCAGCCTATCGCTGAGAGGCACTTGGTATGGATCGGCCGGCCAAGTAAGAGATCAGCCACATGAGGTGCCCCGGCGTGGAGGTCGTCACAGGCCGGGAGATCAAAGGAACAGATTCGTACCTATCCAGGAGCCCCAGACGTTGAACTCTCCTACCCAGCTGGCCACTCAGATCCGGTTCCACCTTGAGAGCATCGGCGAGAATAACGCGCATCATGCGTTCGAGCTGCTCTGTCTCGGACTGACCCGCCGCCGCATCGTGAGCAACGTCATCCCGGCGACTGGCCCGGTGTCCGCCGGCGGCGATGGAGGCCGAGACGCCGAAAGCTTCTGGAGCATAGTGGCCAGAGAATTGCCGAACACGTCGCTCTTTACTTCCCTGGCTACTGAGTACGCTGTTGTCCTGGCAGTGACCGCGCAGCGCGAGAACATCCCAACCAAGATCAAGTCTGATCTGGCGAAGATCGGCGGCAAGGGGGAACCGGTCGACCGTGTCATCTATTTTACCATCAGGCCTGTCGACACCGCGAAAAGGCATGAGCTCCAGGAACATGCACGCAGCGAGTATTCGATGGCACTGGATATCTGGGACGCGCAGGCGATCGCAAACGAGCTTGCCAGCCCTGACCTGTTCCACCTCGCCGTCGACTTCCTCCATGTGCCGTCCTCGCTCGCCCCCGAACGCGAAGAGTCCGATGATGAGCTTCCCGAGTGGTACCGCGAGGAACGCGACCGCTGGAGGTCACCGTCAGACCTGTCGGGCTCCATGGGGGAGATCGTCGACCTGAGAGAGGGCCTCCGGTTCTCCAGCCTGAATCCTGCGGCGCGTGCCGACCTCCCGGACTGGCTGGCTGCCGCGCATGCACTGCGGAACGCCGCGGATGGGCACCCCAGCGTCCTGAACCGCGTCGACTACGAGATCGTCATCGCAACCGGATTCGGTCTCAACACGCTGAAGCCGGTTGACGCAATCCTCCGTGGCTACTTCGACCGGCTCGCATCCCAACCATCCGATCCCGGCGTTCTGACCGACGCCATCACCCTGCTCCGGCTCCTACAGGCGACGTTGCCAGGTGGCGGAACCACTGTTACGGCTGATGAGGCAGAAGCCTGGAGTGCTGAGTTGGAGCGTCTGCTCGAAGCCGGACTGGCTGCCGCCGCAGGATCAAACGCAAAAGCAGGCCTGCTGGCAGCCGCGGCCATACTCGCCCTTGGGACCCCCGATGTGACACTGGAGGAACTCGAGGAAGCCGCCGGCCCCGGCCCCCGGCTGTCAGATATCCACGAAAAGCTGAGCGCCGCCAAACGGGAAGGACGCACGCTCCCCGCCATGCCGTCAGACGCGGAGCTGCGCGATCTGGAAGCCGGCATGCGGTATTTGGTGGATCTCGTGGAGACTCTGCCGGAAGCACCAATGGTACCGCTGGATGACCTTATGTCGATCTTCGACCTCACCGCGCCCGTCCTGATCGATCATCCGGACTTTTTCAAGGTGCGGCAGGCACTGGACAACGTGACCGTTCAGCGCTCCGGCCAGGCGGCGGCCGGCGACCGGGCACAGAGCCGTGCCATGGCATTGCTCGAGGGAGGCCGTCCCGTGGAGGCACTCCGGGAGATTCACTCCGCAAAACTGAACTGGCTCAGTGGGGACACCGCGGAGGGAGCGGCCATCATGATGCTGCTCGCGTCGGCGGTCTACAGCGACCTCGGACTCCCGCTGGCGGCGAAACAGTATGCGATGAGTGCGGCAATGATCGCCAAATCGAGCGGTGGCCCCGATCTTGCCGTCCTCATGGCCCGGGGAATCATCCTGGCTGCCACCTATGAACACCAGGCCGGCCAGTGGCTGACAGCAACCCAAACGTTCAGAATCGGAATCTGGGCCCAGGCCCAGCTGGCAGGAGACCCCTGGAGCTTCGAACGCTATCCGTACTTCCAGGCCATGCTGATCAACCAGTGCCTCATCCTCCGGGCCACAGCCGCCCTTCGCCCGGCACTGGTGCCCGCCATCGAGTCGGTTGTAAAGTCCACGCAGCTTGACCAGCTCGTGACTCCCATGCTGGCTTCGGTGGCGCACCTTGACCACCCACGAGAAGACGAGATCGCCGATACGGCGGACCGGGACGGCCTTGGACGCCCATTCTCCGATGCCGGTCCGGTTCGCGAGTACACCTGGGGCGCACTCGGCAACGTGTGGATTGTCACGTCCCCAAATGACCGCGCGCACGTTCTGGCAGCTGAACGGTTTGTTGCTGCCGCACAGATCACCCTTGCTGACCTTGCCGGGGAAGACCTCCTTCTCACGCCAGGTGAGATCCGTGTAGAGGTCGACGTCGCCGACCAGCCCGTCGAACCCGGATCGGTCTTTACGCCAGCGTCTGGGCGCAGTGAAGGCACACTGCGACATCTGGTAACCCTTACCCGCTCCGGAACCGGAACGGCCGAGGCGGTTCAACTGGAGGTTGCCTCAGCGGCGCTCCAGGTCATCGTCACCCAGTCCCTGCTGGGACAGCGGGCATTCGTCGATGTGATGAACCGGACCTACGAACACAACCTGCCGAACATGCTGACTTGCGTACGGCCGTATGACGAACTCGTCGACCTTCACAAAGATGCGTTCTATGACGAAATCTGCGGATTGTCCGACGGCCTCATCGGAGCCGATAAACCCCGCTCGCCGCAGCCTGATGCCAGGCTGCGCGGAAAGCTGCCGCAACACGCTGCGGCCTATGACCATGCCATGGTTCTTGATGCCATCGCGGGCCGCTACGAGACGATGCGGCCTCCAGTGCGGCTGACGCTTCAGCGCCTCGCCAAAGACCAGCAGTTCACGGAAGTTATGGCATCACTGCGTGCCCAAGGATGGAAGGATTGGCACCTTCTCCTCGCTGTCGTCAACATCGTGGTCAATGGCCGGGCACGCCGCTTGGGTGTGAATATGAACGCACTCACCAAAGACGACATGGAACGGGTACAGGGCCTCCTGCGGGCGGAGGAGCGCCCAGACGATCCGATGCCGCCGGCGGATGTCTTTACCGAAGACGTAATGTGGGTGCACCTCGCGAACGCTGCGGTCGCGACCATACGAGGGTGGGGACTGGAGCTGCGCGTCCGCTTTGAGCCTCGGGCTTTGCTGGCAGTGTTGGGGGACCGCTTCAACTACTGGGACGACGATGTCGACCATGACCCGATCTTATCCAAGTAGCGCCAAGTCCGGCATCGACGAAGAATTGGCCATCGGACATGCGCTCGGCCTCAGATAGCCTGTCCCGGCAACGGTCATTCGCCTTTCATGGTCGGGCAGTTCAAGCATTGGTAAGCTGTGGAGGTCCGCGGCGAGGATCGGGGCGGACGTCGTCGGATGCTCTGGAGATCGGCAAGACAGCGAGTTCTCCCTATAAGTAGGTTGCCACAGCTTGAAGGGTAGCGGCCGGGTGCGTTGCTACGGAGCCAAGTCTTCATTGCAGGGGTGAGAAGAGTTCACGCCGTGGTGATCCGAGCGCGGTTATTCCTGTGTCCGGCTACAACATCGAGCAGCCGCCGCTACCGGTATGATGACCGGGACGTAACCACGGGCTAAACGGGAAGTTCTGGCTGCTGTCTAGGGGCGGGCTGCGAACAGGAAGCCATTAGCAGGTGAGTCAGTGGTACCAGGGCGTGGCTCTCAGCTGCTCGCTGACAGCGCCGATAGTCTAGGAAGTCGCAGGAAAACGCAGGGGCCTGAGGATAGGACGATTTATGTCTGACAAGGAGCGCGAGGAGACACTTGCTCTGAACGCTGAGGCTTTTGACTGGAGTGCGCTTGATGACGCGCTAATAGATTGCGCAACAGCGGATTATTACGAGATGCATAAGGCTCTTCGATCAACAGACGTAGACGAAGACATGGCAGAACATGACAAGAGGATCTTTCACCTCTTGTCTGAGATCTGTTTTCTGCATTTTGCTGCTGCCAGTCGCAATATGCCGTATACGCCGGCCATTCAACTCGGCGACCGGCGCTCCTTTTCGCTCGATGACTTGACCCCTCAAAGCTTGGCGTTCCTCGTTTCCGCCGCTCCCCGAATCGTGCGCCCTGACCTCCGCGGCAGAGTCTGGGACATTCTTTGGTTGAAAAGAAGAGATCTGGGGATCCGTACAGCGTTAGCTGCCATCGAGGCCTACTCCGCGGTTAACCTTCCGGCTTCCCAAACTGTGAGAAGCCATTCCATCGTGGACTGCTGGGATCGGGCGCTTAGCCTGGCTCGTACGATTCGCGGGGCCGGCGTTGCAGTTATAGAACCCCTTGAAGCGAAAATCAGCGACGCCCTGAGCCAAGCACTGATCGACTTCAATACTATCGCTCGCGAATTGTCTTTGCTTTCTATTCGCTACGGCTTGGATGCGGATAAGCGAGAAGATCGGTCGCAAGCGTTTCGGGCGATGGCTAATAAGCTTCGGGACGAAAGCGGACACTTCGCAGAACGAGTATTTCTGCAGGCAGCTTCGGATTGGGAAGCTGCCAATGGGCGTAGCGGTGACTACTGGAACATAGTCCAGGCTCTCGCTCTTTCGCATGAATTGGAAGCAACCCAAGAAGAAGAATCGGCGGAACCCAGCTACATTCGCATCGCGACGATGCTTGAGCAAGCGATACAGCAATACAGGAGGATACCTCGCCAGTTTCGCGCAGAAGGCTTCGAAACGAGCCTAGCTGAATTACGGCAGCGCCATGCGGCCGCTGGGGCACGGGCGGTCGAGGAGATGTCGCTCATTGAATCGGATCCCATTGACCTGTCGGAATTGGCTGAAGAAGCGAAGTCTAGAGTCTCCGGTAAACCGGTCCTCGACGCACTCTACGGCTTAATCTCTCTTTTTCCGATTCCTACACGCGAGGAACTTCTGAGCGCGGAACGGGAGCAGGCGGCGGAGGGGTCTTTGTCAAGCATCTTTCCTAAGTCCATTTTGCACGAAGATGGGCGCGTGATAGCAAGAGTCCCGGCAGCTGACTCGACTAATGATGAGGAGGTCATCTTAGTTCGCGCGATTGAGAACTACTCTCGTAGGATCGAGATAGTCGTGCGGGGTGCCATTATTCCTGGACTAGAAGCCTTCAATCAGGAGCACTGCATAAGGGAGAGAGAGTTGCTGCCCCTGGTTGCAGAGTCGGCAGCAGTTCCTCCTGGACGCGAAGCCTTCTTTACGAAGGGGTTAGCTGCAGGTTTCGATTGGGATTTTATGAGCAGTTCTCATCTGCTAGTACCGCAGCTGGAAGCATTCTTGCGCTATCACATCAGGGGCAGGGGCGGGGACACAACCGTTCTCAATCTTGAGGGTATCCATACGGAGGCTTCATTGGGAACTTTGCTGGAGATGGAACAGACAGCAGACATTTTAGGCCCAAACATGACCTTCCTATTCGACGCCTTCCTGGTGAACCCGCACGGCCCTAACTTTCGAAATGTCCAAGCCCATGGCCTTATCGGAGAAACTGGGGCCGGGGGAGTGCACTCGGTCTTTGCCTGGTGGCTGTGCTTGTACCTCGTGATTCTCCCTTTTTGGGCAAGCGGTAAGAGCGGAGTCAAAGGAAATCAGAAGGCTGACTGAGACTGTTGGCATCAATGGCCCGCCCGACCTGCGTTGCGCCTTCGGAAGCGCGACACCCTGGGGCTGATGGCCATGGCAAGTGGATCAAACACGTTGCGTTACGCAGCTTTGGACTATGTACGTCGAGGCTCGGGAAGAAGCCAACGGCAGACCGAGAATGGCCTAACACAGGTTTCGTGCTTGCTTCCTTACCGCGGAAGCCCCGGAACCGCTTGGCGCACTTTCTCGACAAACTCACTGCGTTTGTTGCCGAGCGGAAAGGGGATCGCTTCTTCATGGAGTAGCGGAAGACGTGCAACTTTGAGTGGGCCGGCGAGGAGCTCAAAAGTCGGGGTATGACATATGACAATTCCGTCAGGATCAAGTTGACGGACGCGCTGGACGCAATCACCAACGCTCGCTCTGAGGGTCGCCCGGCGTATTGCGGGAGAAACCGCGTTGACCGGTCGTGATACGAGATCAATCAGGTAAACGCCGTCATCACGAAGGCGCGCTAGCCAAGGTTCTTTAGTATCTCCTTTGGTCAGCTTGCCACTGTCGTAGAGAGCTGCAACGACGGATCTGAAGAGATTATCCCTCTGGTCCACCGGCTCAGAGTAAAAGAACCGACGGTTGCTTGGGACGCCACCATCATCGGGTGCTGACTCACCGATGAGCAAGAGCCGAATATGGGACGGCTTCCACCGTTCGCGAAGCGACTGGTACCACTCTTCCTCGACCATTTTCCCACCTCCTATTTCATCTTTCACTGGAGTTCCTGCCGTCAGATGGGTGAAGATTGCCAAGTTCCTTCTAACCGCTCGCCTCAAGGCAACTTGGCGCTATGGATCCGAGTTTGCCCGACTGACTCGCTTGCTTTGCCTGCATACAGGCGCACGTAGCGACCGTGCATGTCCCGCCGCTGGGCCCCGGTTACATACGGCTTACGCGTTCCATGTTCTCGAACAGGTTATGTACAGTTCCGACGGAGACGCCCAGCGATTGCGCGATCGCCCGTATGGATTCGCCCTTCTCACTGCGCGACAGGATCATAGCGCGCTTTTCGTCGTCAATCAGACGAGGACGTCCGCCGACGCTCCCACGCCCCTTTGCCGGGTTTAGGCCGGTCTTGATTCGCCAGCTCAGCATGCTGCGACGAAGTTCAGCAATTTCTTGCCCTGCGTCCAAGATGGATGAGCGTTCGATGTGAGTACCAGTTGCGATGCCTTCGAGCACTTTGACCACAACACCCTGTTCAAACAACTGGTTGAGCACATCGAGGCCGTCGATCATGGACTGTGCCAGGTGATTTGCTTTCATGATCACGAGCACATCATTTGGCCCCAGGTAATCTAAGGCTGTCAGTAATTCTGGCCGGTTCTTGATCAAACGCTTTCGGCTTGCCGTTTCCTCGAAGACTCGCGCGCAGATCGGATCCAGTGCGTCACGCTGGCGCTTAACGTCGTGGACATCGATGCTCACCCGAATCAGACCTATGTGAGTCAACGTGATTTGCACCGTCCACAAAACTTGTCTGCGTTCACGCCTCATACTTGGCTGGGATTATCCGGTCGCATCTTTGGTCTCCGAGCGCATAGGTTTTTGAACGCCGAGAAGGTGATCCAACTACGCCGAAGAGCGCCCCGTTCCCTGCCAGCACATAGGGAAGACGTGGACTGCTGAGCCTGGTGTTTGAGTATCAACGGCCAGGATTGAACCCTCAGCGAGTTCCGAGCATGTTGTAACGTCTGCCAATATCGGTGCGATCTTCCGGTCCGCCGCAGCCCTGCAGGTGGATGCGGTGCTGGTAACGCCCCGCTGCGCCGACCCGCTGTACCGCCGCGCCATCCGCGTCAGCATGGGAACCGTCTTCCAGGTGCCGTGGGTACGCCTGACCGACTGGCCGGGCCAGCTTGACCAGCTCCGCGCGGCCGGATTCGTGACCGCCGCCCTCGCTGCGCGAGGATTCCCTGACCCTGGACGAACTCAGTGCCCGTCGGCACGAACGCCTGGCCCTGGTCCTGGGGACCGAGGGGGACGGGTTGGCCGAATCCACCTTGGCCGCTGTGGACCTGGCTGTGCGGATTCCGATGAGCGGCGGCGTGGACTCGCTCAACGTGGCAGCCGCCAGCGCTGTCGCTTTCTGGGAGTGCCGGCCCTAACTACACGCCGGCCCTAACTACACACCGGCTCTAGCTACACGCCGGACCCGAACTGCTCTTACCCTCGCGCGCCCCAAGTGCCAGACTGTGCCCAGCCACCATCCCCCTGAGCATCCACCGGAGCCGCCATGGAATCCCGGACCCGACCGGGCACGGTCCTTGCACTGTGCGCGGTACTGCTGCTGCCGCTTTCAGCATGCGGACCGACGGCGGAACAGCTCCGGGAGCGCGCTGCCTCCCCTTCCGCTACTCCGCAGCCGGCCCGCACCGCACCGCCACGGACAGCTGCCCCGGGCCCGGAGAGCCCGCCGCCACCACCGCAGGCACCGGCACCGGAGAGCCCGCCGCCGGCACGCGTGGGCGTAGCCGGAAACCAGATAGGCATGCCCCCGGCAGTGCAGGATGCTTGCCAGTGGCTGCTGCGCGGTGATCCCGAACCGATGTCCGGCACTGAAGCGGCAAGCTGCGTGGCCGCGGCCATCACGGCCGGCGGCGGCGGTGTGCAGACGCTGTCCACCGGCACCAGCTGGCTGCCCGCGGGGGAGTACACCGTCACCTTCGGCACGGTTCCCGCTTTCACCATGGACCTGCACGGTCCCGCGGCCGCCGGTGCTGTGCCCGGCAGTACAGGCACGGACAGTGCGGCAACCGGTGCGGCCCCTGACGGCGCAGGCCTGAAAATCGAAATCCGCGGGGACAACCGGGTGGTGCGGCAGGGCGGGGAGGATATTTCTGCGGACCGGCGCGGCTCCCCGGAACAGGCCTACGCCGCCGTGCTGGCCGATGCCGCCGAGCTGACGGTCCGGCCCGAGCGCGTGGCTGCGATGCTGTCGGCGGCGGAAACGGTGGAGGTGGAGTACGGGGCCGTGCTGGCGGGGGCCGCGTACACGCGCATCAGCGGCAGTTTCAGCAATGCTGCGTCCGACGGCGCGGAACCGGCTTCCCTGGCGGTGATCCCCGAGGGCACGTTCTCTCTGTATCTGGATGACTACTACCGACCGTCCCGGATCGAGATTGCAGGCCTGAACCAGGGCATCCCCTCGCTGTTGACGGCGGTAAACACACAGTGGGGCACGCAGCCGCTGTCCTGACTCGCGGTTGCAGGTGTTTCCTGCCGGCCCGGTAAGTGCGGTAGTATGGATTGCTGGTCGAAACACCGGCCAATAAAGCTTTTAACCCACCTGTGCCTGGCAAAATCCAGGCACCAAAAGAAGGTAAAACTGTGAAGTCTGATATCCACCCCAAGTATGCTCCGGTTGTCTTCCGTGACCTCGCGTCCGACACCGCTTTCCTGACGAGCTCCACCGCCACGTCCTCCAAGACGATCGAGTGGGAAGACGGAAACACCTACCCGCTCATCGAGGTGGAAATCTCCTCCGCATCGCACCCGTTCTACACGGGCAAGCAGCGCATCATGGACTCCGCCGGCCGCGTCGAGCGCTTCAACGCCCGCTTCAAGGGCTTCGGCGCTAAGAAGTAACGTTCGGAAGAACAGCAGTACTTGGAGGAAGGTCCGCCGGCATCAGCCCGGCGGGCCTTTCCCCGTAGTGGGGGACCGCCCGGTCCCGGCACCGGTCAAGATGAGGAGTTGTGATGGCAAGCGCGGATGGAAGCTTCAGCCGGCGGCACGGCGAGTACAAGGTCCCCGGCGGCAAGCTCGTTGTGGTGGACCTCGACGTCCGTGACGGACGCCTTGCAGATGTGTCCCTGGGCGGTGATTTTTTCCTGGAACCCGATGAGGCGCTGCTCGACATCAACGCCGCCCTCGAGGGGCTGCCCGCGGAAACAGGCTTCGGCGACATAGCCGCTGCCGTGCACGCCAGGCTGAGCCCGGACGCCGTGCTCTTTGGCTTCTCTCCGGAAGCCGTGGCGACGGCAGTGCGGCGCGCACTGGGGAAGGCCACCGGCTGGGGCGACCACCAGTGGGAAATCATCCCGCCCACCCCGCTGTCCACGCACATGCACGTGGCCATGGACGAAGTCCTGGCCGAGGAAGTGGGCGCAGGCCACCGGAACCCGACGCTGCGGTTCTGGGAGTGGGAAACTCCGTCCGTAGTGATCGGCAGCTTCCAGTCACTGAAAAACGAGGTGGATCCGGCCGGTGCCGAACGCCACGGCGTGACCGTTGTGCGGCGGATCACCGGCGGGGGTGCCATGTTCATGGAACACGGCAACGCCATCACGTACTCCCTGTACGTGCCCCAGTCCCTGGTGGACGGGCTGAGCTTCGCCGATTCCTATCCCTTCCTTGACGCCTGGGTGATGGAATCCCTGAAGAAGCTGGGCATCCAGGCTTGGTACGTGCCGCTGAACGACATGGCCACGGACCAGGGCAAGATCGGCGGTGCCGCACAGAAACGCTTCAGCAGCGGTGGAATGCTTCACCACGTCACCATGTCCTACAACATCGACGCCGACAAAATGGTGGAGGTGCTGCGCATCGGCAAGGAGAAGCTGTCCGACAAGGGCACCACCAGCGCCAAGAAACGCGTTGATCCGCTCAAGCGGCAGACCGGGCTTTCGCGGGAGGAGATCATTGCGACGATGATCGACACCTTCACCGCCCGCTACGGCGCAGTCCAGGCCGGAATAAGCGATGAAGAGATGGACCTGGCGGAGCAGAAGGTCAAGGAAAAGTTCGACACCGCCGAGTGGCTGAACCGGGTTCCCTGACCCCGGCAGCACCCGGCAGCACCCGGGGCGCGGCAGCCCGGTTACCCTGCCGCGTCCGGAGTGCCTAGACTGCGGGCATGGAGAAAAAGTCCCTTACCGCCCTTGTCCGCCAGCAGATGGAAAGGGCTCACTCGGCCGCCAGCGGCCGCAGCGCCTCCACGGTTTACGGCGGGCACGAGCATGTGCTGCGGCAGACCGTGATTGCCCTGCGGGCAGGGTTTGTCCTGGACGAACATGAAAACCCGGGCGAAGCCACTGTTTTCGTCCTCAAGGGACGAGTCAGCCTGGTCTCCGACGGCGCAACCTGGGACGGCTCCGCCGGAGACCTGCTGATTGTGCCGCAGGCCCGCCATTCAGTGCGGGCCCTGGAGGACTCGGCCATCCTCTTGACCGTCGCCAAACCGCAGCTGGCCTGAGGAACATACCCCAACTGGGCCCCGTCCCTACGGGGCCCAGCAGCGACGGGGCCCAGCAGTGACGGGGCCTACAGGCCGGCTGCCTGGACCCGCAGGGAGCGCAGCAGCTGGTCCTGCTGTTCAATGATGATCCTGCGCAGGGCACCCGGCGCGTCCGGGTGCTGCTCCAGCCATTCCACGGATTTCTGCACCACCGGGTGGTCAGCCGGTGCGGTTCCCGGAGCCGCATCCTGGCCGCCGGGGTAGAGTCCGCCCACTACGCGGGAGGCCAGCTCGATGCTGCGGCTGGACCATACACCCGTGAGGGAGGCGAAGTAGTCCGGGATGTAGCCGTCCAGCAGCTCGTGGCTGCCGAGTCCGAACCCGGTGATGGTGGCGGAGAGCAGTTCATTGGACAGTCCGTTCGAGTGGACGGCGGCCTGCCACGCAGCGTCCTTCACCGCCGGATCCGGGAAGGCCGCGGCTGCCGTGGTGTGTCCCACCCGGCCCGACGCCGTGTTGTCGCGTTCCAGCTCCGCATCCAGTTCCGCCCGGGTGGCGGATCCGGTGGCTGCCAGGGCAACCCACAGCCGCCAGCGCAGGTCCGTGTCGACGGTGAGCCCGCTCATCCCGGCGCTGCCCTCCAGCAGGCTTCGCAGCAGCTCGGCGGAGCCTGCACTGCGCTGCCCGGCGGCGGCAGCCGCCCGTGCCCAGATAACCTGCCGGTCACTGCCCGCCGGTGCCGCACGCAGCTGCTCGGTAATGCAGGCACCGAACTCCCTGCGCAGCTCTTCGCGGCGCGAAGCCGGTGCGTAGTATTCAATGGCGCTGCGCGCGTTATCCAGCAGTACGTTCAGCACGCCTGCACCGGTCTCATGCGGGGCCACCCTCTGCACCAGGTGCACATAGTCCCGGGCGCTGAGCACACCGTCGCGGACGCTGTTCCACAGCGCGGACAGGGCGATGGCCCGGGCCAGGGGATCGGCGAGCAGGTGCAGCGACTCCACCAAAACGGCCAGCGACGCCGGATCAAAGCGGATCTTGGCGTAGGTCAGGTCTTCATCGTTGAGCAGCAGCACCGCAGGACGCTTCCGCCCGATCAGTTCGGGCACCTCGGTGCGGGTCCCGGCTACGTCCAGTTCAACGGTGTCGGTGCGGGCCAGGAACCCGGCGCCGTCAAAGTCGTACAGCCCGATGCGGAGCCGGTGCGGGCGGGGGACCTGTTCCCCGCTGACCGGGTCCGGTGCGTTCTGGCGGATCACCACTGAGGTGTAGGCGCCGTCGTCGTCGGTTTCAGTCTCCGGAACCAGGACAGGCACGCCGGCGGTCTGCAGCCACTGGCGTGCCCAAAGACCCATGTCGCGGCCGGAAGCGTCGGCCAAGGCGGCCAGCAGGTCGTCGAGGGTGGTGTTGCCGAAGGCATGCTCGCGGAAATAGGCACGCGCGGCTTCGATAAACGTCTCGAACCCCACATAGGCCACCAACTGCTTCAGGACTGAGGCGCCCTTGGCGTAGGTAATCCCGTCGAAGTTCTGCTTGGCCGCTTCCAGGTTCGGAATGTCAGCCACGATCGGGTGCGTGGTGGGCAGCTGGTCCTGGACGTAGGCCCAGGCCTTGCGCCGGTTCGCGAAGCTGACCCAGGAATTTGTGAAGTCGGTGGCCCGGTCAACGGCAAGCGCGCCCATGTAGTCGGCGAAGGATTCCTTAAGCCACAGATCGTCCCACCATTTCATGGTCACCAGGTCGCCGAACCACATGTGTGCCATCTCGTGCAGGATGGTGTTGGCCCGGGCTTCATACTGCGCCTCGGTGGCCCGGGAGCGGAAAACATAGGACTCGGTGAACGTGACCAGGCCGGGATTTTCCATGGCGCCGAGATTGTATTCGGGGACAAAAGCCTGATCGTATTTGCCGAACGGGTACGGGTACGCGAACAGGCGGTGGAAGTAGTCCAGGCCCCGCTTCGTGACCGCAAAAATGTTCTCAGGATCGAAGTGCTCTGCGAGCGAAGCACGGCAGTAAGCGGCAAGCGGCACGTGCAGGTCCGTACCGTCGTCGAGTCGGAGGGACCATTCGTCCTCCGCCCGGTGGTACGGGCCGGCCAGCACAGTGGTGATGTAGGTGGAAATCCGCTGGGTGGGAGCGAATTCCCAGCGGGCCAGGCTACCGCCGTCCAGCTCAGTGCGGGCGGTTTCAACACCATTGGAGGCCACCTGCCAGCCGGCAGGGGCGGTCACCGTAAAGCCGAAGGATGCCTTGAGATCGGGCTGCTCGAAGTCAGCGAAAACCCGCCGGGCATCTGCGGGCTCATACTGCGTGTACAAGTAGGTGCGTCCGTCGGCAGGGTCGCGGAACCGATGCAGGCCCTCACCGCTGCGGCTGTACAGGGCGGTGCCGTCCACGGTGACGGTGTTCTGCGGCTGCAGGGCCGGCAGGTGGATGCGGGAACCTTCCAGTGCTTCGGACAGGTCCAGCACCTTCCCGTTCAGCACTACGGAGCTGACCCCGCCGTGGATGAAGTCCAGGAAAGTTGCGGCTCCGGGCTCGGAGCAGCTGAAGGCAATGGTGCTCCGGGAGCGGAAGCCTTCAGCATCCGGATCTTCGGCATTGCCCAGATCGAGGTGGACGTCATAGGAGGTCACGGACAACAGGCGGGACCGCAGGGCAGCCTCATCGCGGCTCAGGTTCTGGTTAGGCACCTGCCCATTCAATCACTTCCGCGCCGGTCACCGGCAGCGGCGGGTTTTGCGTGGTGCTTCCACTGCCGCAGCCATTCCAGTACCGCCGCGCAGGAGACGGACGCCAAGATGATGAAGTACGGCACGTATAGGTAGAGGAAGCGTGCTCTTCCCTCAAAGAACAGAAGGAAGACCAGTAGTCCGAGCAGGCAAATGCGCATGGCGGAAAATTCAGGCCTCAGCAGGTGCCGTGTCCGCAGCAGCAGCGGCACGGCGGCCAGTGCCAGGACGGCAAACCATGTTCCCTGCCAGATGGAGAGCATCCATTGGAAATGCGCACCGGTGTTGCCCAAAAGATCCTGAAGGGCACGGTCCGCGCCCAGGTTAGAGAGGAAATCCGCGCCCGTCAGCCGGCCCTCACCCCAGGCAAAGAAGGATCCGTCCCCGGTCACCCAGAGCAGTTTGTCAGCCATGAATTCTGCGTAGCCGCCGGCGCCCATCGCGTCGACCCGTTCGAGGTACGTGTCCAGGCCCGCCTGGAACTTGGCGCTGCTGCCGTGGATCGCCACGGTGTCCTCATAATCGGACTGGTTATAGGAACCGTAATAGGGCCCGTTGGGGCTGTCGGCGGTCTGCGCCCCGACTTTGAGGAAATGGCCGGGATTCATGGCATCCGGGTTGTTGGAGAGGTCGAAGGCTACCACCGGGGTGTGCTGCATAAAGGCGAAGATGAGCCGGTTGCCGATCAGGAAACTGCCCGCAACCACGGCAACCGCTGCCAGCAGGACGGCGGTGTTCCTCCGGCGGGCGAGCATGCACAGGACGGTTATGCCGGCGGCAATCAAACAGAAGACAACTGTTGGCTTGATGCCCGTTCCTATGGCACCCAGGCCTCCGGCCAGGATCCATAGTGCCGCCTTCAGGTACACCCGCCGGGTGTGGCAGGAGGCCAGCAGCAGGCATAGGACCAGGACCGGGAAAAGCGCTCCCGCAGTGTCCGAGTACAGCACGCCGGCCCATGGCGAGAAGGTCAGGAACACGGCTGCGGGGAGGATGGTCAGGGCGGCCGCCTTCGGACCGGCCAGCAGCCGTGCGGCGCAGTAAGTCAGGACGGTGGCAGCAAACAGGACCAGGCTGTTAAGGAATGCCGCGGCCATGGCCAGGTCAGTAAGCCCCAAGGCGAGGACCAGGGCGTAATACGCCGCAAGCAGCAGTGTCAGCAGCAGGTTGTTGGGGTTGATCTGAAAGTACGGAGTCACCGCGGTCAGTGTTCCGCCGGCCAGTCCGGCGGCGGACTCGTGGATCGCGAACACGTCCCAGTCCGGAGGAAGCCGCACGGCGTAGGCCACGCGCATCTGAGCGGCAAACAGTGCCGTCCACACCAGGGCGCCCGCCAGCACCCTCCATGCGCGGTGCCGCCCCGCCAACCGGGCTGTCCGGCCCACCACCAGGTAGGCGACCGCCGAAAGGACCAGGAAGGCCGCCGCAGCGGCCAGCGACCAGCCGGTCCGGTAGCGGGAAAAACCGAAGTGCGGATCAAACAAATTGCCCAGCACTGCCCAGGCGGCGACGGCGCAGAACACCAGTCCGATGCCTGCCGGCCAGGCCTCCGGGCCCCGGAGCACCCGTGGCAGCCACCGAAACCGGCTCTTCTGCTGCGTGTCCCGCTGATGGCTTCCTGCAGCGCGCATGCGCAACCGTAGCTACCGTGCGGGCTCCATGAACAGGGCCTTGGGCCATTTACGCCGCTGCGCCCGCCTAAGTGCCCAGCCCGAATGCCACCGCCAGGCCCAGTCCGGCCACCCAGGCCCAGGCCGCGAGGGCCGCCGCTACGGCCCGGATGCCGGAGGCAAAGAGTGCCTTAACCCGCACGCCGGCGCCAAGCCCGAACAGTGCCGCGGCGAAGAGCAGCTCCTGCAGCACGGCCGCGGCATCCAGCGCGGCAGCGGGCAGCAATCCGGTGGTCCGGACCAGGATCAGCGCCAGGAAGCCCAAGACGAACAGCGGTACCAGCGGCGGCTGTTTGCCGGTCCTGCCATCCCCGCCCGCCTTGCCATCCCCGCCCGCCTTGCCGGCCTTGCCCGCCCTGCGCGCCAGCAAGCCGGCGGCAGCGGTCATGGGCGCCAGCAGCACTACCCGCGCCAGCTTCACGACGACGGCGGCGGCCAGCGCCGCGGAACCGGCGGTCTGCGCCGTGGCCACCACCTGCCCTACATCGTGCACTGACGCCCCGGCCCAGGTCCCGAAGACTTCCGGGGCCAGGTGCAACAGCGAGCCGGCCAGCGGAAGGGCCGCGATGGCCAGGGTTCCGCACAGCGTGACCAGCGCAATCGGCACCACCGTGTCTTCGGTGCGGGTGCGGCGGACCGCCGCCACGGCACCGATGGCGGATACACCGCAGATCGAGAATCCGGCAGCGATCAGGACCGGTTCCTCGCCCGGCAGCCGGAAGAGCCGGCAAATCCCGTACGTACCCGCGAACGCGGCCAGGACCAGGGCCACCACCAACCCCAGGGCGGCCCAGCCCAGTCCGGCAATGTCCACCAGGGAGATCTTCAGGCCCAGGAGCACAATGCCGGTGCGCAGGAACTTCCGGGCAGCCAGGGCCAGCCCGGGCTTCCACGTCCCGGCAGCCTTTGGTGCCGCCCCCGGCAGATTGGCGGCCACCAGCCCCAGCAGCACAGCTGCCGTCAGCACCGGCACAGCGGGCACCAGTGCGGAGATCAGATAGGCGGCGGCGACGGCCGTACCGGCGGCGATGAGTCCGGGGACCAGGGCGGCGCGGCCGGCCGGCGGCTGAGGAACGGGCGGGGGAGGAGCGGAGGATGGCACGGTTACACCCTGCCGCAGTATGCATGCTTTGCCAAAGCGTCCGCCGCCCTGCCCGCGTTGCTACCATGGGTGGCACCATCTTCAAGACCCCTCGGGGGAGCGCCCATGAGTTTGCAGGCCAACGGCAGCGGTCCCGGTGACACTCCTGCCGCCCCAAACGAGCTGTCCGCCCCCTGGCTGTTTCCCGCCGGCCAGGTGGCGTCCGCCCTGGGCACCGATCCGGGCGCCGGCCTCGACGCCGGCCAGGTCCGGGAGCGCGCGGAGCGTTACGGTCCCAACCAGCTTGCTGAAGGAAAACGGGTGCCCGTCTGGCGGAAAATCCTCCGGCTCCTGTCCGACCGGCTGACCGTTGTCCTGATCATTGCCGCAGTTGTCAGCGCGGTGGTCTCCCGCGAATGGGAGACGCCGGTGGTGATCCTGCTGGTGATCATCCTGAACACCGTCCTGAACTACGTGCAGGAGCAGCGAGCCGAGTCCAGCCTGGAGGCGCTGCGCAGTGCATCCGTGGACACCTGCCGGGTGCTGCGCGGGGGAACCCCGGCAACGGTGGAACGAACTGACCTGGTACCCGGCGACGTCGTGCTGCTGGAAGCCGGTGACAGCGTGCCCGCCGACGGGCGGCTGCTCGAAGCCGTGCGGCTGCAGGTGGCCGAGGCCGCGCTGACGGGGGAGTCCAAGCCCGTCAATAAGGGGACAGGGGTGCTGGCGGATCCCCGGCTGCCTCTGGGGGACAGGACCAACCTGCTGTACATGGACACGGACGTCACGCGCGGGCGGGCCGAGCTGCTGGTGACCGGAACCGGTATGGACACCCAGATCGGCACCATCGCCCACCTGCTGGGCAGCACCACCGAGGAAAAAACCACCCTGCAGCGCAGCATCGACCAGTTGGCGAAAGTCCTGACCTACACTGCGTTCGCCGTGGTCGCCCTGGTGTTCGTGCTGGGGCTGCTGCGCGGGGACAGCTGGGAGGACCTGTTCCTGACGGCGGTGTCCCTGGCGGTGGCCACCATCCCGGAGGGACTTACCGCCGTCGTCGCCTTCACTTTGGCGATGGGTGCCTCCCGCCTGGCCGCGCGCGGCGCCATCATCAAGCAGCTGGCAGCAGTGGAGACGCTGGGGAGCACCTCGCAGATCTGCACCGACAAGACCGGCACGCTCACGCTGAACGAAATGACGGTCCGCCGGCTCTATGCTCCGGATGGCCGCCGCTTCCGGGTCACCGGTTCCGGCTACTCCACGGACGGTAAGATCCTCAGCCCGGACGGGCAGCCCGTCCCCGTCCTCACCGAGGCGTACCTGGCGATGGCGCTGTGCAACGACGCGTCGGTGGAGGACGGCCGGCTGACGGGAGACCCCACGGAAGGGGCACTGGTGGTGCTGGCGGAAAAGGGCGGCATCGACGTGGCCGGCGCCCGCGCCACGCACCGGCGCCTTGCCGAGGTGCCCTTCGACTCGGACTACAAGTTCATGGCCACCTTCAACCGGACCTCCGACAGCACCGCCGTGCACTGCAACGTGAAGGGCGCACCCGGCGTGGTCCTGGACCGTGCGGCGTTCCTTATGACCGCGGACGGTCCCGTTCCCCTGGGTCCAGAGGAACGGGCACGCATCAGGCACGACGTCGATGCCCTCGCCACGGCGGGGCTGCGCACCATGGCAGTGGCGGGACGGGTAATGGATGCACCGCTGCCGGCCGGTCCCGAGGCGCTGTCGGCGGAGGCAGCGAACCTGGTGCTGTACGCCGTCGCGGGCATCATGGATCCGCCGCGGCAAGAGGCCGGCGAGGCGATCGCCCGGGCCCACGCCGCAGGCATAGACGTCCGCATGATCACCGGAGACCACTTGGTTACCGCGTCAGCCATCGCCCGGGACCTGGGGATCGGGGGCCGCGCCGTCGCCGGCACAGCCCTCGATGCCATGGATGACGGGCAGCTGCGCGGGGAAGCCCCCGGGCTCGGGGTTCTGGCCCGGGTTTCGCCCGAGCACAAGATCCGCATCGTCAAGGCGCTGCAGGCAGACGGGTACGTGGTTGCCATGACCGGCGACGGCGTCAACGATGCACCGGCACTGAAGCGTGCGGACATCGGCATCGCCATGGGCATCACCGGCACCGACGTGTCCAAGGGTGCGGCGAAGATGATCCTCACCGATGACAATTTCGCCACCATTGTGGCCGCTGTCGAGGAGGGCCGGGGGATCTATGACAACATCCTCAAGTTCGTCCGGTTCCAGCTGACCACTGCGTGGGGGTTCGTGCTGATCTTCCTGGCTGCTGCCACCTTCGGCTTTGGCGGCGGGGCGCCGTTCACTGCCCTGCAGATCCTGTGGGTGAACATCATCATGGACGGACCGCCGGCCTTGGCGCTGGGGGTGGACCGTACCGACCCAGAGGTGATGAACAGGCCCCCGCGGCGGGCGGACGAGCCGCTGCTGACCGGGCGGCGGATCGCCGTGCTGACACTGCTGGGCATCGTGATGGCAGCCGGGACCTGCATCGTGCTGGTCGGCGCACCGCACTGGTTCCCCGAAAGTGCCGGCAGCACCAATTTCGCCACCACCATGGCCTTCACCACGTTCGTGTTCTACCAGGTCTTCAACCTGCTCAACGTCCGCTCCGAGACCGGCAGCGTGTTCTCGCTGCGCACCTTCACCAACCGTGCTGTCTGGGTGTCCCTGGCCGCCGTGGTGGTCCTGCAGGTGCTGGTGGTTCAGCTGAGCATCTTCGAGGGATTCTTCGATACCGTTCCGCTCACCTCCGCACAGTGGTTCCTCTGCCTGGCAGTGGGTGCCACTGTGCTGGTGTTCTCGGAGCTCGGCAAGGCGGTGCAGCGGATTGCCGCCCGGCGCCTACCAGGGTGAGGGCTTGTAGTCCTTCAGGAAGACCCCGTACTGGTCCTCACCCTTCTCGCCCATCACAATCGGGTCATACACCCGGGCTGCGCCGTCCACCAGGTCCAGCGGGGCGTGGAAGCCCTCCTCGGCCAGGCGCACCTTGGTGGGGTGGGGGCGCTCGTCCGTAATCCAGCCGGTGTCCACCGCGGTCATCAGGATCCCGTCCGTATCCAGCATTTCCTGGGCACTGGTGCGGGTCAGCATGTTCAATGCGGCCTTGGCCATATTCGTATGCGGGTGCCCGGGGCCCTTGTAGCGCCGGGAGAACTGCCCTTCCATGGCGGAGACGTTCACGATGTACTTGCGCCGGGCGGGCGAGGCTGCCATGGCCGGACGCAGCCGGTTAACCAACAGGAACGGGGCGGTGACGTTGCACAGCTGGACCTCGAGCATTTCCAGCGGGTCCACCTGGTCCACAACCTGGGTCCAGCTGTTGATCGGCGCCGTGTCCGGCACCAATCCGCCGGCATCGATGGCGGTTCCGGCTTCCATCCGGGCCAGCGAGGAGGAGCCTGCAGTCAGCGCGAGTGAGGTCACGGCGTCGGCGGCCAGCACCGGATGCGCTGCGACAGACCCGGCCAGGGCGGTGGGGTGCGCGTCATAGGTGTGGCCAAAGGTGACCAGCTCCGGCATGGGTCCGTCCGGCAGCGGCGCCAGCTCGGCGTCGGTCAGCGGCCGGTAGGCGTTCGCCGAGCGCCGCACGGTCTGGGCGGCGTTGTTGATCAGGATGTCCAGCGGCCCGGCCTCGGCTACGGATTCGGCCAGGGAGATCACCTGCGCCGGGTCGCGCAGGTCAATGCCCACAATGCGCAGCCGGTGCAGCCAGTCCCCGGAGTCCTCCATGGCCGCAAAACGGCGGGCGGCGTCCTTGGGGAAGCGGGTGGTGATGGTGGTGTGCGCGCCGTCCCGCAGCAGCCGCAGGGCAATGTACATGCCGATTTTCGCCCGACCGCCGGTCAGCAGCGCCCGCTTGCCCGTGAGGTCGGTGCGGGCGTCGCGCTTGGTGTGGCTGAACGCGGCGCACTCGGGGCAGAGCTGGTGGTAAAAGGCATCCACCACGGTGTAGGGCTGCTTGCAGATGTAGCAGTTGCGCGGCTTCAGCAGCGTCCCGGCGGACGGACCATGCGCTGCACTGGTGAGCTGCGCACCGCGGGTCTCGTCATCAATCCGGTCTGCTGCGCCGGTGGCGGTGAGGGCGACGACGGCGCGGTCCGCGTCCGCCACGGCCGAACGCTTCTCGTTCTTCCGGTGCTTCTTCACCGACTTGAACATTTTGGCGGTGGCCCGCCGGACCGCAACGTAGTCGGGGTCTTCCTCATCCAGGACATGGATGGAGGCCAAGACCTTCAGGGCGGTTTCAATATCTTCCGGGCTGAATTCTTCCGGGCTGAATTCTTCCGGGACTTCTGGGGTGCTCATGTGGACCTTCTGCTCATCGGCCCCGGCGGATACACGGGACCGGCGCATTGGGTGCGCACTTCGAGGATACCGGAGAAGCAGTCCCGTCCCCGTATCGGACGCGGGGGCACCGGGCGTATCTCACACCCGGTGCCCCCGGAGGCCGGCAGGACCTATTCGGCCGGAGCCTCCACCGGCACCCGCTGGCCCTTGCTCAGCACGGTCAGTCCGGACTCGGTCACAGTGAACCCGCGGCGCAGGTCCAGCTCCCGGTCCACACCCACGGTGGCGCCGGCCGGAATGCGCACGTTCTTATCGATGATCGCGCGGCGGACCACCGCACCCTCACCCACATACACCTTGTCCATCAGCACCGAGTCGGTGACGACGGCGTTGTGGTCCACATAGACGTCCTGCGCCAGCACGGATCCGGTGACGGTGCCGCCGGAGATCACGGTGCCGTCGGAAACAATCGAATCAAACGCGGTACCGGCCTGCTCCGAGGCGCTGCGCACGAACTTCGCCGGCGGGGAGACGCTCTGCCGGGTGTAGATGGGCCACTTCAGGTTGTACAGGTTGAAGGCGGGCAGCGGCGAGATCAGGTCCATGTTGGCGTCATAGTAGGAGTCCAGGGTGCCTACGTCCCGCCAGTACTGGTGATCGCTGCCGGTGGCACCGGGAATCACGTTCTGGGTGAAGTCGTATACGGCCGCGTCCTGCCGCTCCACGAAGTAGGGGATGATGTCCCCGCCCATGTCGTGCTTGGTGATCAGCCGCTCGGCGTCGGCCTGCAGGGCTTCGACCAGGGCGTCGGTGTTGAAGACGTAGTTGCCCATGGACGCAAGGAAGCTGCCCGGATCATCCGGCAGCCCGGGGGTGGTCTCGGGCTTCTCCACGAACGCGGAAATCATGCCGGGATTCGCCGGGTCCGTTTCGATGACGCCAAACTGATCCGCCAGATGCAGCGGCTGCCGCACGGCGGCCACGCTGACCGAGGCTCCGGAGGCAATATGCGCCTCAACCATCTGCGAGAAGTCCATTCGGTACACGTGGTCCGCACCGATCACCACGACGATGTCCGGCTGGGCGTCATCGATCAGGTTCATGGACTGGTAGATGGCGTTCGCGCTGCCCAGGAACCAGCTTTTGCCCACGCGCTGCTGCGCCGGAACCGAGGCCACATAGTTCTGCAGCTGCGTGGACAGCCGCCAGGTCTCGGAAATGTGCCGGTCAAGGCTGTGCGACTTGTACTGGGTGAGGACCACTATCTGCAGGTACCCGGAATTCACCAGATTTGACAGTGCGAAGTCGATAAGCCGGTACCGCCCGGCAAAGGGAACCGCGGGTTTTGCGCGGTCCGCCGTCAACGGCATCAGCCGTTTGCCCTCCCCACCTGCAAGGACTACTGCCAGGACCTTCTTAGGCGCCATTGTCTTGAACCTCTTCCGCAAAAAAATAAGTCTACTGACTTCACACTAGATCACACGTTGCCCGGTGCACTACGTTGGTTTAGTGCGAGTAGATATTGTGTCGAAGGAATTCCCGCCGGAAATCTACGGAGGAGCAGGCGTTCACGTCGCCGAGCTTAGCCGTGTCCTGGCCGGAGAAGTAGATCTCCATGTGCATTGTTTCGGGGCCGAACGCCCGGAGGATTTCCATGGAGCGAAAGTAACCGCGTACCCCGTGCCGGCGGAGCTGGACAGCGCCAACCCGGCCGTACAGACCCTGGGTACGGACCTTGAAATCCTGGGCGGGCTGGCCGGCGCCGACCTGGTCCATTCCCACACCTGGTACGCCAACATGGCCGGCCATCTGGGCTCGCTGCTGCACGGCATCCCGCATGTCCTGAGTGCGCACAGCCTGGAGCCGCTGCGGCCGTGGAAGGCCGAACAGCTGGGCGGCGGCTACGCGGTGTCCTCCTGGGTGGAGAAAACCGCCTACGAGGCCGCCGCCGCGATCATCGCCGTCTCCGAGGGCATGCGCCAGGACATCCTGCGCAGCTACCCGGACGTGGATCCGGCCAAGGTCAAGGTGGTCCACAACGGCATTGACGTTGAGCAGTGGCAGCCGGTTATCGACCCCGACGGCGTCCGCTCCTTCGACATTGACCCGGACCGTCCCAGCGTGGTCTTTGTGGGCAGGAACACCCGGCAGAAGGGCGTGCCCTACCTGCTGCGCGCCGCAGCGCTGCTGCCGCCGGAGGTCCAGCTGGTCCTCTGCCTCGGTGCCGCGGATACG
Organism: Arthrobacter sp. zg-Y750; assembly: GCF_020907365.1. Taxonomy (NCBI): domain Bacteria; kingdom Bacillati; phylum Actinomycetota; class Actinomycetes; order Micrococcales; family Micrococcaceae; genus Arthrobacter; species Arthrobacter sp. zg-Y750. The sequence goes on along the minus strand of NZ_JAJJOC010000013.1, from coordinate 94,656 downwards.
CCCGAGCTCGCGGCCGAAACAGCCGCCCTGATTGAGGACCTGCGGCGCACCCGTACCGGCGTCATCGTGATCGAGCGGATGTTGCCGCGGGCCGAGCTGATCCGGATCCTCTCCATTGCCACCGTCTTCGCCTGCCCGTCCGTCTACGAACCGCTGGGCATCGTGAACCTTGAAGCCATGGCCTGCGGCACCGCCGTCGTCGCCAGTGCCACGGGCGGCATCCCGGAGGTGGTCGAGGACGGCGTCACCGGGCTGCTGGTACCCATTGACCAGGTCACCGACGGCACCGGCACCCCGCTGGACCCGGAAGCCTTTGTCCGCGACTTCGCCGCAGCCCTGACTACTGTGGTGGCCGATCCGGACCTGGCCCGCCGCATGGGGGAGGCCGGGCGCCTCCGCGCCACCGACCAGTTCTCCTGGGAATCCATTGCCGAAGCCACCCTGGATGTCTACCGGTCCGTGCTGGCCTAGCCCGGACACGCAAAAAGCCCGGACACGCAAAAGGCGCTGCCGCATTTCTGCGGCAGCGCCTTTGTGTTTTCCGGCGTACTTCGGGCTTACTTCTTCCCGGACTTCTTCGACGCCTTCGAGGCAGCCTTTTCGCGGGCGATCAGCACCTTCTCATCCACCGGAGCGGCACCGCTGGCACGCAGCAGGCGCTGGTATTCCATCGCCTCGTCCTGGCGGGCTTTCTCCGCACCGGAAGCGATCTTGGCTCGCAGGTGCTCCTGGCCGTAGCCGAAGGAATCGACCAGGTCCAGGGCGTGCGGGCGGATCTTGGCCAGCAGGCGGTTGATGTAGGGGCCAAGGGTCCGGGCCCGCTGCGCCGAGAGCCGGCCGTTCATCAGGTACCAGCCCAGGTTCTTTTCGATCAGGCACAGGCCGAACAGGTCGCGGACCCAGGTCATGACCTGGCGCGTGCCGGCGTCGTCAATCCGGTCCAGCGCCCGGGTGAAGCCTTCCCACTGCAGCAGTTCGGCGTGGGCGCGCGCTGCTTCGATCAGGGCGTGCTGGTTCTCGTTGAAGACCGCCGCGCCCTTTTCCTTCGGCATGTTGCGGGCGGCCTTCAGCGCGCCGGCCACCTCGGCGACCATGGTGCTTACCCGGTCAGCCAGCAGGTCATGCTGGGCACGGGGATCACGCAGCGCCACGGCGGACTTCTTCTCCGAACCGGAGTCGGCCACGGTCTGCACAATGCGGCGCAGGCCGGTGCGGTGCACGGTGACGTCGGCGGCCTGGCCCACAACGTAGCGGGCCAGCACGCCGAAGTCGGCGCCGGCGAATTCCTTGGCGTAGTCAGCCAGCAGGCGCTTGGCGACCAGCTGCAGCAGCACCGTGTTGTCACCTTCGAAGGTGGCGTAAATGTCCAGGTCCGCGCGCAGTGCGGTGAACCGGTTCTCGGCAAGGAAACCCGCACCGCCGGTTGCTTCGCGGCATTCCTGCAGCGTGTCCAGGGCATGCCAGGTGGAGAGGGACTTCAACGCGGCGGCAAGGGTCTCAAGGTCCTGGCGGTCCGCGTCGGTGTCGTGCGCGCCGGAGAAGACGTCGTCGAACTTCTGCAGCAGTTCCTCGTGGGCGAAGGCGGCCGCGAACGTGGTGGCGAGCAGGGGCAGCAGGCGGCGCTGGTGCTGCTGGTAGTCCATCAGCACCTCTTCCTTGATGTCGGATGCACCGTTGAACTGCCGGCGCTCGGTGCCGTACTGGATGGCGGTCTTCAGCGCCATCTTGCTGGCGGCAACGGCCGCACCGTCCAGGGAGACGCGGCCCTGCACCAGGGTGCCGATCATGGTGAAGAAGCGCCGGCCGGGGCTGGCGATGGCGGAGGTGTACGTGCCGTCTTCGGCTACGTCGCCGTACTTGTTGAGCAGGTTGGTCCGGGGGATGCGCACGTTGGAGAAGTGCAGCCGGCCGTTGTCGATGCCGTTCAGTCCGCCCTTGACGCCGTCGTCCTCGCCGCCAACGCCGGGCAGGAAACCGTTGTCATCGCGCAGTTCCACATAGAACGCGTGGACACCGTGGTCCACGCCCTTGGTGATCAGGTGGGCGAACACAACGGCCGCCTTGCCGTGGACGGCACCGTTGCCGATGTAGTCCTTCCACGCTGCGCGGAACGGCGTGTTGATGATGAATTCCTGCGCTGCGGCGTCGTACTCGGCGGTGGTCGCGATGCTGGCGACATCCGAGCCGTGGCCGGTTTCGGTCATCGCAAAGCAGCCGGGGGTTTCCAGGCTCATGATGCCCGGCAGCCACTTCTCATGGTGTTCCCGGTTGCCCAGGTGCAGGACGGCGGACCCGAACAGGCCCCACTGCACGCCGGCCTTGATCTGCAGCGACGGATCGGCCACCACGAGTTCCTCGAACCCGGCAATGTTGCCGCCGTGGTTGTCCTCGCCGCCCACATACTTGGGGAAGGCACGGTGAACGGCCTTGGTGTCCACCAGGACCTTCAGCTGGCCCATAACCCGTTCGCGGTGCTCGGTGTGGCTCAATCCGGCGGGGGTGTGCAGCTCATCATGGCCGGCAAGCTCGCGGGCCTGCAGGCGGATGTCCGCCCACTTGCCCAGCAGTGCCCGGCCCAGGGAGGCGGTGTCCACCACAGCGGCATCGTTGTCGCTGATCGTGGCGCTGGCCGGCAGCTGGCGTTCGGCGGGGGAAAGTGTTTGCGTCATTGCTTTTCCTTCTTGTGGTGGTGGGGCGTGCTCAGGAAATCCGGGGGAGGGGGGTGTGCCCCTGGTCGTAGCCGATGCCGTCAAAAAGCCAGACGGTCAGCTGCTCGGTCATTTGTTCTTCGGTGGGCTTGCCTTCGCCCGGCGGCGCGGCGATCCAGCGTTCTCCGGCCGCGCGGATCATGCCCAGCGCAGCTGTGGGCCAGTACTGCGCGGTGGCGCTGGCCTCCGGCGGCACTTCACGGCCGGCGAGGTAGTGCCGCATGGCCGAATCCATCATTGACGTGATGGTCTCGAAGAAGTGCGAAAGTGTGGTGTCCACTTGCTGGTCGGGGCCGCCCTCGGCCAGCCGGCCGGTGACGAACAGGTACACGTTGGGTGAGGTTTCCGCCATCTGCAGGTACGCCGAGACCATGGCCCGCAGCCCGGAGCGCGCTGAGGAAGCGGTGCGGCCGGCCGCCAGGATTTTCTCCTGCATGCGGGCCACGGCCATTTCGCCCATGGCCTTCTGCAGCCCGGCCTTATCTCCGAAGTAGCGGTAGAACACCGATTTGGAGGTACCGGAGGCCGCCGCGATCTCTTCCATGGAGGCCGAGTAGCCCAGCGAGTGCACGGCACGGCGCGCGGTCTTAATGAGCGTACGGCGGCGTTCGGCCCGGTGCGCTTCCCAGCGAAGCGCGCGGCCGTCACCGGCGGGGGCGGCCGCGGAGGAGTCCTCTAGTGCGTTGTTCACGATACTGAGCGTATCAGGTACGCTGGGTAACAGTAACTACCGTCACACACCCCACCGTGCCACCCAACCCCCAAGCACTCCCAAGGAGAACGACGAATGGCTGCACAGCCCGAACCCCTCACCGCCCGGCCCAACGAGACCGCACCCGCGGTACGCAAGGCCGTGGTGATCGGCGGCAACCGAATCCCCTTCGCCCGTTCAGGCGGAAAGTACACCTACAGCTCCAACCAGGACATGCTCACGGCAGCCCTTGACGGGCTTATTGCCCGCTTCGGCCTGCAGGGCGAGCGGATCGGCGAAGTAGCCGGCGGCGCCGTCCTGAAGCACTCCCGCGATTTCAACCTGACCCGCGAAGCGGTCCTGGGCTCGGCACTGTCGCCTGAGACCCCCGCCTACGATGTCCAGCAGGCCTGCGCCACCGGACTGGAAACAGTGGTCAGCCTGGCCAACAAGATCAAGCTCGGCCAGCTGGAATCCGCTATTGCCGGCGGCGTGGACTCCGCGTCGGACGCCCCTATTGCCGTCAGTGAAGGCCTGCGCCGGGCCCTGCTGGACCTCTCCCGCGCCCGCACCACCAAGCAGAAGCTGGCCGCCGTCGCGAAGATCCGCCCCAAGGACCTGTCCCCGAATGCCCCGTCCACCGGCGAGCCCCGCACCGGCCTTTCCATGGGCGAGCACCAGGCCCTGACCACCGCGCAGTGGAAGATCACCCGCGAGGCACAGGACGAGCTGGCCTACAACAGCCACCGCAATATGGCTGCCGCCTACGACCGTGGCTTCTTCGATGACCTTGTCACCCCGTACCGCGGGCTGTCCAAGGACGCGAACCTGCGTCCGGACACCACCATGGAAAAGCTCGCCAAGCTCAAGCCCGCCTTCGGCAAGTCCCTTGGGGATGCCGCCACCATGACCGCCGGCAACTCCACTCCGCTGACCGACGGTGCCTCCGTGGTGCTGCTGGGCTCGGAGGACTACGCCCGCGAACACGATCTGCCGATGCTCGCGAACATTGTGGACGCCGAAGCCGGCGCCGTGGACTTTGTGCACGGCAAGGACGGACTGCTGATGGCTCCGGCCTTCGCCGTCCCGCGCCTGCTGGCCCGCCACGGCCTCACCTTCGACGACTTCGACTTCTTCGAAATCCATGAGGCCTTCGCCGGCACGGTGCTCTCAACCCTGGCCGCTTGGGAAGACGAAGAGTTCTGCCGCACCCGCCTGGGCCTGGATGCACCGCTGGGCAGCATCGACCGCAGCAAGCTCAACGTCAACGGTTCCTCGCTGGCCGCCGGCCACCCCTTCGCTGCCACCGGCGGACGCATCGTGGCCTCGCTGGCCAAGATGCTCCATGAAAAGGGTTCGGGCCGCGGCCTTATTTCGATCTGCGCTGCCGGCGGGCAGGGCCTCGTCGCGATCCTGGAGGCGCGCTAGCCATGACTGATACCTACCTCAAGCTGGTCAATACCGGCTTCACCAAAGACCTGTCCAAGAAGCTCGGCCTGCCCCGGCCGGCCATCCTGCGCCGCTTCGACCCGGCCAAGCCGCTGGTACCAGGGCCGGTGCTGGTGCTCGGCAAGGGCGAAACCGCGGATGACCTCTCACAGCTGCTGCTTGCCTGGGACCAGGACGTACGCCGGCATGCCACTCCGAAGGAAAAGCTCGGCGCCATCCTGATTGTCCTGGACGACGCCGCCGATCCCACCGATTTGGCCGAACCCACACTGGCGGCAGGCGCCGCCCTGCGCGACCTCGCCCCGGGCGGACGGGTGCTCACAGTGTCCCGGCCCGCAGCAGAAGCGCAGGATCCGGCCGCCGCCGCCGCCCGCCAGGGCATTGACGGTACGTTGCGTTCCATCGCGCATGAACTGCGCGGCGGCGCCACCGCCAACGGCATCGTGCTCGCCAACGGCGTGCAGGCGTCGGCCCCCTCAGTGGCCGCTGCCCTGCGTTTCCTCCTCTCGGGCAAAAGCGCCTACGTCAGCGGCCAGTTCATCACCGTCGGCTCCGACGCAGGCTCGCTGCCGGCGGATTGGAACGCACCCCTGGCCGGCAAGGTGGCCGTGGTAACCGGTGCCGCCCGCGGCATCGGCGCAGCCATTGCCAAGGTGCTGCACCGCGACGGCGCCACCGTGATTGTGGTGGACGTGCCGGCCGCCGGCGAACAGCTGGCCAAGGTCGCCAACGAAATCGGCGGCACCGCGCTGCAGGTGGACATCACCCGCGATGACGCGGCAGAGCGCATCCTTGCCCATGCCGCCGAGCGCTACGGGCACCTGGACATCGTGATCCACAATGCCGGGATCACCCGCGACAAGCTGCTGGCCAACATGGACGAAGCCCGCTGGGGTTCGGTCATCGCCGTTAATATCGCCTCCCAGCTGCGCATGAACCAGGCCTTCCTGGCCTCCAGCGGCTTCAGCCCCGAGGGCCGGATCGTGTCGCTGGCTTCCACCAGCGGTATTGCCGGCAACCGCGGCCAGACGAACTACGCCGCTTCCAAGGGCGGCGTCATCGGCATGGTCCGGGCCACCGCACCCCTGCTGGCTCCGCGCGGCGGGTCCATCAATGCCGTCGCTCCGGGGTTTATCGAAACGGACATGACTGCTGCTATTCCGGCCCTGACCAGGCAGGTGGCACGCCGCCTGTCCAGCCTGCAGCAGGGCGGCCTGCCGGTGGATGTGGCCGAAACCATTTCCTTCCTGGCTTCGGACTCCGCGGCCGGGGTCAACGGCCAGGTGGTTCGGGTATGCGGGCAGAACATGGTGGGCGCATGAGCTCCACCCAGCTGCGTGAAATCCCGGCCCTCGGCAAGCTTTATGCCGGCGCACTGGGCAGTGCCGCCAAGGCCAGGATGTCCTCCGCCAAAGGCAGCACGACCCTCCCGGCGGACCGGCACGTGGTGTCCGGCGCCGCCGTCGACCTGGCCAAGCTGACCGACTTCCAGCGCCTGGTCCTGCACAGTGCCACGGATTACCTGCCCACCGGTTACGTGCACACCTTCGCGTTCCCGGTGGCCATGAGCCTCATGGCGCGCGATGACTTTCCGCTGCCCCTGCTGGGCATGGTGCACCTGCGCAACGTGGTGCAGCATTACCGTCCAATCCACTACAGCGAGCCGCTGACGGTCACCGCCTGGGCAGAGAACCTGGGCGGACACCGGTCCGGCACCTCTGTGGAGCTGGTAGCCGAGGTTACGGGGGCGGACGGCGAAGTGCTGTGGCGCGGGCGTTCCACCTACCTGGCGAAGGGTGTTTTCCTTCCCAAGACGGACCGGCCCGGTGAGTCCGCGGGGCGGCCCGAGTTCGTTCCGCCGCTGCCTACCGCCATGTGGCGGCTGGGTGCCGACGCGGGCCGCAACTATGCCCGCGTTTCCGGGGACTTCAACCCGATCCACCTGAGCCGCCTGTCCGCCAAGGCGCTGGGCATGAAGCGGTCCCTGGCCCACGGCATGTACCTGGCCTCGCGGGTGGTTTCCGATGCGGTGCAGACTCAGGAGGGCCCCTTCGAGTGGACCATCGACTTTGAGTCCCCGGTGTTCCTGCCGGCCACTGTTGCAGTGTCGATCCACGACGACGAGGCGGGCAGCAGCTGGGCCGGTTCCACCTTCACGGGCTGGAATCCGCGCTCGATGCGCCGGCACTTCGCCGGCACCGTCCGTCCGCTGGAGGCAGCCGCCCCCGGGGACGGGTTCGCTGCCGCCACCCGGGCCTGATTGGCCGGGCCTGGCTTCCCCAGGCTCCGCAGTACTTCCCAGCAGCACCCCGGGCCCCGTCGGCCTCCGCAGCAGCGGAGCTCGGCGGGGCCCTTCCCGTCCCGCCGCCAATCCGGCACTTCCCCAACTGCTAAGGTTCCTCCCATGATTGATGCCGCCTCCCTGTTGGTTACCGCCAAGGAACTGGATGCCGCGGATCCCCTCGCGGGTTACCGGGACCGCTTCCTTCCGGCCGGGGAGGTGAGCGCGTATCTTGACGGCAACTCCCTGGGCCGGCCGCTCCGGGCGACCGCCGAACACCTGCAGGACTTTGTCACCGGACAGTGGGCCCAGCGGCTGATCCGCGGCTGGGACGAGGAGTGGCTGGAGCTTCCCGGGCGGATTGGCGACGAACTGGGGGCGGTGGTGCTGGGTGCGGCACCGGGCCAGTGCATCGTGGCGGATTCCACCACCGTGCTGCTGTACAAGCTGGCCCGGGCGGCCGTCGCCGCCCGGCCGGGCCGAACCGAGATCCTGCTCGATGCCGACAACTTCCCTACGGACCGGTACGTACTGGAGGGGGTTGCCCGCGAGTGCGGGCTGACCCTGCGCTGGGTGCGCGCGGATTACGACGGCGGAGTCAGCGCCGAAGCCGTGGCCGAGGCCGTGGGCCCGCATACCGCGCTGGCCGTCTTCAGCCACGTCGCCTACCGCTCCGGCTACCTCGCCGATGCCGCAGCCATTTCCGCGCTGGTGCACGACGCCGGCGGGCTGGTGCTGTGGGACCTGTGCCACTCCGTCGGCGCGGTCCCTGCCGAACTGGACGCGTGGGGTGTGGATTACGCCGTCGGCTGCAGCTACAAGTACCTCAACGGCGGCCCGGGCGCACCTGCCTGGGGTTACGTCGCCGCCCGCCACCAGGCGGAGTTCACCCAGCCCATCCAGGGCTGGCTCGGCTCCGAGGACCCGTTCGGGATGGCGCCGGGGTACGTCCCGGCAAGCGGCATCCGGCGCCTGGTCTCCGGCACCCCGCCCATTCTGGGCATGCTTGCCATGCAGGACATGGTGGCCCTGATCCGCGAGGCCGGCATGGAAGCCGTCCGGGCAAAGTCGCAGGCGCTGACCGAATACGCCGTTGCCGCTGTGGACGCACTGCTGGCACCGCGCGGCGTCGTGCTGGCCTCGCCGCGCGATCCGGAACGCCGCGGCAGCCACATCACCATTGACCATCCCGCGTTCAAGGCGGTCACCGCCGCCCTGTGGGAGCAGGGGGTCATTCCGGACTACCGCAATCCCGACGGCATCCGCATCGGCCTGTCTCCGCTGTCCACGTCCTTCGCGGAGACCTTCACCGGAATCGAAGCGGTGCTGGCCAGGCTGTAGCTCACGCCTGCCCGGCCTTCACCGCCAGGACCGGGCAGTCCGCTTCAAGGAGCACCCGCTGGGCCGTACTGCCGAGGAACAGTTTCCCCACCGGTGTCCGGTGCCGGATGCCCAGCACCACAAGCTGGGCGCCATGGCCCTCGGCGGCCTTCAGGATCTCTTCCGACGCGTCAAAATCACCCACCGGATGCAGCAGGGTATGCGGCAGCCGGCTTTCCTGCAGGACCGTGGCCAGCTCCTGCAGGTAGCCGGGGGATTCGCCCGGGTCCCGGGCCCCGCGGGTGCTCTCCACGTTCACCACTACCAGCCCCATGGCCAGTTCCCGGGCTGCCCGCACCCCGGCACGCAGTGCTGTTTCCCCCTCCGGTGTGGGTACATATCCGACGACGACGGTCATGGTCTCCTTCTTCCTGGCGGTTCTTCGCCGGCCGCGTGCCGCCGGCGAAGCATCAACTGAGCTGGGACGGGTCGCTGAAGCGGGTTTTGCGGGCCTTGACGGCGCGGTTCCAGAACCAGGTCAGAACCCAAAGGACCAGGCCCAGGAGCAGCAGGATGCCCGCGATGCGGTACTCCACAGCATCCTGGGCCCACGGACCCACCAGGAAGGCACAGGTGATGGCACCGATGAAGGGCATCACGGTGGGGGAGCGGAAGTGCGGCCGGTCAATCGGCGTACGGCGCAGCACGATGCAGGCGATGTTCACCACCGTGAAGACACCCAGCAGGAGCAGGGCGGTGGTCCCGCCAAGCGCAGTGACCGTTCCCTTGCCCATGAAGTTGGTGACCACAATGATCAGCCCCACTGCGATCGCCGTCGTAAACACAATCGCCGCCCACGGGGTCCGCCGTCCCGGCAGCACCAGCGACAGCCCGCGCGGCAGGACGTCCTGCCGGGCCATGCCGTACAGCAGGCGGCTGGCCATCAGCATGTTGATCAGGGCGGTGTTGGCCACGGCGAAGATGGACAGGAACGGGTAGACCGCGTCGACGGGCAGGTTGGGGGCGCCGGCGCGCACCACTTCGAGCAGCGGCGTGGCACTTTCGGACAGCTGTCCCACCGGGACCACGGCCACGGCTGCGATGGACACCAACAGGTAGACGGAGACGGTGATGCTCAGGCCGGTCAGCATTACCTTGGGGAAGATCCGTACGGGGTCATGGGTTTCCTCGGCCATGTTCACTGAGTCCTCGAACCCGACCATGGAGAAAAACGCCAGCGAGGTTGCGCCGGTGAGGGCCAGGAAAACACTTTTGCCCGCTTCGGTTTCAAACACGACCACCCGGGAGAAGTCGGCGTTTCCCTGCCCCATGGCCCAGAACCCGATCAGGATGACAATCAGCAGGCCGGTCAGCTCGATGGCAGTCAGCACAATGTTGAACTTCACGCTTTCGGCCGCACCCCGGAGGTTGACGGCCGCCAGCAGCAGCATGAAGATCACCGCCACCCAGGTGACGCCGGCCTGCCCCCAGCCCAGATTGAACCCGACCATGAAGTTTTCAGCCAGGAACTTGGAAGCGGTCGAGGCCGAGGTGATCCCGGAACAGAGGACCGCGAAGGTCACGAGGAACGTCAGGAAATGCACGCCGAAGGCTTTATGCGTGTACAGGGCGGCTCCGGCGGCCTGCGGATACTTGGTGACCAGTTCCAGATAGGACAGGGCGGTAATGGTGGCCACCGCGAAGGCCAGCAGGATGGGCGCCCACGCCGCGCCCCCGATTTCCCCGGCCACTTGGCCGGTCAGGGCATAAACGCCAGTGCCGAGGATGTCGCCCACAATGAAAAGCAGCAGCAGTTTCGTGCCCATGACCCGTTTGAGTTCGGTCCGGTCCGTTTCAGACTTGATATCGGCCATGTCTGCCCTCCCGGACAATCGGTCCAAACCACGTTGCTCGGTATTGTGCGCGGTGGCACCCGGTAAAGGCAACGGGGGCGCCGTTCAGTGGACGCCGTTCAGTGGGCGGCTTCGGGAATTACCCGCACCGCACCAATCCGCCGCCTGCGCACGCCCAGTACCTCCAACCGGCAGCCGGGCCCTTGGACAGTGTCGCCGGGGCGGGCCATCCGGCCCAGTTGTTCGAGGATGTAGCCGGCAAGTGTCTCGTACTGCCCCTCCGGCAGGGCGACGCCGGTGAGCCGCTCGAACTCCTGGAGGATCAGCGCGCCGTCCACCACCAGCTGGCCTTTCTCGCGCCGGTAACGGTCCTCCGGGTCCCGGCCGGTGTCGTATTCGTCGTAGATTTCGCCCACGAGTTCCTCGATCAGGTCCTCCAAGGTGATGATCCCGTCCGTACCGCCGTATTCGTCGGCCACAACGGCTATGTGGCTGTTTTCCCGCCGCATCCGGGTCAGGGAGGGCAGCACCGTGGCCGTGCCGGGTACAAACAGGATGGGCCGCAGGATCTGCGCCACGGTGCGCACGTCCCGTTCCGGGTCCTGCGGATCCGGCATCAGGTCACGGACGTGGATGAACCCGGCGACGTCGTCCACGGACCCGCTGATGACCGGGTACCTCGAGTACGGTAGTTCGCGCACCTGTTCCCGGGCCTGCTCCAGCGACAGGTCCGCGCGGAGGAAAACCACTTCGGTGCGCGGACGCATCACTTCCTGCACCAACCGCGTACCGGCTCCGAACACATCGGACAGGATCCGCCTGCTGTCCTCGGCAAGCATGGGACTGGCTGCCACCATGTCCCAAAGTTCCTGGCTGCTCACCGGTACCGTCTTCACGTTGGGGTTGCCGCCCAGCAGGCGCACCACGGTATCGGTGGAGACCGAGAGGAACCGGATTACCGGGCGCATCAGCACCGCGAACAGGTTCAGTGCGGGCGAAAGGATCCTGGCGAACCGTACCGCGTTCTGCATGGCCAGGCGCTTGGGTACCAGTTCCGAAAGCACCAGGGACAGGTAGGCCACGAACAGGGTCAGCACAATAAAGGCCGTAGTGTCAGCGGCCGCCTCGGACAGTCCCCACCGGCGCAGCAGCGGCACCACCGCCGGTGCCAGGGCGGAAGCGCCGTAGGCCGCTGAGAAGAAACCGGTGAGCGTCACGCCTATCTGGATGGCGGAGAGGAAAAGATTCGGGTTGCGGGCCAGACGCGCGGTGCGCGCCCCCTGCCGGCCACTGCGTTCAATGCCGCTGATCTGGCTTTCCCGCAGGGACACCAGGGCCATTTCAGCACCCGCAAAAACTCCGCCCAGCAGGATGAAGAACACAACCAGCAGGAGATTGAAAACCGCGCCGCCGTCCATGGCATCGAGGGTACCGGTGCGTTCATCCGGGCAACACGCCCCGCAGCGGCCCTGCGATGATTGACCCGCAAACGGAACGGATACTGTTCCGTTCCCGGCACCTAGCATCCAAGCCGTTCGTCCAGTGGTGCCGAACATCACATCAACATGCTTTTCACAGCCAACAAAAAACCCCCGGAATCGAAAGATTCCGGGGGTTTGTCTGTGCGCGGAGGGGGACTTGAACCCCCACCCTCGTTAGAGGACTAGCACCTCAAGCTAGCGCGTCTGCCATTCCGCCACCCGCGCTTGGGTGATCTCCACAGGTTCCGGTGTTGTTCAAAACCTGTGGAAGCAACGGGAAAAACTCTAACACGGTTTCGCACCGAACAACGAATCGACCCAAGCCGCAGGCAGGTTGGGTGTCGCCGGAAGGCGAAATGCGGCGCACCTCACGCCCTCTCTGGCTAAGCTGGCAGCACAGCTTACCGAAGGGGACACCATGCCTGAAGACGCCCGCTCCAATTCCTCCGCCGGGGACGACTCCCGTGCAGTCCGGTCCGGCGCAGCAGTACGCGCCGAAGACGAGGTGGCCCGGATCTGCCGGGAGCTGATCCGGTTCGACACCTCCAACTTCGGCGACAACTCCGGACCGGGGGAGCGCGCCGCGGCTGAATACACGGCCGGGCTGATCGAGGAAGCCGGGCTCTCGGCGGATCTCTTTGAGTCCGCGCCCGGCCGCGCGTCGGTGGTGACCCGGATGGCGGGCAGTGATTCATCCCTGCCCGCCCTGGTGGTGCACGGGCACCTGGATGTGGTGCCGGCACAGAAACAGGATTGGAGCGTGGACCCGTTCAGCGGCGAAGAGCGCGACGGGTTGATCTGGGGCCGCGGTGCCGTGGACATGAAGGACATGGACGCCATGATCCTGTCCGTGATGCGTTCCATGGCAGCCACGGGCACCAAGCCCCGCCGGGACATTGTTTTCGCGTTCTTCGCTGACGAGGAAGCCGGCGGTGACTACGGAGCGCGCTGGGCTGTGGAACACCGGCCGGAACTGTTCGACGGCGCCACGGAGGCTATCTCCGAGGTGGGTGGCTTCTCGGCCACCATCGGTGGCCGGCGGACCTATCTGCTGCAGACGGCGGAGAAGGGCATCTCCTGGCTCCGGCTGGTGGCCCACGGGCGCGCCGGGCACGGCTCCCAGATCAACACCGACAACGCCGTGACGCGGCTGGCGCGCGCCGTCGCCAATATCGGCAGCCACCCCTGGCCCATTGAGCTGACGGACACCACGCGGGCCTTCCTTGACGGTGTGACGGAACTGACCGGCGTCGAGTTCGATCCGGACAACCCGGACCGCATCCTGGCCGAACTGGGCACCGTGGCGCGTTTTGTGGGTGCCACCCTGCAGAACACCTCCAACCCCACCGTGCTGAAGGCCGGTTACAAGCACAACGTCATTCCCGGGACTGCCGAGGCGCTGATTGATGCGCGCACATTGCCCGGGCAGGAGGAACAGGTGCTGGCCACCATCCGGGAACTGGCCGGCGACGGCATTGACATCAGCTATGAGCACCAGGACGTGTCCCTGGAGGTGCCGTTCAAGGGCAACCTGGTGGACTCCATGGTCGGTGCGCTGCAGGCCGAGGATCCCGGCGCGCCCGTGCTTCCCTACACACTCTCGGGCGGCACGGACAACAAGTCCCTCAGCCGGCTGGGCATCACGGGCTACGGTTTCGCCCCGCTCCGCCTGCCCGAGGACCTGGATTTCACCGGCATGTTCCACGGCGTGGACGAGCGGGTGCCGGTGGATTCACTCAAGTTCGGCACCCGGGTCCTGTCGCGGCTGCTCACAAGTTACTGACCGCACCCGGTTGCTGACCCAACAAGGAGAACCCCCGTGCCCGCCACCGACATCCTCACCCCGGATCTGCTTGAGCGCCTGCGGTCCCGCGCCGCAGGCTACGACGAAACCAACAGCTTCTTCACCGAAGACCTGGAAGAGCTGCGGGCAGCAGGGTATCTCGCCCTGTTCACGCCGGTAGCCGAGGGCGGGGCGGGACTGGGCATTCCCGACGTCGTTGCCAGCCAGCGCCTGCTGGCGGCAGCAGCCCCGGCCACCGCGCTGGCCGTGAACATGCACCAGGTCTGGTGCGGAGTAGCCCACTTGCTGGCCCGGCAGGGCGATGACTCCCTGGCCTTTGTCCTGAAGGAAGCTGCAGCGGGGGAGCTGTTTGCCTTCGGCGTCTCCGAGCCCGGCAATCCCGCCGTGCTCTTTGACTCCCACACAGCGGCACGGCCCACGGGGGACGGCGGCTACGCCTTCACGGGCACCAAGATCTTCACCAGCCTTTCCCCGGCGTGGACCCGGCTGGGCATCTTCGGGAAGGACACCTCCGCCCCGGAAGACCCGCGGCTGGTTTTCGGCTTCGCGGACCGGGGGACCGCAGGAATCACCATCGCCGATGACTGGAACACCATGGGCATGCGGGCCAGCCAGTCCTGCACCACACGGTTGGATGACGCGATGGTACCGGCAGCCCGGATGGTCCGCACGACGCCGGTGGGCCCGCACCGCGACGCGTTCGTCTTCGGCATCTTCAGCCTTTTCGAGACGCTGCTGTCCGCGGTCTACACGGGGATCGGGGACCGCGCCGTGCAGCTGGCCGCTGACGCAGCCCGTGGCCGCCGCTCACCGGACGGCGTTCCGGCGTCGGCTGATCCGGACACCCGGTGGAAGGTTGCCGACGCCGCGTTGCGGATGGACGGCGCAGGCTTGGAGCTGGACGCCGTCGCCCGGGACCTGGAAGAGGGCACGGACCACGGCAGCTACTGGTTCCCGCTGCTCTCGGGCCTGAAGTACCGCAGCACCGGAACCGCCCGCGGCGTCGTTGAAACCGCCATGCGGGTGGCGGGCGGCCGGAGCTACTCCCGGGGACAGGAGCTGGAGCGCTTGTACCGGGATGTACTGGCGGGCATGTTCCATCCCTCGAGCGAGGACTCGGTGCATGCCTCCGTGGCCAATGCCGTCCTGGGCCCGGTGCAGTAGGCCCTAGGCGGTCCGCTGGACTCGCAGGATTCTTCGGCGCAGCCAGAACCGCCGTCCGCCGCCGCTGTAGATGCGGCTGCGGTGCAGTTCCCACTTGCCGTACTCGGCGTGTTCAATCAGGCGGCGCCGGGCTTCGGGCAGGGATTCGGTGGGCTCAACAGAGACCACCAGGTATTCATAGTCCCGGGTGTTTTCGCGCCGGCGGGAGACATCTGGTGCAAGAATTTGTTCGCGCATTTCCCTCCAATTTTGCCTACTTTACCGCTAACGTCTAGGGAATGAGCATAGATCCGCGCATCGCGCTCCAGTCCCTGGTCACGGCCTTCGAGGAGCACCTTGCGGCGGCTGCCAGCCGCCGCGGCGAAAAGGATCCCGTCGTCGAGAGCGCGTACCTCGCGATCGCCGATGCCTTCGAAGTCTACGAGGAAGTGCTCTATGACGCCTACGGGGAGGTCACCCCGCTGGAAATCTACGAAGACGACGAAGACGACTACGAGGCCCTCGAGGACGACACGGACCCGATCACCCCGGACGGGATTCCCGGGGATGACGGGAATGAAAACGGCAATCCGCTGGGGCGCCCGGCCAGCCGCTGACCGAACCGCAGTGCCCGGGAGACGCCCTCCGGTGCCATAGAGTCTTAGTGTGAATTGGTTTGAAGCGATCTTCCTGGGCCTGGTCCAGGGCCTGACAGAGTTCCTGCCCATCTCCTCCAGCGCGCACCTGCGCATTGTGGGGGAACTGCTGCCCGGTGCCGGGGATCCGGGGGCGGCGTTCACCGCCATCACCCAGCTGGGCACCGAGACGGCCGTGGCCGTGTACTTCTGGAAGGACATTGTCCGGATCATCAAGTCCTGGTTCGGTTCCCTCACGGGCAGGGTGCCCCGCAGCGATCCCGATGCGCGCATGGGCTGGCTCATCATTATCGGCACCATCCCGATCGTGGTGCTGGGCCTGCTTTTCCAGGACCAGATCGAAAGCACGTTCCGGAGCCTGTGGCTTGTGGCCACCATGCTCATTGTCTTCGGCATCATCCTGGCCATCGCCGACGCCGTCGGACGCCAGCAGCGCTCCCTGGACCAGCTCAGTTACAAGCACGGCATCCTCTACGGGTTCGCCCAGGCGCTGGCCCTGATTCCCGGCGTCTCCCGCTCCGGCGGCACCATCACGGCGGGGCTGCTGATGGGTTACACCCGCGAAGCCGCGGCCCGCTACGCATTCCTCCTGGCCATTCCCGCCGTCTTCGGCAGCGGACTGTTCCAGCTGGTAAAGGCGCTGGATGAGCCGATGCCGTACTCGGCGGCCCAGACCGGCGCTGCCACCGTTGTCGCTTTCGTTGTGGGATTCGTCATCATCGGCTGGTTCCTTCGCTACGTCTCGACCCGCAGCTACAGTCTTTTCGTCTGGTACCGCATCCTGCTGGGCGTGCTGATCTACCTGCTTCTCGGCTTCGGCTTTATTGCCGCCTGACGGCCGCCCGGCCGGTCCGGGACCGTCAGCGGCCGGAGGCCGCGCCCAGTAGAGTTGATAGCGTGATTGCCTGGAAATCCCCCTCCCTGCCCACTCTGCCCGGTACGTCGACCAACGTCCGCCTCTACGACACCGCCGCGCAGGCGCCGGTGACCGTGCAGCCGGATTCAGACGCGAGCATGTACGTCTGCGGGATCACCCCCTACGACGCGACCCATATGGGCCATGCCTCCACCTACGTTGCGTTCGACCTGCTGAACCGCCAGTGGCGCGACGCCGGATACACCGTCCGGTACGTACAGAACGTCACCGACGTCGACGATCCGCTGCTGGAACGCGCCAACGCCACCGGTGCCGACTGGCGCAAGCTGGCCCAGGAACAGACCCAGCTCTTCCGTGATGACATGGAGGCCCTGAACGTTTTGGCCCCGGACCACTACATTGGTGCCGTCGAGGCCGTGGAGTGGATTGTTCCGGTGGTGGAGGACCTGATGGACCGCGGCCTGGCCTACCGGGTTCCCGGAACCGCGGGGGAGCCCGACGGCGATCTGTACTTCGACGTCGACGCCGCCTCCCGGCTCGCCCCGGAAGACCCCGATGCGTGGTGGCTTGGCCAGGTCTCGCACCTGAACCGCGAAGCCATGCTTCCGGTGTTCGCCGAACGCGGCGGAGATCCGGACCGTCCGGGCAAGCGCAACGCCCTGGATCCGCTGCTGTGGCGCCAGGCCCGGACCGGGGAACCGTCCTGGGACGGCGGGCGGCTCGGCCAGGGCCGGCCTGGCTGGCACATTGAGTGTTCGGTCATTGCCCAGCGGTTCCTGCCCCGCCCCTTCACGGTTCAGGCCGGCGGCTCGGACCTGGTATTCCCGCACCACGAAATGAGTGCCGGGCACGCCTACGCCAGTGCCGGAACCCCGCTGGCCTCCCACTATGCGCACGCGGGCATGGTGGGCCTGGACGGCGAGAAAATGAGCAAGTCCCTGGGCAACCTGGTCCTGGTTTCGCGTCTGCGCGCCGAGGGGGTGGAACCGGCTGCCATCCGCCTGGTCCTGCTCTCCCACCACTACCGCACCGACTGGTTCTGGACCGAAGATCAGCTGCGGTCGGCGGAGGAACGCCTCAGCCGCTGGCGGCACGCACTGGAGTTCACGGACGAGAGCGCGGCCGAAGGCCTGCTCGCACGGATCCGCGAAGCACTGGCCGATGACCTTAATGCCCCTGCCGCACTCCAGGCCGCCGATGCCTGGGCCGCGGCGGCACTGGCCACCGTCCCTGCGGGGACACCGGCCGGGGGAGAGCTGGTCTCCGCCGCACTGGATGCCCTGCTGGGCATCCGCCTCTAGCGCAGGTCAGTCCCGCCGGCGCCGCTTCAGGTAACGCTCGAACTCGCGGGCAATGGATTCACCGCTGGCCTCGGGGAGCTCGGCGGTGTCCTTGGCCTCTTCCAGCTGGCGGACGTAGGCGGCCACTTCGGGGTCCTCGGTGGCCAGCTCGTCCACCCCGCGTTCCCACGCCTCGGCCTCTTCGGTGATCAGGCGGGTGTCCAGGGGAACCTGCAGGAGCTCTTCGATCCGGTTGAGCAGTGCCAGCTGCGCCTTGGGCGAGGGCGCCTGCCCCACATAGTGGGGCACGGCCGCCCACAGCGAGACGGAGGGAATGTCCGCGAGGTTAGCCATCTCCGAGACCACGCCCACAATGCCGATGGGTCCCTCGTAGGCGGACTCCTCCAGGCTCAGGCTTTCCTGCAGGTCCGGTTCCTCGCAGGTGGCCGTAACCGGGATGGGACGCGAGTGCGGCACATCGGCCAGCAGTGCGCCGGCAAGCACTATGCAGTCCACGTCCAGTTCCTTGGCTAAGGCAATAAGTTCGGCGGTGTAGGCCCGCCACTTATAGGAGGGCTCCACCCCGGTCACGAAGATGACGTCAAGGTTGCTGTCCGGGACCTCGGCACGGGAGATCCGGGTGGTCGGCCACTTGATCCGGTGACCGCCGGAGGCCGTTCGCTTGATGGCCGGCCGGGTGAACTGGAAGTCGTAGTACTCATCGGCGTCGATACTGGCAATTTTTTCGCTGTCCCAGTGCCGGTGGAGGAATTTCAGCGCGTCCGAGGCAGCTTCACCTGCATCGTTCCAGCCCTCGAACGCCGCCAGCATCACGGTGACGCGTTCGGAGGAAGTCTCATCGCCAAAAAAGTCCTGCAGCCCGGTTGCCGGGAAGCCGTCGGTAGTGCTCACACAATCACACTATGCCCCGTTTCACCCTGTGTCAGGACCGGGTCAGGGCGCTTCGCGCAGAGCAAAAGAAACGCCGGTCCGCGCCGCCCCTTAGACTTAGGGCATGCCCACACTTCCCGCAGACCATTCCGCCCGCAGCCATGCCGCCCCGACCCTGCAGGCCGTGTTCTGGGATATGGACGGCACCCTCGTTGACACAGAGCCCTACTGGATCGCCGCCGAAAAAGACCTCACGGCCGCTTACGGCATCGAGTGGACCGAAGCGCAGGCGGAGGCAATGGTGGGCCAGGCCCTTGAATTCTCAGCCGGAATGCTCCGCAACGCCGGCGTGCCCCTGGCTGTGCGGGAGATCATCGACCGGCTGATCGGGCAGGTCACCGAGCAGGTCCGCCTCGCTGTACCCTGGCGGCCCGGCGCGCGTGAGCTGCTGGCAGAACTGCGCCAGGCGGATATTCCCTGCGCCATGGTGACCATGTCCGAACCCGTCCTGGCCCGGGAAATTGTCCGGGCCCTGCCGGCAGGCACCTTCGATGTGGTGGTCACCGGAGACATGGTCAGCGCAGGCAAGCCGGACCCCGAGCCCTACCAGCTGGCCTTCGACACCATGGCGGCAGCCCTTCCCGGACTGGAGAAAACCGGCATCGTGGCCGTCGAAGACTCCCTGCCCGGTGCCGCCTCCGCACAGGCGGCCGGACTTTCCACACTGGGAGTACCCAACTTCGTACCGCTGCCGGCAGGGACCGTCCGGCATGAATGGGACACCCTGGCCGGGCGCGGCATCCGCGACCTGCTGCTCCTGCTTTCGGGTCCCGTTCCGGAGCCCGCCAGGTGAGCAGCAGCGGGCCCGGCGGCACCGCCCGCCGGGAAGGCATCGCGCTGGGCAGCATTGCCGGGGTGCCGATCATCCTGGCCTATTCCTGGTTCCTGGTTGCCGCGCTCATTGTGGCCGTGTTCGGGCCCCAGGTGCGGCAGTTCTTCCCGAACCTCGGGGCCGGCGCCTACGCTGTTGCCTTTGGCTACGCCATCCTGCTCCTGCTGTCGGTACTCGCGCACGAGGTTGCCCACGCACTCATTGCGCGTGCCTACCGCTGGCCCACCACGAAGATCGTCTTGACCCTGTGGGGCGGACACACCCAGTTCGGTGACCTTCGCTCCACACCGGGCAGGTCCCTGCTGGTGGCGCTGGCCGGACCGGCTGCGAATTTCCTGCTGGCCCTGGCCGGCTACGGGGTACTGAGGATCCTTCCCTCCGGCACGGTGGGCTGGCTGGTCGCAGCCGTTTTCACCTACGCCAACCTCCTCGTGGCCGTTTTCAACGTCCTTCCGGGCCTGCCGCTGGACGGCGGCCGGATTGTGGAAAGCGCCGTCTGGAAAGCCACCGGCTCGCAGGAACGGGGCACGATTGCGGCAGGCTGGGCCGGCCGGATCATTGTTGTCCTGATCCTGGGGCTGCTGTTCATTCCGCCCTATATGCGCGGCGATACGCCCACCCTCAGCCTGGTCCTGGTGGCTGCCCTGCTCTCAGGCTTCCTGTGGATGGGGGCGGGAGCGGCCATCACCAATGCCCGGCTGCGCCTGCGCCTGCCCCGGGTTGCTGCCTCCGCGCTGATGGAACCTGCGGTCTCCCTGCCCGCCGGTTCTACGGCGGCTGCCGCCCGGCATCTGGCCGAACAGCACCCGGGAACCGCCGTGGTGGTCACCGCCGCCACCGGCCAGCCCGAAGCGGTGGTGGACCGGGATGCCCTGGCCTCCGTTCCCCCCGGCACGGCCGAACAGATACCCGTGCAGTCCGTGGCCCGCCCGCTGGCGCCCGGCGCTTATGTGCCCGAAGCCGCGGCCGGCCAGGAACTGGTCTCCTACCTGGCCAAACTGCAGGGAAGCGAATACGCGGTCATTGACAGTGACGGCGCCGTCACGGGCCTGCTGCGCCAGGCCGCCGTCGTCACCGCCGTGACCGGCAAACCCGCCCGCCCGCCCCGCTAGGGCCGGCCGCCACACACCTCCTTACGGGCCCGGCACCGCCGTTGCCCGTTACATACCCGCAAGAGAACCAAAGGAAGATCCATGAACTCCGATAACCAGGAGCAGGCCGCCGGCGCTGCACCCCACGGCGCCGATATCCGCAGGGGACCGCTGAAGCCCGGGGAACGGGTCCAGCTCACCGACGAAAAGGGCCGGCGCAACACCATCACCCTCACCGAAGGCGGCGCCTTCCACACCCACCGCGGGTACCTTCAGCACGACACCCTGATCGGGCTGCCCGAAGGTTCCGTAGTATCCAACACCGCCGGCCACCAGTACCAGGTCCTGCGCCCGCTGCTCTCGGACTTCGTACTGTCCATGCCCCGCGGCGCCGCAGTGGTCTATCCAAAGGACGCCGCGCAGATCGTCACCATGGCGGACATCTACCCCGGTGCACGGGTAGTCGAAGCCGGCGTTGGATCCGGTGCGCTGAGCATCTCGCTGCTGCGCGCCGTCGGCGACAAAGGCAGCCTGCACTCGTTCGAGCGCCGGGAGGAGTTCGCGCAGATCGCACGCGGCAACGTGGAAACCTTCTTCGGCGGCCCGCACCCGGCCTGGAACATCACCCTGGGGGATTTCCAGGACGAAGTGGTCAAGGCCGAAGAGCCGGGCAGCGTGGACCGCGTGGTCCTGGACATGCTCGCCCCGTGGGAGTGCACCGACGCCGTCGCCACTGTCCTGGCCCCGGGCGGGGTGTGGATCTCCTACGTTGCCACGGTCACCCAGCTCTCCCGCACGGCGGAGGCCATCCGCGCCGACGGCCGCTTCACCGAGCCGGACGGCTGGGAGTCCATGGTCCGCGGCTGGCACCTTGAAGGCCTCGCAGTCCGCCCGGACCACCGGATGGTGGCCCACACGGGCTTCCTGCTGACCGCCCGCCGGCTGGCCGAAGGCGCCACCGGACTGGTGGCCAAGCGCCGCGCCTCCAAGACCAATTTCAGCGAAGAGGACCTCAACGCGTGGACACCCGCAGCAGTGGGGGAACGCGAAGTATCAGCCCACAAGCTGCGCCGGGCGGCCAAGGACGCGAGCTCCACAGTGCAGCGCGGAGCCCTCGAAAACGCCGAAAAGTTCCAGCAGGAGACCGACACCCCTTAACGGGTAGCCGGCGAAACACAAGACGCCGGACCCCGTGTATCTCACGCAGCGCTGGGTTACTGTCGAAGGACAGACCCAGAGCTATGTGAAGGCGGTCGGTACCATGGCTGAACCCGAAAACGTCGCACCCGGGACCGGGGAATCCCACGCTGTTCCGGCTTCTGCCGGAACAGCGGCCGAAGCACGCCAGTTGAATGTGCTCCGGGATAAACTCCGGAACCTGGACCGGCAGCTTGCTGCCCTGACGCACAACAACGCGCGGCTCGTAGCCATGCTTGAAACCGCAAAATCCGAAATCATCCGGTTGAAGGATGCACTGGAGAATGAGGGCGCCACACCGTTCAGCTTCGGCACCGTGATCGGAGTGAACCAGCGCCGGGACGCCGAGCCGGGAGTGACCACCACGGCATCGGTGCAGGAAAGCCTGGACATCATCCAGTCCGGGCGCAAGCTGAGGGTGGCGGTTTCACCGCTCCTGGACCTGGGACAAATCGTCCCGGGCCAGGAGGTGCTGCTTAACGAGTCCCTCACCGTCATCGCGGCGCTCGGTTTTGAACGGGCCGGCGAACTGTTCACGGTCAAGGAACTGCTGGACCCGGACCGGGTCCTGGTCATCGGACGCGCCGACGACGAACGGGTGGTCCGGCTCAACGGCCCCCTCAGCAGGGACAAGGTGCGGGTGGGGGACGCGCTGACCGTGGATACCCGCATCGGCTACGCGCTGGAGAAAATTCCGCGCAGCGAAGTGGAGAACCTGGTCCTGGAGGAAGTTCCGGATATCTCCTACGCCGATATCGGCGGGCTGGGCCCGCAGATCGAACAGATCCGCGACGCCGTGGAGCTGCCGTTCATGCATCCGGACCTCTACCGCGAGCACGGGCTGAAACCGCCCAAGGGGATCCTGCTTTACGGCCCTCCGGGGTGCGGCAAAACGCTCATCGCGAAGGCCGTGGCCCACGCCCTGGCCGCCCGTGTCATGGAACAGAACGGGACACTGGGCGCCCGCAGCTACTTCCTGAACATCAAGGGCCCGGAACTGCTGGACAAGTATGTGGGGGAGACCGAGCGGCACATCCGGCTGATTTTCGGCCGCGCCCGGGAGAAGGCTTCGGACGGCAGCCCCGTGGTGGTCTTCTTCGACGAAATGGACTCCCTCTTCCGCACGCGCGGCACCGGGGTGTCCTCCGACGTCGAGACCACCATTGTTCCGCAGCTGCTCAGCGAGATCGACGGCGTGGAGAAGCTGGAGAACGTCATAGTGATCGGTGCCTCCAACCGGGAGGACATGATCGATCCGGCCATCCTGCGGCCGGGCCGGCTGGACGTCAAAATCAAGATCCAGCGTCCCGACGCCGAAGGCGCCGCAGAAATCTTCGGCAAGTACCTCACACCGGACCTTCCGCTGCACCGGGAAGACCTCGCGGAGCACGGCTACGACCCGGTGGCAACAGTCGGGGAAATGGTCCGGCGCACCGTGGAAAAAATGTACGCCGAGGACAAGGCAAACGAGTACCTGGAGGTCACCTACGCAAACGGCGACACCGAGATGCTCTACTTCAAGGATTTCAACTCCGGCGCCGTCATCCAGAACGTCGTGGACCGGGCGAAGAAGTACGCCATCAAGGACCTGCTTCAGCTGCACCAGCGGGGCCTGCGCATTGAGCACCTGATGCGCGCCGTGGTGGACGAGTTCCGCGAGCACGAGGACATGCCCAACACCACCAACCCGGACGACTGGGCACGGATTTCGGGGAAGAAGGGCGAGCGCATCACCTACATCCGCACCATTGTCCAGGGCAAGGCCGGCCAGGAACCCGGCCGGACCATCGAAACCGCGGCCAACCCGGGACAGTATCTGTGACCGTCCGCAGGGTGATGGGGACGGAGACCGAGTACGGCGTGCTCGCTCCGTCCCTGCCCTCCGCCAATGCCACCGTCCTGTCCAGCCAGATCGTCAACGCCTACGCGGCCACGCTGCGCTCCGGGGCGGGCAACCTTTCCGGCACGCGGTGGGACTATACCGACGAGGCGCCGCTGAACGACGCCCGGGGTTACGCCGTGCCCCGGGCGGCCGCGGACCCGACCCAACTGACGGACGAACCGCCCGTACTGGACGCCGAACAGATTGCCATGGAGGGCGGGGGACCGGCGGCGCTGTATGGCGAGCAGACCACTGACAACCCGGTGCTGATGAACATGGTGCTCGGCAACGGGGCGCGGCTGTACGTGGACCATGCCCATCCCGAGTACTCCTCTCCGGAAGTCACGCGCCCCCGCGATGCGGTGCTGTGGGACAAGGCCGGCGACGCCGTGGTGCTGGCGGCCATGCGGCACATTGGCCGGATGCCCGGGTTCGCGCCGGTTCACCTGTACAAGAACAACACCGACAACAAGGGGGTGTCCTACGGTTCCCACGAGAACTACCTGGTGCCCCGGAGCGTTCCCTTCGGTGCCCTGGTCCGCGGCCTGGTGCCGTTCTTCGTCTCGCGCCAGGTGATTGCCGGTTCCGGGCGGGTGGGCATCGGCACCAACAACCAGCGCCAGGGCTTCCAGCTCAGCCAGCGGGCGGATTTCTTCGAAACGGAGGTGGGGCTGGAAACCACCATCCGGCGTCCCATCATCAACACCCGTGACGAGCCGCATGCCGTGGCGGAGAAATACCGGCGCCTGCACGTGATAATCGGGGACGCGAACCTCAGCGAGGTGTCCGCGCTGCTGAAGACCGGCACCACGTCCCTGGTGCTGTCCATGATCGAGGCCGGTACCGCCCCGGACCTGGAACTGCGGGACCCGGTGGGCTCGCTGCAGGCCATCAGCCATGATCCGGCCCTGGAACAGCTGGTGGAGCTGAAGGACGGGCGTATGGTCACCGGGCTGGACCTCCAGGAGATCTACTTCGAAGCTGCCGCGGAGCATGCCCGCGCCACCGGCGGAACCGATGCCGACACCGAGGACATCCTGGCCCGCTGGTCCGCCCTGCTGGGAACACTGAAGCGGGACCCCCTGGAGGCGTCCGCTTCAGTGGACTGGGCAGCCAAGCTCAAACTGCTGCAGGCCTACCGGGACCGCGACGGTTTGTCCTGGTCCGATGCACGGCTGCACCTGGTGGACCTGCAGTACGCGGACATGCGGCCGGAAAAGGGACTGTACTACCGGCTGGCAGCCCGCGGGCAGATGGAGCGGATCCTGACGGATGCGGAAATTGCCCGTGCCGTCACCCACCCGCCGGAGGATACCCGCGCGTATTTCCGCGGGAACTGCCTGACCCGGTTCCCCCGGGAAGTCATCGGTGCGAGCTGGGACTCGATCATCTTCGAACTGCCCTCCCGCCGGCGGCTGCAGCGCATCCCTACCCGCGAACCGCTGCGCGGTACCCGCGAGCTTACGGAGGAACTGTTCCGCGCTTCGGCCGATGCCGAGGATTTTGTGGCCAGACTCCTGACCGGTTCAGAGGGCACCGTGGCACCATAGGACTAGGATTCAACCCCCGGGCAAGAAAGGGCTAAGCATCATGGCAACCCAGGACCGCAAAAACACCGGAACGCATCCCGTAGAAGAAGAAACCGAAACCGCCCCGCCGCCTGCCGCCGAAGCGGAAGCATCCGCCGAAACCGAAGGCGTGGACGATCTGCTGGACGAAATCGACGGCGTGCTGGAGAGCAACGCCGAAGAGTTTGTCCGCGGCTTCATCCAGAAGGGCGGTCAGTGACGGATGGCCCCCCGGGACCCCGCCGCCGCCATCGACACCGCCGCCTCCGCATCGTTCACCGACCATCTGGAACGCCACAACCCCGGCCTGCTGCCCTCCGCCCGGTCGCTGGGGCCCTCATCGCAGGGTTCCGCGGCTTCGCTGGCGCCGCAGGCCACCACCATCGTCTCGCTCACCTACGCCGGCGGGGTGCTGATGGCCGGAGACCGGCGGGCCACCATGGGCAACATGATCGCCTCCCGGCACATCAAGAAGGTCTTTCCCGCGGACAACTACTCGGTGCTGGGCATCGCCGGCACCGCGGGGCTGGCCCTGGATATGATCCGGCTGTTCCAGGTGGAACTGGAGCACTACGAAAAGATCGAGGGCACGCCCATGAGCCTGGACGGAAAGTCCAACCGGCTCGCTGCCATGGTCCGTTCGAACCTGCCGCTGGCCCTGCAGGGGCTCGCAGTGGTTCCGCTGTTCGCCGGGTACGACACCCAGCGCCGGGCGGGCCGGCTGTTCTCCTACGACGTCACCGGCGGCCGGTACGAGGAATATGAGCACCACAGCGTGGGCTCCGGTTCGGTCTTTGCCCGCGGCGCCCTGAAAAAGCTGTGGCAGCCGAACCTGGACGAAGAGTCGGCGGTGGCCGTGGCGGTGGAGTCCCTTTACGACGCCGCCGATGACGACTCTGCCACCGGCGGACCGGACATGGTGCGCCGGCTGTGGCCGGTGGTCTACGTGGTCAACAGCGCCGGCAATCGGGAAATCCCCGAGCGGGAACTGCAGGAACTTGCCCGTGAGCTCGTTCAACGGCGCTCCGCCGCCGGGCTGGAGGCGTAGCCGTGACCCAGCAGTTCTATGTGTCGCCCGAACAGCTGATGAAGGACCGGGCAGACTTTGCCCGGAAAGGCATTGCCAGGGGACGGTCGGTGGTGGTGCTGACCTGCAGGGAAGGCATTGCGCTGGTGGCCGAAAACCCCTCGCCGTCCCTGCACAAGCTCAGCGAAATCTATGACCGCATCGGTTTCGCCGCCGTCGGCAAGTACAACGAGTTTGAGTCCCTGCGCCAGGCCGGCATCCGGTTCGCGGACGTTCGCGGTTATTCCTATTCCCGCGAGGATGTGTCCGCGCGGGGCCTCGCCAGCGTCTACGCGCAGAGCCTGGGCTCGGTGTTCACCACCGAGGGCAAGCCCTTCGAAGTTGAACTAGCCGTGGTGGAGGTGGGGGAGGACCCCTATTCGGACCGCCTCTACCGGCTCAACTTCGACGGTGCCATCGCCGACGAAAGCAACTACACCGTGATGGGCGGGCAGGCCGACATTGTCAAAGAGGCCCTGGCCCGGTCTTGGAACCAGGACGCCGGCTTCGTCTCCGCCATCCGCACAGCTGTTACCGCCCTCTCCGCCACGCGGACCCCGGAGGGCAACGGCGGGGGCCAGCCTCCGGACCGGCTGGGGGCCGGGCTGCTGGAAGTGGCAGTGCTGGACCGGGACCCGCTCTCGACCCGCGGCACCGTCAGGGCGTTCCGCAGGATAAACACCGTTGAGCTGGACCGCTTGCTGTCCGGCGCGGAAGGAGACTGATGGACCGCAGGATCTACGGGGTGGAAACCGAGTTCGGCATCGCCTACTCGGGCCCGGACTCACGCCCGCTGTCCCCGGAGGAAGTGGCACGCTATCTCTTCCGCAAGGTGGTCAGCTGGGGACGCTCCTCGAATGTCTTCCTCACCAACGGCTCCCGGCTGTACCTCGACGTCGGATCCCACCCCGAGTACGCCACCGCCGAATGTGACGACCTGGCGCAGCTGGTGGCCCACGACCGGGCCGGGGAACTGATCCTGGACGACCTGGTGGACGAGGCGGAGGAACGGCTGCGGGCAGAAGGCTTCAACGGCAGCGTCTACCTCTTCAAGAACAACACCGACTCCGCCGGCAACTCCTACGGCAGCCACGAAAACTACCTGATTCCGCGCCGGCTGGAGTTCTCCCGGCTGGCTGACGTCCTCATCCCGTTCCTGGTCACCCGCCAGCTGCTGGTGGGTGCCGGCAAGGTGCTCAAGACCCAGTCCGGGTCCCTCTATGCCTTCTCCCAGCGCGCGGACCACATCTGGGAAGGTGTCTCCTCCGCCACTACGCGTTCCCGCCCCATCATCAACACCCGGGACGAACCCCACGCCGACGCCGAGCACTACCGGCGCCTGCACGTCATCGCCGGGGACTCGAACATGTCCGAAACCACCATGCTGCTCAAGGCCGGCTCGGTGGACCTGATGCTGCGGATGATCGAAGCCGGAGTGCTGATGCGTGACCTGCGGCTGGAAAACCCCATCCGCAGCATCCGGGAAACATCCCATGACCTCTCCGGCCGGCAACCGCTGAAGCTGGCCAACGGTTCCACCATGACCCCGCTGGACCTGCAGCGGATTTACCTGCAGCGGGTCAAGGACTTCGTCTCCGCCAACGGGGAACACAACCGGCATACCGGGCGGGTGGTGGACCTGTGGGAACGCACGCTGGACGCCATTGAGTCCGGGGACCATTCCAGCATCGACACCGAGATCGACTGGGCCATCAAGAAGAAGCTGGTGGACCGGTACAGTGAGCGCAACGGGCTGGAAATGAACTCCCCGCGCCTGTCCCAGGTGGACCTGACGTACCATGACATCTCCCGGCGCCGCGGCCTGTTCTATCTGCTGCAGGCACGCGGGGAAACGGCGCGGGTGGTCGAGGACAGCGACATCAAGGAAGCCGTGGACCAGCCGCCGCAGACCACCCGGGCTAAGCTCCGCGGTGACTTTGTACGCCGGGCCAAGGCCGCGAACCGGGACTTTACGGTGGACTGGGTGCATTTGAAGCTCAACGACCGGGCGCAGCAGACCGTGCTGTGCAAGGACCCCTTTGCCTCAGTCGATGAACGGGTGGAGGCCCTGCTCTCGACCCTGTGACGCGCCTGCCGCCTGCGCCACCTAGGATTCATTCAGGCGGACCGGTTAGTGTGGGGCCTGTTGCGGTCCGGATAGCGCCATGCCCCGGTTCCACACTGATCATGTCCACCACTGAAAGAAGTACTGTGCGTAAAGTACTAGCGATACTCCTGCCTTTCCTGCTGTTCCTGACCGCCTGCTCCGGCGGCGACGGCAATGACAGCGGCCCGCTGTCCTCCGTGAAGATCCAGGGGGGCGAAGAAGGCACCGCACCCACGGTCGATTTCGACAAGCCGCTCAGCGCGGACGAACCCACCCTGACACGCATCAACGATGGTGACGGCAAGGAAGTGGCAGCGGACCAGACCGCAATGCTTCGCCTGGCGATCATCAACCCCGAAGACGGCTCGCTCGTCGATGAAAGCTACACCGCGGAGGATGCCCAGGGCATCGCCGTGGACGAGGCCCTGAAATCCTCCAACTCCCAGCTCTACGACGCCCTGCTCGGCGCCCACGTCGGCTCCGACTTCGCCTACTACGTTCCGGGCGACGAAGAAGCCGGACTTGAAACCAATTTCCTGGTCTTCACGGTCATGGACGCCGTGGATACCGTGCCCTCCCTCAGCCAGGATGAAGCGGCAGCACGCAATGCCGAAGGCACGCTGCTCATGAGTCCCGAAGACGTTGCAGCCCTGGACAGCGAAGGAAAGCTCCCGCAGGTCAGCTTCGGAGAAGACGGCACGCCGTCGATCACCATTCCCGAGGGTGTGGAGGAACCCGACCGCCTCATCGTGAAGGTCCTCGAAGAGGGCGACGGTCCGGTGCTCGAATCCACCGGCACGGTCAAGGCCGCCTACCTGGGCGTGGGCTTGCGGGACGGCAAGACCTTTGATTCCAGCTACGAAAGCGGTGAGCCGGTGGAGTTCCCGCTGGCCAACGTGGTGTCCGGCTGGACCTACGGCCTGGCCGGCCAGAAGGCGGGCTCAAAGGTCCTCCTGGTCCTGCCGTCCGAATTGGCCTACGGCGACCCAGCCCAGAGCGGCCCTTCCGGCCCGCTGGCCTTTGTAGTGGACATCCAGGAAGTCAAGTAGCCTTAACACCTGACTCACCAGACACACCAGTTGTACCGATGCGAGGAGCACCAATGTCATTCGGAAAGCGTGAATACGACCGCCAGAAGCCGGAGATCGATTTTCCGGCCCACGACGCACCCACGGACCTCGTGATTGAGGATCTCGTAGTCGGCGACGGCCAGGAAGTGAAGGCCGGAGACACGGTTTCCACCCATTACGTGGGCGTGGCCTTCTCCACCGGCGAAGAGTTCGATGCCTCTTGGAACCGCGGCGCTCCGCTGGACTTCCGGGTAGGCGTGGGCCAGGTCATCCAGGGCTGGGACCAGGGCCTGCTGGGCATGAAGGTCGGCGGCCGCCGCCGGCTGGAAATCCCGGCATCCATGGCTTACGGCGACCGCGGCGCAGGTTCCGCCGTGGCTCCGGGCGAGTCGCTGATCTTTGTGGTGGACCTGCTCGGCGTCCGCTAGCCCTGCGTTCCGGCGGCGCCGGCCTCCGACATGGAGGCCGGCGCCGCCTTTCTTCGTCCGCCGGCACGGAAGGAAGGTAGATTAGCTCCGTGTCCGCCAAGAGAACCGAACGCCTGCTCAATCTCGTTATTGCGCTGCTCTCCACCCGCAGGGGCTTCACCAAGCATGAACTGTTCGAGGAGATCGAACTGTACGGAGAAGCCGCCACGCCCGAGGCCCGCGAAAAACTCTTTGACCGGGACAAGGCCTTCCTGCGCGAGCAGGGCATCCCGGTGGAGTCCGCCAGCGAGGAATACGAGGACAACACCGTCCAGCGCTACCGGATCCGGCACGACGCGTACCGGCTTCCCGGCGTCCAGTTCACCCCGGAAGAGTCCGCGGTCCTGGCCCTGGCCGCCCGGATGTGGGACCAGGCCTCGCTCGGCTCCGCGGCAGCACGGGCACTGCGCAAGCTCCAGGCCCGCGGGGTCCTTCCCGACGACGCCGGCCGCATCCCGCTGCAGCCGAGCATCCGGACCAATGACCCGTACTTCGATGACATCTGGCGTGCCGCCACCACCCGGGTCCCGGTAACCTTCAGCTACCGCGCGTCCGGGTCCGACACCGTTTCGGTCCGCCGGGTCCAGCCCTGGGGGATGGGCAGCCGCTTCGGGCACTGGTACCTAGTGGGGTACGACCTTGACCGCCGTGCCGAGCGGATCTTCCGGCTATCCCGCATGCAGGCACCAGTGCGGCTGCGTCCGGGCAGCTACACCGTGCCCGAAGACTTTGACATCGATGCTTCGCTTGCTTCCCTCGATGATGTCTTCACCGTCCGCCCGGCTGAGGTGGAGCTGCTTCCCGGCACCGGCACGGCCCTGCGGCTCCAGGCACAGTCGGTGGTTCCCGGTACGGGAGGCCGGGACAGGCTCCTGCTGCAGGTGCGCGACCTCGACTCGCTTGCCGCCGACACCGCCGCGCTCGGGGCGGCCGCCGTCGCCGTCGACCCGCCCGAATACGTGGACGCAGTCCGCAACGCGCTCACCGGCGCCCTCGAAGCCCAGCGCCGCCCGTTGCCGGAATTCACCCTGGCGGAACAGTCCGCACCGGCCCGCCGGCCGGGATACGGCGCACAGGACCACCTCACCCGGCTGCTCGACCTGGTCCCGTACGTCCTGGCCAACCAGGGTGCGGACATGGACGAAACAGCTGCCGCCTTCGGAGTGAGCAAGGAACAGCTGGCCAAGGACCTGGACCTTTTGTTTGTCAGCGGGCCCCGGCATTACCCCAACGGGTTGATGGACGTCAGTTTCGATGACGACCGGATCTATATCGAGAACGCAGACAACCTCTCCGAGCCGGTGCGCTTCGGCATGGATGAGGCCGCAGCGCTCATTGTCGGGTTGGACACGCTGTCCGCGCTGCCGGGCATTGGTTCCTCGGCCGCAGTGGCAGGCGCCGTCGGGAAACTGACGGAAGCTGCGGGCGAAGCCGGGGCCGTGGGCACGGCCGTGGCGGCACGCCTTGACGACACCGCCGGGGCAGACGTGCTGGTTGAACTGCAGCAGGCCATTGCCGGTGCCCGTCAGCTTGAGTTGCGGTACCTGGTTCCGCGCCGGGACGAAGTCACCCTCCGCACGGTTGATCCGCGCCGCCTGTTCTCCGTGGACAACATCTGGTACGTGGAAGCGTGGTGCCACCGGGCCGAAGCGCTGCGCAATTTCCGTGTTGACCGGATCCTCGGTGTCCGGGACACCGGCCCTGCCCTCACCCATGCACCCGAGACGGATGCGTCCTTCCCGGACAGCCTGTTCACGCCCGGCCCGCAGGACACCTTGGTCACACTCGTACTGGACCCGGCCTCCCTGTGGGTGGCTGAGGCGTACGACGCCGAGCGCCGGGCCGCGCTGCCGGACGGGCGCACCGCGGTGGAACTGCGGACGGCGGACGCCGCCTGGATTCCCTCCTTTATGGGCAGGCTTGGCGGCGGGGCGGCGGTTGCTGCACCGGCTGAACTGCGCGAGGCGGCGCAGTCCTGGCTTGAGGAAGCTGCCGGAAACTATCCGGCCGGCTAACGGGCAGTCCGACACGGAATACATACTCCACTATGCTGGAACTATGCCTTGGTGGTCCTGGATACTGATTTGGCTTGCCCTCGCGGCAGGCGCGGCGGGCTTTTATGCCCTCATTGGCTACCGGCTGTTCCAGCGGTTCCTCAGTGTCCTCCGGGAAGTCGAAACCGCCACGGCCAAGTTCTCCCTGCGCACACCGGACACCGTTCCGTCCATGGTGGTCGAGGATGAAAAGCCTGGCATCTTCACGGAACCGGCCGCCGCCCGGAAGTCCTACGAAGCGGGCAAGACCGCCCGCCGCCAGGCGCGCCGGCAGCGCCGGGTTGAGCGCCGCACAGCCAAAGGGCAGCCCCGTGCATGGCGCGACTTCCCGGAACTCTGACATAGGATTGTTGTTTAACGAAAGGACAACGCCATGAGGCTTGAAGGCTGGCAGCTTATTGCCATTATCGTATTGGCCATCCTGCTCTTCGGCGCTCCGAAGCTGCCGGGACTGGCAAGGAGCGTGGGCCAGTCCCTGCGCATCTTCAAATCCGAGGTCCGCCAGATGAAGGACGACGATCCCAAGGCCCCCGCGGATCCGATGGAAGGCCGGGTGGTCAACCCCGAGCAGCAGCCCAAGGCTGCCGATCAGACCTTCTTCCCCGGGCAGACCCCGCCGTCGGGTACTCCGGGCGGTTCCGCCGGCCCCGCGGGTAACCCGCCAACCAGCCGCTAGCAGCCGTGGCGCTGCGCAAAGGGCGCAAATCCAACCCCGAAGGGCGGATGGCGCTCAAGGAGCACCTGCGGGAGTTCCGCAACCGGCTCTTCAAATCCGCCATCGCCGTGGTGCTTGGCACCGTGGGCGGCTTTTTCCTGTACCTCCCTGTTTTCGAGGCCCTGACCAAGCCGCTCATTGACGCGGGCAACAGCGACGGCCGCTTCACCACGATCAACTTCGAAGGTGTAGCCACCCCGTTCGACCAGATGATCCAAGTCTCCGTCTTCGTCGGCCTGCTGGTCTCCAGCCCGGTCTGGCTGTACCAGGCCTGGGCCTTCATCACACCGGGCCTCAAGCGCAAGGAACGCCGGGCGGCCCTGGGCTTCTTGGCAGCAGCCGTTCCGCTCTTCCTTGCCGGCGTGTACTTGGCCTGGCTGATCCTCCCCAACGCCGTGCGGGTGCTGACCGAGTTCACGCCCGAAGGCGGCTCGAACGTTATAACCGCGTCGGTGTACCTGGCGTTTGTCCTGCGGCTCCTGCTGGCCTTCGGCATCGCGTTCCTGATCCCCGTTTTCCTGGTCGGGCTGAATATCGCCGGGCTGCTGCGAGGCAGGACCATCATCAAGTACTGGCGGATCACCGTTTTCGTGATCTGCCTCTTCGCGGCCATGGCCGCGCCGGGTGCCGATGCCCTGAGCATGTTTTATCTGGCAGCCCCGCTGCTTGCCCTGTTCGCACTGGCCGTGGTCCTGTGCCTGATCAACGACCGCCGGCGTGCCCGCCGGGAGACCGAACGTGAAGCCGCGGTCGAAGCCGACGCGGACAAAGCCACCCCCATCGACAAACTGTAGGGCCGCCGTGTTCGCCCACCGGCGATATGGCATCGGGCAGTTTGCATAGAGCATAGGCTGGGTACATGACTTCTCCTTCGGAGCGGTACCTTGCCGCAAAACAACGTTCCGAACACGCCAAGACGGAGCTGGGGGTCTTTGAGCAGTCGCTGGGCTTCGAACTGGATGCTTTCCAGTCCGAGGCCTGCCGCTCCCTCGAGGCCGGCCGCGGGGTCCTGGTAGCTGCACCCACCGGTGCCGGCAAGACGGTGGTGGGGGAGTTCGCCGTCTACCTTGCCCTGCAGAAGGGCCTGAAAGCCTTCTACACCACCCCCATCAAGGCCCTGAGCAACCAGAAATACACCGAGCTGGCAGCAGCGTACGGCAGCGAACGGGTGGGCCTGCTCACCGGTGACACCAGCATCAACCCCGACGCCGACGTCGTGGTGATGACCACCGAAGTGCTGCGCAACATGCTCTACTCCAACTCGGAGACCCTGATGGACCTGGGCTACGTCATCATGGACGAGGTCCACTACCTCGCCGACCGGTTCCGCGGCGCGGTCTGGGAGGAAGTCATCATCCACCTGCCCTCCGACGTCCAGGTGGTCTCGCTCAGTGCCACCGTGTCCAATGCGGAGGAATTCGGCGCCTGGCTGGACACCGTCCGCGGCTCCACCGATGTGGTGGTCTCCGAGCACCGTCCTGTTCCGCTGTGGCAGCATGTGATGGTGGGCCGGGAGATCTTCGACCTGTTCGAATCCGACGTGTCCTTTGACGAGGCGGCAGACGAATCACCCGGCATCAAGGAACGCTACCGGGTGAACCCCGAGCTGATGGAGCTGGCCCGGGCTGAGTCACGGGTCAGCCAGCGCGGCCATTGGGGCGGAGCCCGCGCGCGCGGCGGGCGCAGCGACCGGCACCGCGGCGGCCGTCCCGGCGCACACGGGCAGGCCGGACCCCCGATCACCCGGATCCAGCGTGCCTCCCGCCCGCAGGTCATCGCCCAGCTGGACCGCAACGGCCTGCTGCCGGCCATTACCTTCATTTTTTCGCGCAACGGCTGCGAGGCCGCCGTCCGGCAGTGCGTGGACTCGGGCCTTTGGCTCACCGATGAAGAAGAGCGCCACGAGATAGCGCGGGTGGTGGATGAAGCCACCCAGGACATCCCCGAAGACGATCTGGAGGTGCTGGGCTTCTGGACCTGGCGCGAGGGATTGGTCCGCGGGTTCGCCGCCCACCACGCGGGGATGCTGCCCACGTTCAAGGAAGTGGTGGAACGCCTTTTCGCCGCCGGCCTGGTCCGCGCCGTGTTCGCCACGGAAACCCTGGCGCTGGGCATCAACATGCCCGCCCGGTCCGTGGTGCTGGAGAAACTGGATAAGTTCAACGGTGAAGCGCACGTTGACATCACCGCCGGTGAATACACCCAGCTGACGGGCCGCGCAGGGCGGCGGGGGATCGATGTTGAAGGCCACGCGGTAGTGCTGTGGCAGCCCGGCACGGACCCGGCCGCCGTCGCCGGCCTCGCGTCCCGGCGCACCTATCCGCTGAACTCCAGCTTCCGGCCGACCTACAACATGAGCATCAACCTGATCGCCCAGTTCGGCCGCGAACGTGCACGGGAGATCCTTGAGTCTTCCTTCGCACAGTTCCAGGCGGACCGTTCCGTGGTGGGCCTGGCCAAGCAGGTGCGCTCCCGCGAGGAGTCGCTGGCCGGCTACGAAAAAGCCATGACCTGCCATCTGGGCGACTTCAGCGAATACGCTGCCATGCGGCGCCAGCTGTCGGACCTGGAAGACGCGGCGTCCAAGGTCCGGGCGCGGAACAAGCGCAGCTCCGCCGCGGCGTCGCTGGAAAACCTGCGGCCCGGCGACATTGTATACATCCCCGGCGGGCGTAATTTCGGCCATGCCGTGGTGCTGGACGTGGATGCTTCCGCCCGCGAGGTACGGCCGGCGGTACTGACCGAGGACAAGCAGATCCGGCGCATCAGCTCCGGGGACCTGGATGGTCCGCTCGAATCCGTGTCCCACATCCGGATCCCCAAGTCCTTCAACTCCCGCTCACCCAAGGACCGCCGGGACCTCTCCGCGTCGCTGCGGAACGCCCTGCATGACCACCGGCCGCCGCGCCCCGCCGCCGCCCGGGCCAACGAGCTGCGCACGGCCGGAACGGAACGGCAGGAGAAGGCCATCGCCGAACTGCGCCGGAAGCTGCGGGCCCACCCCTGCCACGGCTGCAGCGAACGCGAAGACCATGCCCGCTGGGCCGAGCGCTGGTGGAAGCTGCGCCGGGAGACGGACAACCTGGTGGGACAGATCCGCGGACGCACCAACACCATCGCCAAAACCTTCGACCGGGTGTGCGATGTGCTGAGCCGGTACGGATACGTGGCGGTGGACGGATCCGGGACCGCCGGGGTCACGCCCGCCGGGCAGAAACTGCGGCGCATCTACGGTGAAAAGGACCTCCTGGTTGCCCTCGCCCTGGAAAACGGCGCGTTCGACGAACTGGATGCTGCAGAGCTGGCTTGCCTGGCCACCGCGCTGGTGTACCAGGCCAAGCGCGAGGAGCGCGGCCTGCGCCCGAAAATGCCCAGCGTCTCGCTCGAAGTGTCCGTGGATGCCGTCATCCGGCAGTGGTCTGAGCTGACGGACCTGGAAGAAGCCTCGAAGCTGCCGCTCACGGGCGAGCCCGAGCTGGGCCTGGTCTGGCCCATGTACAAGTGGGTCAAGGGCAAGCACCTCCAGGTGGCCCTGAACGGCACCGAGTTGGCGGCAGGTGACTTTGTACGCTGGGCCAAGCAGGTGATCGACCTGCTCGACCAGCTCGCCAAGGTGCCCGACCTTCCCTCCGCAATGTACCGGCGCCTCCGCGAGGCCATTGGCCTGGTGCGCCGCGGCGTCGTCGCCTATTCAAACGTCGGCGACTAGCCTCCTTTCCGCTTCCCCCAACAGTTTCTACAGAAAACAGGTGAGTCCTTGAACGGCAGTACCATCCCGAGCGCCCCGAAGCTGACGCTCTACCGCAACGGCTCGGTCTACAGTGCCGGCGATCCCTTTGCCACCGCCATGCTCGTGGACGGCGACACCATCGCCTGGGTGGGGTCCGAGCAGGCCGCCACCTCCATCCAGGACAGCAAGATGGATGTGGTGGACCTGCACGGAGCGCTGGTGGCCCCGGGTTTTGTGGACTCCCACGTGCACGCCACCGAACTGGGCATGTCCCTGGCGACCCTTGACCTGAGCGGCTGCACATCGCTGGCGGACCTGCTGGAGGCCGTCAGCCGCTATGCCTCGGCCAGCAGCGGGTTGATCCTGGGTGCGGGCTGGGACGAGTCCCGCTGGCCGGAACGCCGTTTCCCCACGGCGGCGGAACTGGATGCCGCCTCCGGCAACCGGCCCGTCTATCTTTCCCGCAGCGACGTGCACTGCGCCGCCGTATCCGGAACCCTGGCGGCCAATCTGCGCCTGCAGGAGTACGACGGATGGGACAACGGTTTTGTGGTCCGCGCCGCGCATGAGGCTGCGCGCACCGTGTCGCGGAGCGCCGACCCGGCCCAGCGCTCGGCGTTCCAGCGGGCTGCCCTGAAGCACGCCGCTTCCCGCGGCGTGGTGGCCGTCACTGAAATGGCCGCACCGCACATTGCTCCTCCGGAGGACCTGCGGCAACTGCTGGGCCTGGACGGTGCCCCGTCCGAGGAGCCGATGCCGCAGGTGCTGCCTTACTGGGGCCAGCTGGTGGAAACAGAAGCCCAGGCCACCGGGCTGATGGAGTTCTTCGAGGGCAGGCTGCTGGGCCTGGCCGGGGACCTGAACATTGACGGGTCCTTCGGTGCCCGCACCGCGGCCCTGCGGGAGCCGTACACCGACCGGTCCGATACCCGCGGGACGCTGTACCTCACACCGGAACAGGTGGGCCGGCACCTGGAACTGATGACGCGGGCCGGACTGCAGGGCGGCTTCCACGTGATCGGAGACGCGGGCATGGATACCGCGCTGGCAGGCCTGCGCCTGGCCGCCGAGGCACTGTCCGACGCCGGCGGCGAAGCGGCCCTGCGCGCCGCCCATCATCGGCTCGAGCACGCTGAAATGACTGATGACGCGGCCATCGCCGAGCTGCTGCGCTTCGGTGTCACGGTCAGCCTGCAGCCCGGCTTCGACGCCGCCTGGGGCCACCCGGGCGGCCTCTACGAGCAGCGGGTGGGTCCGCGCCGTGAGGGCATGAACCGCCTGGCTTCCCTGCTGTCGGCAGGAGTGCCGGTGGCACTGGGCTCCGACACTCCCGTCCTTCCTCTCGATCCGTGGTCCGGGGTCCGTGCTGCCGTGGCGCACTCGAATCCGCGTGAACGCGTTTCCGCCCGGGCCGCATTCATCGGGCACACCCGTGCCGGCTGGCGTGCAGCGGGGGAGAAGAACTTCATGCGCGGCCAGCTGGCTCCCGGCGCACCGGCTTCCTTCGCGCTGTGGGAGGTGCAGGAACTGATGGTCCAGACCCCGGACGCCAATGTGTCGGCCTGGAGCACCGATCCGCGGGCCGGAACTCCGCTGCTGCCCGCACTGGACAACGGTGACGAACCCCGGTGCCTGCAGACGGTCCATAACGGCAACGAGCTCTACCGCGCCCCGGACCTGGCCTAGGCGGTAAATTCACGGTCCCGCCTGGGCGGGGCCGACCCGGCCCTGACCTGCGGTGATACCGGAAACGTCCTAGTCAGCGGCCGCATTGACAGCGGGAAGCGAGGACGTAGGCTATGACTACTGCAGTCGGGACCGGCCGTTTGGGGGACATGCCGGGCACGGCGCTGGACCTGTTCCAGCCCGGGCCCTGTGCACTGCCCCTACGCGTTTCCGGTTCTTCGGCTGCCACGGCCCCGTTCAGCGCGTGCCGGGGCGAAAGTTCCGCGGGCGGCTGGTGACAGGGCCTTGCACCACAGCAATCGGGTGGGTTCAACCGTCAGTAGAAAACAGGCCCGGCGCCGTCCGGTACTGGCCCGAAGACGGCAGGACCCGCCCGATTGTGCGTGCCGCACCGCCTGTCCCCGGTCCGGGCCCGGCGGTGACCGGGCTCCCGCCGGAGCACGCCGGCCGCGCGCTCCCATATACTAGGTAGTCAGCCGGGGGAGCAACCCCGTCTAGCCCGCCAACAGCGCGGCGTGCGTCCACGAAAGGCTTACCGAGTGCGTGTCCTGACCATCATCCCTACTTACAACGAGATTGAGTCCCTTCCCAAGACGCTCACGCGGCTGCGGAATGCGGTGCCCGACTCGGATGTACTGATTGCGGACGATAACAGCCCGGACGGCACCGGCGACTACGCCGATGAGGTTGCTGCCAAGGACCCGAAGGTGCATGTACTGCACCGTAAGGGCAAGGAGGGCCTGGGCGCCGCCTACATTGCCGGCTTCCGCTGGGGCCTGGAGCGCGGCTATGACGTACTGGTGGAGATGGACGCCGACGGCTCGCACCGTCCGGAGGAACTGCCGCGGCTGCTCGAAGCTTCCAAAGCCGGTGCGGACCTGGTGATCGGCTCGCGCTGGGTTCCCGGCGGTTCGGTGGTGAACTGGCCGTTGCGCCGCAAGCTGCTCTCCCGCGCCGGCAGCACGTACTCGCGCCTGATGCTGGGCATTGCCGTCCGTGACATTACCGCCGGCTACCGCGCGTTCCGCCGCGGCACGCTGGAACAGCTGGACCTGGGTGCAGTTGAGTCCGTCGGCTACGGTTTCCAGGTCGATATGACCTTCCGCGTGGCACGGCTGGGCCTGAAGATCACCGAAGTGCCCATCACCTTCGTGGAACGGGAATTCGGCGCCTCGAAGATGAGCGGCAACATTGTGGTCGAGGCCATGACCAACGTGACCCGCTGGGGACTCACGGCACGATGGAAGAAGCTCACCGGCCGGTCCTAGTCCCCGGGCCCCGGGCCCAGACGCAAAAAAGCAGGACGGCTGCCGATTGGCAGCCGCCCTGCTTTTGCGTGTCGACTATGTCTGCGTCAGCCGGTACGTTGCCGTACCGGCGAACCGGGTCAAGCGCTGGTGCGCTCTCCGCGGCGTTCACGCAGGATGTTCAGCCGGTCCTGGAGGATGGTCTCAAGCTCCTCGATGCTGCGGCGCTCCAGCAGCATGTCCCAGTGCGTACGCACCGGCTTGTCGTTGCTGGTGTCGGGCTTCTCGCCGTTGACCAGGAGCGCTTCCTTGCCGGTCTTGGAAATCCAGACCGGCGGAATGTCCGCTTCGGCGGCGAAGGTTACGAAAACACGCTCGCCATCCTCGCAGCGGTATTCCACCCGCTGGCGGGGAGCCGGCTCCACACCGGATTCGGTCTCCATGCTCTGCGCACCAAGGCGCATACCCCGCAGGCTACGATCGCTCATCTTTTCTCCCTCTTCAATCCGCTGGATCCGCTGGCGGATCCTCTGTTGTGCCGGCGCCGGGCCGGTGCTCTTTCCGGTGCTGATGCCGGTTCTGATGCCGCTTATCTGCACGCTGCCGCCCCTGCGGGCGGTCCGGCCGGCGGCCCCTTCCGCCCTCACAGTTCTTACAACGCCGACGGCGCTGCTGCTGTTCCCGGCGGCGGTCCCGTATCGGCGCCGCGGCCATTGCCCGGCAAACAACCTATTGTACCGGTACCAACCGCCGATCGGCGAACACAGGGGAGGGTCAGGCCACCCCGGCTGCGTCCGCTGCGGGCCCCGTCCCGTTCTGCACGGGGGAGCTGCCGTTGGTGGAGGAGTGCTTTTTCGCATCCGGTACGAAGTCGCCCAGGGCGCTGCCCACACCCTTGAGCGCCTCACCGAGTTCGCTGGGGATGATCCAGACCTTGTTGGACGTGCCTTCGGCCAGCTTGGGCAGCGTCTGGAGGTACTGGTAGGCCAGCAGCTTCTGGTCCGGGTTGCCCTTGTGGATCGCGTCGAAGACCTTGGCGATGGCCTGGGCCTCGCCGTCCGCCCGCAGGATCGCAGCCTTGGCGTCGCCTTCGGCGGCCAGGATGGCTGCCTGCCGGCGCCCCTCGGCCGTGAGGATCTGCGACTGCTTGGAGCCTTCCGCGGTCAGCACGGTGGCCCGGCGTTCACGTTCGGCACGCATCTGCTTTTCCATCGAATCCTGGATGGTCAGGGGCGGGGCAATGGTCTTGAGCTCCACACGCGAGACACGGATGCCCCAGCGGCCGGTGGCCTCATCCAGCACGCCGCGCAGCTGGCCGTTGATCTGGTCGCGGGAGGTCAGCGCCTCTTCCAGGTTCAGGCCGCCCACTACGTTGCGCAGGGTGGTAATGGTCAGCTGCTCCACACCCTGGATGTAGTTGGCAATCTCATAGGTGGCCGCCCGGGCGTCGGTGACCTGGAAGTACACCACGGTGTCGATGGAGACCACCAGGCTGTCCTCGGTAATGACCTGCTGCGGAGGGAAGGACACCACCTGTTCACGCAGGTCCAGCAGCGGCAGGAGCCGGTCCACGAACGGGATCAGGATAGTCAGGCCGGGATTCAGGGTCTTCTGGTACTTGCCCAGCCGTTCCACCACCCCTGCCCGGGCCTGCGGGACAATCTTTACAGCCTTGACGAGGATGACCAATACAAAGATCACCAGCACGGCAAGAACAACTACTAGGACGCCGGTTCCGGTACCCATGTTCCCCCCTTTGGGATTTGGCAGGATCCGCGGATCCTGCGGTTGGTCCGGCGGTGGTGCCGCCGGCACGATTCGTTAGGTTGTTTCGCGGCGGCCCGGTTCCGGGGTCTTTCCGCTTCCGGCGGGCCGGTCCGGGGTATTCCCGGCCGAAGCCTCGACGACGGCGGTGGCGCCTTCGATCCGGGCCACACGTACCTGCGTCCCGGCCGCCAGCGTATCCCCGGCGGCGCTGCGCGCGGACCAGGTTTCCCCGCCGATCTTCACTGTGCCGGCGAGCCCGGTTACGGCCTCCAGCGTCAGCGCCGGCCCGCCGACGAGACGGTCTATGTTGGAGAGCTGGTCCTTACTGCTGTGCTGCAGATGCTTGAGTGCCAGCGGACGCACCAGTGCGATCATCAGCACGGACACCAGGGCGAACACCACAACCTGCAGGAACAGCGGGGCACCGAGCAGCGAACTGAGCATGGCCGCCAGCGCACCAACGGAGAGCATCGCGAAAAACAGATCCAGAGTGAGGGCCTCAATAGCGGCGAAGCCAAGGAAAAGCACCAGCCACAGGGCCCAGCCGTAGCTGAGCATCCATTCGTAGACTTCCTGCATCCGTTATCCCCTTTTCTTTCGGATGTTCGTTCGGATGTATCCGCGTGTAGTCGGGTTCCGGCTTTACCGGGTTGCTCCGCTGTGCCCGGGCGTCGCGCGGGGCGTCTTGCCGGTTGGTGCGGCGGTCCGGGTGTGCGCGGGTTCTCCCGCCGCAGCGGCGCGTTGAGATCATTCTGCCCGAAGAGACGGTACAGACCTAGGGATAACCGTGCCGGTTGGGTAACGTTTGCGTCCCGCCCGGGCTAGCGGGCCCGGAAGAGTTGCAGGGAGAACGACGCGGTTACCCCAAGTGGCAGGGCAAAGCCCGCCACGGTGCGGTCCAGGGCGGCCGGATCCAGGTGCCGGGCAGAGGGGCCCATGAGGGCGACGTTGCGCAGGTCCGCGGCCTCAAGCTGCATTTCGTAGGTGCAGCGGACCGTGTCCAGCGGCGTGAACCACCGCTCCATTGCGGCGGCAACCCGTTCCGCTTTTTCCGCCCCGATGTCCAGCATCCCTGCTGCGGCGCGGATCTGCTGCAGATGGTCCGGGCCGGGGGTGACCACCGCCAGCACGCCGCTGGAGTCCAGGACCCGGCGGAACTCGGCCGGGTTCCGCGGTGCGAAGACATTCAGGACCACGTCCACCGAGGCATCCGGGAGCGGAAGCCTGCGCCACACGTCCCACACCAAGGCGTAGGAACCGGGCAGGGACCGGGCAGCACGGCGCAGCGCAAATTTGGAAATGTCCATGGCCACGGCGGCTGCTCCGGGAAGGGCCGCCAGGACCTCGCCGAGGTAATAACCCGTGCCGGCACCGGCGTCGAGCACCGTGGCAGCGTTCGGGGCCGCCGGGGAAACCAGCCGGGCCAGTTCCGCAGCCAGGGGCGAGTAGTGGCC
Source organism: Arthrobacter sp. zg-Y750 (assembly GCF_020907365.1). Taxonomy (NCBI): domain Bacteria; kingdom Bacillati; phylum Actinomycetota; class Actinomycetes; order Micrococcales; family Micrococcaceae; genus Arthrobacter; species Arthrobacter sp. zg-Y750. The sequence goes on along the minus strand of NZ_JAJJOC010000013.1, from coordinate 52,229 downwards.
GGCGGCGAGGAAATCGGCGCGGGCCTGCACCATGGCCGCAGTGTCGGCCTGGAACTTGGTGCCGGCACCGGTGAGGAGGTTGAAATAGCCCTGTTTGGCGGCGTCGTACCGGTGCCCGGCCGGGCACGCAAGGGTCCGCAGCTCGGCGTCGGGCTCGAGGGTGCTGCCGCAGACGGGACACTCCAGGGGCGGCAGGGAAGGCATAAAACCATCCTAAGACGGCAGTTGGCCGGGAACGGCAGGGAACATTAGGCTTCCACTCGTGAAACCATGTGACCTGCCTCTCCTTAATTCACTGTCCGCACCCGCCCTGCACCCTGATGCCCTGCACTGCGTGGTGTCCGTGACCCGGCCCGACTTCGCCGCTGATGCCTATACCGGCCAGCTGTGGCGGGTCCCGCTGACTCCGGGCGGCCCGCCGCGCCGGCTCACCCGGGGCTTCCGCGACACCGCCCCAAAGTACAGTCCGGACGGCAGTGTCCTGGGGTTCCTGCGTGCAGCACCGGGGGAGCCGGCCCAGTTGTACGTGCTGGGTGCCGGCAGCGGGGAACCGGTGCAGCTGACCGATGCCGCCCTGGGCGTCAGCTGGTTCGCGTTCTCGCCGGACGGGGTCCGCGCGGTGTTTTCCGCCCGGGTGCCGGAAGGGGGCCGGTACGGCACTGTTGAGGGCGTGGCCGCCGGTGCCGAGGATCCCCGGCTGATCACCACCTTCAAATACCGGATGAACGGCGTGGGCTACACGCAGGACAAACCCGTCCAGGCCTTCCTCGTGGACCTGCCCGATCTGGATGCGGAACCGTACATTCCGCCCCGGGGACGGAGCCGGGAAGCCCGGGCCGGGGAAGACCGCGAAGAGGACCGCGGCAGCCGCGGCCTGCCCGAGGCGGTGCAGCTGACCACCGGAGCCACCGACCACCTGCAGCCCGTGTTCAGCGCCGACGGGAGCCGGATCCTGTTCACTGCCGCCCGGGACGATGAGACCCTGGTGGCGGATGCCTACAGCATCAGCCCTGACGGAACCGGCCTCACGAAGCTGACCAATTTGGGCGGCGGCAGCCCGCTGGCCGTGTCCGACCCGGTGCAAAGCACCAACGGGCACTGGCTGTTCTACCTCGGGCAGGAAGTATCGGAGTCAGGCACCGACTTCGTGGCCCGGAACACCTCGCTGTACGCCGCGCCGGCAGCAGACCCGTCCGCGGTGCGCCGGCTGACGGATCCGGAAACCGTGGACCTGGCCGAGGGCACCGTGGTTCCGCACAACAGTGCCGAAGCCCTGGTCTTTAACCGGTCCCGGGGCACAGGCGAGCTGCTGTCCGTGGATCCCCGCGGCGGGGTGCACACCATGGTGGAGGGCCCGCGGGTTGTCACCGCAGCCGGCTCGGCGGGCGGCACCGTGGTGGCCTGCTATACGGATCCGCAGACCGCCGGCGACCTGGCCGTCGTCGACGACGACGGGCTGCGGCGGCTTACCGACTTCTCGGCGGCCCTGCGCCGGCATGCTCCGCTGACTATTCCGGCGGAGGAAACCCATTCCTCATCCGACGGCTATCCGGTCCATGGCTGGGTGGCGCTGCCGGAGGGGCCCGGTCCCCACCCGGTACTGCTGAACATTCACGGCGGACCGTTTGCGCAGTATGGGTGGGGCTGCTTCGATGAAACGCAGATTTACACGGAGGCCGGCTACGCCGTGCTGATGTGCAATCCGCGCGGCTCCGCCGGGTACGGGCAGGACCATGGACGCAGCATCAAAGCGGCTATGGGCACCCTCGATTTGGCCGATGTGCTGGCCTTCCTGGACGGCGCCCTGGCCGGGCACCCGGAACTGGACGGCACCCGGGTGGGCATCATGGGCGGCTCCTACGGCGGCTACCTCACGGCCTGGACCATCGCGCACGACCACCGCTTCACCGCTGCCGTGGTGGAGCGAGGTTTCCTGGATCCGCTCTCCTTCACCGGCTCAGCGGACATTGGCTGGTTCTTCAGCGCCGGTTACACGGGCACCGATCCCGGGCACGTCCTGGAGCAGAGCCCGATGGCCTGCGTGGACGCCGTCCGGACCCCCACGTTCGTGGTCCACTCCGAGGAGGACCTGCGGTGTCCCGTGGAGCAGGCCCAGCGCTACTACACGGCGCTGAAGCTGCGGGGCGTGCCCACCGAGTTGCTGCTGTTCCCGGGCGAAAACCACGAACTATCACGCAGCGGCACCCCCTGGCACCGCCGCCGCCGGTTCGAGCATCTGCTGCGCTGGTGGGCGCGCTGGTTGCCCACGGCACAGAATCCCGCACCGCAGAACGCCCGACAGCCGGAGCCGGCCGGCGCCTAGGCAGCAGGGAACCCGCATCGGGGCCGGGTCAGAAGCCCAGGACCCGCTGGGCCTCGTCGATGTCCGGCGAGGCCCAGCGCCGGGCGTATTCGGTGTTGCTGCACAACGAGCGGGTGAGCACCTTGTCCACGTACACCGTCCCGTAGAGATGGTCCGTCTCGTGCTGGACAATCCGCGCCTGCCAGCCGCTGAACCGTTCCATGTGCTGGCGGGACTGCGGGTCGGTGTAGTCCAGCACCACGGACGCATGCCGGCGCACCACGCCCTGGTACCCCTCGAAGGACAAGCAGCCCTCGAAGAATTCGGCGCTGTCCTCGCCGTCGGCTTCGTAGCGGGGATTGATGATGGTGAAGAACGGCAACGGCTGGCGGTCGCGTACCGCTGCAGCTTCGGCGCCGACGTCGTAGGTGTCTTCCAGTACCGCGATCTGCAACGGGATGCCCAACTGGGGCGCGGCCAGGCCCACACCTGGCGCAGCATGCATCACCCGCCGCATCAGCGCGATCAGCGCTTCCAGCTCCTCGGCGTCCAGCTCACCGTCAAAGGGCAGCGCCGCACGGCGCAGGGCGGGGTGGCCCAGTTGGACAATCGGTACAAGCTCCTGCTCCAGCATCGGAAGGACCAGGTCACGCAGCAGGGCGGAGGATTCGGTGGGCACGGATTCATCCTAATGGCCGCTACACTGTTGGTGCGCCGCGCCGAAGAGTAGCGTCTGGGCCATCATGACTGAGCAGCAGCCCTACACCGTGCTGGGACGGTATCCAGGATTCGAGTTGCGCCACTATCCGGCGCACGTGCTGGCCCAGGTCACTGTGAACGCGGGATTCGAGGGGGCCGGCAACACCGGTTTCCGCTACCTGTACCGGTACATCAGCGGCCGGAACTCCTCCCGGGCGGGACTGGACCCCTATCCGCCGGGCGAAGTGCAGTTCAGCGAAAACCTGGCGATGACAGCCCCGGTGCTCCTGGAGCCGAGCCCCATCGCGGGAGCCTTTACGGTGGCTTTTGTCCTCCCTGGGGACCTGACCGCCCTCACCGCCCCGGTGCCGGAGGATCCCGCTGTGAGCATTGTGGCGGTACCGGGACAAACGGGGGCGGCGGCCGCCTTCTCCGGACGCTGGAATGAAGCCAACTACCAAGCCCATTTGGCCGCCTTGCAGGCCGCCGTCGGGGCAGAGGGGTTCAGCCTGCTGGGAAATCCGCGTTTTGCGCGGTTCGACCCGCCCTACCGGCCCTGGTTCCTGCGCCGCAACGAGGTGGTTCAGGACGTGGAGGGACCGGGGGACTGATGCGGCAGCGGGTGGATCCCGGGCAGGGCGGCGCCTGTTCCGGTCATGCGTCCGGGTCCGCCAGGTCCTGTCCTGCGGATGACAGCGCCCGGGACGACGGCGGGAGGGCGGCATGGAGGGAGGAGGTCACCCGTGGATTGTATGCGCCGGCGGGGGAGAGCCAAACAAAAAGCCGGGTCCCGCCTCAACGGCGGAACCCGGCTGTGCTGCGGGGCAGGAGTTAGCCTTCGCAGTCCACGCAGTAAGCCTCGCCGTTCTTTTCGCGGGCAATCTGCGAACGGTGGCGTACGAGGAAGCAGGACATGCAGGTGAACTCGTCTGCCTGCGGGGGAACTACCTTGATGAGCAGTTCCTCGCCGGACAGGTCTGCGCCGGGAAGGTCAAAACCATCAATGGCGTCTGACTCTTCGACATCGATGACAGCCGTCATCGCTCCGCCGCGCTGCTGAGCTTTCAGACCCTCCAGGGAGTCTGTGTGCTGGTCTTCTTCCTTGACGCGCGGGGCATCGTAATCGGTAGCCATTTTGTTGTGCTTATCTCCTGATTTGGGGGGGTTGAAGCGTAGATCATATAGGGCAACGAAAGTCGCTGCACCAAACCGTACAGGCGTGGCGGCCGTTCGTTGACGAAATAGGCGGCGAAAGTGACCAACGTCCCGTTCTCCCGTAGTGCCGGCGGTAGTTCCTTCGGCAGGACCGCCGGTACCCGGGTAATCCGGGGACCCCGGGCGCGCAGTGCAGCACGGGAACGGGCACGGGGGACGGGCACGGGGGACGGGCACGGGGGACGGGCACAGGGGAATGGCACGGCCCAGCGCTGCACGCAACGGTTATGTCAACTTGATGAACCGCGGCGGCGGGCCTGCGGGGGAGTTATGTCAACTCACCATGAACCTGTACGGGAAACGTCCGGGGACCGGAAATTGTCCAACCAGGTCAGCGGATTTTGGCCCGGCCGCCCGGGTAAGCCAACAGGCCGGAGAAAACCGGCCCGGCATGCTGCAGGCCCGCACAGCAGCGCAAAACGAGTCGTCCGCTGCAAAAAACAATCCCAAAGGTCTCCGGGAGGCAGAAACGTCCAAAACCGGGGGATTTGTGCTGATTTGAGTACCGAATCGGCATATAACCCGGAAAAGCGATATTAGTGCTTCTGGCCACTTCCGACGCGTACCGCAAAGTGCCGATAATCTACATTATGTCAACTAGCGTTTGGAAGGGGGTCCCCCGGACCCGCCCGAAGCCGTCATCTCCGGGGGCAGCCGCAGCATGTAGGCTTCCGGCAAACACCCGGCGTTCAAGGGAGGCATCATGGGCGCGCATCGCTGGTTTCCCGTTGCCGCAGCCGTCAGCACTCTCGTAGTGTCCCTGGCCGGCTGCGGCGCGGGCGCTTCCGGATCCGACGGCGCTGGATCCGACGGCGCCGAATCCGAGGGCACCGGCGGAAGGCCCAGCCGGTGGTCCGTGAGCGTCATCGATCCCGGGCCCGGCGCCTATGAGCAGTGCCTTGAAGATCCGCACGTTGAGGAGGCGTTTGTGTCCGCGGACTATCCAGCTTCGCACATGGGTGTGACCCTGACTGCTGACGCAACCGCAGACGATGCCGGGCGGATTGCCGACTGCCTGCAGCAGGCCCTGCCGTCCGCAGAAGTTTCGGTCGCCGGCCCGGGGTCCGGCTAGCCGTCCACGCCGGAGAGGAACTCCAGCAGCGCCGCCCCCAGGGCCTCGGGAGCCTCCTGGGCCGCATAGTGCCCAACGCCATCCAGCTGCACAGCCGTGAAAGATCCGGTGGCCAGCGGTGCGAAGGTCTGTTCGGTGAACGGCCCGCCGCCGGCACCCACGGCCAGCACCGGCATCGCAAGGGGCCGCGACGCCGCCAGGGCCTTGATTTCCGCCCCTTCCGAAAGCATGGAGCGGTAGAGGCCCGCGGCGCCGTTCCAGCCGCCCGGACGGGAGTACGTGCGGGCAAACTCAGCAATATCCGTGCTGGTCACGGCGCCTTCCACTGCCGTCATGGACGGATAGGCCCAGGCGGCCAGCAGGTCCACTTCCCTGCCGGTCAGCAGCAAGTCCGGTATTCCGGGGGCGGCAAGCATGCCGATATGCCAGGAACCGCCATGGGCGACATCGGCCAGGGCTTCGAGTCCAAACCCGGCCAGCCCGGCCTCCACCGCCGTAAAACTTGCCACTGCCTCGGGGTGTACGGCGGCAAGACGGAACGCCGCTCCCCCGCTGATGTCCTGCGCCAGTAGATGTACCGGCCCGACGCCCAGGGCACGCAGGAATTCATGGAGTGTTTCCGCCACGGCTCTGCTGTCGAGGCCCGTGTCCGGAACTGCAGCGGAATCCCCGAAGCCCGGCAGGTCCACGGCAAACACCCGGTGGCTGCGGGCCAGCACGGGGATCAATGTGCGGAACGCCCACCAGCTTTCCGGGAAACCGTGCAGCAGCAGGACCGGTGATCCTTCCCGGCCGGCGGAGACGTAATGGAGGCCAATTTCGCCGGCCTGGGCGGTGGCATGGCGGGCGCCGGGGATGGTGGCGGCTGGACTCATGTTCATGGCGCGTCCTCCAATAGACAACCGAGTTGTCCACCATCGTAAGACAATCGGGTTGTCTAATCCATAGTCCGCGTATGCTGTTTTCGTGAATCGGACCGGTGCGGACCTTGCTTTGCTGCTGCTCGCTGCCTACCGGCAGCTGGTGGAGGACGCGACCGCCGAGCTGGCGGCCCGCGGCTATGCCGACATCCGGCCGGTGCATGATTTTGCCTTGCGCGCCATTGACGCCGGAGCCGACACCGCCTCTGAACTCGGGCGCGCGACGGCGGTGACGAAGCAGGCGGCCGCCAAGACCATCGCGGTGCTGCTGGAACGCGGTTACGCTGAACGCCGCACGGATGAACAGGATGCCCGGCGCAAGCGCCTAACCGTCACTCCCCTGGGCCACCGGATGCTCAGGGAAGGCGAAGCAGTATTTGACGGCCTCCGTGCTGCATGGGCGAATCGGATCGGCGCACCCGAACTAGGGCAGCTCGAACGGGACCTGGGCGTATTGGCAGGCGATTCCCGCATCTCACTCGAGCACCCGGGATGGGCCGCAGGGGCCGGCGAATGACGGTGGCCTTTTCCTGGCTCGACTCCCCCGGCAGCCTTTCCCCTGCCATGCGCCGCCAGCTGCTGCACTGCTGGACGGACGTCAGCAACGCAGGCGGCGCCGTCGGCTTCCCGCTGCTGCCGGTGGATACCGGCGACGTCGAGCCGGCGCTGGCAGCGCTCGTTGCCGCCCTCGCACCCGAAGGCTCCCGGCTGCTGATTGCGCAAGAACACGGCGTGCTGGCCGGGTGGTTGGTCCTCACCGTTAACCCGGGCACCCTGACCAGCCACTGGGCCCGCGTAACCCGGGTACAGAGCGCGCTGGCGGCACGTGGCCGGGGCATTGGCTCCGCACTGATGCAGGAAGCCGCCCGATATGCCCGTGAGGAACTGCGGCTGGACGAACTGATCCTCGAGGTCCGCGGCGGCATGGGGCTGGAGTCCTTTTATTCGGGCCTGGGCTGGGTCGAGTACGGCCGCCGGCCCCGGGCCCTGCGGCTGGCCGCAGACGACTTCCGTGACGAGGTCCTCATGCGCCTGCCGCTGCCCGCCGGCGAAGGCGTGGCCGCGGCCCCTGCCTGAGTCCTCTCCCCCGGGCGGCCGGTGTCAGGACCGCGTGGCGGTCACCAGCAGATATTCCCAGTCCATGGCCATCCCGCCGGCCTGGGCGCTGTACCGCTTCACGAGGGCCAGCAGTTCTTCATCCAGTGCGCCCGCCCGGTCCGGATTGTGCGCAAGGAATTCGTACACCGCGATAATTGGTCCGTAGTTCGCCTTAAGGAACCTCAGGAAGTCCTCCGGCGTGGCGAACCGGTCAATAAGCACGGTGCGGCGTTCGGCGCGGAACTCCCGTACCTGCCCCTCCAATAGGGACTCTACGTGCTCCCGGTTTCCCCACAATTGCGGTGACTGCGTTCCCGGCGGCGGCGCCGGCGAGTAGGGCTTCAAAGCGGCGAACATGCTGCCGACGAATCCTTCCGGAGTCCAGTTAATCAGCCCGATCCGTCCTCCCGGCCGGCACACGCGGACGAGTTCGGCGGCAGCCAGGCGATGATGCGGGGCGAACATCACGCCTGCACAGGAGATCACCGCGTCGTAGGAGGCATCGGCATACGGGAGATGCTCGGCGTCCGCCATGGACCAGGTCAGCCGGACGGACCGGGCCAGCGCCAGGCGCTTACCGGAATTCAGCAGCTCAGGCGTCAGGTCCGAAGCGGTGACATCAGCTCCCGTCTCAGCTGCCGGGATTGCCGCATTCCCGGTCCCCGCCGCAATGTCCAGGACCCGGTCGCTGCCCCGGATGCCGGCGGCCCGGACGAGGACGGGCCCCAGGGGAGAAATGGTTTCGGCGGCAACGGCCGCGTAGTTCCCCAGCGACCAGATGGCCCTAAGCCGTGCCTTAATCGCCCGGTCCGCGCCGGCATCGCCAGGAAGCTCGTCCATATCCTCACGTCCTTGGTTTCGGAACCGAACGCTGCGGTACTGCAGAACAAATTTTTTCCGCGGCTGTCGATATCTCCGCCGCTCGTTCGACGCCATAGTAGAAGACGCAACACCGCGTCCTCACAGTTGCAGGAACGGCAACGCATAGAAGAAGGAGTCCACCATGAAGTACATGCTCATTATGCGGTCCACCGACGCGGGCGTGCAGGCCTACAAGGATGTCCCCTTCGAGGAAGTCATTAACCGGATGGGCGCCTATAACGAGTCAATGATCAACGCAGGGGTATTGCTGGCCGGCGAAGGCCTGGCCGAGATTTCCACCGGCAGCGGCTTTGTTGTGGACTTTTCCGAGGATCCGCCGCTGATCACAGACGGCCCCTACGGGGAAACCCATGAGCTGTTCAACGGGTTCTGGATCATCTCCGCCGCCTCCCGCGAAGAAGCGGCGGAATGGGCCAGCCGCTGCCCGCTTGGACCGGGATCGAAGCTGGAAGTGCGGCGGGTAACGGAGGCTGCGGACTTCTCGGATTTCGCCGACAACGAGTACATCCGGAAGGAAGAAGGATGGCGCAGGGACGAGGAGAAGCTGCGCACGGAGCACCGGTAGCAGCCGGTCCCGGGCAGGCAGCGGCAATCCGGCGCCGCCTAGACGCGCTGTGGCGCATCGAAGGTGCCCGGATTGTTGCTGCCCTGGCGCGTGCCACCGGGGACGTGGGCCTGGCCGAGGACGCGGCCCAGGAAGCGGTTGCCCAGGCACTGGAACAGTGGGGCACACGCGGCATTCCGCGGAACCCCGGCGCCTGGATTACGACGGCGGCCCGGCGGCGCGCCATCGACCACTGGCGGCGGGAGGACCAGCTCGGCAACCGTTACGGGCAGTTGGCCCGCGCCCGGGAAGATGAAGCCGCCGTTGACTGGGATCCGCTCCCCGACGATGTGCTCCGGCTGCTGTTTACCGCCTGCCATCCCGTGCTTGCGCCTCAGGCCCAGGTAGCGCTGACCCTGCGGGTGGTGGGATCACTGCGCACGGAGGAAATCGCCCGGCTGTTCCTGGTACCCGTGGCCACCATGCAGCAGCGGATCCTCCGTGCCCGGAAGAGCCTGGCCGCCGCCCGGGTCCCGTTCGAAGTCCCGGAACCCAATGAGTGGGGTCCGCGGCTGCGGGGTGTGATGCATGTTGTCTACCTGATGTTCACGGAGGGGTATGCGGCAACGGCCGGTGAGACCTGGATCCGGCCGGACCTGGCTAACGAGGCACTGCGGATCGGACGGATCCTGGCCGGCCTGGTGCCCCGGGTCCCGGAGGTCCACGCCCTGGTGGCGCTGATGGAGTTCCAAGCCTCCCGCTTCGCCGCCCGCACCGGGGCCGGCGGTGAGCCGGTCCTGCTGCCGGACCAGGACCGCACCAGGTGGGACCGGGCGCAGATTGAGCGGGGCCGCGCGTCGCTGGCCCGCGCGGACGCCCTGGCAGCAGCGGCCGGACGGTCCCGCGGGAGCTACGCACTGCAGGCAGCCATCGCGCAATGCCATGCCACCGCCGGGCGTGCCGACGAGACGGACTGGCCGGCCATCGTGGACCTCTATGAGGCGCTGGGCCGCATCAGCCCCGGCGACGTCGTCGAACTCAACCGTGCCGTAGCAGTGTCCATGGCGTCGGGGCCCGAGCCGGCCCTGGCCATTGTGGAGCGTCTGGACGCCCGGGGGGCCCTGCGGGGATCCCATCTGCTGCCCAGCGTGCGCGGCGAGCTGCTCTCCCGGCTGGGCAGGGTCGAGGAGGCCAGGGCCGAATTCCGCGCCGCCGCGGAACTGGCGGAGAACCGGCATGAACGCCGGCTCCTGCTGCTCCGGGGGCAGGAGTAGAGTCCAACCACACGCGTTTCCCGCATTGCCCTTTCACCGTCTGTCCATATTCACCGTCTCTCCAAATCCACAGTCTCTGCAAATCCACAGTCTCTGCCAAAGGATCACCTTGACCTCAAACCCGCAGCCCTTCCCATCCAACGCCGATCCCCTGACGGATCCGGACTGGTGGCGGCAGGCTGCGGTTTACCAGGTGTATCCGCGCAGCTTCTCGGACTCCAACGGTGACGGGCTGGGCGACCTGCAGGGCGTAACCGCCAAGGTGCCCTACCTTTCGGCCCTCGGCGTGGACGCCGTATGGCTCAGTCCCTTTTACCCCTCGGCGCTCGCCGACGGAGGTTACGACGTCGACGACTACCGTGATGTCGACCCGCGCCTGGGCACCTTGGCGCACTTCGACGACATGGCCGCTGCCCTGCACGGTGCCGGAATCAAGCTGATTGTGGACATTGTCCCCAATCATTCCTCCAACCGGCATGCCTGGTTCCGCGAAGCGCTGGACTCGCCCCGGGGTTCCGCGGCCCGGGAACGGTATATCTTCCGCGACGGCACCGGGCCCGACGGCGCCCAGCCGCCCTCGGACTGGCAGTCCGTGTTCGGCGGCAGCGCCTGGGAGCAGGTGCCGGACGGGCAGTGGTACCTGCACCTCTTCGCTCCGGAGCAGCCGGACTTCAACTGGGACAACCGTGCGGTAAAGGATGAATTCCTGGCCACCCTACGTTTCTGGTCCGACCGCGGAGTGGACGGCTTCCGGATTGACGTGGCGCATGCCCTGGCGAAGGACCTGAGCGAACCGCTGCCCTCCAGCGCACTGCTCGCTGCCGAGGGCGACGGAACCGACGGCGCGCATGCGTTCTGGGACCGGAACGAGGTCCATGACATCTACACCGAGTGGCGCGCCCTGTTCAATGAATACACTCCGCCGCGCACTGCGGTGGCCGAAGCCTGGGTCCATGCATCCCGCCGCGGCCGCTACGCCAGCCCCGAGGGGCTGGGCCAGGCATTCAACTTCGACCTGCTGCAGGCGGATTTCGACGCCGCCCGCTTCCGCACCGTCATCACCGACAATCTGGTCCAGGCGGCGGAAACCGGCGCGTCGTCCACCTGGGTCCTGTCCAACCACGACGTCGTGCGGCATGCCACGCGCTACGGATTGCCGGCAACGCCGGCGGACAGCGCCAAGGGCCAGGACGGCAAGGCATGGGTCCTGGCCGGCGGACCGGAAGAGCAGTTGGACCGGGCCGCGGGACTGCGCCGGGCCCGCGCGGCCACCCTCCTGATGCTGGCCCTGCCCGGCTCCGCCTATTTGTACCAGGGCGAAGAACTGGGCCTGCACGAGGTAGCTGCCATCCCCGACGCCGACCGCCAGGATCCCGCCTTCTTCCGCAACGCCGGGGTGGAAAAGGGCCGGGACGGCTGCCGGGTGCCGCTGCCCTGGACCCCGGAGGAGCCGTCCTTCGGCTTCGGCACCGGTGCACCCCACCTGCCCCAGCCGGAATGGTTTGGTCCCGCGGCCGTGTCGCTGCAGGACGCCGATACGGATTCCACGCTGAACTTCTACCGGCGGGCCCTGGAACTGCGCGGCAAGCGGCAGGGTGCCGAGGAACTTGCGTGGGTACCCAGCGCTGCCTCCGTCCTGCACTTCACCCGGCCCGGCGGCTGGCAGAGCATCACCAACTTCGGTACCGCGGCCGTGGCCCTGCCCGCCGGCACGGTGCTGCACACCAGCGCGCCGCTCGAGGGCGGTCTGCTGCCGCCGGACACCACGGTCTGGCTCGGCTGACCGGCGGCTGCTTCCGGGGCCTGTCGGCGGGAAGGCGGGATGGCTACCGTGGAGGGTAGGCAAGAACAGCTACCCGTTGTAAGGAGATCCGCCATGGAGCCAATCCCCGGGATCAACGTTTCGGTTCCGCCCAGCGGCCCGGGCTGCGTGGAATGCACGCAGCAGCAGGGCTGGTGGTACCACCTGCGCCGCTGCACCGAATGCGGGCACATCGGCTGCTGCGACAATTCGCCGGGCCAGCACGCCACCGCGCACGAGCAGCAGACCGGGCACCAGATCATCCGCAGCTATGAGCCGGGCGAGGACTGGTTCTGGAACTACGCCGATTCCTCTGTTTTCGCCGGCCCCGAGCTGGCCCCGCCGGAGCACCACCCGTTCAACCAGTCGGTTCCCGGGCCGGCCAGCCGGGTGCCTCCGGACTGGCAGGAGCTGCTGCGCTGAACGCGTGGGCAGCACCGGGTGAGTCCGGGTTTACACTGTAAACATGACTAGAACCTACATCGTTACAGGATCCGCTTCCGGCATCGGAGCAGCCACCGCCAACCTGCTGAAGGAGGCCGGCAACAAGGTCATTGGCGTTGACCTCCGCAACGCCGACGTTGAAGGCGATCTCAGCACCCCCGAGGGCCGTTCCGCTGCCGTAGCCAAGGTCCTTGACCTTTCCGGCGGCACTGTCGACGCCGTGATCGCCTGCGCAGGCATCTCTGCCCCCGCCCCCATCACCGTGGCCGTGAACTTCTTCGGTGTTACCGACTTCCTCACCGCACTGGCACCCGTCCTGGCCAAGAGCAGCGCCCCGCGTGCCGCCGTCGTCAGCTCCATGGCGAGCCTGCAGCCCAACTCCCCCGAGCTGGTTGAGGCGCTGCTGGCCGGCAGCGAGGAGGAAGCGCTGCGGATCGGCAAGGAGCTCGCAGACAAGGGCCCCCAGACCGGCTACCTTAACTACCCGTCCAGCAAGCGCGCACTCAGCCGCTGGGTCCGCCGCGAAAGCATCACCCCGGCATTTGCCGGTGCCGGCATCCCGCTGAACGCCGTGGCCCCCGGCACCGTCCTGTCCGCCATGACCCGCGAGCTCCTGGCCACGCCCGAACGCCGTGCCATGGTGGACGAAAACGTCCCCATGCCGCTGAACGGCCACTCCGAGCCCGAGGTCATTGCCCGGCTGCTCATCTGGCTGACGTCCGAGGAGAACACCCACACCACCGGCCAGACCATCTACACCGACGGCGGCGCCGACGCGACGCTGCGCGGCGACGACATCTGGTCCTAGTCCGTCCCCTGCCGCACCGCTGCGGCAAACACCTCCGGCGCCGGGTATCCCCCGGCGCCGGAGGTGTTTAACGGCAGCATTCGCGTCCCCCGGTACTTTTCTGACATGATGTTGGCATGATGCCAACAGCCCGTCGGCATCATGCCCAGAAAATACCACTCAAGGGGTACCGATGTTTTTAGCGTTGCGTGAACTGCGTTTCGCCCGGGCCAGATTCGGACTGATGGGCGGCGTCGTCGCCCTCATCGCCGTGCTAATGGTCCTGCTGTCCGGCTTGTCCTCCGGTCTCGTCAACGACGGCGTCTCCGGCCTGAAATCCATGCCGGCAACTGCGTTTGCCTTCAACGAGGGCACCAAGACCGACAATGCCTTCTCCCGCAGCGTGGTGGACGAACACCAGGCTGCAGTGTGGGCCGAACAGCCCGGCGTGGATGAGGCGGCCCTGATGGGCACTGCCATGATGAACGGCACCACCGGAAACGGCACCCAGGTGGATCTGGCCCTGTTCGGCATTGAACCCGACTCGTTCCTGGCCCCGCAGGTCGGCGAAGGCCGTGGCCTGTCCGCACCGGATGAAATCGTGGTCTCCTCCACCGCGGCAGATGCCGGCCTGAACATTGGTGACGTGGTGACCCTCGAACGCATCGGCGTCGAACTGACCGTGGTCGGCTACACGGACAGCCAGGCGACGTTCGGCCACGTTGACCTCGCTTACCTTCCGCTGGATACCTGGCAGTACCTGGCCAGCGGCCAGAGTGTTCCCGGAGCCCCCGCCAAGGCACAAATGGACGGCGTGAAATTCGACACTGCCAGCACGGTTGCCCTGAAGGCAGCCGACGGTGCGGACATCGACTTTGCGGCAGGAGACGACGCCGCCGGAACAGTCACGTCCACCCTGTCCGAATCCTTCAATGCTTCCCCCGGCTACTCCGCCGAAACCATGACCCTGCAGATGATCCAGGTGTTCCTCTACGCCATCTGCGCCCTGGTCGTTGGTGCTTTCTTCACGGTCTGGACCATCCAGCGCAAACACGAACTCGCAGTCCTGCGCGCCGTAGGCGCCTCCACCGGGTACCTGCTCCGTGACGGCCTGCTGCAGGCAACCATCATCTTGGTGGTCTCCACGGTTGTCGGCATCCTTGCCGGCCTCGCCATGGGCGCCGGGCTGAGCGGGACCGCCATGCCGTTCGCACTGGAACCCGCACCCATCGTGCTGGCCACGGTCCTGACCATCGTGCTGGGCCTGGCCGGCGCCGCCCTGGCCATTGTCCGCATTTCCCGCGTAGATCCCCTGGCTGCCCTTGGAGGACAACGATGAGCACCGCAACCACACAGCAGCAAAACTCCGGCACCCGAACCGGCGGCCTGCTGATCACCTCCGCGAACCTGGCGCTGGGCGACGGCGGCAGCACAGTCCAGGCCCTGGACAATGTTTCGCTGGCCGTCCGGCCCGGGGAAATGGTCGCCGTCGTCGGACCGTCCGGGGCTGGCAAATCCAGCCTCCTAGCGGTAGCCGGCGCCCTCACCGCGCCTGACACGGGCACCGTGCAGGTGAACGGCGTGGACCTCGCAACCCTCGGCAAGGCCGCCCGCGCCAGGTTCCGCCTGCGCGAAATCGGCTTTGTGTTCCAGTCGGGAAACCTGATTCCCGCACTGAACTCCGTCGAACAGCTGAAGCTGATGCAGAAACTGGCCGGCAGCAGCGACGGCCTGGACCCGATGGAACTGCTGGCCGGGGTGGGCATGGAACACAAGGCCAAGAGCCGGCCGGACCAGCTCTCCGGCGGGGAACGCCAGCGCGTGGGCATTGCCCGCTCACTGGTCAACCGGCCGTCCCTGCTGCTGGTGGACGAACCCACCGCAGCCCTGGACCGGGCCCGGAGCCAGGACGTGGTGGCCCTGCTGGCCCGGGAAACCCATGAGCGCGGCGTTGCTACAGTTATGGTGACGCACGATCACGACGTCCTGCACCATTGCGACCGCGTAGTCGAAATGGTGGACGGGCGTCTCTCAAGCTAAACCAGCACGAACAGGAGGGCCAGGTGCCCCGAATCTCTGCCCCCACGGTGGCCGAACACCGGGCGGCACAGCAGCGGGCGCTGCTGGATGCGGCGCGCACCCTCCTGGCCCGCACCGGCGAGGCCCCCAGCATGGCCGAAGTGGCCGCGCTGGCGGGCCTCGCCCGGCCCAGCGCCTACCAGTACTACAAGTCCCGCCAGGACCTCCTGCACGCACTGGTCCAGGACGTTTTTCCGCGCTGGACCCGGCGGGTGAGGGAAGCCATGGACGCTGAGCCGGACCCGGCGGACCGGATCATGGCCTATGTCCTGACCAACATCGCCCTCGTGGCCGAAGGTGAACATGCCGTGGGCAACGCCCTTGCCGCCGTCGCACCGGGCGAGGAACTGAACAACCAAAGCGCCATGATGCACCGCCAGCTGCTGACCCCGCTGGTGGAAACCCTGACCATGCTCGGCGTCCGGGATCCTCATGTGACCGCCGAACTGATAAACGCCATAGTCCATTCCTCCACCCGGCTGCTGGAATCGGGCACCGGCCGGGAAATCGTCGAGGGCCGGGTCCGCGAACTCCTTGGCCCGTACGTCCGCGAAAACCGCGCCACCGCCGCCCAGGAGGGCACCGCATGAGCAATACCGCACCGCATACGTCCGGCGGAAACGCTGCCGCCGCAAATTCCGCTGGTACTTCCACTGAAAAGACCATCCGGTCCTGGCCCTTGGTCCTCGCGGCGGACCTGGTCCTGATTGTTGTGTTCGCCGCCCTGGGCCGGCGCAGCCATGAGCACGGGCTGGCGCTTGCCGGCATCCTCGGCACGGCCCTGCCCTTTGCTGCCGCGTGCCTGCTCGGATGGGCTGCTGCGCGCGCCTGGCGCCGACCGGTCGCACTGTGGCCCTCCGGCGTCGTCATCTGGCTGGTTACGGTAGTTGCAGGCCTGGGCATCCGGGCACTAACCGGCGGCGGTACGGCCACCAGCTTCATGCTGGTTACCCTCGCTGTGCTGGCAGTGTTCCTGCTGGGCCAGCGGCTCCTCTGGCGCGCCGGTGCCCGCGTGCGTTCCCGGCGGATCCACTAGGCTCGAGGTTACGACCCGCGGGCGCACCGCGCGCCCGCACACCGCCGCAGGAAAGGCCCCCGCCATGATCACAGCTTTTGTACTCATCCAGACCGACTCGGCCCGGATCCCGGAATGCGCCGAGGAAATCTCGGAGATCGAAGGCATCAGCGAGGTCTACTCCGTCACCGGCGAATGCGACCTTATTGCCATTGCCCGTGTGCAGCGGCACGAGGACCTCGCCGACGCCATTGCCAACCGGCTGTCCAAGGTGGACGGGGTGATCGGAACCACCACGCAGATCGCGTTCCGGGCCTACTCCAAACACGACCTCGACGCCGCGTTCTCACTGGGCTTCGACAGCTAATATCCGGGCCTGTTCCCCGCCGGTCCCCCGCTTGTCCCACGCCCGCCGAACCACGGCGCGGCCCTACTGCGTTACCGCCACCCAGCGGTCCAGCGCGGTTTGGGCCGCGCCGCTGTCAATTGAGGCGCAGGCGCGTTCCAGCCCGCGGGCCAGCCGGTGCAGCAGCGGGCCGTCTGCGTCTTCATCCAGTGCCACCAGGGCAGCTGCAGCGTTCAGCACCACCGCGTCGCGCACCGGCCCCTTGTCTCCGGCGAGCACACTGCGGACCACCGCTGCATTGGACGCAGCGTCACCGCCCCGCAGGTCCTCCAGCGTGGCCCGGCTGATCCCGAGATCCAGGGGATCCACCACTGACTCCTCCACGGCCCCGTTACGGACCTCCCAGACGGTCGAGATACCCGTGGTGGTCATCTCGTCCAGACCGTCCTGGCCGCGGAACACCAGGGCGCGCACGCCGCGCCGGGCCAATACTCCGGCCATCAGGGGTGCCAGCCGTGCATCGGCCACGCCGATCGCGGAGGCGCTGGGGCGGGACGGATTGGTCAGCGGACCCATGAAATTGAAGGCGGTGGCCACGCCCATCTCACGCCGCGGTACGGCGGCAAAGCGCATGGACGGATGGAAGACCTGCGCAAAGCAGAACGTGATGCCTGCTTCCACGGCGGCCCGCGCCACCCGGTCAACGGGAAGGTCAAGGCGGACTCCCAGCGCCTCAATGACGTCGGCGGAACCGGACGCCGACGAGGCCGCCCGGTTGCCGTGCTTGACCACCTTGGCGCCCGCCCCTGCGCACACCAGCGCCGCCATGGAGGAAATGTTCACAGTGTTATGGCGGTCACCGCCGGTACCGACAATGTCCAGGGTCTCCCCCGGGATATCGATGGGCCGGGCGCTTGCCAGCATGGCCTCGACCAGCCCGGTGAGTTCGTCAACCGTCTCTCCCTTGGCGCGCAGTGCCACCAGGAACCCCGCAATCTGGGAGTCGGTGGCGTTGCCGGCCATGATCGCGGACATCGCCCAGCGGGTCTGCGCGGTAGTGAGGTGCCTGCCCTCGATCAGCGCCGTAATCAGGCCCGGCCAGGTGTATGTCGAACTCGGATTCGTAGTCACACCCCCTAGGTTATCTACGATTCGTAGAAATTGCTGATTTCTTTCTGAAGCTCCGATTCCGCGCCAATACAGGGATCCGGGGCTTCAGTGCGCGCCGGGGACGCGCCGTTGGCCCTGATCTGTTGGAGAAGTAGGCGGTTTTACCGCCATAATGTCTATGTGACAACAGCGACCCATGCCCCCAGTACCCCGGCTCACCCCACGCTGAACCGCCCCAATATGGTTTCCGTAGGAACCGTGGTGTGGCTCTCCAGTGAACTGATGTTCTTTGCCGCCCTGTTCGCCATGTACTTCACGCTTCGCTCCACCTCGAGCGAACTGTGGGCCATGGAGACGGAGAAGCTGAACGTCCCGTTCGCTTTCGTTAACACGGTGATCCTTGTTTCCAGTTCCTTCACCTGCCAGTTCGGCGTTTTCGCTGCAGAACGACTCCAGGCACGCCGCACCGGAGGGCTTCTGAAGCTTTCCCGCTGGGGCATGACCGAGTGGTTCCTGCTGACCTTCGTACTTGGAGCGATCTTCGTCTCCGTACAGGCTTTCGAATACGCGACGCTGGTTTCTGAAGGCGTATCCCTCTCGTCGAACTCTTACGGTTCCGCGTTCTACCTGACCACCGGTTTCCACGGCCTGCACGTGACCGGCGGCCTGATCGCGTTCCTCTTCATCATCGGCCGTGCCTACGCCGCCAAGCGCTTCGGACACTTCGAAGCAACCTCGGCGATCGTCACCTCGTACTACTGGCACTTCGTTGATGTGGTCTGGATTGCCCTGTTCGTCATCATCTACTTCCTCAAGTAACACTGCTTGAGGACCGCACCCAAGAAATACCTCAAAGTGGCACCTGTTTCCCAAAGACCACATAAGTTAGGAACTACGAAGTGAAGGCACTATCGCAAAGGCGGCGTCATCCCCTCGCAGCAGTAGCGCTGCTGCTGCTGGGACTCCTCGTTACGGGTGGTCTCTACGCCGTCGCCAACGGCGCCAACCAGGCCCAGGCCGCGACCACCACCTACACTGCCGATGACGTCAGCGAAGGCGAGAAGCTGTTCGTCGCCAACTGCGCAACGTGCCACGGCATCGAAGCCACCGGATCCGAGAACGGACCCTCCCTGGTGGGCGTCGGCGCTGCGTCGGTTGACTTCCAGGTCGGTACCGGCCGCATGCCGCTGGCCATGCAGGGCCCGCAGGCCCAGCAGAAGCCCGTCCAGTTCAATGAAGAGCAGACGGCAGACCTCGCCGCCTACGTCTCCAGCATCGGCGCCGGTCCCTCCGTTCCGGACTCCGAGTACCTGGAACCGGACACCAGCGACGAAGAGGCTGCCGCCAACGGCGGCGAGCTGTTCCGCGTCAACTGCGCCATGTGCCACAACGCTGCCGCCGCCGGCGGTGCGCTGACCCGCGGCAAGTTCGCTCCGTCCCTGGAGGGCGTCAGCGAGAAGCACATCTACGAGGCCATGGTCACCGGCCCGCAGAACATGCCTGTCTTCAACGACACGAACATCACGCCCGAAGACAAGCAGGACATCATCACGTTCCTGAAGAACATCGAGGCCAACGGCTCTCCCGGCGGAGCGCAGCTCGGCTCGCTGGGACCGGTTTCCGAAGGCCTGTTCATCTGGACCGCAGGTCTGGGAATCATCATCGCTTTCACTATTTGGTTGACCTCCCGGTCTTCCTAACCACCCGCCGCGCTCACCCCCACGGGTGACATCACAGTTACACATAGGTCTATAAATGCAGTTTCAAGAGAAGGATGAGGGGGATCATGGGCGACCATAGTCACGGCAGTCCGAACACCTCGGGCACCGTCGCTACGGCTGGCCAGGGAGAAGAGGAGAAGTTCCAGAATCCGGGACTTCCCCCGCACCGCCCTCGTCTAGCCGACACAAATCCCCGCGCCGAAAAGCGGGCCGAACGGCAGGTCGCAAGCCTGTTCGTCATCTCGGCCATTGGCACGATCGTATTTTTCGTGGGGTACTTCAGCATCCACCTGGATGATGCCAGCATCGCCACGCTGCGGCTGCAGAACATCCTGCTGGGTCTGGGCACGGCATTCGCCATGCTGGGCATCGGCGTAGGTATTGTCCACTGGGCCAAGACCCTGATGCCGGACCACGAAATCGTGGAAGAACGCCACGAGATCCGTCCCGAAGAGGACCGCGTTATTGCCGAGAAGATGGTGGGCGACATCATCGAGGAGACGGGCATCAAGCGCCGTCCCCTGATCCGCAACACGCTCCTCGGCGCCATGGTCCTGGCACCGCTGCCGGCGATCGCGGTCTTCCGCGACCTCGGCCCGCTGCCCGGCAATACCCTGCGCCACACCATGTGGGACGAGAACACCTACCTGACCCGGGACCCCAGCGGTACCCGGATCAAGGCTTCCGACGTCACCCTGGGCTCGGCGTTCCACGTCATCCCCGAAGGCCTGACGGAACTGGAAGAGCACAAGCTCGAAGAGAAGGCCAAGGCAGTAGTCCTGCTCATGCGCCTTAACCCGGAAGACCTCAACCCCTCCCCCGGGCGCGAGGACTGGGCCGTAGACGGCATCGTCGCCTACTCCAAGATCTGCACCCATGTGGGCTGCCCCGTGGCCCTCTACGAGCAGCAGACGCACCATTTGCTGTGCCCGTGCCACCAGTCGACCTTCGATGTCACGCAGGAATGCAAGGTCATCTTCGGCCCGGCCGGCCACGCACTGCCGCAGCTGCCCATCAAGGTCGACAAAGACGGCTACCTGCAGGCTCAGAGTGACTTCAAAGAGCCTGTCGGACCGAGCTACTGGGAGCGTGGTTAACCGTGAGTGTCCCCTCCGCTACGCCTTACGAAGCCAAGACCCGTCTTGGCCGCGTCACCAACTTCGTTGACTCCCGGGTCAGCGGCTCGGCCATGGTCAAGGAGTTCGGCCGCAAGGTCTTCCCCGACCACTGGTCCTTCATGTTCGGTGAAGTTGCGCTGTACTGCTTCGTCATCCTGCTGCTGACCGGCACGTTCCTGACCTTCTTCTTCGATCCGTCCATGGCGGAAACGCATTACGAAGGCAGCTACGTTCCGCTCAACGGCGTGGAGATGTCTGTCGCCTACGAGTCCTCGCTGAATATCTCCTTCGATATCCGCGGCGGCCTCTTTATGCGCCAGGTGCACCACTGGTCGGCCCTGCTCTTCGTAGCGGCCGTCTCCGTGCACATGCTCCGCGTGTTCTTCACCGGAGCGTTCCGCAAGCCCCGTGAACTGAACTGGGTGGTGGGCGGCGTCCTGCTGATCCTCTCCCTCGCGGCCGGCTTCACCGGCTACTCCCTCCCCGATGACCTGCTCTCCGGCAACGGCCTGCGAATCATCGACGGCGTCATCAAGTCGATTCCCGTAGTGGGCACCTACATCAGCTTCTTCCTGTTCGGCGGCGAATTTCCGGGAACGGATATCATCGGGCGTCTTTACGTCCTGCATATCCTCCTGGTGCCGGCCCTGATCCTGCTGATGATCGCGATCCACCTCTTCATGGTGGTCATCCACAAGCACACCCAGTTCCGCGGACCCGGCCGGACCAACAACAATGTTGTCGGTTACCCGGTGGGCCCGGTCTACGCTGCCAAGGCCGGTGGATTCTTCTTCATCGTCTTCGGCATCATCGCCATCATTGCGGGCTTCTTCACGATCAACCCGATCTGGAACTACGGCCCGTACGATCCCTCCCCCGTGTCCGCCGGTACCCAGCCTGACTGGTACATCGGTTGGGTTGACGGCGCCCTGCGCCTGATGCCCGGCTTCATCGGCGGGTTCCCCTTCGAATGGGTCATCCCGTTCCCGTGGGGCGACAACACGCTCTCCCTGAACGTCCTGCTGCCGGCCCTGGTGCCTGCAGGCCTGGTCTTCACACTGCTGTTCACCTGGCCCTGGATCGAAGCGTGGCTGACCAAGGACAAGCGGGTGCACAACCTGCTCGACCGTCCGCGCAACGCTCCGTACCGCACGGCAGTCGGCGTCGCCGGCATCACGTTCTACTCGGTTATGTGGGCAGCTGCCAGCTCCGACCTCATCGCCACGCACTTCCACGTGTCGCTGAACGACGTGACCTACTGGCTGCGGGTCCTGCTCTTCGTTGGCCCGGTCCTGGCGTTCATCATCACGCGCCGCATCGCCCTGGCGCTGCAGCGCAAGGACCGCGAGATTGTCCTCCACGGCGTGGAGAGCGGACGCATTGTCCGTCTCCCGCACGGCGAGTACATCGAGGTCCACGAGCCGCTGGACGAGTACAAGCGCTACCGCCTGGTGGACTTCGAGTCCTACAAGGCACTGCCGGCCCAGCCGGGCGCCAACGGCAAGGTCTCCGGCAAGGAGAAGCGGCGGGCCAAGCTCTCGCGCTTCTTCTTCGAAGACCGCGTTGCCCCGGTAACGCCGTCGGAGCTTGAAAACGCGCACCACCACGAGTCGCCTGCCGAGGTCGAAGCCAAGGCTGACGACCAGCAGTCGATCGAACAGCACTAACTGCCGCAAGGCGCTTAGCGTAAAGGAAGGCCCCGCCGGATGTCCGGCGGGGCCTTCCTTGTATCTCTGCGATGTTCAGGCTGGTAATCAGGACAGAGTGAACGGCTCTTTGGAGGGCAGCGGGTACCGGCGGCGCAGCTGATCGGGATCGGCCACCGGCGCGGAACCGATGGTGAGCTTGGTGAAGTCCAGCAGCGGGTCCCGCAGCACAACCTTCAGTCCGGCCACGGCTTTGTTCACATCCGGAACCAGGCAGTAGATGTTCAGCTTCCGCGGCGCGAACTCGCTGTGGTCCACTTCCCCCAGCCCGCGCCAGAGGAAGTAGGAGGAGATAGCCTGGGTGGCCTTGTGCTCAAGGTACCGGTCCCGCTCAGTACCGGTGGCGGACTTCAGCGCGTACTGGGCGATGACCCAGTGCTGCTGCTCCGGATCCAGTTCCGCATAGCCGTCCTCTTCCGAGGCCACTGCGAAGGCGTGCAGGAGCCCCTCGGCTGCCTCTGGCGCCACGTCCTGAACCTTGGCTTTGCCTTCGTGGCCCACGGGCCCGGAGGTCAGCATTAGCTGCCCTTCGTCCTCCTCGTAGAGCGCTTCACGAAAGTGCAGTACTCCTGCTTCGTCGCGCTTGTACATCCTGATGGTTATCATTGCGGTGTTCCTCTTCCTGCTGTGGATTGTGGTGCCGCGGCCTAGGCGCGCGGAAGGCGGCGGGGATGGTACGAGCGCGGGGTGCGTACGCCGGGGCGCTGCAGCGGCACCCAGAGCTTGTAGCGGTCTGCGCGGTAGTAGGACACGGAGTAGTCCACCATCGCCCGGGAGACATAGGCATGCCGCTGGATCTTCAGGACCGGTGCACCCAGTTCTACATTCAGCAGCCGCGCAATGGACGCCGATGCGGCAGTGGCCTCGATGGTGTCCTCACCCCACTCCATCACCAGTCCGTACCGTTCTCCCAGCATGTTGTACAGCGAGGTGGGAGCCTCCTCCTCGAGGATCCCCGGGACGTAGTGGGCGGGAATGAAGTTCTCGTCCACGCTCATGGGTTCGCCGTCGGCCAGCAGCTGGCGCCTGAAGCGCACCACCGGCTGTCCGGGTTCAATCTGCAGCTCACGGGCCACCAGCTGGGACGCTCCGGTCTGCTCGAAGCTGAGCACATGGGCATCCGGAACCATGCCGCGGCGGTGCATTTCCTCGGAGTAGGAGGTTAGCTGGATCTGCAGGTCCATCTTCTTGCGTGCCACGAAAGTTCCCAGCCCCACGACGCGTTCCAGGACACCGTCGGCAACGAGGGCGTCTACGGCCTGGCGGATGGTCATACGGGCGACGGCGAAGTGCTCCGCCAGTTCCCGCTCGGACGGGATGATCTCCCCCGCACCGGCGTGGTCCTCCACGAACCGGCGGAGAATGGCCTGCAGCTGGATGTGCTTGGCGACGCCGGCTTCCGGATCGATGGATTCGGTCAGCAGCAGAAGCCGGCGGTTGCTCACTGGGGAGCTCCCTGGCCGGCCAGAATTTTCCGCATTCTTCTACTCCGCCCCTTCGGCTGGGAAAACACGTGCCGTCTAAGGATACCGGGAGGTCTCCCCGCCCTGCTCCGCAGGATAGGCCGCCAGCGCGTGCAGGAACCGGTTGAGGGATCCACCCAGGTTCCAGCCGGAGCCGAGCCGTTCCAGGTCGGCGCGGGCCTGCGGACCAGGGGCATGCAGGCGCGCCCCAGCGGCCTCCAGCGCCGGAACGGGAAGGTCGCGCACCACATGCACCACGGCCGGTGCCGCCTGCAGGTACTCCCCCGCTGCGGCCAGCTTGGCGCGGACCGGTGCCGCCAGCCCGCTGCCCGGATCCGCCGCGGCCGCCAGCAGCCCGTCCAGGCTTCCGTACTCCCCCAGCAGCTGTGCCGCGGTCTTTTCACCGATCCCAGCCACCCCGGGCAGCCCGTCGGAAGCGTCCCCGCGCAGCGTCGCATAGTCGGCGTATTGGCCAGGCAGCACCCGGTACCGGCCCACCACAGATGCCTCCGTCAGAACTTCGAGGTTCTTCATCCCGCGTGCCGTATAGAGCACCCGTACCTCCCGGTCATCGCTGACCAGCTGGAACAAGTCACGGTCGCCCGTCACCACGTCCACCGGCATTCCTGCCGACTGGGCGTAGGTGCCGATGACGTCGTCGGCTTCGTGGTCATCGGCGCCCACCAGGGCAATGCCTGCCACTGTAAGGATCTCCCGGATCATCGGAATCTGGGCGGTCAGGCCCTCGGGCACGGTTTCAGTGTCCCCGTCCGGGGAAGCGGCTGCCACGCGTTGGGCCTTGTACCCGGGCAGCAGGGCAACCCGCCACGCCGGGCGCCAGCTGTTGTCCCAGCAGGCCACAAGGTGGGTCGGCCCATACTCGGTGCTCAGGCGGGCGATCATGTCCAGCAGTCCCCGCACGGCATTCACCGGGGTTCCGTCGGCCCGGCGGATGGTGTCCGGAATGCCGTGGAAGGCACGGAAGTACAGGGAGGCGGTATCAAGCAGCATAAGTCGGGAAGCCATATCCGCACCCTACACACCGGGGGCACGCAAAAAGGGAGGACCCGCAGTTTCCTGCGGATCCTCCCTGAGATGCTGCTTGTCTAAGCTGCCGTGTTCAAACCTGCCCTAGTGGGCGTGGTTTCCGCGGCTGTATTCGAAGACCCAGCCAACCAGTGCAATGACGGCAAGGCCGGCACCGATGAACAGGATCCACCAGCCAACTGCCATACCGAGGAATCCGATGGCAGCGGAGATACCCAGCAGCAGCGGCCACCAGCTCCACGGGCTGAAGAAGCCCTGTTCGCCGGATCCCTCATGGATTTCGGCGTCCAGCCGATCCTCCGGGCGGGGACCCACGCGGCGGCCGGTGAAGCCGATGTAGAAGGCGATCATGCCCGACATAGCTGCCGTCAGGAAGAGGGCGAGGTAACCAACGGGTTCCGTCCACTCCACCATGTAGCCGTAGACCACGCCGACAACCAGGAAGAACGGTGTCAGGTAGCTGAAGAGTTTAGTCTCTACCTTCATTTGACCTTTTCCTTCCGGTCACCGGGGCCGAAGACCTTGGCCGCAGCTGATTCGTCGGTAACGTGCTGCTGCAGTTCGGGGTGGTGCAGGTCCAGGGCGGGACGCTCCGAACGGATGCGGGGCAGCGAGGTGAAGTTGTGGCGCGGCGGCGGGCAGGACGTAGCCCACTCGAGGGATCCGCCGAAGCCCCAGGGATCATCCACTTCAACCTTCTTGCCGTGGCGCCAGGTGATGTACACGTTCCAGAAGAACGGGATCATCGAGGCGCCGAGGACGAAGGAGGCAATGGTGGAGA
Organism: Arthrobacter sp. zg-Y750; assembly: GCF_020907365.1. Lineage (NCBI taxonomy): Bacteria > Bacillati > Actinomycetota > Actinomycetes > Micrococcales > Micrococcaceae > Arthrobacter > Arthrobacter sp. zg-Y750. The sequence continues at coordinate 26,805 of NZ_JAJJOC010000013.1, read as the reverse complement.
ACTGGTTCATGGCCGTGAAGTTATCCTCCACCAGGTAGTCGGCGTAGCGGCGCGGCATACCAATGACGCCCAGCCAGTGCTGGATGAGGAAGGTGCCGTGGAAGCCGACGAACAGGAGCCAGAAGTGGATCTTGCCCAGACGCTCGTTGAGCATCTTTCCGGTGAACTTAGGCCACCAGAAGTAGAAGCCGGCGAACATCGCGAATACCACGGTGCCGAAGATCACGTAGTGGAAGTGGGCAACTACGAAGTAGGTGTCCGAGACGTGGAAGTCCAGCGGCGGGGAGGACAGGATGATGCCGGTCAGGCCGCCGAAGAGGAAGGTGATCAGGAAGCCGATGCTCCAAAGCATGGGGGTTTCGAACGTGATCGATCCCCGCCACATGGTGCCGATCCAGTTGAAGAACTTCACGCCGGTTGGCACCGCAATCAGCATTGTCATGAATGCGAAGAACGGCAGCATAACTGCGCCGGTCACATACATGTGGTGCGCCCAGACGGTCACCGACAGTGCAGCAATGGCGATGGTTGCGTACACCAGGCCCTTGTAGCCGAAGATCGGCTTGCGGCTGAAGACCGGGAAGATTTCCGACACGATGCCGAAGAACGGCAGGGCGATGATGTACACCTCGGGGTGTCCGAAGAACCAGAACAGGTGCTGCCACAGGATGGCACCGCCGCGCTCCGGATCGAAGATGTGCGCCCCGAACCGGCGGTCTGCACCGAGGGCGAACAGGGCTGCTGCCAGCGGCGGGAAGGCCATGAGGACCAGGATGGCCGTAACCAGCGTGTTCCAGGTGAAGATCGGCATGCGCCACATGGTCATGCCCGGGGCACGCATGCAGATGATGGTGGTGATGAAGTTGACCGCACCGAGGATGGTGCCGAAACCGGACAGTGCCAGGCCGAAGACCCAGAGGTCACCGCCGACGCCGGGAGAGAATGTCGTGCTCGACAGCGGGGTGTAGGCGAACCAGCCGAAGGATGCGGCACCCTGCGGGGTGATGAACCCGGCCACTGCGATGCTGCTGCCCAGCAGGAAGAACCAGAAGGCCAGTGCGTTCAGCCGCGGGAAGGCGACGTCGGGGGCACCGATCTGAAGGGGCATGATGACGTTCGCAAAGCCCGAGAACAGCGGCGTGGCGAACATCAGGAGCATCACGGTGCCGTGCATCGTGAACAGCTGGTTGTACTGGTCCTTGGTCTGCAGGATCTGCATACCCGGCTCAAAGAGCTCCGCACGGATGACCAGGGCCATCACGCCTGCGAGGCAGAAGAAAATAAATGAGGCAATCAGGTACATGTACCCAATCGTCTTGTGGTCAGTGGAGGTGATCCAGTTGACGACGATTCGTCCCTTGGAGACGGGTACTACGCGGGGTGCAACCCTGGTGCCGGAATCTTCCGAAGTGTATTCGAGAGTAGTCATAGCGTCCTCCTACCTCCTAACTTCGCTTGATTCTGAGTTGTACTGGCGGTCGTACTCGCCGGTCACCTGGCCGTCGGGCAAGGTGGCAACGTAGTCGTTGTAGTCGTCTTCGCTGAGGACCTCTACGTTGAAGAGCATTTCGGAGTGGTACTCGCCGCAGAGCTCGGCGCACTTGCCGTCAAAGGTTCCGGTCTTGCCGGTTTCCAAGGTGATGACGTTGGTGCGGCCCGGGTAGATGTCCATCTTCTGCAGGAACGCAGGCACCCAGAAGGAGTGCTGGACGTCGCGGGTGTTCAGCTGCAGTTCGATCGTCTTGTCGACGGGCAGTACCAGTGTCGGGAACTCGTCGGCAGAGACTTCCTGGCCGTCCAGGTTAACCTGGGTGCCCTGGTAGTACTTGTCTTCGTTGACGTAGTTGAAGTCCCAGGACCACTGCTTGGCGCGGACGTCTACGACGACGTCGGGATCATCACTGCGCTCGTTGATCGCCTGGATGTCCTGGTTGGTGAAGTAGAACAGCACCAAAACCATGAACAGCGGAACCGCCGTGTAGAAGATTTCCAGCGGCAGGTTGTAGCTGAGCTGGCGGGGGTATCCGGTCTCATTCTTGCGCCGGCGGTAAGCGACCATGCACCACAGGATCAATGCCCAGGTGAGGATACCTACAGCCAGGGCAGCAATCCATGAGTTGACCCAAAGGTCCATGATGCGGCCGGTGTGGTTAGTGGTGTCGCGGTCCGTAGGCAGCCAGCCCTTTTGGACTTCCGATGAACACCCCGATAAAAACAACGCGCCGGCCGACGTTACGGCTGAGATCTTTAAGATCCTGGCGCGTCGGCTGCTGGTTCGGTCCTGCGAACTCACAGACGGCCCTTCCTCTTGTTGCGTGCAAGTGCTGCCCGGCCGGGGACAAAAAAGTTCCCGGTTGCAGGCATTAGTTTTACTACTACGTGTAGAGCTTACCCGTACGGGCGGCCATCCAGTGACAGATCGCCGCCGCGCCGGGGAAATAAAGCTCTGCTTTTAGGGCCGTCGGGCCGGTGTGTCAGTGGAAGGAGTCTCCACAGGCGCACGAGCCGCCCGCATTCGGGTTGTCGATGGTGAAGCCCTGCTTCGAGATGGTGTCCTCGAAGTCGATGGATGCCCCGGAAAGGTAGGGAACGCTCATCTTGTCCACAATGACCTCGACGCCGTCGAAGTCCCGGACGGCGTCGCCGTCCAGGACCCGCTCGTCAAAGTACAGCTGGTAGATAAGTCCCGAGCAGCCGCCGGGCTGGACAGCAACGCGGAGACGGAGGTCCGTACGGCCCTCCTGCTCCAGCAGGCTGCGGACCTTCTGTGCGGCTACGTCCGAGAGCATCACTTCGTGCGTGGGCAGCTCAGTATCTGCCGCAGCGGTGATGTTTTCGCTGGTGGAAACGCTCATAGTTTCTCTCTTTCCTCAGCTGGTTTCCCGCTGGCAAGCCGTCGCGCCTGCCGCAGGCCGAAACCAGTGTCTCAATGGTACGTCCCGTATCCCCCAACGATCTAACAGATACCGGGGACTGATCCATTCCCCCGGTCATCCGTGCGCCCCGGCTGCCGGCCGATCAGCCTTCGCGTGCACCCAGGCGGGCCAGCAGCAGTGCTTCGGCCAGGATCGCGTTCCGGAAGTCGTTCAGGTCCAGCGATTCGTTGGCGCTGTGTGCCCGGGAATCCGGGTCCTCCACCCCGGTGATGAGGATCTGAGCGGACGGGAACAGCTCCACCAGGTCTGCAATGAACGGAATGGAGCCGCCCATGCCCGACTCCACGGGCTCCACTCCCCACGCGCGGCCCAGTGCCCACAGTGCGGTCCGGGCCGCACTGGCACTGGTGTCGGTGGCGAAGGCGTTGCCCTTCTCCCCCGGTGTGAAGGTGACCTTCGCGCCGAACGGTGCATTGGCCTGCATGTGGGCTTCAATGGCTTCCATGGCTGCTTCCGGGCTCTGGCCGGGAGCAAGGCGCAGGCTGAACTTGGCACGCGCCTTGGGCTGAATGGTGTTCGAGGACATCGCGACGGTGGGGACGTCGATGCCGATGATGGACAGGGCCGGCTTGGTCCACAGGCGGGAGGCGATTGACCCGGTACCGGCCAGCTGCACGCCGTCGAGCAGCGAGGAATCGGCGCGGAAATCGGCTTCGGGGTAGTCCACGGCCGCGTCGTCGGTGGCGACGAGCCCGGAGATGGCGACGTCGCCGTCGGCGTTGTGGAAAGTGGCGATCAGCCGGGCGAGCAGCGTGGGCGCATCCAGCACGGGACCGCCGAACATACCCGAGTGCACGGCGTGGTCCAGCACCTGGACTTCCACTGTGCCGTCCACCAGTCCGCGCAGGCTGGTGGTCAGGGCCGGAACGCCCACCTTCCAGTTGCCCGAGTCCGCCACCACAATGACGTCTGCGCGCAGCAGGTCCTGGTAGGTCTCCAGGAAGGTGCGGAAGGTCGGCGAACCGGCTTCTTCCTCTCCTTCAATGAACAGGGTGACGCCTACGCCGGACTCTTCGCCCAGGACGTCCTCCAGCGCACGCAGGGCACCGATGTGCGCCATGATGCCGGCCTTGTCGTCTGCAGCGCCGCGGCCGTAGAGCCGCCCGTTGCGTTCCTCGGCGCTGAAGGGATCGGATTCCCAGAGGTCCGGATCTCCCGGCGGCTGCACGTCGTGGTGCGCGTAGAGGAGGACGGTGGGAGCGCCGGGGCGGGCCGGGCGGCGGGCGACGACGGCGGGGCCGCCGGGCGTGCCGTTGTTGTCCACGCGGAGTACCTGCACGTCTTCGATGCCGGCTTCGCGGATCAGCTCCGCCACGGCGGCGGCGCTGCGGTTCAGGTGCTCGGGGTCAAAAGAGTCCCACGCGATGCCCGGGATGCTGACCAGGGACTTGAGCTGCTCGACGGTCCGCGGGAAGTCTGCGGCCACGCTGGCGCGCAGGGCGTCCTCATGGATCTGCGCGGGAATGGGGTCTTGTGCGGGGTTGGAAGTCATAGCCAAAACCCTACAATCTTTCACGGTATCCTTGGGGTGTGTTCGGACGAAAGAAAGAAGCGCCCACCGCGCAGGAAACTGTGGACCAGGCTGTCGCCGCTGAAGCCGGCGCCAGGGAACGTGCCGGCAAAGGCGCTCCCACACCCCGCCGCAAGGACCAGGAAGCCGCACGCCGGCGCCCCCTGGTCCCCGATGACCGCAAGGCGGCAAAGGCTGCTGCCCGCGACTCCATGCGGGCGGAACGGCTGAAGACCCGCCAGGCCCTGGACACCGGCGACGAGCGTTATCTTCCGCTGCGCGACAAGGGCCCCAACCGCAGGTTCATCCGCGACATTGTCGACGCCCGCCGCAACGTGGGCGAATACGTCATGATCGCGGCCCTGGTGTTCGTCATCTTCAGCTTCATCCAGAACGTAGATGTCCAGCTGTTCGTGATGGCCGCCTTCTGGGTGCTGATCCTGGCTGTTATCGCCGACAGCTTTATGCTGCGGCGCCAGATCCGCAAGCGTCTCACCTCAAAGTTCGGCGGTCCCAACTCCGGCGATGTCTGGTACGGGGTGTCCCGCTCCCTGCAGCTGCGCCGCTTCCGGCTCCCGAAGCCGCAGGTGGCGCGCGGACAGTACCCCGCCTGACCCGTTCCGCTTACCGGAAGGGGGAAGGGCCGACGGCGGCCCTTCCCCCTTTTTTTGTGCCTGCTTTCCAGGCCTGCTCTCCGGGCGCCGCCTAGCCGCGCGCCAGTGCCCGGTTGATGCGTGCCGCCCAGAACGGACCTTCATAGAGGAAGGCCGTGTAGCCCTGCACCAGGGTTGCCCCGGCAGCCAGGCGTTCCCGGACATCCGCTGCGGTTTCCACTCCCCCGACGGAGATGATCGCGCAGCCGCTGCCTTCCAGCCGGGCGTGCAGCCGGCGCAGGACCTCAAGGGAACGCCGTTTCAGCGGTGCACCGCTTAGTCCGCCGACACCGCAGGAGATCACCTGCTCCGGGTCCGTGGCCAGGTTTTCCCGCGTGACGGTGGTGTTGGTGGCAATCACCCCGTCCAGTCCCAGTGACAGCGCCAGTTCTGCGACGTCGTCAATATCCTCATCCGTCAGGTCCGGCGCGATTTTTACCAGCAGCGGCACATGCCGGCCCGCGGCGTCGTCCGCAGCATTGCCCACCTGCGTGAGCAGCGGCCGCAGGGAACTGATGTCCTGCAGCAGGCGCAGGCCGGGGGTGTTCGGCGAGCTGACATTGACGGCGAGGTAGTCCGCGTGCGGCGCCAGGGTGCGTGCACTGGTGAGGTAGTCCTGCACAGCGTCGGCCAGGTCCACCTTTTTCGTCTTGCCGATGTTGATCCCGATCACGGGACGGGGCTCACTGAAGGTGCGGGCCAGCGCCCTCCGCGCTTTGTCCAGGCGCGGGGCGACGGCGGCGGCGCCGTCGTTGTTGAAACCCATCCGGTTGATGACCGCACGGTCTTCGACCAGGCGGAAGAGCCGGGGTTTGGCGTTGCCCGGCTGCGCCTGCGCGGTGACCGTGCCTACTTCCACGTGGCCGAAGCCAAGGTTCGCCAGGGCGCCGATGCCGGAGCCTTCCTTGTCGAACCCGGCGGCCAGGCCGAAGGGCGAGGGGAAGGACAAGCCGAGGGCCTCGGTGCGCAGACCTGCCGCCGGCCGCATCAGGCGGCGCATCACGGGTGCTGCGGGAGTCCGGGCTGCGGCACGGATCAGCGCAAAACCGATCCGGTGGGCCCGCTCGGGATCCATGCCGGAGAAAACGAGGCGGAAGAAGGTGGGATAGATGCGCATACTCCAAAGAATTCCAGAACCTGCACGTCCGGCCAAACCCTGCCCGCCGCTGCTGCACGCTCCGCTATTGTCGAAGGCATGCACCACGATCAGCCGAACTGGAAACCCGACGTCCTGGGCGTTGGATTCCGGAGTATGACGCTGGACCTCGGGGCAGACGAGGAAGGCCCGCTGGTTGCCACCCTGGTCTCCTATGTACCGGTGCAGGCGGCACCGGTAAAGGGGACCGTGGATACCGTTCTCTACCTGCACGGCTGGAGTGACTACTTCTTCCAGGCGGAGCTTGCGCGCTTCTGGGCGGAACAGGGTGCGGTGTTCTATGCACTTGACCTGCGCAAGTACGGCAGGAGCCTGAGGCCGGGACAATCCGAAGGTTACGTGAGCGACCTCGCCGAGTATAACGCCGACATCGAAGCGGCGCTGGCCGCCGTCGCCGAGGATGTACAGGCCCGGTACGGTGCCGATGCAACAGTCCGGACCACGCTGATGGCGCATTCCACCGGGGGGCTGGTCGCCGCGCTGTGGGCGCACCGCAACCCGGGCCGGCTCCGGGCCCTGATCCTGAACAGCCCGTGGCTGGAAATCAGCGGCAGTTCCATGCTCCGCTTCGCCACCAGCGGGCTGGTGGAACCGGTGGCACGCCGCCGGCCCAAAACACGGTTGAAGATCCCCGAATTCGGTTTCTACTTCCGCAGCATCAGCGCCGAAATGGACGGGGAGTGGCCCGTAGACCCGGCCTGGCGTCCGCCCTTCAGCTTCCCGGTGCGGGCAGGCTGGATTCGGGCCGTGCTGGCCGGGCACGCACGCGTGGCCCGGGGACTGGACATCAACGTGCCCGTCCTGATGCTCGCCTCTGCGGCCTCCACCATCGCCCCCGCCTGGAATCCGCAGATGCTGCGCACCGACAGCGTCCTGGACGTCTCCCTGATGGTCCAGCGCGCGGTGCTGTTGGGTCCGGAAGTCACTGTGTACCGCTTCGACGGCGCCCTCCATGACACCTTGCTTTCCGCGCTGCCGGTCCGGACCCGCGTATACGCCGGCATCAAACGCTGGGCCTCCGCGTTTGTGTTCGGCGGCTAGGCCCCGGCGGCCTCATCTACTGCGGCCGGGTCGGCTGCGGCCTGGCCGACGGCGGCCTGATCGACGGCGCCGCCGTACCTGCGGTCGCGCCGGGCATAGATCTCCACCGCTTCCCACAGGGTCCGCCGGTCCACATCCGGCCAAAGCGTGTCCATAAAGACCATTTCAGCGTAGGCCGACTGCCAGAGCATGAAGTTGGAGAACCGCTGCTCCCCCGAGGTGCGCAGGAACAAGTCAACGTCCGGAAGGTCCGGTTCGTCCAGGTACTTCTGGATGGTCTTTTCGCTGATGGACCCCGGCCGCAGCCGCCCCTTCTGCACATCTGCGGCAATCGCGGCCACGGCGTCGGCAATTTCCGCCCGCCCGCCGTAATTCACGCACATGTTCAGCGTGCATACCGTGTTGCCGCGGGTGGCCTCCTCAGCGGTCTCCAGTTCCTTCACCACGCTCTGCCACAGCCGCGGGCGGCGTCCGGACCAGCGGATCCGGACGCCCCATTCGTTCAGCTGGTCCCGCTGGCGCCGCAGTACGTCGCGGCTGAAGCCCATCAGGAAGCGGACTTCTTCCGGGGAGCGTTTCCAGTTTTCGGTGGAGAAGGCGTAGACGGAGACGTGCCGGATACCCATTTCGATGGCGCCTGCCATCACGTCCAGCAGTGCCGCCTCGCCGGCGCGGTGCCCCTCGGTCCGGGGCAGTCCGCGCTGGTTGGCCCAGCGTCCGTTGCCGTCCATCACAATAGCCACGTGCGCGGGCACCAGCTCCGCTGGCACCGGCGGCGGCACCGCCCCTGAGGGATGCGGTGTAGGCCGGATAACCGGCATTGCCGGAACGGCGGAGGGGGTTTTTGAACGCAAGGTCAGACACGCTCCACGTGTTGAAGGGACCGCAGCACCCGTTCCAGGTGCCACTGCAGGTAACCGGCCACCAGCCCGGCGGATTCGTGCCGCGGCTGTGGTCCGGAAGCATCGGCCGCCGGCCAGTCGCCGCTGAGCAGCGCCGCCAGCAGCGTCATGGTTTCGGGGGACGGCGACGCCGAGCCGGGCGGGCGGCACACCGGGCAGACCGCTCCGCCCAGCGGCGCTGAAAAAGCGGTGTGCGGACCCGGCGCACCGCACCGGGCGCAGTCGGTGAAGCTCGGCGCCCACCCAGCCGTGGCCAGCGCGCGCAGCAGATATGAGTCCAGGATCAGTTCCGGGGCGTGCGCACCGCGGCTCAACGCGGCAAAGGCGCCGATCACCAGCTGGTAGTGCGCCTTGGCCGACTCGCCGTCAATGTCGGTGAGCCGTTCGGCCGTTTCGGCGACGGCGGCGGCGGCCGTGTAGCGGGCATAGTCGGATACTATGCCGTGCCCGTAGGCGCCCTTGGTCTGGGCTTGGGTAACGATGTCCAGGTTCCGGCCGTGCGAGAGCTGGAGTTCGGCCACCATAAAGGGTTCCAGCCGCGCCCCGAACTTGCTCGAAGTCCGCCGCACGCCCTTGGCCACGGCGCGCACCTGGCCGTGCTCGCGCGTCAGCAGCACGAGGATGCGGTCCGCCTCGCCCAGCTTGTGGGTTCGCAGGACCACGGCATCATCACGGTAGGTGCGGGATGCGAAGGATTTGGCCACCCGGCTATTTTCCCACGTCCGGACGCCCCGGCGGACACTGCCGCCGGGCGCGTCCGGACACCGTTGCGAAGGGCAGGATCAGCCCTGGTCCCGGATGGCCCGGTTGACCGCGGAAATGACCGCTTTCAGCGCGGACATGGTGGTGTTGGGGTCTATTCCCACACCCCACAGCACCCGCTCCCCCACCGCGAGTTCCACGTAGGCCGCCGCGTGGGCGTTTCCACTGGCCGACAGTGCGTGCTCGGTATAGTCCAGCAGGCGCACGTCAATGCCGTCCTGGCCGAGGATTTCCAGCAGTGCGGCAATGGGACCGGTTCCACTGGCCATCCGCCGCTGGGAGACGCCGTCAACACTCAGGGTGGCGGTCAGGTTGAAGCGGCCGTCCGCGGGTGTGTCGGCGTTCACGGAGATCAGTTCATAGTGTCCCCACGCGGCGGCGTCGGACTCCGGGGTGTGCGGCAGGTACTCGTCCTGGAACACCTTCCACAGCTCAGCACCGGTGATCTCGCCGCCGGCAGTATCGGTGCGGCGCTGGATGACGCCGGAGAACTCGATCTGCGCGCGCCGCGGCAGGTCCAGGTTGTGCTCGTTCTTAAGCAGGTAGGCCACCCCGCCCTTGCCGGACTGGGAGTTGACCCGGATAACCGCTTCATAGCTGCGGCCAATGTCCTTGGGGTCAATCGGCAGGTACGGAACGCCCCACGCAATTTCGTCCACGGTCTTGCCTTCGGCGGCGGCGTCTTTCTCCATGGCCTCGAAGCCCTTTTTGATGGCGTCCTGGTGGGAGCCGGAGAAGGCCGTGAACACCAGGTCGCCGCCGTAGGGGGAACGCTCGGGCACGGGCAGCTGGTTGCAGTACTCAACGGTGCGCCGGATTTCGTCCATGTCGGAGAAATCGAGCTGCGGGTCGATGCCCTGGCTGAACATATTCATGCCCAAGGTCACCAGGTCCACGTTGCCGGTGCGCTCACCGTTGCCGAACAGGCAGCCCTCAATCCGGTCCGCCCCGGCCAGGTAGCCCAGCTCCGCTGCGGCCACACCGGTCCCCCGGTCATTGTGCGGATGCAGGGAGAGGATCACCGAGTCCCGGCTGGCGAGGTTGCGGTGCATCCACTCGATGGAGTCCGCGTAAACGTTGGGGGTGGTCATTTCCACGGTGGCCGGCAGGTTCAGGATCATCTGCCGGTCCGGGGACGCTTCCAGCACCTCGGCGACGGCGTCGGAAATGCGTGCGGCGAAGTCCAGTTCAGTGCCGGTGTAGGACTCCGGGGAGTATTCATACGTGACGTCGACGCCGCGCAGCTGTTCCTCGTACTTTTTACACAGGCGGGCACCGCTGAGCGCAATGTCCACGATCCCGTCCCGGTCGGTGTTAAAGACCACCCGCCGCTGCAGGATCGAGGTGGAATTGTAGAGGTGCACAATGGCCCGGTCTGCGCCTTCGAGCGATTCGTAGGTCCGCTCGATCAGGTGTTCGCGGGACTGGGTGAGGACCTGGATGGTCACGTCGTCCGGGATCCGGTCGCCTTCAATGAGCTGCCGTACAAAGTCGAAGTCCAACTGGGATGCGGAGGGGAAACCGACCTCGATTTCCTTGAAGCCCATTTTCACGAGCAGGTCGAACATCTTGTGCTTGCGCTCGGGAGTCATGGGGTCAATGAGGGCCTGGTTGCCGTCCCGCAGGTCCACCGCGCACCAGCGCGGCGCCTTGGTGATGAGTTTGCCGGGCCACGTCCGGTCCGGCAGGTCCACGTTGATCTGCTCGTGGAACGGTACGTACTTGGACGTCGGCATGCCCGAGGGCTGCTGTGCGTTGCGCATGGTGTTGGTTTGGCCTTTTCTCGTCGATCATCAGAAACGGTGGCCGGGCAACACGAACTCCGCAGCGGGGGGTCGGCCTAAGCAGGTGCTTGTGGAGCCTCGCCGCGGCAGCTAAGGAGAAGGATCTCTGCGTGCACGTGATCACACTAACACGCAGGCGATCCCCCGCTTCAAATGTTAGTTTCCAAATGCGGACTGGCACGTAACCTGCGCAGCGGTCTGGCCGCTCAGGTCACCGACGTCGCCCAGGTCCTTCATGGCGGAGCCGGAGGCGAAGTCCGCTCCGATCTCCACGGAAACACCCGTGTAGGCCGCACTAAGGACCACCTGCACGTCCGGGATATTCAGGGTCCGGGCCACTTCCAGCGCCATCTCCTCATAGCCGTAACCATAGAAGATCTGCGTTGCCGGACTCTGCGTGGACGCCGTGCCGCCGGCCAGTGCCTGGACAAACCCCTTCGAGAGCAGGACTTCGGCTACAGCCTTGTCCCGTCCCGAAGCGCCGGAGGCGTTCACCAGCGTGACGGGCACAGTTGCCGGATCCACCACCGGAACCGTGGGCTCCTCTGTGACCGGCATGCCGGTGGCTGCGTCAGTAGAGGCATCCGTCGGGGTCCCGGTGGTTCCAGGTGCGGTGGGCTCTGCGGTCACACCCTGGTCGGAGACCAGTGCGTCAAAGAGCGGCTGCGCCTTTTCCTCGTCAAGCACGAGGCGGTTCGGGTCCAGTTCCCAGGGCACCACCGGAGCGGTCACGAACGCCACCTTGCCCAGGTCCACGTCCTTGAGCCGGGTGGCGAGGGAAACCAGGTCCGGAATCTGCGCCAGGCCCTCGTCCACGGTGAGGTTCTTGGTGACCGTCTCGGCCATGGAGTACAGCTTCGGCAGGTTGTTCAGCGTACCTTCGTCCTTGACCTTGCGGACCATGGAGGCCAGGAAGCTCTGCTGGGCGCGGATACGGCCTTCGTCGCCGCCGTTGCCGAATCCGTGCCGGGTGCGCAGGAACGCCAGTGCCTGTTCGCCCTGGACGGTGCTGACACCGGCGGGAAGATCCAAACCTGAAAGCGGGTCATTAACCGGCTGGTTGACGCACACCTCCACGCCGCCGAGCGTGTTCGACAACTCCTTCACGGCATCGAAGTCGGCCATCATGAAGTGGTCGATGGTCAGGCCGGTCAGTTCGTTGATGGCTGCAACCGTGCAGCCCGGGCCGCCGTTGCCCAGGGCGCCGTTGAGCTGGCCCAAGTCCATGGCGTCATAAACAACGCCGGAGGCCGGATCTTCACACTGGGGCAGCGGGACCAGCAGGTCGCGGGGGAAGCTCACCACGGTGACGTTAGAGCGGTCCGCGGAGAGGTTCACCAGCATCATCACGTCGGAGTTGTTCGAGTTCTGCCCGTCGCGGTTGTCGGTGCCCAAGACCAGGATCTGCATGGGATCGGTGTTGGCATCCACCTGCTCAACCGGAGCGTCACCCGAACCCAGGTTCAGCGGCTCGGTGTCAAAGTTGCCCTGCAGCCGCATGACCTGCACCACGCCGAAAACGACGCCGGCCACGAGGACCAGCGAAAGGAGGGCGGCAATACCCTTGAGGACCGGATGCCCGGCGGAGGCCCGCCGGGAAAGATGCCTGCCACCCGGTTCCGCGGAACCGCCTGTCCTGGCACTGGTATTTCCCAAGGGGCCGCCGCCCGTTGCGGCACGGCGAGATGACATAGCCGGTCCCCTTCATGAATCGATATGCTCAAACGAATGTACAAAGTGTACGGGCTGACCCTGTGAGTTACGCGGGGGCAGGCACCGTGGCGGCCGGAAGAGCCGGCCGGAGCGGAGCTAGAACCCCAGCTTCACCAGCTGCTTGGGGTCCCGCTGCCAGTCCTTGGCGATCTTGACGTGAAGGTCAAGGTACACCTTCGTGCCCAGCAGCGCCTCGATGCCGCGGCGCGCAGTTGTTCCAACGTCCCGCAGGCGGGACCCGCCGCGGCCGATGATAATGGCCTTCTGGGAAGAACGCTCTACGTACAGGTTCACGCGTACGTCCAGCAGCGGGTTCTCCTCGCTGCGGCCTTCGCGGGGAACAATTTCCTCCACAACCACGGCAAGGGAGTGTGGCAGCTCATCCCGCACGCCCTCCAGGGCGGCTTCCCGGACCAGTTCTGCCACCATAACGGCCTCGGGCTCGTCCGTCAGCTCTCCGTCCGGGTACAGCGGCGGCGAGGCAGGCATGTGGCCGGCCAGCACGTCCGCTACGGTACCGACCTGGAAACCGTCCGCAGCAGAGACGGGTACGACGTCGGCCCAGCCGGCCTCGCCCAGCACCTCATTGCCCAGCGCGGTGACAGACATCAGCTGCTTGGCCAGTGCCGCGCGGTCCACCAGGTCGGTCTTGGTGACCAGGGCAATCACGGGAGTGCGTTTCAGTGCCGCCAGCTGGGCGGCAATGTAGCGGTCGCCGGGGCCTACGGCTTCGTTGGCCGGCAGGCAGAACCCGACGGCGTCGACCTCAGCCAGGGTGTCAGCCACCAGCTCGTTGAGCCGCTTGCCCAGCAGGGTGCGGGGGCGGTGCAGTCCCGGGGTGTCCACGAGGATCACCTGTGAGTCTTCGCGGTGCACGATGCCGCGGATGGTGTGCCGGGTGGTCTGCGGCTTGGCGGAGGTAATCGCCACCTTGGAACCGACCAGCGCATTGGTCAGGGTGGACTTGCCGGCATTGGGCCGGCCCACCAGGGAAACGAATCCTGCGCGGAACTGCGGTTCAGTCATTACGGGGTACCAATTCTGTAGAGCGGGAGCGCGGGGCCGGGTTCTGGCCCTCATCGCTGGATTCTTCGGAGTCTTCCGGGGAAGCGGCCTTCCAGGCCAGGACATGTGAAACCCGGTTGCGCCGGCCTTCCAGGCGTTCGGCGTGGAGGACGATGCCTTCCACTACCACCTCGGAACCGACAATCGGGACGCGGCCGAGGGCTTTGGCCAGCAATCCGCCAACCGTGTCCACTTCATCATCCTCCAGTTCGACGTCGAACAGTTCGCCGAGGTCGTCGATGCCGGTTTTGGAGCTGACGCGGTAGCGGTTTTCGCCGAGGTTTTCGATTTCGGGGCGCTCCGAGTCGTACTCGTCGACGATTTCGCCGACGATCTCCTCAATGAGGTCCTCAAGCGTCACCAGCCCGGCAGTTCCGCCGTATTCGTCGATCACCACGGCCACGTGAGTGGATTCCCGCTGGAGTTCCTGGAGCAGTTCACTGACGGCCTTGGATTCGGGCACGTAGCGGACGCTGCGGGCAAAGTCTTCGACCTTTTCCACGGAGCCGCGCTCGGGATCGCTGTGGATCCGGGCGGCTACGTCCTTGAGGTAGAGGATGCCCACCAGGTGGTCGGCGCTGTCTTCGATGACCGGCACCCGGGAGTATCCCGAACGCAGGAACAGGGACATGGCCTGGCGCAGGGTGCTGCCCGCTTCGATGCAGACCATGTCGGTGCGGGGAACCATCACCGAGCGGACCTTGGTGTCACCGAGTTCGAAGACGGAATGGATCAGTTCCGCTTCGGTGTCTTCGATCATGTCCGCATCGGAGGCGCGGTCCAACAGCTCCCGGAATTCCTCTTCGGTAAAGAAGGCGGCATCCGGGCCCTGGGTGCCGGGAGCCACGGCCGTGCCCAGCCGCACCAGCCAGCCGGGGATCGGACCCAGGACGGCGCGCAGCACGCGGACCAGTCCGGCGGTGAGGACCACGACGGCGGTAACGTGCTTGCGTCCAATCTGCCGCGGGGACACCCCCACCAGGACAAAGCCGACGGCGGCCATGGTGACGGTCGCCAGCAGCCCGGCCAGCCAGATGTTGTCCAGCAGCAGCTGGAACAGCGTGGCCACGGAAACCGCCATCGCCATTTCGAACCAGACGCGCCAGAACCGCAGCGCGTGCATGTGCGCCACGGGGTGTGCCAGGATGCGGCGCAGCGGTGCGCCTGCCTTGCCGTGAAGCAGCGCCTCGGCGTCCTGGCGGGGCAGGTAGCCGTACGCCGATTCGGCTGCGGTCAGCAGCCCGGCCAGGACCATAAAGGCCATGGCCATAACAACAAGGACACCAATGCTCAACTTCGGGTCTCCTTGGGGGCCTGTTTACCCAGGTAGGCGGAGAGCAGGCGGCGCTGGAGGCCGAACATTTCTTTCTCTTCCTCCGGTTCGGCGTGGTCGTATCCGAGCAGGTGCAGAACGCCGTGTGTGGTCAGGAGAAGCAGTTCCTCGTCGGTGCCGTGCCCGGCGTCGGCGGCCTGGCGTGCGGCTACCTGCGGGCACAGCACAATGTCGCCCAGGACGCCGGCCGGGGTGATTCGTCCGGCTGTTCCGGGACGCAGCTCATCCATGGGGAAGGAGAGCACATCGGTGGGGCCCGGCAGGTCCATCCACTCGATATGCAGCTTTTCAATGGCATCCTCGTCCACGAGGATGATGGACAGGTCCGCTTCGGGGTGCACGTAGAGGCTGTCGAGCAGGTACCGGCCCAGCCGGGCCAGTCCCTCTTCGTCCACTCCGGGCGCGCTGGATTCGTTGTTTACTTCAATGCTCATGAACGGGCCTCCCGCCCGTGGCCGCCGTTGCCGCGGCTGTTGGACTGTCCTTCGTCGCTGCGCGCGGCGCTGCGGCTGCGCTTTGCCTCGTCCCACTCGCTGTAGGCAGTGACAATGTCGCTGACCAACCGGTGGCGTACGACGTCGACCGCCTGGAGTTCGGAGAACGCGACGTCGTCGATGTCGCCCAGGATGTCGTGCACAATACGCAGCCCCGAGGCTGTGCCGCCGGGAAGGTCCACCTGGGTGACGTCTCCGGTGACGACCATCTTGGAGCCGAAGCCGAGGCGGGTCAGGAACATCTTCATCTGTTCGGGCGTGGTGTTCTGCGCTTCGTCCAAAATGATGAACGCGTCATTGAGGGTCCGGCCGCGCATGTAGGCCAGCGGCGCCACCTCAATGGTGCCTGCCGCCATCAGCCGCGGAATGGATTCGGGGTCCATCATGTCGTGCAGCGCGTCGTACAGCGGTCGCAGGTACGGATCAATCTTGTCGCTCAGTGTGCCCGGCAGGAAGCCGAGCCGCTCCCCCGCTTCAACGGCCGGCCGGGTCAGGATGATCCGGTTGACCTCCTTCTGCTGCAGCGCCTGAACGGCCTTGGCCATTGCCAGGTATGTCTTGCCGGTGCCGGCCGGCCCGATGCCGAAGACCACTGTGTTGCGGTCAATCGCGTCCACGTAGTTCTTTTGGTTCAGGGTCTTCGGCCGGATGGTTTTGCCCCGGGTGGAGAGGATGTTCTGGGTAAGCACGTCCGCCGGGCGGTGCGTGCTCTGGTCACGGAGCATGCTGATCAGCTGCTCGAGGACCTGCGGGGTAACCCGGGTCTGGTTCCGGGCCAGGACACGGACCTCGTTGACCAGGCGGACGGTCTGCTCCACATCGGCCGCGGGTCCGGCAACCGAAAGCTCATTTCCCCGGACCAGCAGGCTCACCTCGGGATTGGCCGCCTCAATGATCCGCAGGGCCTCGTCGTTGGCCCCCAGCGACTGGACCATGTGTTCCGTGGAGTCAAAGACAATTGTCTGGTTGTCCAGTCGGATGGTGCCGATTTCCATTGAAGATTCGGTCATATAGACGGCCTTTCCAGGCCTTTCATCGCCCCTTATTGAGTGCTGTTGGGTGTGCTGCTGTTGGGTGGTTCGGTGCGCCGTACTCCGCGTCCCTTTTACTAAAAACGCCGCAGTACGGGGCTTTATTTCCCTGCACGTGATTCCTGCGCCCCTGCTGGTGCCTGCGCCGCGCAACTCCGGCTACGTAAATCTTACTTGATCTGCCCGCACCCGGGCGGAACACCATGGGCTTTATCTCGGGGCCGCAACGGTGATGTCTCAATCGTGTTTCAGTCCGGCCGCGGTCCCGCGAACAGCACCGGTGGGCCCGAAACCGTGTGCGAAGGTGGATGACGTACCTGTTAGCGACACCTTAAGGAGGGTTGATGTCCACCGGAAAAACCCGCCGTGCCCCATCCCCCTCCATGTGCCGGCGCCGGCTCCTGCTCGCCGGGTCCGCCCTGGCAGCCGGCGCCGTGATGCTTGGCGGCTGCGGCGTGGTGGCAGAGAATGCCACCACCACCATGCCGACGTCGGCCAACGCCGGCGAAACCGGCGGAGGTGCCGCCATGACCATCTCCCCGCCCGCCGAGGCGGCCTCGGCTTCTACCTTGATGCCGGTCTACTGGCTCGGCCTCAACGAAACAACCGTGAGCCTCTACCGGGAGTTCCTGCACTCGGACCACACCGGCGATCCGGTCGGCGAGGCAGTCCGGGCAATGACGGCGGGGAAACCGCTGGACCAGGACTATTTCACGCCATGGCATCCGGCTGACAGCGTCACCGCTTCCATTTCCAGCAAGAACGTCATCACGGTGGACATCTCCTCGGATGCGTTCAAGGGCTCCCTCGACTCCGGAATGGCCCACCGTGCCGTGCAGCAGCTGGTGTACACCGCCACCGCCGCTGCCGCCAACGCGAAACTCACTGCGGTGGGCCAGGAAAGCACGGTGGTGATCCTGGTGGACGGCAAGGCGGGCTATCGTGCGTTCGGGCATGTCCCGCTGGATGAGCCGCTTCGCCGGGACACCAAGCTGGCTGCTCCCATCTGGATCATCGATCCGCAGGAATCCCAGGTGCGCGGCAGTGACGTGGAGATCAGCGGCACCGCGGTGGCGCAGCCTTCCCAGCTGTACTGGCGTGCCGAGCCCGTGGTGGACGGCAGGCCGTCCTCGGCAGCCGTGGCTGCGGGCACCGTGGACCTGCCTGCCGCAGTAGGGGAAACCGGGAGGTTCAGTTTCTCCGCGACCCTCGCACCGGGCGACTACAGTATCCGTGTCTTCTACGGCGGACATGAATCGGCCGGAGATTCCAAGCGGATCACGGTTATCTCCGATCCCGGCTCCCCCGAGGGGTAAGGCGCCCTACGGCGGCCGGACTACCAGCGGCCCAGCAGCTGATTCAGCACGGCCAGCGCAGAAGGACCGGCGGTGGAGGACCGCAGCACATGCGGGCCCAGCCGGACCGCCACCGCGCCGGCGGCACGCAGCTGTTCCAGCTCCGCCGGGCTGATACCGCCCTCCGGTCCCACAACCACCGCAATGGAAGCCTGCGCCTCATCCGGCCCGGCCGGACCAGCGCGGCGGTCGCCGAGTGCCGCCAAGGCCCCGGCGAGGGGTGCGTCGGCTTCCTCATGCAGCACCAGTACCAGGTCCAGGTCCGAGAGACGGCGGACCAGGGCCTTGCTGTCGAGCAGCGGCTCAACCTCGGGAATGCGGGAGCGGCGGGACTGCTTGGCGGCGGCGGTGGTCAGTGCCTGCCACTTGGCCTGGCCCTTGACCGCTTTCTCCGTGCGCCACCGGACAATGCTGCGGTCCGACTGCCACGGGATCACGGCATCCACGCCCAGTTCCGTGGCCGCTTCGACCGCCTGCTCATCACGGTCTCCCTTGGCGAGGGCCTGCACCAGGACAAGGCGCTCAGCCTCCGCCGGCTCCTGCGTTACCGCTTCCACGGCCAGTTCCAGCAGGGACGGGCCGGTCACGGTGACGGTGCCGGTGATCCGCCGTCCGGCACCGTCCACAACGTCCACCGGCTCGCCGGGGGCAATCCGCTTCACGGACACGGCATGGCGGGCTTCCGGTCCTTCCAGGCGGAACGAGCCGCCGGGGCGGACTGCTGCCACCAGCTCCGGATCCCCGAAGAAAATGGGGTTGGTCATCCTAGAGGTTGCCCAACCGGTCCCGCAGTTTCGCGAAGACGCCGGAGTTCGAACTGTTCAGGCGGCCCTCGCTGTATTCCTCCCCGCGCAGCTGGGCGAGTTTGCGCAGCAGCTCTTCCTGCTCGGAGTCCAGCTTCTGCGGGGTTTCCACGTGCACATGCACCCGCAGATCGCCGCGGCCGTGGCCGCGCAGGTGCGTAACACCGAGTCCGTTGAGGACGGAGACCTCACCGGACTGGGTGCCGGGCTTGACCGTGATTTCACGTTCGCCGTCGAAGGTGTCGAGGGTGACCGTGGTGCCCAGGGACGCCGCAGTCATCGGGACGGTGAGGGTGGCGTGCAGATCATCTCCCTCGCGGAGGAACGTCGGGTCATTGTTGACCCTGATTTCCACGTAGAGGTCGCCGGCGGGGCCGCCGGCCATGCCGGCCTCGCCCTGCTGGCTGAGCTGGATCCGGGTGCCGGTGGCGACGCCGGCGGGGATCTTGATGGTCAGTGTGCGGCGGTTGCGGACCCGGCCTTCACCGGAGCATTCGTGGCACGGATCCGGAATGACGGTGCCGAAGCCGTTGCAGGTTCCGCAGGGGGCCGAGGTCATGACCTGGCCGAGGATGGAACGTACAGCCCGCTGCACCTGGCCGGTGCCGTGGCAAATGTCGCAGGTCCGCGGGGATGTGCCCGGCTGGCAGCACGATCCGTCACACGTGGGGCAGACGACGGCGGTGTCGACGTCGATCTTCTTGTTGACGCCGAAGACGGCGTCCTTGAGGTCGATCCGCACGTTGATGAGCGCATCCTGGCCGCGCCGGGCCCGCGAGGCGGGTCCCCGGCCGCCGCCGGGGGCTGCACCGCCGAAGAAGGTGTCGAAGATGTCCTGGAAACCGAAGCCCTGGCCGCCGAAGCCGCCGCCGCCGAAGCCGTTGTCGGTGCCGTTCTCGTTGCCCGTGGTGTCGTAAATGCGGCGCTTCTCCGGATCCGAGAGAACCTCGTAGGCGTGCGTTACGGCTTTGAACTCATCGGATGCACCCGGAGCATTGTTGACGTCCGGATGCAGCTTGCGGGCAAGCTTCCGGTACGCCTTCTTGATTTCTTCACCCGTGGCGTCTCGTCCGACGCCCAGAACCTGATAGTGATCGCTCACTCGTGCACATCGCTTCCTGTATTGCCTGCCTCCGGTGGTGGAGGCGTAGTTTGTGGTCCGCCGGGTGGCCCGGCGGGACGGCCGCGCAGCTGGTGCGGGCCGGCCTAGTTATTGAGTATTCGGGAGAGGTACCGCGCCACGGCCCGGACGGCTGCCATGGTGGTGGGATAGTCCATCCGGGTGGGCCCCAGGATGCCGACCTTTGCCGAAGCGTCGGGTCCGTACCCCGTGGCCACCACCGATGCTTCGGATAGTCCGCCGTGCGGGTTTTCCCGTCCAATCCGGACGGCAACACCCCGGGCGTCCTGCTCCATCTCGGACAACAGCCGCAGCATCACGACTTGTTCCTCGAGAGCCTCCAGGACCGGTCCGATTGTCAGCGGGAAGTCTACCGTGGAGCGGGCCAGGTTGGCCGTTCCGGCCATAACCATGCGGTCCTCCCGGTTAATTCCGGCGAGCATTTCCAGGCAGTGGCCCAACGAGGCAGCCACCCTCCGGGAAGCGGCAGGCACGGTGGCCAGCGCTTCGGCAAGGTGGCCGGTGATGCTGCTGAGCGGCGTGCCGGCAAGGGCGGCAAGGAAATGGTGGCGCAGGTCCAGCAGATCGGGTTCGGTCACCGGCTGCGGAACCGTGATGACCCGCTGCTCCACCCGTCCCGTGGTGGAAATCAGGACAACCAGCACCTGGGCCGGCGCCAGGAGGACGAATTCGATGTGGCGCACTTTGGCGTTGCCCAGGTGCGGGTACTGGACCACGGCCACCTGGTTGGTCAGCTGGGACAGCAGCCGTACAGTGCGGTCCATAACGTCATCCAGATCATCTGCGCCTTCGAGCAGGGACTGGATGGCACGGCGTTCCGGGGCCGAGAGCGGTTTCACGTCCGAAATCTGGTCCACGAACAGGCGGTAGCCCTTATCCGTGGGGATGCGTCCCGCCGAAGTGTGCGGGGCGGTGATGAGCCCTTCCTCTTCAAGGGCCGCCATGTCATTGCGGATGGTGGCCGAGGAAACACCCAACTGGTGGCGCTCCACCAGTGCCTTGGAGCCGACGGGCTCGCGTGAATGGACGTAGTCCTCGACAATGGCGCGGAGGACCTCGAGCCGGCGTGGCTCACTCATGGCTTTTCCCTCCCAGCGAATCGGCGGATGGTGCGGCGGGTTAGCACTCCCACTGCTCAAGTGCTAAGTCTAATACGGATCAACTGCGTTGCTAGCATTGAGGAACCCGTTCACCCCCTGCGGGCATTCCAGCCCAACCGAGCATCTGAGTGAGGCAATTTTCGTGTCCAGTTTTTCCTGGGGTCCGCAGGACATCACTGCCCCGGCCCGGACGGCCCTGCGAAAAGTCGGCGCCGAACCCGGCCTGGTCCTGGAGGATGTTGCCTCCGGCTGGGTGGGTGCCGTGGTGCGGGTGGAGAAATCCGGCGGGCTGCACCTGATGGTCCTGGAGGACCGCCGCGGAAAAACCAAGTCCTTCGAGCTGGGCTTTGGCTTCCTGCTGGAGGGCGAGCCCGTGGAGGTGGTGCCGGCGTCCGCGGCCGCGCCGGGCAGGGCCGCACCGGCCCGTACCGCGTCCGGATCCGTACGGGTGGCCAACCAACGCGCCCGCACCGCGCGGGCCAGCCGCATCTGGGTGGAAGGCAAGCACGACGCGGAACTGGTGGAAAAGGTCTGGGGCGATGACCTGCGCGTGGAGGGAATCGTCGTCGAGCCCCTCCACGGCGTTGATGACCTCTATTCGGCGGTCCGCGACTTCGGGCCGGGACCCGGGCGCCGCCTCGGCATCCTGGTGGACCATCTGGTCCCGGGGTCCAAGGAATCCCGGATTGCCGCCGAGGCAATGACCTGCCCCGGAGCGCCGGGCAACGTCCTCATTGTGGGCCACCCTTATGTGGATGTATGGCAGGCGATCAAACCCTCGGTGATCGGCCGGAGTGCCTGGCCGGTGGTGCCGCGGAACCTTGATTGGAAGACCGGCATCCTGCAGGGCCTGGGCTGGCCGCACCGGGACCACACCGACGTCGCCCTGGGGTGGAAGAAGCTTTTGGGGCAGGTGCACACCTATGCGGACCTTGAGCCCTCGCTGCTGGGACGGGTGGAAGAAGTCATTGACTTCCTGACTGTCCCTTAGGTGAGATGTGCGCCGCACCGGCCGTCTCCGTTCCGTTATAAAGCGGACCAGACAGTACGCTTGAGGAATACGTAGTAGCGGACCGACCCTGAGTCACCATGAGCCAAAAGGAAATTACGCCGTGTCCAACACACGCCAGAATCACCCGCCCCGCCCGGAAGAGCCCACGCAGCGACCCGTGTATCAGGGCGCTCCGGCCAACGCACTTCCGCTGACCGCTTCGGAGGACCGGCAGTGGGCAACCATGGCGCACTTCGGCGGCATACTCGCCTTCGTCCCGTCCTTGATCATCTACCTGGTCTTCCGCGACCGCGGCCCGTTCACTGCCCAGGAATCCAAGGAAGCACTGAACTTCACGCTACCGCCCAGCATTGCGGCGCTGGTGGTCTGGGCCCTGTCCTTTATTCCCGTGGTGGGCGGCTTCTTCGCCGTACTCAACGCCCTGATCTGGGTCTACGTGGCTGTGTCCTCCGTCATTGCCGGCATTGAGTGCAACCGGGGACGGCCGTACCGCTACCCGTTCAACCTGCGCCGCATCAAGTAGTTCAGCCAAATAAAATAGCCGGACCGGGACTAAGCCCGGTCCGGCTATTTTCGTTTGTGCCGGCGATCAGTCCGGCAGCAGCCGGCGGACCACCGCATCGGCCAGCAGCCGTCCGTTGCCGGTGAGGATCACTTTCCCGGTCAGCGCCGCCCGGGGATCCACCAGTCCGTCGGCCATCAGGCCCGCGACGGCCAGCCGGCCGGGCTCCCGCAGCCGGTTCAGTTCCAGGCCCTCTGCCAGCCGCGTGCGCAGCATGATGTCTTCGATGTACCGGGTGTCGGCGTCAAGCGTCTCCCGGCCCACTGAGGGCGACTCCCCCGCTGCGATCCGCTGGGCGTAGGCGGTGGGGTGCTTGGCGTTCCACCAGCGCACGCCGCCGGCATGCGAATGTGCGCCGGGGCCGATCCCCCACCAGTCGTCGCTGCGCCAGTAGGCCAGGTTGTGCCGGCACTGGTCCGCCGGGGTGCGCGCCCAGTTGCTGACCTCATACCAGGACAAGCCGGCTGCGGTCATCATTTCGTCGGCCAGCACGTACTTGTCAGCGTGGTCGTCGTCGTCAATCGGGGGCACCTCGCCGCGCCGCATCCGCGCCGCGAGCTTGGTCCCTTCCTCGATGATCAGGGCATAGGCCGAAATGTGGTCCGGCTCGTAGCTCAGGGCTTCTTCCACGGAAGTTTTCCAGTCCTCCATGGATTCGCCCGGGGTGCCGTAGATCAGGTCCACGCTCACGTGCAGGCCGGCGTCGCGCGCCCATTTCACTGCCTGCGGCACCCGCGAGGGGGTGTGCGTGCGGTCCAGGACCGCCAACACGTGCGGTACCGCTGACTGCATCCCAAAGGACACGCGGGTGAAACCGGCGTCGGCGAGCAACTGCAGGGATTCGGGGGTCACCGAATCCGGGTTCGCCTCGGTGGTGACCTCAGCGCCGGGCGCCAGGCCCCACTGGTCGACGGCGGTTGTGAGGATCATGGCCAGGTCCTCGGCCGGCAGCAGCGTGGGCGTGCCGCCGCCGAAGAACACCGTTTCCATCCGGCGCTCGGGCATCCCGGACCGGCGGAGCGCGTCCGCTGCGAAAACCACTTCGCGGGCCGCCGTCGCCCCGTAGGCCGCCTGGGAGGCGCCGCCGCCGAGCTCGGTGGCCGTGTAGGTGTTGAAATCGCAGTAACCGCAGCGGACGGAGCAGAACGGAATGTGGACGTACAGTCCGAAGTTCCGCTCCGCTGCGCCTTCTGCGGCCTGTGCGGGCAGGAGGCCGTCGGCGGGTGCCGGGTCTCCGAGGGGCAATGCGCTGGGTGTCACTTCTTGGATTTGTCCTTGGAATCGTCAGAGGAAAGTGCAGCCACGAAGGCTTCCTGCGGAACCTCCACACGGCCCACCATCTTCATGCGCTTCTTGCCTTCCTTCTGCTTTTCAAGCAGCTTGCGCTTACGGCTGATGTCGCCGCCGTAGCACTTGGCAAGCACATCCTTGCGGATGGCGCGGATGGACTCGCGGGCAATGATGCGCGAGCCAATGGCGGCCTGGATGGGGACCTCGAACTGCTGGCGCGGGATGAGTTCGCGCAGCTTGCCCGTCATCATCACCCCGTAGGAGTACGCCTTGTCCTTGTGGGTGATGGAGCTGAAAGCATCCACCTGCTCGCCCTGGAGCAGGATGTCCACCTTGACCAGATCGGCAACCTGCTCGCCGTCGGCCTTCCAGTCCAGGGAGGCGTAGCCGCGGGTCTTGGACTTGAGGATGTCGAAGAAGTCGAACACGATCTCGGCCAGCGGCAGGCGGTACCGGATCTCGACCCGGTCCTCGGACAGATAGTCCATGCCGCCCAGGACACCGCGGCGGGTCTGGCACAGCTCCATGATGGCGCCGACAAATTCATTCGGCGCCAGGATAGTAGCCGAAACCATCGGCTCACGGACCTCTTTGATCTTGCCTTCGGGGTACTCGCTGGGGTTCGTCACCGTGACGACCTTCTTGTCCTCGAGCGTCACCTCGTACTCCACGTTGGGCGCCGTGGAGATCAGGTCAAGGTTGTATTCACGCTCCAGCCGTTCACGGGTGATTTCCAGGTGCAGCAGGCCCAGGAAGCCCACCCGGAAGCCGAATCCCAGCGCGGCCGACGTCTCGGGTTCGTAGACCAGCGCGGCGTCGTTGAGCATCAGCTTTTCCAGCGCCTCGCGCAGCACCGGGTAGTCGGCACCGTCGATGGGGTACAGCCCGGAGAAGACCATGGGCTTCGGGTCTGCGTAGCCGGGCAGGGATTCCGTAGCCGGCTTGGCCAGGTTGGTAACCGTGTCGCCGACCTTGGACAGGCGCACATCCTTCACGCCGGTGATCAGGTAGCCCACCTCGCCGACCCCAAGTCCCTTGGACGGGGTGGGTTCCGGGGAGCTGACGCCGATTTCCAGGAGCTCGTGGCTGGCGCGGGTGGACATCATCTGGATTCGTTCGCGCGGGGACAGGGACCCGTCAATCACACGGACGTAGGTGACGACGCCGCGGTAGGTGTCATACACGGAGTCGAAAATCATGGCGCGGGCCGGGGCATCGGGATCGCCCTGCGGCGCCGGAATCTCGCGGACAATCTGGTCCAGCAGGGCTTCGACGCCCACGCCGGTCTTGCCGGAAACCCTCAGCACGTCCGCCGGGTCGCCGCCGATGAGCTTCGCCAGTTCTTCGGCGTACTTCTCCGGCTGCGCTGCCGGGAGGTCGATCTTGTTCAGCACCGGAATGATCGTCAGATCGTTCTCCATGGCCAGGTACAGGTTCGCCAGCGTCTGGGCCTCGATGCCCTGGGCGGCGTCCACCAGCAGAATCGCGCCTTCGCAGGCTGCCAGGGACCGGGATACTTCGTAGGTGAAGTCCACGTGGCCCGGTGTATCGATCATGTTCAGTGCGTAGGACTCGCCGTCGAGCTCCCACGGCATGCGCACGGCCTGGGACTTGATGGTGATGCCGCGTTCCCGCTCAATATCCATCCGGTCCAGGTACTGGGCCTTCATATTGCGGTGCTCGACGACGCCGGTGGACTGGAGCATGCGGTCGGCCAGGGTGGACTTGCCGTGGTCGATGTGGGCGATGATGCAGAAGTTTCTGATGATCGCCGGATCCGTCGCGGCAGGCACCGGCGAGAAGCGGGCCATAGGTGACACTGTGGCGGTTCCTTTACTGTTTCCGGGACAGGCCCGACGCCGCGCGGGTGCGCCTGCGTGCGGTGGCAGTGTCCAGGCTTTGCTGGTGGGTGTTTCTGTCGAATTAACAGTCTCCCACGTTTGCCTGCCCCAGCAGGAACCGAAGCGCCGTTGACTGCCGGACGCCTAACGTAGTGCCATGCCCTTTAACGCACGCACCTTCGCTTCCCTTGTCCGTTCCGCCGCCCGGCTGCTGGGCCAGGCCGGGTCCGGTGCCGGCACCGTTTCCGGGCAGGGGTCCCGGAACCGGACCGGCATAAAATCCCGGCCCGGGCCCGGCCGGCGCTCCCCAAGGCCGTCCTCCGCGCCCTCCCCCGGACCCAAGGCTGCGCCGTCGCACCCCCGGCAGGCCGCGGCGTCGGGCCCTACTGGATACGCGGGTGACTATGCGGGGCCCGTAAGTCCGGTCTACGCACCCCGGCCCGACGGCGATCCCGACCCCGGTGAGGTTGTATGGGCGTGGGTCCCCTACGAGGAAGACCCGGCGCAGGGCAAGGACCGCCCCGTGCTGCTGATCGGCCGCAGCGGTGCCCTGCTGCTGGGCCTGATGATGACCAGCCGGGACCGGAACAACACTGGATCGTCTGATCCGCGGTACCTGGACGTCGGTACCGGGCCGTGGGACAGTAAGGGCCGTCCCAGTGAAGTTAAACTGGACCGGGTGCTCCGCCTGGAACCGGAGAGCATCCGCCGTGAGGGCGCAGTGATGGATGAGCGGGTGTTCGGCCGGGTAGTCCGCGCACTGGCAAAGGTGCGCCCGGCGCGCTGAGCGCCGGTTGGCATACCGGCACCGAATCTCTGCTAACATTTATTGCTGTGTGTCCGCGCAGGTCGACGGGCACTTCAGTTCAGGCGCCATTACGGTATCCCCACGCCGCTCAGTCAATGTCTGGTCTGAAATTCCCTCACCGACCAAGTCCGCAATACAAAGAGAGTTTATAAGTGGCCAATATTAAGTCCCAGAAGAAGCGCATCCTCACCAACGAGAAGGCGCGTCAGCGTAACAACTCGGTGAAGTCCGAGCTGAAGACCGTCATCAACAAGGTTGATGTTGCAGTCAAGGCCAGCGACAAGGATGCAGCAGCCGAAGCGCTGAAGACCGCCAGCCGCAAGCTGGACAAGGCCGTCAGCAAGGGCGTAATCCACAAGAACAACGCTGCCAACCGCAAGTCGGCCATCTCCAAGAAGGTCAGCGCGCTCTAAGCAGCAAGCTAGCAAGACTTCCGGCGGGGGGGGGGGGGGGGGGGGGGGGGGGGGGGGGGGGTGGGGGGGGGGGGGGGGGGGGCCCCGCCCCCCCGGCCCG